>NZ_JBCGFC010000001.1:0-595799 GCF_038739615.1 Aeromonas sp. SER | reverse complement strand
GGGAAGATCGCACGGATTGGGCATTGAGACGTTCGCCTTCGATAGCGGACGAGGCGATGATGTTAGCCAATAACGTGTCCAACGTTTGGTCGGGGTTCCCCAACCTGGAATGACTACCGATTAGAATTCCCTGTCTGCGTTGAACCTGCCGTAATCTGGGCAATATCTCGCTATCCCGCCAACGAAAATGGGGCCAATCAGCTTGTTGCCAAATCCAAAATGGTTCCATTATTTCCTCATCCAACGTACTAGGGTCTCAATAATGAGCCGACCCAGCCCATCATTCGGCTCAACATCTGAGCCGAATATAACACATGCAGCAGACCAGCAGAGCTGGAAATGAGGATGGAGCTCTAGCCCGCAGAGCTTCAACATAACTACATATCTGGAATGACGTGCAATACGCATTTCATAAGCTTTTCTAGCCTCATTCATCGCCGATATATGTTGGCCTGTGCCCGCTCATACTGCACAGTGAGTGGTTCTACCAAGGCAGGTGACCCGTGGAGAAAAGACCAAAGAGTAACAGTAACTTGGAGCAGGGTTAGCTGTTATCAGAACAGTTCATTTTGGCAACAGCGCCGTAGAGTAGCCGTTACAGTGTTCTTTTTACGCTCCCCATTGAAGTGAGCACAGAATCCCCGCATATTGTGTACGGTTCTAATGGAGGCTCCATGAACGACTCTAACAAGCAATTCAAAATCCTGTCTTTGAACGGTGGAGGGGTGCGTGGTCTCTTCTCAATTACCATTTTAGCGGAACTAGAACGGGTTCTGGCTGAGCGCAACAACAATCCTGATTTGGCCATCGGTAATTACTTCGACATGATCACCGGGGCTTCCATCGGCGGAATAATTGCCATAGCTTTGGCTGATGGTCAGAAAGCTAGAGACTTGCAGGGCAAGTTTCACAAAGCAGCTCCAGATATTTTCCCTCGCCAGAGTTGGGTGCCCAATTGTGTTCGAAACATATACCAGCTAGGTAAGCTGTTGCTGAGCCCCCTCTATAAGGCTAACAACCTGGAAAAAGCAGTGACTGAGATCGTGGGAACCGGCAAGACGGTCAGATCGCTAAAACGACGCCTGCTCATCCCAACGGTCAACCTGAGCACAGGTCGCCCTTTGTTCATCAAAACCTGTCATAACTCCCTGTTCACCCGAGATGATCAATTCACCTTGGTTGATGTAGCCATGGCTACATCTGCTGCCCCCACCTACTTCCTACCTCACTATATCGAGTGGCAGAGTGCGTATTTTGCCGATGGAGGCTTACTAGCAAACAATCCATCATTCGTCGCCTATCATGAAGCGCTGAATTATCTGGATGATGAGGAGTTTAAGGGTATAACAGCAAACGATATCAAAATTCTTAATATTGGAACCCTCTCCAACGATTTTTGTATCAATCCCAATAACATCTCTAGGTGGTTCCCTGGGTACTTTGGCCTTTGGGGCGGTGGAAAGGCACTCATTGAGACAGTCATGTCCTCCTCGCAGAAAATGCACGGGTTCATGGCCGGTAAGGCACTAAATCGAGAAGGCATGCCCCCTTGCTATTTCTCGCTTGATGAAACCGTGCCTGATCAACAGGCTCGAGTCATCTCGTTAGACAATGCGAGCGAAGAGTCACTGAAAGCACTTGTCGCGTGGGGAAAATCTGTAGCAACCACAGCTACTGGCAAAAAAGCACTTATCGAGACTTTCTTTAGCACGGAGGCTCCAGCCTTCATTCACCCCACCGACCGTAAGGAAGCGTCAGAATGAAATGGTCAGCACATCTATATCTTACCAATACCAATGACGGTCTCATGAAAAGACTGGAGCCTACCAGCACCGACAAGGCTTCTCTCGAGAAACTTAAGGACACGATCAGAATTCGGACAAAGGGTGTATTCACAGAAGCAAAAGATGTCGTCAAAATGCTGGCCAGCCGTTCTCGGAGCTCAACGAATATCCAACTCGTAGAAAGTGCAATTAGGAAAACCAACCTGCGCTATCTTGACAATGCAGATGTCCAGCGAGTTGTGAAACTGCTCTTGGATATGAGTGATGACGCACGCGGAGCCTTCTTGAATACAGAGCCAAGATTTTGGGTTCAAGGAAGTTACAAGTACAAAACACTGAACAAGCCATATCATAAACCGCCACAACAGATGGACATTGATGATGGTACATACATGCCTATGGATATGTTCAAAGAGCAACCGTTAGTCGGCCATGAGCTTCTTCTCCTACTTGTAGATGCATCGCTAGCATCTTTGGCAGAAGAAAACTACAACTGGAAAGCATTAAAGAAGCCTACTTGTGGACGTATTGTCATCGAAGATAGAAATGTGCATGTAGATGTGCCCATGTATGCAATCCCAAGAGATCAGTTTGAAACTCGAGAAGTGGCATTGAACTCTGTCGCAGGGATGGATTCACTGAATGAAAGTGTTCTCAGTAAGTCAGCCACTCGAAAGCTTGATGAAAATTGTGTTTACTTGGCTGTCAGAGGAAAGGATAAGTGGATTAAGTCAGATCCAGAAATCGTTGCGCGTTGGTTCAGGAGCGCAGTAGCGCGACATGGTGACCCTATGCGGCAGGTCTGTCGATACCTGAAGGCTTGGCGAGATGTGCAGTGGAAATCTCCTGAATTATCCTCCATAGCTCTTATGAAATGCGTCGTTGACACCTTTGATAATACACCTATGCCTGACACAAAAGATCATGGTGAACTTTTGTTAAAAGTAACAGAACAGTTGGCCACCAAGTTAAGGGATGGAGTGGAAAGTCCAGATGCCTCAGATGAAGGTCGCTTGTTGTTTCCCAAGGAAAAGATGGATGATAATACGGTTCAGAGCATTATCTCGAAAGCAGAGACTCTGCACGAAGAACTTAATCGAGCACTGAATAGGCTCTCAACAAAGAACGAAGTACTGAAAACTCTAAATGGACTTTTTGGTGACAGTGTTGTAAACGAAGAGCTTATCAAGCCTTGGGTTGCCATACCTGCATACCAACAACAACGACAACCTCAACGACAAAGCCAAATGACCGATTCAATGACGAGTGGTTGATAGTGACTATCCATAACTTGTTATTACATAGCGGCTTTCGATATGTCGAGAGTCGCAACATCACCGGCCTACCAATTTCTCTACCGAGAGAGTGTCCAGCCTATATAAAAGCCTACCAAACACAGGCAGGTGAATTCATTATTGCTGTAGTTAGGCCAAGAGAAGATCTTAGTCGCTTGCCGGAAACTTACGTTATCAGTCGCCCTGCCAACTTAATCGGTATGGCCTTACCTCACATAAGCAGTTTCCAAAGATTATGTTTGGTGAACCAGGACACTGCCGATTGGGATCCTCAACACCCACCTGCTGTAATTACCATGTTAAACAGCCTGATCCAGCAAGCATTGGACAATGCCGTAACAGCTGGCCATCAACGGCAAGAGGAATTTCAAACCGAGTTTGTGAACTACTGGAATGGGGTCGTGGATGCTTACATTTATGGTGATGCAGGCAAGCTTTCAGGTACAAAATTCTCATACAAGTCGCTGAAAGTGGCAACCTCAGCAGATGGACAAACAGACAAAGAATATGTTGTCTTCCACAACGCTGGGCAAAGGGATGACTGGTTTAGGTTACGAGGAGAAAAACCGGCTGTGGGCATTGATGGCGACGTGACCGTTGTCAGAGTTAACAACACTGCGATAGCACCAAGTAAATGGCCGCCTCAATCACTCAGGGAAGTCTTTGATTGGTTAAAATCTGCTGACCTCCCTGCTCATGACTCACTGGCCAATGGAATACTCACCAGGCTCACCAAGGGCAGGCAAATGGTGTTGTTCGATATTTCGAACGAAGGCATCATTGGCTTTGAAGTCTGCTTCAGTAAAGCCACCCAGACGATCCTGAAACACCGTACAACGGAACGAGCTAAATCTAGGGGAGGTAAACACAAACTAAAGCTCGGCTCTACCCTTCCTATGCTCAGATCAAAATCCGCAACGACCGCATTCTCTCGCTTAAATGTGAGCTCGATAAGCGACCAAGAGCTTCAACGGCGCAACAGACCTGTTTTCCTTGATCTTGAGAACAAGCAAATCTTGATAATTGGCTGCGGCACCATTGGTGGCTTTGCTGCTCAGCTGCTTGCCAAGGTAGGAGCAGGGCGTGGCAATACCGGTCGGCTAGTTCTCTGTGACAGTGACATTCTGTCTCCAGGCAATCTGAGTCGGCATGCTCTCCCAGCCACTTATATCGGTTGGAATAAAGCAGAGGCCCTAAGTAAGCTAATAAAGCGTGACTCTTTGGGCAATCCAAGAATAGATGTCAAACCTTATCGTTTTGAAATGAATGAAGATAATATTCGTGGCTATGATATTGTGATCGATGCTACTGGTCACGCCCCAACAGGTAAAATGCTCAGTTACTTGGCTCGAGCTTCTACCCAACGTCCTCCCTTCATCATCCACGGCTACAATGATGCTTATGGTCAAGCGTCTGTTGTTATGATCGACGATGGAAAAGCCTGTTATGAATGTGCCAAGCGTCTCGAGATCCTCAAGGAGGTCGATAGACCTGTAGCTCCTCATCGAGTTTCCTGCGGCAGCATTTTTACACCCTATGATGCTAGCGTCAGCACAATTACTGCCGCACTAATTCAAGAGGCCGTGCTGAATACTCTTCAGGATAAGCTTCCCTGGACCTATGCTCAACACTCGACAGGTAATGTAATTCATCATAAGCGTAGAAAGCTGAAAAAATTTGGAGAATGTAGTGTTTGTTCCTGACGTCAAGGCTGAGCTGACCTTGAGTAATAGAGCTGGTGGACTAATAATCGTTGAGACTGCGGTACTTCATATTTTAAATCGATATCGGCAGTTACATCACAGTCAACCTGAGCAAGGAGGTGTATTTATTGGAGAAATTCGGCCACCTCATATAATAATAACTCACGTTACAGAACCTAGTCCCTACGACCAAGCATCGCGTTTTGGTTTTGTACGTAAAAAACAACACCATCAAGTTATGGTTGATCAACTTTGGCACACATCAGGAGGCTATCTTACTTACATAGGTGAGTGGCATACCCATCCTGAATCGAATCCTTTGCCCTCTGCCACAGACGTATCTAGTTGGCGTAAAGGCTTACCTAAAAACAGCACATCCATAGTAGCGATCATTGGTCAAAAGACTGACTGGTGGGGCTACTGTGAGAATGGTCGCTGTGAAGCATTGAAGAATATACTAATTTGAAAGATACAGTGGTATCTGAAATTTTAATTTCCTAACTATTAAGATGCACTAGGGTAAGGTAATTTTAACCATTTCCCATATTTACCTTGCCATGCACAGCTCAAAAAATGTTGGAAGCAGCTATAGGGTAAATTCATATGGTAGTCATCGAGCAAGCTACAAGACACTCATAGTCTAAGATGCTATTTTTAAAGAAAAAATACAACGTTTTCTAGAGAGAATTGAAACACCTAGAGTTCGTTCCCGCAAGTATGCCTGCTGGAAAGGAACTGCGAGGTTAAAATAACAGGCCGGAGCTAATGAAAAACTGGATTTATTGCTGCTGGGTGGCGCTACAGCAAGCATTAGAAAATACTAGGTTGGGTATCAAAAAATATGTAGAGAAATTGGTGGTTTAGTTGAATCTCATTTCCATTTTGGTGGATTCTTTCAGTCTTGCAGCTTGCGCTGCATGGGGCCACCACAAAATTTCATTTTTTTTGCTCATTCATATGCATGACGCTACACATCATGCCGTGAATATACAGCATTATTTATCTTAGCAGAATAATTTAGTGATTTTACATATCAACCATTAGCAATGGCAAAAATCCTTATCACTAACCGGCATATTAATTACTGGATTTTAGGAACCCAAGTTTCAAATTTTTCAATAGCAGTACGCATTTCCTCAGTCATAGGCTTCTCCTTTAAAACCTTTACCCTTTGATTGAGATATAGTTCATCAGAAATTATAAAATCAGTGCCATTCACCAAGTCTAACATTCTAATTAACTTTCCATCTTTATCGATACACTCGAAGTTATTGACAAATTTATTGTAAGCCAGGAATGCTTCCTCGTTCTCCTGCTGATGGTGCATATCAAAACCGAAGTCGGAAATATACTTATTGTCAATAACAATACCATCGGTACTCATTCCACCAAACAACTCAACCTGAATATAGAAACAGCCAGTAACAGAATGCACCTTTATTGATTTTACTGTCTTATATATTATATCCCTTACCTCGTTCCTTATATCAGCCTGATTGTAGTCAATGTAGTTTGGTGGTATCAGCATATATATATCTGGGTTAATAGAAGCCTCCGCATGACTAATCTCAATGGTCAATTCTTCATTTAACTGTTTACGTTCCCTAGATAATTTATCTAGTCGTTCAGTCAACAGAATATGTATATCTCCCTCTGTGGTTGCTCCCACAGATTGAATCATGATTTCTATTTTTGAACTTATCGATTCTATTTTATTTTTAATCGAAGCAACTTTATTCTCATTTGTATTTTTTTTAGGCTGAAGTATCACGCTGCCAATCAGCAACATTAGTGCATACTCAAAATATCTATTATCAAATGTTGCAGCTGTGCAGCTTTTCACCGAAGTGTCTGACCTTCCGCTGCATTTATAACGGAGCTTTTCATCTTTTTTTCCGGCTTTACTACGGTAGACCTGTAGTGAACTGCCACAGTCCCCACAAGTGGCTATACGCATTCCAGTAACAATGCCCGCAGCGTTTTTCATCTTACTAGTAAACTGTTTTTTTTCACTACGCACTCGCTTAGCTTGTGCAAATTCAGCCTCAGTGCAAACAGCGGGATAATAATTTACCAACAGATGCTCGCGACCATCAATATGAATTATTTTTTCGCCTAAAACTGCACGATCACTTATAATCTTTTTAATAAGATTTATTCCCCACCCCTCTTTATTAGAATTTTGAGCTATTGTAGGGGGGGTATAACTTTCATCTAAATGCTTTTTAATTGCTATATGCCCCCTCCCTTCTCGAATCATCATAATCATTTCTTTAACTATAGAGAAATAATATGGATGAGGGCGTACAAACCCAGTTGTCGTATCAACCCAAAATTTATTTTTACCGAAGCCATTAATTGCAGCTGGATAACCATCTGCATCGCACTCACCATTTTGATGACGCTTTAATGCAACACGAGCTGCACCAGTAACCCGAGCAGAAAGTTTATTTGTATAATCATTGCTGCTTTCAAGTTTAACTAGTGACAAAATCGCGGATGCAAGATTATCTTTTTGATATACTGCCCCATCAATCCATGTATAAACAACAATATTGGCTGCGAGAATACAGGTTAAGAACTCACTGGCTCTTGTTAACGCTAAGCGAGAGAAACGATCGATGTTTTCCATGGCCAATACAGAGCCGGGTGCAATATGACCTGAACGACTTAGTTCAATAAACCTCCCCAGACATCCATGTTCAATGTTTTCCCCCTTACTGGCTGACATTCCGTTATCTGACATATAGATAACGGGCATGTTACTATATTTTAACTTTGTTGCGTCAACCAAAGCCCCCTCAGTCTGACGTTGTACGCCAGTTTTATTACCGGCGGCCTGCTTATCCGTACTTACACGACTATACAGATATAGTGTTGGTGCAGACGACCTTAAATCCATAACATCTCCAAAAATTGATTCTATGACGAGGCTATATATGCTAGATACACAACTATACTTGTACGCTACCGGTACAGTTGAATTAAATTAAAGCAGACATGCCTAGACCAGATGTCCAGCTACGACACAATCACTTAGCGCCGTTCATTTTCTGAACACAAACACTATTGCCGACACACGGTATATAACCACTAACAAACATTTAAATGGAAGGTTATATCCAAAAACACTAGATATCAACCCCCATCAAAAAATAATCACCTCATCAGAAATAAACTATCCATACTCTCTATTATTAATTTCCACTTATATATTTCAGGCTAGGAAGTAGCAAGGAGAAACGAGGGTTTGCAGTCATACTGCCGTAATAATACCACCACCATGGCGATGTCTTGTTCTTTCTCAAGATACGCTTGCTCAAGCGCGAAATGAAGGTTGCGCATATTCGGTGTAGATGACGATAGACTCCAATGATAAAAAGATACTTGACCAAAGTCCGTGATGGTGTGGCACCGAGAACATGATGGTCAGCCGATGAGTTTGGTCAAAATAAGCAGGAAGAACGTGACCACGTAAACATATTAATTAATTATATTGAATGTCACTTCTTTGACCAACTGGCAAGTAAGGAAGATCGGCACATTTCTGCTTGCTGCTTTCTGCTTATCAGTGATAAGCGTACTTATTGCATGCCCCATGCATAATAAACTTTAATATACAAGAGAGACTTTCATATTTTCTCTTCAATAAAAAGCCTGCGAGGGGTAGTAAAACTGGTTTCTCTTCGCTGCGTAGCAGCGGAATGTTGAAACGCTAAAATTTTATTACCTCTCTTATTATTAGTAAATGGACAATTTTTAGAATTTTTCAAGTGGGGGGATGTGAAAAAAAGTTAAAAATCACCTCCCTTGACTAAATTACAACCAACAATGCTGGTTTTTACCTATCCCCCCGTCGACTTATTACTTATTGACAAACCCCATGCTCAATACAGACTATCAGATCGACAATTACCTGTGCCCCTATCGGTGTAGTCAAGAGTTACTCTGCTTACGAGCAACTCCTGGTACTGGCAGCGAAGTTCGCGGCAACCAGCAGGATGATCAGCACCAGACTGCGATCCATGACGCAGGTTGCAAGCAAATCGGCACTGCCTAACTGTTTAGTGTAGATCTCCCCCTCATGCTGTAGGCTGTAGGCTGTAGACACTGGCATGAGGAATTCGAGTCAGAACTCGTGACCGAGGACACTGTTGTTGATGATCGCATCGTCATCACCTCTCAAGAAAAGACACAAAATATCGCGCATTGAAATCTAATATCACAGGTTAAAAAATGCACACATCACTTCTTCCTCTTTCCTGCTCATCAGGTATAATCCGCAATCTTTTTTTGCATTAGTGACCAGCGATCCTCTATGACCGTCAACCGTTTTGACCCTAGCTCAGACAGCCTGACACCTGCAACTACGCGGGTTCAGCCATCGGACGACCAACCTGTCCAACAAGCGACTTCCAGCATTATTAGGTCTCACCATCCAAGGATTGGTTTTGTGAGCTTGGGTTGCCCGAAAAACCTGGTCGATTCCGAGCGCATCCTGACCCAGCTGCGTACCGAAGGGTACGACGTGGTGCCCAGCTATGACGATGCCGAGCTGGTTGTCGTCAACACCTGTGGCTTTATCGACAGTGCCGTGCAGGAGTCGCTCGAAGCGATCGGCGAAGCGCTGGCCGAGAACGGCAAGGTGATCGTCACCGGCTGCCTTGGCGCCAAAGAGAATCAGATCCGCGAGATCCACCCCAAGGTGCTCGAGATCACCGGCCCCCACGCCTATGAAGAGGTGCTGGGTCACGTCCACAAATATGTGGAGAAGCCGCAGCACAACCCCTTCACCAGTCTGGTACCGGCCCACGGCGTCAAGCTGACCCCGCGCCACTACGCCTATCTGAAGATTTCCGAAGGGTGCAACCACCGCTGCACCTTCTGCATCATCCCCTCCATGCGCGGGGATCTGGTGAGCCGCCCCATCGGCGACGTGCTGGCCGAAGCCAAGCGCCTGAAAGAGGCTGGCGTGAAGGAGCTGCTGGTGATCTCCCAGGACACCTCCGCCTACGGCGTCGATGTGAAGCATCGCACCGGTTTCTACGACGGCATGCCGGTCAAGACCAGCATGGTCGCCCTGTGCGAAGAGCTGGCCAAGCTCGATATCTGGGTACGTCTGCACTACGTCTACCCCTACCCGCATGTGGATGACGTCATCCCGCTGATGCGCGATGGCAAGATCCTGCCCTACCTCGACATCCCGCTGCAGCACGCCAGCCCGCGCATCCTCAAACTGATGAAGCGCCCGGGTTCGGTCGAGCGCACCTTGGAGCGGATCCAGAAGTGGCGCGAGATCTGCCCGCAGATCACCCTGCGCTCCACCTTTATCGTCGGCTTCCCGGGCGAGACCGAGGAAGATTTCCAGATGCTGCTGGACTTTATCGACAAGGCGGAGCTGGATCGGGTCGGCTGCTTCAAATACAGCCCGGTCGAAGGGGCGCTGGCCAACGAGCTGCCGGATCCGGTACCGGAAGCCGTACAGGAAGAGCGCTTCCAGCGCTTTATGGAGCTGCAACAGCAGGTCTCCATCCGCAAACTGGCCCGCAAAGTGGGTCAGGAGATGACCGTTATCATCGACGAAGTGGATGAAGAGGGCGCCACTGGCCGCTCTTTTGCCGATGCACCGGAGATCGATGGTCTGGTCTACCTCAACGGCGAAACCGGCCTCAAGCCGGGCGACATGGTCAAGGTGCGGATCGACGAATCCGACGAATATGACCTGTGGGCCAGCCTGATTGGCTAAGCCTACCATGCGGAAACACGCCGCGCGTTGAGCCGATAGCGTTCAACGTAACTAAACAAAAAGCGCCTGATGGCGCTTTTTGTTTTACAACTACTGGCGATAAAACCCTAGCCGAGGTCGTGCAGCGCCTTGCCAAGGGGCGGGGTGAGTCGCAAATCAGAGAAACGCACCGCCAGCCCCTGCCGCTCCGGTGTGCAGCACATCACCCCGATAAAGCAACTTTCGCTTGGCGGAAACGGGGCGAGGCGCAGCAGCGGCCACACCTTGCCATCGGTGGAGTATTGCAGGCGCAGACAGTCCGCCAGCCGGGTCAGCCGCAGCCAGAAGCGGCGCGGATTGCCGCTGAAAATGCCGGTGGCCCAGTCAGAGCGCGGATTGGTCAACACGCTGCCAATCATAGGCTGATCGTCGTTGTATTCGATCCCCGCTTTCAGCCAGTGTGCTTCGTCTTGCAGCAGCATCAACCCCGCCTGATCGTAGAGGGTGGTGAACTCCCCCTCGACGCAGACCTGAAAGGTAAACTCACCCGCCACCTCGCAGCCATAAACATGGCCGCTGTGGCGCTCGAAGCCATACCAGGTGCTACGCCAAAAATCGGTCTGCTTGTCCGTGACTACCTGCAAGCCATCGCTGGTCTGGTGCCACTCGGCAGGTTCGTTGAGCCAGCGCCACTGCGTCCCTTCCATCATCTCGTTTAACTCCTGTTGTCTCGCCAACTTAGCCTCCAGCGGCCACCAGCCGCTTACTTGCCCTGCTTGAAGAGGATGGCGGTAAAGTGGCTCTCTTTGGTGCGCGGGAAGTAGCGATCCTTGTAGCACTGCTGCTCACTGCTCTCGCAATGCACCCCGTTGCTCAGGGTGTAGCTGCCAGGGTCGGCCCCTTGCAGGTTCTTCTGCAAACGGCTGGCCGCCTGCACCCCGAGATGGGCGCGGGTCAGGCCGATGGAGATCCCCTGCGGGTCGGCGCAATAGCCGCCTTTCTTGTCGCACACCACCTTGGCGGCGGGCGAGAACACGGCCGGAGCCGCGTGAACGCCCCCGATTAGCAGCAGCGCCACCAGCGCAGCCGAGCGTCTGAACATTTTGCTACCTTGATAAACCTTGCAAATCAGGGCGTTAATTTATCACTCCGCCCCCGTGATGGCCAATTGCCAGCCGCCCTATCAGCCGGTTGCAGTGCAAAACCCACATAGAGGATTGGCACCAAGCGGGCCGCCCCCACAGCAGGGCTGGCTTATCGGGGGGCGAACATGTGTAATAGCCGCCTGTATACGTCAGTCAAAGAGTCCGCCATGCAACTCAAACCCCTTCTCAAGGGACGCTTTCAGCCCCACTGGCAGGCCAGCCATGATCTCATCGAACAGGTGGTCATCTCCTGCATCACGGAGCGGCGCCTGATCCCCGAGGGGGAACCCCTGATGCGTCAGGGGGAGCTATTGCGGGATCTGGTGCTGGTGCCAAGCGGGCGCATCGCCATGGGCCACACCGCCATGAATGGCCGCCGCTTTCAGCTCGGCACCCTTGAGTGCGACAACCAGCTGTTTGGCGAGATGGAGTTCTTCACCGGCTATCGCTGCCAGCTCGACATCATCGCCGAGGAGCCGCTGGAAGTGGCCCGCATCGACGGCGAGCAGCTGGAACAGGCGCTGGTCGCCCACCCCAAGGTGGCGCTCTTCTTTGCCACCGCCATTGCCATCGACTATCAGGACACGGTGGATATTTTCACCTGCCGGATGCTCTACCCCATCAGCTACAACATCGCCCTCGACCTCTATCACAGCCACTGCCACGACAACCCGGTGAGCGGCTTTCGCAAAGGGTATCAGGAGGCGGAACGCTTCGGCACCACGGATCGGGTCTACCGGCGGGCGGTGAAGGAGCTGATGGACAAAGGACTGGTGGTGCGCGGCGAGGAGGGATTGCAGATCCGCGATCTGGCGGGGCTCAGGGCCTTTCTGGAGCAGCCATAGGTCGCAGGTATCAGCCGCCGCCTGAACAGCAAGCGGAACAGCAACAAAAAAGAGGGGCGGTCGATACCGCCCCTCTTGCTGTTTACTCTCCCGCTCAGGCGAGACAAGGCTGCGGCCGGGCCATGCGCAGCGAGGCCACCAGCATGGCGAGGATCACGCCATAGATAAGCGGGATGGCGTACATCACCGCCTGCAGACCGATCACCTGCTCGAACAGGGCGCTGATGGCCGGGCTGAACATGGCCCCCGCACTGCCGCTGATAAGGATGTAGGAGACGTTCTTGCTCGATGCCTGCCGCACAAACGACACCCCGTAGGCGATAAAGGCGTTGTAGAGCGCGGCGCAGACAAAGCCGTAACCATAGGTGAGATAAGGCAGCTGGCTCAGGTTGTCGGTGGTGACGATAAGCGCCGTCATCCCCATCGCCAGCGTGATGATCACCAACAGGAAGGTGCGGATCGCAACGCGGGTCACAATGGCGGTGGAGACCAGCGCGCCGAGCAGGGCCGCCGTCCAGTACTGGGTGATGATATTGCCCGCCTCCTCGAAGGGGATGCCGAACTTGTTCTTCACGAACATGGGCGCCCAGGTGAGGAAGGTGTAGAGCGCCAGCATGCCGAGAAAGAGCCCCAGCCCGCCGCTGATGATGCCGAGGTTCCACTCCGAGTGCTCGTTGCCGGCGCTCTCGCCGCCCGCCTCGCAGCTGCGAAAGTTGGTCAGCACCGCCACCAGCATGGTCGCCAGCGCCACCACCCCCACCGCCAGATAGCTCCAGCTCCACGCCATGGCGTGAGTCAGGGTGTAGGTAGTGATAAGCGGGAATACCACCCCGGCCACGTTGAAGGTGGCATCCTGCACCACCAGCATGGTGCTCTGCATCCGCGCCTGCCAGACGCTCACCACCAGGGTCCCCGCAATGCAGAGCCCCACCCCGCCGCACAGGCCAATCACCGTCATGGCCGCCATCACCACATAGAGCGAGCCGGTCAGATGGAGCGAAGCCGCCGCCAACGCGATCAGGCCGTAACAGATCAGCGTCATCCGCTTGAGGCCCACCTTCTCGATAAGGAAGAAGGCGGCAATGGTGCCCGCCAGCGCCCCGCCGTTGAGCAGGGAGAAGATGGAGGCCACCTGATTGACGTCGGCGCCGAACTTGGCGGCGATGGGGTCGATCAGCATGCCGAACTGGGTCGCAAAACCGGCCATCACGAAGTTGGCCAGGAAGCTGATGGCAGTGAGGGAGAGCTTATTGTTCATATTGGATCTCTCTTGGGGTCAGGGTGCGTGCAGGGTTGGGCGGGCTGCGGCGCTTACAGCGCGGTGTGCAGCGCCAGCTCGATCATCTGGTTGAAGGAGAGTTGCCGCTCTTCGGCAGTGGTCTCTTCACCGGTCAGGCAGTGGTCGGAGACAGTCAGGATGGCGAGCGCCTCGATCCCCTGCTGATGGGCCAGCCCGTAGAGACCGGCCACCTCCATGTCGATGCCGAGCACGCCGAACTTCTCAAGCGCCGGAATGAGGTTTTCGTCCGGATCGTAATAGAGATCGCCGGTGAAGATATTGCCCACCTTGACCGGAATCGCCTTCTCCTGCGCCTTGGTAAACGCCTTGTGCAGCAGGGCGAAGTCGGCCGAGGTGGCCATCTGGTAACCGGCGCAGCGCTTGGCGTTGGTCGGGGAGTCGGTGCCCGCCGCCTGCGCCAGAATGACGTCACGCATCTGCACGTGGCGCTGGGTCGCCCCCAGACTTCCGATACGGATGATCCGCTTGACCCCGAAGTCGTTCACCAGCTCGTGGGCGTAGAGCACCATGGAGGGGATCCCCATGCCGTGGCCCATCACCGAGATACGCTGGCCGTTGTAATAGCCGGTGTAGCCCAGCATGTTGCGCACATTGGTCACCTCGCGCGCATCGGTCAGAAAGGTCTCGGCGATATAGCGGGCCCGCAGCGGATCCCCCGGCATGATGACGGTCTCGGCGAAATCGCCCGGGTTGGCATTGATATGAGCGGTCATTGTTGTTGTGCTCCAGTTTGACTCGTGTGGATGAGGGCATCCTAGCCCCCGCCCCCTCGCCCCTTGCAGGACAAAAGTCCTGTTGCCCCGATCGAGATCCCAGTTCCGGCAACTTCTACAGGGCCGCCCCTGCTTGCCCCCCTTCACCGCCGCTTATTGGCTCTTAATCAGCCCTGCCCTTGCGGCATGCGCTGAATCACCCGCTCTGCAATAGCGCCCCTGCACCCCAAAAAGCGCGGGGGGCCTGATGGCCCCCCGCAAACACACCGGATGAGAAAATGCCTTACTTGGCGGCGCTATCCTTCACGCACTTCTGGACAAAGCTGTTCTTGGCCGCGCCAGCCAGCTTCTTGTCGGCCGCCGCCTTCTCGCACTTGGCCACCGGATCGATCGCTGCGCCCGTCTTCACGCACTTCTGGATGAAGCTGTTCTTGGCCGCACCGGCCAGCTTCTTGTCGGCGGCCGCCTTCTCGCACTCGCCGCTCACGGCGCCAGCGGCATCTTTCACACACTTGCCGACAAAGCTGGTCTTGGCGGCACCGTTAAGCTTTTTGGCCGCGGCCTGCGCCTCGCACTGCAACTGGGCTGCATCGTTGGCAAAGACCGGATTGGCCAGCAGCACGCTGCCGCAGAGCAGGCCGAACAGGATGGTACGCTTCATGGGAGATCTCCTCTCTATCTGGTGATGTGTTTGCATGGTCATATTTGCATGACGATGTGTTGCAAATGGCTGTAATTGCAACAGCTGATTGTTGCCGCATATCCCCCGCCTCGCCAGCTTGGGCCACGGAGCAGAGGGCAACCATCGCCCGCACTATAGCGCCGATTACCGGAGCGGGATTGCCCCCGACCAATCCTTCCTCAGCGGCAAGCCCGCCCCCTACTTTCCCGCAACACCCACCAACCCCAATAAAATCAAGGGCCATGGGAATCCTGCCTCCGGTTAGTGCGATTTGTTGAGCCAGCGCAAAAAAGCGATTTTTCTGATAGTTACGTCATTTTTTGACTGGCACGACCAGATTCGATTGGCCTATCATAGCCATCCGGTGCCTATTCATCTGCGATGGGCTGCTGTCCCCGCAGGTTAATGGAGCATTTTGGAAGCTGTTATCCACGAGAAGTAGCGTGAGTTCCAGTGGAATTACGCCTTACCCAAAAAGGTGGGCATCCCAGATGTCCTCCTATTCCGCCGTCAAAGAGATAGGAAGAGGTAAGTGTCCCCATTTAGGGGGTATTTTCAGGCAAGAATAGAATACAAATATTATTGGTCTTAAGGAATGCATATGGGCTGGCTAAATAAAACTAAAGAAGCAGCTGAAAAAGCAAAGAGTAAAATATCTAACATCGATACAAATTTAATAATAGAGCGAACAAAAGAGATCTCCAGCGACACAGCTTCAGGGCTGTCCAAGAAGTCCTCCCAAGCGTTTTACTCGGCAAAAGACACATTATCTAATGTTGATATAAAAAAAGTTTTAACTGACGCAAAAACGAGTTCTGCCGGGCTATCAGAGAAAGGGGCATCCATTGTTTCAGACAGTCTTAAAAAATCTAAAGATGCCTTCGACAACATCGACTGGGAACAGGTTGCAAACATAAACTACCAATCAGAAAAAATCACTAAATATTGGCAAGATAGTACAGAAAAACTCAATCAGATGGCTCGTTCAACATTGGAGATTGATAAAAATACCATGCAGATGGTAAACGATCTCCAAGGGCGTCTACCCGTTCCTGCAGAGACAATGGACGATATTTTTACCCAGTGCCGTGACGTAGTGATTCAGCGAGCTCTAGCGGCATTCTTTCTGGGCGGTGCAGCCGAAGCGATTGATAGAAACTCTTCAGAAAAGTATGAAAACCTGCACGAAAGCTACAAAGAATACTGTGATCGCATAGGTGGCCACAATATTCGAAGTCATGAAAATTTCTCACAGATGCAAGACCAACGTGCTGATGCGAGGAACTTATTCAGTACACTAGAAAATGGCTATAATAAAGAAGATATTCTCAACGCCTATGATGCTGATATTGAGCATATAATCGCAGCGAAAGAGGTCTATAGCTCAATATTGCTCCGTGCAGGAACAAAAGACCAAGAGCTGATTGATGCAATTAACAACAAAGATAACTTGATTTTCACCAATAGTTCAGTGAACCGCTCCAAAGGATCGGTCTCTTTGTCTGATTATCTTGAGAGATCGGAACCCCACCCAACCAAACCTGGAGTGAGAACTATCTCGATCAATGGTGAAACCCATGAAATCAACGAGGCAGACTGCCAGAAGGCATTGGAGAAAGCCCAAACAGGACTAGCCACTCATACAGCTGCTGCCGCCCTAGAAATTGGCGCTACGGCAGCCAAAACCGGTGCGACCATGGCTGTGCAACAGGTAGTAGGAATGATGGTCGTTGAAACCATAGATATATTCATGGATGAAATGCAGCACTTCAGCAAGGAGTTTAAACTCTTTGATGAGAAAGGGCTTTTTGGCAATGTACAGGAACTTAATCAGCGTCTATCCCAGAAACTTGACCAGCGATTTAAAGAGCGACAGATCTGGGCTAAGGCGAAGGAGCTGGGAGTCGAGGCCGGAGTAAGTGGCGCCCTGAGCGTTATCCCGCAGATCTTAATCTCAACCCTCACGAGGCTACCAGCCTTTGCGCTTGGTTTAATACGAGAAGGGACATTAAGTTGCGTCCGAAGTGCACGAGTACTGGCAAGCAATGATCCGAATAAGCTGAAGTCGATCAGTATAATCATGGCCAGCACAGCTTCTGCGGTAGTCGGTCTGTATGTTAGCCGAGTCATTAGTGCCGGTATCGCGGGCGTACCATTGTTAAACCGGTTCAACAATCAGATCACAGCGATTTTATCAGGGTTACTGGTTACAGCCGTGCCTCTAATCGCTATCTACGTATTTGACCAAAACAAGAAGCGACTTGCTTTCTCGCTAGGCAATAAAGAGGCTCCCTTGTTGGAAAATCCAACTTCTGACATAGCATGAGAGAAATTGGGTACTCACCTTTCTGAAGGCCACGTACTAGCCAACAGAACAGCGCTCGGCTACCCCAATCACAGTTTGGTACAGTATTGGCTCCCCCCCTGATTCGCCGAGACGAAGCCACAGTGCCAAGCAGCAAGACAGGGATATCGAGCAAACGACAGCGGGCCAAGGAGGGCTCGTCAGCGCATGCCGTTGGTCCGTGACTAAGGGAACTTGACGAAGCAGAGCGAGTCAGCGGGAGGTAGCCGCTTGATGGATGACGTTTCTTTTACCACGCAAAGAAATATCACTTGCCACAGCCTGCAGGACGGGCGAAACCCGGTCGAGGACGTTCGCCCTCCTTCAAAAATAAAAATCCCCCGATATCGGGGGATTTTATTCACATCTGTTATCTCAGCTCAGCAGCTTAACCCACCAAAAACGCCCTTAACCGGGCAAACTCCGCTGGCAAATTAACGGAGAGCAGCGGCAACTCGGCGTGCTTGGCCAGCGGGCCGGGCAGCGGCACATCGAGATGCAGGATCTCGTCCACTGACTCCTTGAACTTGGCGGGATGGGCGGTGCAGAGGAACACCCCCACTTCATCCTCGGCCAGCTGTTCCCCCAGCAGATCCCAAGCAATCGCCCCGTGAGGTTCACAGAGGTAATCCAGCTGGTGCAGCCGTTTAAGGGCCGCGCGAGTCTGGGCGTCGTCACGCATGCCAGAACCCAGGGTCTCCAGCGCCCAGCCCTTGCGACGGCAGAGCTCTTCCACTCGCGGCCAGTTGTTGGGGCGGCTGACATCCATGGCATTCGACAGGGTTGCCACTGTCTGGTGCGGCTCCCACTGACCGGTTTTCAGGTAGCGCGGCACGGTATCGTTGGCGTTGGTGGCGGCGATAAAGCGCTTCACCGGCAGCCCCAGCGCCTTGGCGATGAGACCTGCGGTGAGGTTGCCAAAGTTGCCGGACGGCACGCTGATCACCGCCTTGGCACGATCGGCCTTGGGCAGCTGGGCCACCGCCTCGAAGTAGTAGCAAACCTGCGCCAGCAGACGGCTGATATTGATGGAGTTGGCGGAGTTGAGGCCAATGGCCTTTTTCAGCGCCTCGTCGTCAAAGGCCTGTTTTACCAACGCCTGACAGGCATCGAAGTCACCGTCGATGGCGATGGTGCGGATATTGCCGCCGAGGGTGCAGAAGAGCTTCTCCTGCAAGGGGCTGATCTTGCCCTTGGGATAGAGGATCACCACCTCGATCCCCTCCAGCCCATAGAAGGCGTGGGCCACGGCGGCGCCGGTGTCGCCGGAGGTGGCGGTGAGGATAGTAATCTTGTCGTTGGTTCTAAAGGCTGCGAGGCACTGGGCCATAAAGCGGCCGCCGAAATCCTTGAACGCCAGGGTCGGGCCGTGGAACAGCTCAAGGGCATAGGTGCCATCCTTGAGCTTCACCAGCGGCGCCGGGAAGGTGAAGGCGGCATTGATCAGCTCGCTCACTTTCGCTGCGGGCACTTCGTCCCCCAGCAGGTGGCTCAGGATGCGGGCTGAGCGTTCGGCCAGCGGCAGATCGAGCAGGGCATCCACATCGGCGAGCGGTTCGAGTTGTTCGGGGAAGAAGAGCCCCTGTTCGCGACCCAAGCCCTGACGCACCGCCTGCGCGAAGCTCACCTGTTCGCTGTTGTCCTTGATGTTGTAGAGATTCATAGCTCGCTTCCTGTTACCCGTGCCCCGGCCATGTCCAGTTTGCAGACCCGGGCAAATCCATCTTCGTTCTGCACGAAATGTGCTTCCATCCAATCCTTCATCCGCTCGGCCTGCGCCAGCTCCTTCATCACCACAAACACGGTGGGGCCGGAGCCGGAGATGCCGGTGGCGAGCGCGCCGTTCTGGGCCGCCTGCGCCCGCACCTCGGCAAAGCCTTCGATCAGCGCCGCGCGGTAGGGTTCGGCAATCACGTCTTTCAATACGCTGGCGGCCAGCGGCTCCTGCCCGGTGTAGCTCGCGTGGACAAAGGCAGCCAGACGGCGGCCATAGGTGAGGCAATCCTGACGGCGATACTGGGCCGGCAGAATGGCGCGGGCCGCGGCGGTGGAGACCACAGTGCCCGGGTAGCAGACCACCCAGTACCACTCGTCAAACACCGGAATGCCCTGACTGATAACGCCATGCTCTTCCAGCACCAACTGCATGCCGCCGAGATAACAGGGGGCGACGTTGTCGTAGTGAACGGAGCCGGAGATGCGCCCCTCCATCTCCCCCATCAGCAGTAGCAGGGCGTGCTCGTCGAGGGGCGCGCCGTGAAAGGCGTTGAGCCCCTCCAGCGCCGCCACCACGCTGCAGGCGCTAGAACCCAGACCGGAGCCGACCGGCAGGTTCTTCTCCAGCACCATTTCGAGCGGCTTGAGTTTAAGGCCGCGCTTCTCCAGCGCCTCGCCATAGGCCACCCAGCAGTCGAACAGGATATTCTTTTTCGGATCGTCCGGCAGCTTGTGGGCGTAGCGGCCCACGGCGGAGAGGGCGAACGGCACGTCAGCCGCTTTTACCTGCACCCGATCGCCGAGCAGAGAGCCATCCACGGGGGCGAGCGCCGCCCCCAGTACATCGAATCCCACGCTCAGGTTAGCGCTGGAGGCGGGCGCGTAGGCGACCACGCTACTGCTCTGGTACATGTCTGAACTCATGCTTATAGCTCCTGCTTCCAGTTCTGGGTGCGCAGCACGTCGGCAAAGACGCCCGCCGCGGTCACTTCGGTACCGGCGCCATAGCCACGCAGCACCAGCGGGATCGGCTGGTAGTAGGTGGAGAAGAAGGCGAGCGCATTCTCCCCGTCTTTGACCTTGAACAGCGGCTCGTCGGCACCGACCGCCTTGATGGCGACCTTGCACTTGCCACCTTCAATCGACCCCACATAGCGCAGCACCTTGCCTTCACGCTGGGCCGCGGCGAACTGGTCGCGGAACCAGCCATCGGCTTCTGGCAGGCGGGCCATAAAGGCTTCCACGTCGCCGCTGGCGTCAAATCCGGGCGGCAGCGCCTGCTCCACTTCCACATCGGAGAGCTCCAGCGCCATGCCGGCCTCGCGAGCCAGAATGAGCAGCTTGCGCGCCACATCCATGCCGTTGAGATCGTCGCGGGGATCCGGCTCGGTAAAGCCGTTGCCGCGGGCGATCTTGGTCGCCTCCGAGAAGGCCATCCCCTCGTCCAGCTTGCCGAAGATAAAGGAGAGCGAACCGGAGAGGATGCCGTCGAAGGCGCGCAGCTTGTCACCGGCCATGATGAGGTTCTGCAGGTTCTCGATAACCGGCAGACCGGCGCCCACGTTGGTCTCGTACAGGAACTTCCGGCGAGTCTGGCGGGCGGTGCGGCGCAGCGCCTTGTAGTAATCGAGCGAGCCGGTGTTGGCCTTCTTGTTGGGAGTGACCACATGGAAACCGGCGGCGAGGAAGTCGGCGTACTGGACGGCCACCGCCTCGGAGGAGGTGCAGTCGACGATCACCGGGTTGATGATGTGGCTCTCTTCCACCAGCTTTTTCACCCCCTCCAGCGAGAAGCTGTCGCGAGCTTCCACCAGCTGTTCGCGCCAGTTGGCGAGGTTAAGACCATCCTTGTTGACCGCCATCTGGCGGCTGTTGGCGATACCGACCACCCGCAGACCGGTGCCCTGCTCGGCCAGTACCGGCTGCTGGCGGGCAATCTGATCCACCAGCGCGGCGCCGACGCCACCCACCCCGACCACGAACAGGTCGATAAAGTGCTGGCTGCCAAAGAAGTTCTGGTGGCACGCCTTGATCGCTTCCGCCACCTTGCCGGAACGCACCACCGCCGAGATGGAGCGCTCGCTAGAGCCCTGCGCGATGGCGACGATGTTGATGGAGGCCTGTGCCAGCGAGGTGAAGAAGCGGGCGGCCATCCCTTTGCTGGTACGCATGCCGTCACCGATCAGGGAGATGATGGCCAGATCGTTCATGATCTCGAGCGGGTCGAGCAGCTGGTTCTTGAACTCCAGCTCGAACTCGCGCTCCAGCACCTTGCGGGTCTTGTCGCTGTCGTAGCTGTGGATACAGAAACTGACGCTGTACTCGGAAGAGGATTGAGTGATCAGCACAATGCTGACCCCGGCGCGGGAGACGGCAGAGAAGATGCGACCGGCCATGCCTACCATCCCCTTCATGCCGGGGCCGGAGACGTTGAACATGCACATGCCGGCCAGATCGGAGATGGCCTTCACTTTCAGGTCATCATCGCCGCTCTCGGGGCCGATCAGGGTGCCCGGCCCCTGCGGGTTGAAGCTGTTTTTGATAAGGCAGGGAATGTGGAACTGGGCCACCGGCGCGATGGTTTTCGGGTGCAGCACCTTGGCGCCGAAGTAGGAGAGCTCCATCGCCTCCTTGTAGGAGAGAGTTTTCAGCAGATAGGCATCCGGCACCAGACGGGGGTCACAGCTGTAGCAGCCCTCGACATCGGTCCAGATCTCGCAGCACTCGGCATCGACACAGGCAGCCAGCACGGCGGCGGAGTAGTCGGAGCCGTTACGGCCCAGCAGCACGGTTTCACCCTTGTCGCTGCCGCCGGTAAAGCCCGGCATCAGGTAGAGGCATTGCTGCTTTTCTGCCACAACAGGACGCAAGCCCCTGGCGGCAAAGCGCACCCGGGAGGCTTCGATATCGACGTGGGCTTCCAGATAGCCGCCATCGGTCACCAGCAGCTCTTCCGGCACGATGAGACCCAGCTCGAGGCCACGCACCCGCAGCAGTTCGTGCATAAAGGCGATGGAGAGGTTCTCGCCACGGCTCAGGATGCGCGCCTGCACGTTGTCCGGGCAGAGGCCCAGCAGGCGGATGCCCTGCATCAGCCGCTCTACCTGATCCAGCTCGGCAGTCAGGCGAGCCTGCAGCGCCTTGTCATCCAGCGCCGGATAGGCCGCCTTCAACCCGGCCAGCAGGCGGGAGAAGATACCGTTCACTTCAAACAGGGTACTGCTGGCATCCATGCCACGGCTGGTCTGCTCGACCAGCGCCACCAGATGGTTGGTTACCTTGGCAGGAGCAGACAGCACCAGGGCTACCTGAGACTGGCCATGGGTATTCACCGCAATGTCGGCAACCCGTAAAAAACGCTCTGCGTCGGCCAGAGATGACCCGCCAAACTTCAACACTCTCATCGCTTTCTCTCCCTGTAATCCCTGCTGTATAACCGAAAAACCGGTCTGAAAATCATCCAACAAAAAGGCCCGTACTGGGTGGGTACGGGCCTTTTCTGATTTCTGTGCTTGTTCGTCAGCGCATCAACCGGCCCCAGTGCCACCTGTGGTGGTACCGGTAATAATGGTGGTGGTGATGATGTTGGTGAATAGCTGCATGACGAACACTCGTGAACGAAACTGGCTTTTAGCAATACCGCGCCGGGCGCAGGGCTGTCAACTTAAACCTCTTTGCCAAGTTTGCGGGCAAGGTCCTTGCAGAGCAGGTGGAGCATGTTCAAATCCCGCTGCGGCAGCATGGGCACCCGGTCCATCACCCACTGATGCAGTTTTTCATCCTGCGAAACTCCGAGTTCACCCAGAATTTCTGCTGTTTTGCTTTTAAGCACGCGAACCTGTCCGCTGTTATCAATATTTTCTGCTGCGACACTTGCCTCATCGAGCAGCGGGCTCAGCTCGTAGGCATAGAGCATGATCGCCTGCCCCAGATTGAGGGACGGGTAGCTCACCTTGAGCGGCAGATAGCTGATGAGGTCGACCTCGGCCAGCTGCTCGTTGGAGAGGCCCGACTCCTCGCAGCCAAAGACGATGGCGACCTTGTTGAGGGAGGGCTTGGCGCGGATCTGCTCGCGAATTTCAGCCGGGGTGAGGTAGTGCTGGTAGCGGCCACGCTGGCGGGCGGTGGTGGCGATCACCAGATCCATATCGGCCAGCGCCTCGGGCAGGGTATCGAACGCCTCGGCCTGAGTCAGGATCTCCTGCGCGCCGTGAGCGACCCAGCTCGCTTCATCCTCTTCGTGCACCCGGCTTGCCACCAGTCGCATGGCATCAAAGCCCATGGTTTTCATGGCGCGGGCGGCGGCGCCGACGTTGGCGGGGCGGGCAGGTGCCACAAGGACAAAATAGAGCTTCATCGGGTTTCCTCACAGGCCGGACGGCCTCTCAAACAGACGGCAAACAGTCGCTAAACCATCGCCAAAACAGGGGCGCAATCTACCGTTTATCCGCGAAAATTGCCACTTGAACAGATGTTTCAATGTTGCCATAGTGGCCTGACGCACGCCTTTTTTGCGCCCGTTTTCCGGCGCGTTCGGCCCGAAGAATCACAAGGAAGAGAGAGATGCAGCAGCCATTGGAACAGGCCGTCGCCGAGACCATCTTGCAACGGTTCGAGTCGTTTTACAGCCGGTTTCTCGAGATCACACGCGGCAGCAAGAGCCGCTTCGAGAACAGCGACTGGCTGGGAGTGCAGCTGGCGGGGCGCGAGCGCATTCGCCTCTATGATCACCATGTGGGGGCCACCGCCAGCTCCATCCGCCAGATGATGGGAGAGCACCACGCCACCCAGGAATTGCTCAAGCGGGTGAAGGGGGCTTTCAGCGATCTGCTGCCCAAGTGCGAGAACTTCGAGGTGGCGGAGTCCTTCTTCAACTCCGTCTATCGCCGCATCTTCCGCCATCGCAATATCCGCGACGAGAACCTCTATATCCACCCCTTCGTCAGCCGCGGCGACAAGCCCGATCTCGGCGCATTGCTGCGCATCTATCGCACCGATCTGGCCCATCTGCCGCAGACCCTGAGCCAGCTTTTGGGGGATTACAGCTTCACCCTCCCCTACGAGGACAAGCAGCGGGATATTGTCGACATTCACCGCCATCTTGCCGAGAACGGCCCGCAAATCCTTCATGATGAGCCCTTTGCCATCGAGCTATTGAAAGAGGTGTTCTACCGCAACAAGGGAGCCTATCTGGTGGGGCTTATTCGGGTGAAGGATCAGGTCTTCCCCTTTATCCTGCCCCTGCTCAGCACCGGCCAGAGCATCTATGTGGACACCGTCATCTTCGAGCCGGATCTCGCCTCCATCGTCTTTGGCTTCGCCCGCGCCTACTTTATGGTCTATGCCCGCGAACCGGCGCTGTTTGTCGCCTTTCTGCGCCAGATCATGCCCCACAAGCCCGATTACGAGATCTACAACGCCATCGGCTGCCAGAAGCACGGCAAGACCGAACTCTATCGCCACTACCGCCACCATCTGGCCCAGAGTCGGGATCAGTTCATCATCGCGCCGGGCATCAAGGGGATGGTGATGAGCGTGTTTACCCTCCCCTCCTACGATGTGGTATTCAAAGTGATCAAGGACGAGTTCACCCCGCCCAAGGAGGTGAGCCACGAGCAGGTCAAAGAGAAGTACCGGCTTGTCAAACAGCACGATCGGGTGGGCCGGATGGCCGATACCCAGGAGTTCACCAACTTCGAGTTTCCCCTCGATCGCATCTCGCCCGAGCTCCTTGCCGAGCTCAAGGTGGTGGCGCCGTCGGCCCTCACCATCACGGACGACAAGCTGGTGATCAAGCACCTCTACACCGAGCGCAAGATGATCCCCCTCAACCTCTATCTGGACAAGGCGGACGAGCAGCAGACCCGGCTCGCGCTGGAGGAGTACGGCAACGCCATCAAACAGCTGGCGGCAGCCAACATCTTCCCGGGGGACATGCTGTTCAAGAACTTCGGCGTCACCCGTCACGGCCGGGTGGTCTTCTACGACTACGACGAGATCTGCTACATGACGGAGTGCAACTTCCGCCAGATCCCGCCGCCGCGCTACCCCGAGGATGAGTGGAGCGCCGAGCCCTGGTACTCGGTGGCCCCCAACGACATCTTCCCCGAGGAGTTCGCCACCTTCCTGCTGCAAAAGCCGCAGGTGCGGGAGATCATGTTGCAGTTGCACAAGGAGATGTTCGACGCCAACTACTGGAAGATGCTGCAGAGCAACATCAAGGTGGGGGTGTTCGAGGATGTCTATCCCTACCGGCGCAAGAAACGCTTCAAGTACCAGCGCGGCGGCTGATCCCGCTAGCCCGCGCACATCGCAGCAACGAAAACGGGGTGGCCCAAGCCACCCCGTTTTGCTATCCGCTTTGCGCCTTAACTGCCGCGACGGCGGATCACCCCCTCCTGCATGGTGCTCGCCACCAGCACCCCGTCACGGGTAAAGAACTGGCCACGTACCAGACCGCGACCGCTGCTGGCGCTCGGGCTGTCTACCACGTAGAGCAGCCAGTCGTCGAAGCGGAAATCCCGGTGGAACCACATGGAGTGATCGATGGTGGCTACCTGCATATCCGGCTCCCAGTAGGACACCCCGTGCGGCTGCAGCGAGGTGAGCAGGAAGTTGAAGTCGGAGGCGTAGGCCAGCAGGTATTTGTGCACCCGCAGATCGTCCGGCATCTGGCCATTGGCCTTGAACCAGACGTGACGCACCGGATCCTGCACCGTCGGCCGAATAGGGTCGACCAGGGTCACCGGGCGCATCTCGATGGGCTGCTCGCAGAGGATCTTGTCCCGCAGCGAGGCCGGGATCAGGTTCTCGTAGGGGCGCACCAGCTCCAGCTCGCTCTTGAGCTCCTCCGGCGGGGTGATGCCGGTGGGCATCTGCGCCTGATGCTCGAAGCCATCGGCCGGCACCTGAAACGAGGCGTTGAGATAGAAGATGGGCTTGCCACCCTGAATCGCCTTGACCCGGCGGGTGGAGACGGTCTGGCCATCACGGATATTCTCCACGTCATAGACGATGGGACGGGTCACATCCCCCGGACGCAGGAAGTAGGAGTGAAAACTGTGAACCTGACGGCCGGTCTCGACCGTCTGCTTGGCGGCTGACAAGGCCTGCCCCATTACCTGTCCGCCAAACACGGCCCGCAGACCGAGATCCTGGCTCTGGCCCCGAAACAGGCCCTCCTCGATTTTTTCCAGCGCCAGCAACGCCAGCAGCCCATCAAGTACCTTGCTCATTGTTCACTCCTCTGTCAGAGCCGCACAGGCTAACAAGCTCACCGGAACAGAGCAACCGCCACGCGTCCGTTCATGTCGTCCGGAAGGCGCAGAAACAGTGCGCTTCGAATCTGTTTTTTCCCCGGTGAAACCGTTAATCTGAAAGAAGTCGATAGAGGCGAGGTCACCAGCCATGCACGTTCGTTATCCACTCACCCTCTCTGTCGCTCACCCCTCTTTTTTTCGCCTGCGCCATCCGCTGCTTGCCCCTCTCCTTGCGCTCTCGCTGCTCCCTGCCAGCGCGGCGCAGAGCGCGGTGATCATCACCGGCGAACTGCCCCCCTACTCCTCTGCGGAGCTGGCCAATGGCGGCGAGCTGGCAAGCAAGGTGCTCACCATTCTCAAAGAGGCTGGCCACCCGGATCTGCAGATCTCCTACCAACCCTGGCCACGCGGACTTAAAAACATCGAGCTGGGCAACGCCATCGCCGCGTTCCCCTTTACCTGGACCAACGAGCGCAGCAACAGCCTGCTGTTCAGCACCCCCATCGCCTTCGATATCCAGTCCTGGTACACCACGCCCGACAAGAAGGGGCTGGAATCCCCGCCCTGGCAGCAAAAAACCGCCTGCGTGCCCAAGGGGTGGTTCTCCGATGCCATCGAGCGGGTCATCAACGATCAGGGGCTGATCGTCAGAACCACCAACCGCCTCAACCAGTGCGTCGAGCTGCTGAAAAAGGGCAAAGTCGATCTGGTGCCCATCAACGACACCTCGAAAAAGAACCTCTCCGAAGAGGACAGCGCTGCCCTCTACCGCCTCTCGCTGTTTCGCCAGAACGTCACCTTCTATCTGGTCACCTCCCGCAACGAAGAAGGGGAGCGGTTTATCCACGACTTCAACGACAAATGGAACGCTCAGGCCTACTGATCCGACCGCCCTTCCTGCTCGCAGACACCACAACAAATCCCACCCCCTTGGCCATACCGGCACTAGCCTTGGCACCATAAATACCGCAGGTTCGGAGGCAGTTGCCACCCCGCTATTTGGTGACTCACTCTGCAACCACTTTTGGAATTATTTCACTGGTGATACAGCAGAGCAGCAACTCGTTACATGGATGCAAAAATCATCGCATCGGACGGGAGCTGGCTGGACGACCTTCTTGCCACCATGGCTGGCTGACAACACCAAACCGCGGCTCGACTTTTTCTCTGCGAAAGATACAATCCATGCACTGGAGATGGCATTCCTCCACATGCATACGCACACAAACCGCCGTTGTGGCTAATGATGCCTACGTTTCAGTCCAGGTCAGGGCTGCGTAGCATATGCACCACTGTCCTGGAGTCTCTGCACTAAAGGACGATTTATATGCTTAATTCGATTCTTGCCATCAGCGTTGGCGCCTCGTTTGGTGCCATATTTCGCTGGCTACTGGGCACATCCCTGAACGCTATTTTTCCTACCCTCCCGCTGGGCACTCTCGTGGCAAACTTGCTGGGAGGCTATCTGATCGGGATCGCTATCGCTTTCTTTTCCGCAAACCCCAATCTCCCCCCTGAATGGCGGCTGCTGGTGATCACCGGTTTTCTCGGCGGGTTAACCACCTTTTCAACATTCTCTGCTGAAGTCACTTCATTACTGCAGGCAGGTCGATTGGCTTGGGCAGGGGGGGCGATTTGTGTCCATGTACTGGGTTCGCTGGCTATGACTCTTGCCGGCATGTGGTCAATGTCAATGCTGCAACGGATGTGACAGGAGTATCTATGCAAGGCTATCAATTAACATTTTACACTCGCCAGGATCGCTCAATCGAGGGTCAACCATTGGCACAATGGCTGGTCGAGCAGGCTAAAGAGCTCGGTATTCAGGGTGCCACCCTGTTGGCTGCCAATGAAGGACTTGGGCATGACCGGCGTCTGCACTCGGCTCACTTTTTCGAACTGTCAGACCAGCCATTGGAAGTGACGTTTTCCGTCACTGACAACGAGGTAAACCTCATATTCGACCTGCTAAAGAAACACAACACGAGTGTGTTTTATACCTTGATGCCCATAGAGTTCGGGATGTCTGGCGATCGCTAATCCGGTAATCAAATCGCTATATCGCCTCTTGTCTGGCATAAGAGGCGATTAGGAGACCCACTTTTGGGGCTCCCCCCCTGCATAGCAAGCACCACAGCACATCCGCCCACTATCAGCAGCATCGGCATCGGCATCGGCATCGGCATCGGCATCGGCATCGGCATCGGCATCACGAATACCGCAGGATCGGAGGCAGTTGCCACTCCGCCATTAGGCTATCGACTCTTCCACCACGTCTCGGATTATTTCACTGGTGATACGGCCAACAAAAATTCGTTACATGGGTGCAAAAGTCATCTTGGCGGATGGGAGTCAGGTTGAACGACCAGCTTGCCAGCATGGCTGGCCGATAAAATAAAACACCGGCGCAAGGCCGGTATCTGGTGATGACTATGTCTTTACACCCCGCTAATACGTGTTAACAACCATAATAAAAGAGCATAAAAAATGACACCAAATAACATAATCTAGAAAGCCAAATTAAAACAGAAGAACTAGAAAACTCATATTTCAAAGTCAATTCGTTTAAAAAGGAAAAATCACCTACCTCATGATTTCTAACATACTGTAACCTACAATGAAAAAACAATAAAATAACACCAAAAAAGCCGACACAATAAGAAATAATTCGTTGATGAGGCTCACCATTAACCCATGACAAAGCTAATCCCATAGCACATGATATAAAAAAGAATATAGATGCCAGATTAGTCAGCCAACAAGACTTAAACATCACGCTATCCATAAACAAAAACACAGATCTAGAATCATTAAATTTTAATTTATTCCTAACATAAAAAACACCTGACAAAAAAATCAGCAAAACAAGAAAGGTTATCATTCCTGATGCAAACAATATCTTCATACGACCTTCCTTTTAATATGCATTAAAAAATATGGGTGCAAAATAATCCTCCTAATCGAGGCTACGGCCCAGGCCTTTCTGTTTCTGTCGCTCTTGTAATTTGTGTTTGAGCCAAAGACCAATACCCAACACGGTTCCTCCTGCGAGAGCTTTATCTAAAGAGCCATATAAAAAATCATCCAAGTCAAATATAAAAACACCAGTTTTAAAATATACCATAACTAATACCAGCGCATTACCAAAAACATCAAGAAAAATCATAAAAACATTACTTAATATAATAAGTCTGATTAGATCCAAGAGGTTAATTTTTTTCATTTTTTCTCCGCACCATCAAGGGCGTGTCAAAAAGGTGGGTGTCCCGGATTTCGCCCCGGATTTCCGCCCTATATTGATTCTTTGCATGGAAGTTTATCCAGTACACTACTAACAGTGCCTTTATTTAAAATTGTTTTTTTAGCTGTACTCCCATAATCATGACTATATATTAAATATTCAAATTGATTATTACCTAAACAATAAAAAAGATAAAACCCTGTATCAGCTATTTCAAGATGGCTCAAAAAAAAAACCTATTTTTTTTGAATCAGGCAACTCCATGTCATCAGGATCACAATCAAGTAGCATGCCATGTGAATGAGCTAATTTCTTTAATAAAGCATGGGCGGTCATTGACATATCCAGCCCTTCATCTTGACTATCTATTACCTCTTGGTGAGTATTTTTCAGATAATCCATAGCCATAGATAGTGTATAATTAGAACCTTTGGATGGATATATTTCATCTTCAATAAAAAACATGAAAATCCCAAATTTCCAATATTCATCATCTGTTTTCTCCAATAGCTCATAAAAAACAGCGAATTCAAAAGGTTGACCGAAAATCATTTTCTCCCCTTTAACTCTTTAATTTCTTTATTAAATGAACCAAGTTCTCTATTACCTAATGCATTTTTACCATCACCACCAACAACGATTAGGACACCCACCTTTTGTAGCAAGCCACTATCGAACTGCTTGCAGGCATTATAAGGGTGTGTACATTCGAACTGATGCATGTAAAACTCGGCTGGCAGGAGAAATTTTCAGGTTTAGAAAGCAACACCCCCTGCACAACCATTTACTGGACTATATGCAATACCCGGAGCTATCAGCAGGGTAAATGCAAAGCAATCAAATCCGTGGTTGATGGCATCGCCACTGGCCACAGTGGCGGGCAAACTGCTGACATTGATCTCTGCCTCCCACCACTCTGATCCCTTGTCGCCTGAATAGCACCACCTGTTTCAACCAGAGAACACCATCAAGGCCCAACCGTTCCAGAATGGGTCCAAGTTGAACCGGAATATTACCCCGCTTGTCGGGCCGAATAGCACGGCCTGTCTAATCAACCAGCATCAGGTAGTCGGTGAAGGCATAGGGTAGTTCTTCAGGCTTCCCCTGGCTGGCAAACGGCAGTAACAGTGGTGGCAAAACCTCAGGAGCAGCAGGCTCGTCAAGGCGCTGTTTGATACTGGATAGCAAACAGCCGCGACAGTTGCCCCAACTTGTCGACCACCCATTGGCGTCGATGCTCATAACTCTGGCCGGAGTGGGAATCCTCTCCGCACAGAAAAGCTCGCCGCACACAGCGACTGACCACGTGGTAGTAAGGCGTATCCTGCAAGCTGATTTGACGTGCAAAAAGGTGGGTGTCCCGGATTTCAATAAAAATCCGGATCTATGCTGCCTTCAGCTTTCAGGATCTCAAGGAACCGCTTATAAGCTGTTTCGTCATATTCTCGAAGATCATCTAGTAAATTCTCTTCAATTAATGATTTGTGATAAATCCCTGAATAGTAGTAAATAAAGCCATCGGGTACGGATGGTTCAATAATATCAACGCTATCAATAATCTTACCTGTTATGCGATAAGGAACTAAGCCACCACTATTTTTAGGTAAACCAAGCAATATTGTTTCAGTACAGGAGCCATCCACAGACAAAACCCAGTAAATACCAAATATGTCAATGATATGCCCACTAATTTGGCTTTTAATCTTCATTTTTCACCCCCCAAAGATGGGCCTGGCTGTAACTCAGAACGTTTAGGCGTAACGATTTTCATAAAAAGGTGGGTGTCCCGGAGTCCGGACAAAAATTCGTTACATGGATGCAAAAGTCATCTCGGCGGATGGGAGTCAGGTTGAACGACAGCTTGCCAGCATGGCTGGCCGATAATATAAGACACCAGCGCAAGGCCGGTATCTGGTGATGACTATGTCTTTACACCCCGCTAATACGCGTTAAAAACCATAATAAAAGAGCATAAAAAATGACACCAAATAACATAATCTAGAAAGCCAAATTAAAACAGAAGAACTAGAAAACTCATATTTCAAAGTCAATTCGTTTAAAAAGGAAAAATCACCTACCTCATGATTTCTAACATACTGTAACCTACAATGAAAAAACAATAAAGTAACACCAAGAAAGCCGACACAATAAGAAATAATTCGTTGATGAGGCTCACCATTAACCCATGACAAAGCTAATCCCATAGCACATGATATAAAAAAGAATATAGATGCCAGATTAGTCAGCCAACAAGACTTAAACATCACGCTATCCATAAACAAAAGCACAGCTCTAGAATCATTAAATTTTAATTTATTCCTAACATAAAAAACACCTGACAAAAAAATCAGCAAAGCAAGAAAAACTATCATTCCTGATGCAAACAATATCTTCATCTGGCCTTCCTTTTAATATGTATTAAAAAAATATGGGTGCAAAATAATCCTCCTAATCGAGACTACGGCCCTATACATCATAAGTAAATTCAATACCCAATTGCATCGTCTCTACAACCAAGCTAATTTCACAATTAGACCAGATGTCGAGACCAGTGGTTAGTTTATTGTTGATAAAATATTTCCGAAGTTCCACCAATAATGCTGTTAAATCACCCACGACTCGACCATCAGGATCAAACCAATTTAGCTTGTTTGTATCATCAATATAATCAAACTCGTATTTCCCTCCATCACCTTCAGGAAAAACTTCTGCTCTGACAACTATTGTTCTTGCATCTAATGGCCCAGCATAAACTAAGAGCTGCGCGACCTTTTGATATATTTCTTGCTCTGTCATTAAATACCACCAGGGGAATTTTTAAAATACATAACAGCTGACCGATTACACTCCATCTAAAGGCTGGTGTCAGTTGATAACTAGACCTGTACACCTAGAACCTGCCCGATTCAATAATGCAAGGTTGCATCATAAACACATCCATGCAGCGACATATATTCTAGATTCATCTCTAAGATATAGTTCAATTTCTCTCCATAGATTTTCTTTTTGACTGGCTCTACCGATAAGACCTTCAAGTAGCCCTGTTGCAACAGCGGTAGAAAAAGCATCATCATCGGATAACATTCCTTTCTCAATATGGTTGAATAACCGTATCCTTTCGCTTTCAATTAGATTTGAAAACACATCAACCAACGCCCCACCAATAAGTCCAAACAAATACGTAATTGGAACTGCATCAGGAAACCAAGAGTGCATCGCGCCATTCACTTCAGACTTTATCTCATCTGAAAAACTTTCTAGTAGATATAAGTATTCTCTAATTTCGACAGTCATTAACCACCTCATTTTTACGCAATGCATTCTTTAAATCTTTTAGCACCAGAGGATAGTAATTGCTCATCACCGCGTAAGCACAGATGTCGATAGCAAACAGCCGCGACAGTTGCCCCAACTTGTCGACCACCCATTGGCGTCGATGCTCGTAACTCTGGCCGGAGTGGGAATCCTCTCCGCACAGAAAAGCTCGCCGCACACAGCGACTGACCACGTGGTAGTAAGGCGTATCCTGCAAGCTGATTTGACGTGAACGGGCAATGGTCATGGCACATCCCTCAACGGTGACCTCTCAAGGCAACAACAGCACTACTCCTCTGTTAAAAAGGTGGGTGTCCCGGATTTCCTGTTTACCTTTTCAATTGCAGCAAAGGCTTGTTGTTCTGTATATCCATACTTGGTTTGTAACTCATAACCGTACTGATCCAGAGCTGATGCCAAGATCCGCTTGTCTTGTTCAGACAGGGGTTTCCCCTGTTGTAGTTGATATAGCAAGCCATCAGTGACGTTATCTTTGTTGGTCAACGACACTATTTGTTTGGCAGCTTCAAGCGGATTTTTACCCTTATCAAAATCATCCAGCGCTTTGCTTAAGGCACTGTATTCTGATGGGGCCAGCAGATTATTCTCCACCACCGTCTTGCCGGTCTGGGCTCCTGCTAGTGCGCTGGCGGTGCTGTCTCCCGTCAGGCCACCCGCCAATCCTGCTGCCAGAGTCGCTAGCGTGGAAACTGTCTCCTTCTCTGACTCTCGGAGAGCTGGCTGGCGTCTTTGTGGTAAAGCTCGGTTGCCATCATGCCCACTACTCGGCGGGACTGCTCTAAGCCAGCCCAATAACAGTAAGGCCCTCCTTCGGTGCGGCCCCCTGAGTTGCGATTGGCAACTTATTTCGTGAATGCCCAATTACGCTCCGCTGATTGAGCCTACAGTCCTCAGCTTACAACTCCCTATATTGTAATTTCATTCCCGCGCTTTCAATTATGGGAATAATCTGGTTGTAAAATTCTTGCCCCATAGAATTCGGATAGAATTTATGGACAACATCTATCAACACTGGTTTACCATTAGCATTTGGATACACATCAAATATTTCTCCGCTTTCAACAAAATTCAAGTACACATTAACTTTATCTTGTAACATCAAAAGATGCTCATTCGTATCAACCCACTCAAAGGGGTCTGAAATAGTCAACACCACATAGCCCGTTATATTATCTATACCTATGGCATCAATGATATGTACTTGTTCTAATGACATCTATTAATCCCCTATGGTCTCACTACATTGACTTTTGTTGGTGGTATCTCGGTTCTAACAACGATTAGGACACCCACCTTTTGTAGCAAGCCACTATCGAACTGCTTGCAGGCATTATAAGGGTGTATGCATTCGAACTGATGCATGTAAAACTCGGCTGGCAGGAGAAATTTTCAGGTTTAGAAAGCAACGGCCCCTGCACAACCATTTACTGAACTATGTGCAATACCCGGAGCTATCAGCAGGGTAAACGCAAAGCAATAAAATCCGTGGTTGATGGCATCGCCGCTGGCCAAAATGGCGGGAAAACTGCTGACATTGATCTCTGCCTCCCACCAATCTGATCCCTTGTCGCCTGAATAGCGCCACCAGTTTCAACCAGAGAACACCATCAAGGCCCAACCGTTCCAGAATGGGTCTAAGTTGAGCCGGAATATGACCCCGTTTGTCGGGCCGAATAGCACGGCCTGTCTAATCAAGCGAGTCGATAACCAAATCGGTAATACGTTCTTTTTGGGGATACGATAAGCCACGGTCACCGTGCCTGCACGCTTGCTGGCATAGCTATAGTCCTGTGCGGACAACGGCACATTCATCAACTGGAGCAGAGAGTCGAGTAGTCCCTGAGTGGCCCGCAAAGTGAGGTTGAAAATCCCCTTGAGCATCAGGAATGTACAGATGGTCTGGTCAGTATCAAGCTGGCTGCGGCCCCGTCGTCCGTAATGGCTTTGGTGAAACCAATTGTTCATTGCCTCGGTATCAACCCAGAAGGTGAGTGAACCACTGTTGAGCAAAGACTTGCTATATTGAGGCCAGTTGGTGATGGGGTGAAGCGACGCGCCCATAATGCAGACTTGAAGAGGATGGCGGGATCAGACCACCAAGTTATCAGTTAGTTCCATTCAAGCTGTATCGATTTGGGCAACAACGCCGCAAGCAGAGCTAATTCTAGCAAATAGCTACCGCAGTCCCTGAGCATATTTAATTGCTCGGCGACACTGCTGTAAGCCCAATAACAGTGAGACGCCCCTTCGGCGCGAGTCCTGTATCACTATTGGCAAGCATAACTCTTCAACGAAAAACTCATGCATCCGGCATGAAAAGTTGCGCTTGGAACCCGGCTATATTATTCACCAATCCATCCGGTGTTGTGAATAAAAAAGAACCGTTTATCTGTTAACTGAGCCACAAAAAATAACCACGAAACAAGAAAAACGTTTTCTTATTGAGGTCAACAAATAAGCGGCATTATTGATAAAAAGCCAAATAAATATTTATTTTGCCAGGTAGTTATATTGTTAAGGATATAAAAAAGCCCGCACCAGTTGGTGCGGGCTTTTTGGCAAGTTTGCACGTCTATCAGTATGTGTCACTGATAAACGGCGCTTATTTGCTGCCGGTGCCGGAGTTGCGGGTAGAGGCTTGCGGCTTGCGACGGGCGGTGGTGGCGCGGGCACGGGGCTCCTTGCCTTGCAGCTCCTTGTGGCGCTTGACGGCGCGACGGATCTGGGCGGCCTGCTTGTGGCGGCTGCTCTTGCCATCCTGCTGCAGATCGACCTTGGATTCGGTCTCCGGCGGCAGGTTGACCAGACCGCGCAGGTAGTTCACTTCCGGCAGTTTCAGCTCCTGCCAGCCGCCGCGCGGGATGGCGCGATCCAGCTTGACGTCGCCGTAGCGGATCCGCATCAGGCGGCTCACCTGCACTTCCTGGGATTCCCACAGGCGGCGCACTTCACGGTTGCGACCTTCGGTCAGGGTGACGTTGAACCACTGGTTCAGACCCTCACCGCCAGCCGGCTTGATCTTGTTGAACTTGGCCATGCCATCTTCCAGCTGCACACCCTTGCGCAGGCGCTGCAGCATGGCTTCGGTGATTTCGCCAAACACGCGCACCGCGTATTCGCGCTCCACTTCGTGGCTCGGGTGCATCAGGCGGTTGGCCAGCTCACCATCGGTGGTGAACAGCAAGAGACCTGAGGTGTTGACGTCGAGGCGGCCGACCGCAATCCAGCGGGCCCCTTCCATCTTGGGCAGGCGATCAAACACGGTAGGACGACCTTCCGGATCGTGACGGGTACACATCTCCCCTTCCGGCTTGTGGTAAGCCAGCACGCGGCAGATCACTTCCTCTGCGGCACGGGTCTTGACCTGGTGACCATCCACCCGGATCACGGCGTTCACTTCGACGCGATCCCCCAGCGTGGCGACCTTGCCATCCACACTGACCCGACCTGCGGTGATCAGGGCCTCCATCTCACGACGGGAGCCGTGACCCGCGCGGGCCAACACTTTTTGCAGTTTTTCACTCATCGGGGTTACCTGATTGTTGATCGCTGCCCGTAAACATGGCGGACAACGGGGGTTGCAGCTCGGGATCCAGCTCGGGGAGCTGCTCCAGACTCTGCAGATTAAAGTAATCCAGAAATGCTCTGGTGGTGGCGAGCAGCTCGGGGCGACCCGCCACCTCTTTGTGGCCTATGCTGCGCACCCAGCCACGATCTTTCAAGGTATTCACTATCTGGCTCGAGACCGCGACCCCGCGGATCGCTTCGATCTCGGCCCGGGTGATGGGTTGACGATAGGCGATCAGCGTCAGCGTCTCCATCACGGCGCGCGAGTAGCGGGGCGCCCGCTCGCTCCAGAGCCGCGAGAGCTCTTCGGCATAATCCTGACGAGCCTGAAAGCGCCAGCCGGAGGCCACTTCCTTGAGCTCGACGCCCCGTTCGCTGTAATCCTGTTTGAGCTCCGCCAGCAGCAGTTGCACATAGCGGGTGGTGACCGGATAGTCGGCCAGCACGCTGCCTTTGAGCTCGCTGACGTTGAGCGGACGCCCGGCGACAAAGAGGGCCGCTTCGATCAGCGTCTTTAATCGTTCAGCTGGCAGCGCCATTGGGCGTTCCTCACAAAAGCCATCTCAATGGGCAAGACCACGCTCCCCCTCCTCGCTCTGGCTGGCCAGGGCAAAATGGATCGGACCCAGAGGCTCTGCCTGCAAAATCCAGATCAGCTGCTCCTTGCACAGCTCCAGCAGCGCCAGAAAGGTCACCAGCACGCCCATGCGCCCCTCTTCGGCACGCAGCACCTGCTCAAGACGCAGGGTCTGGCCAAGCGAGAGCATGGCGAGGATCTCCGCCATGCGCACCCGGGTCGGGATCTGTTCGCGGCGGATCTGGTGATGCTCAAAATGAGTCGCGCGTTTTACCACACTTTGCATGTAAAGGGCGAGCTCAACCAGCGAAACATCGGGCGCCAGCGGCTTGAGATCACCAAAATCGGGCGGCAGGGCGGCGGCGATAAAGATCTCCCGCTCCACCCGCGGCAGCTCGCTGACCCGCTCCGCCCCCACCTTGTAGCGCTCGTACTCCTGCAGGCGGCGAATAAGGGTGACACGGGGATCTTCCCCCTCCTCTTCGTCCTCCAGCTCCGGTGCCTTGGGCAGCAGCAGGCGGGATTTGATCTCGGCCAGCCAGGCCGCCATCAGCAAATATTCGGCCGCCAGCTCCAGATTGAGCCCCTGCATCAGCTCCACGTACTCCATGTACTGGGCGGTGATCTGCAGGATCGGCAGGTTGAGGATATCGAGCTGCTGACGCCGGATGAGGTAGAGCAGCAGATCGAGCGGCCCCTCGAAGGTATCGAGGAACACCTCCAGCGCATCGGGCGGGATGAACAAATCTTGGGGCAGCTCGTGGTAGGGCTGCCCCAGGACTTTCGCGATGGGAGGTGTGACGCCCGCGCCGTTATCGCCGGTGCTGGTCGTCACAGGATCTGCGGTATCACTCAAACGGGGTCGGGTCTCCGGCACCGCGACGACGCACTACCGGGTCGTCGTCGGAGAAGTCCACGACAGTGGTGGGCTGCTCGCCCAGATAACCGCCGTTGACCACCAGATCGATCTGCTTGCCCAGCTTGTCGTAGATCTCCTCCGGGTCAAACTCGGCCATCTCGGAATCCGGCAGGATCAGCGAGGTGGAGAGCAGCGGCTCACCGAGGGCTTCCAACAGCGCCTGAGCAATCTTGTTGTCCGGCACCCGGATACCGATGCTCTTCTTCTTCTCGTTCATCAGGCGGCGCGGCACCTCTTTGGTCGCCTTGAAGATGAAGGTATAGGCACCCGGGGTGTTGTTCTTGATCAGGCGAAACGCGCCGTTATCGACCTTGGCGTAGGTGGCGATCTCGGAAAGATCGCGGCACACCAGAGTGAAATCGTGGTTGGCGTCGAGACGACGGATGCGGCAGATGCGCTCCAGCGCCCCCTTGTCACCCATGTGGCAACCCAGCGCATAGCCGGAGTCGGTCGGATAGACGATAACGCCACCGTTCTGGATGATCTGCACCGCCTGGCTGATCAAACGCGCCTGCGGGTTTTCCGGATGTACGTAAAAGTGCTGACTCATACCTTGTTCTCGCAATGGGGGCAGCAACATCTGCCCGCTTGATGGCCATGGAGCCTGGCTCCACGGCACTCACTTACTATTCTGCTTTAAAATTCGTCTCTTGCCGCCGGTCAGCGACTGGCCACCAGAGCGGCATGCTCTTCCTGACTCAGCCCGAAGTGATCGGGAGAGACCAGCCAGAGCGGCGTCCCCTCTTTGGGTAGCCAGAGGTGGCGGCCCAGCTCGGTCCAGTTGGAGGGGAAGTGAAAATCGGACCCCACCGAAATGGCCAGACCATATTCGTTCGCCCACTGGCCCAGATTGGCCCGCTCCTGCGGGCTCTGCTGGGGCAGCGAGACCTCCATGGCATCGCCGCCTGCCGCCTTGAAGGCCACCAGCAACCGCTTGATCCATTTGGCAGTGAGATCGTAGCGGCTGGGATGGGCCAGCACCGCCAGCCCGCCGGCGGCGTGAATCGCAGTGATCGCGTCGCCCATCTCGGGCCACTGGGCAGGAGCATACCCCTTGTTGCCCCGGCTCAGGTACTTCTTGAATACCTTTTGCATGTTGTCGGCCACCCCGCGCGCCACCAGCACCCGGGCAAAGTGGGCCCGGGTCACGGCGGCATCACCGGCCAACTGTTTGGCCTCTTCATACGTGCCGGGGATGAGGCACTTCTCCAGACGGCGCCCGATCTCCTGCGCGCGCTCTTCGCGGCGGGCCTGCTGACCGGCCAGAAAGTCGCTCAGCTGCGGATTTTTTTCATCCACTCCCAGCGCCACGATATGGATCTCGTGATGCTCCCAGCCGGTGGAGATCTCGACCCCGCTCACCAGTCGCAGCGGCAGTTGCTCGGCGGCGATGGTGCTGCGAGCTTCATCAAGGCCGGCAAGGGTGTCGTGGTCAGTGATCGCTAACACCTCGACCTCTTTCTCGGCGGCGCGGCGCACCAGTTCGGCGGGGCTCAGCACGCCATCCGAAGCGGTAGTATGACAGTGAAGATCGAATCTCATCGGGTTATTCCGCTCTCGTGGTCAGGTCACCATTCATGAAAAATCGGTGAAAGAAGGCTAAAAAGCGACTTGACTTGGCCGCGGCTTTATCGTTTTCTGTAGGCACTTCATTGCAAACATCTTTTTACAGGACTTTATCATGCAAACGACTTCCATCCTGACCATTTGGTGGTGGCACACTCCCTGACATGCGGGCGTGTGGTCGTTGCTGTACCTGTAAACTGACAGCAAATTAAGAACCCAAAGAAAAAGCCCGCTGACCCCAGCGGGCTTTTTTATTATCCGGCAAATGGAGCTGTGATGAAACCGAGAATTCAGACAAGCGTAATGACCAGGCGATGGCGCCCCTGCTGAAACCGCCAGAACCCACCTCATTTTCAAGGCACTTTTTCAAGGTATTAGACGTCATGAACATCGGTAACACGCATCACACGCAAGGGAACGCACTATGACAGCCACGCACCGCCTTCCTCTGGGTGAATTCGATACCCTCAAACTCAACGCCCCCTATGTGGCCGATCCGCTGGCACTCTACAGCGAGTTTTGCCAGCAGCGCCCCAACACCCTGCTGCTCGAATCGGTCGAGATCGATTCCAAGGCGGGCAAACAGAGCCTGCTGCTGGTCGATGCCTGTCTGCGCATCGAGTGCCGCGGCCGCACCGTGCGGGTGCGCAGCCTCAATGACAACGGCGCCCAGTTGCAGAGCCTGCTGACCGAGCGCCTGCCCGCCGCCGTAATCCAGAGCCAGGTGGCCGGCGAGCTGCAGCTCGACTTCCCTGCCTCCGATCGGGAGCAGGATGAAGATAGCCGCCTGAAGGGGATCAGCGTGCTGGACGTGCTGCGCACCCTGCAACGGGAGCTCGATTGCCAGCTCGGCAAAGAGGCCCTCTTTATGGCGGGCAGTTTCGCCTACGACCTCATCGCCTCTTTTGAAGATCTGCCCGAAGTACCGGAGGGGAGCAACGACTGCCCCGACTACTGCTTCTACGTGGCCGAAACCCTGATCACCATCGACCATATCGAGCGCACCACCCAGCTGATTGCCTGTATCTTTGGCGGCGACAGCGACGAGAGCCGGGTGGAGGACAGATACCACCGCCTGAGCGAGCGTCTCGCCCGGTTCAAGCAAGCCTGCCAGCAGGCGCCGCAACAGGAGCCGGTAACCCCGGCCCTGAGTGGCGGCATCAGCGTGGACAAGAGCGACAAGCAGTTCTGCGCCGAGGTGGAGAAGCTCAAGGGCTTTATCCGCCGCGGCGACATCTTCCAGGTGGTGCCGTCCCGCTGCTTCTCCCTGCCCTGCCCCAGCCCCATCGCCGCCTATCGCCGCCTCAAACAGACCAACCCCAGCCCCTACATGTTCTACGTGCAGGATGAGGGCTTCACCCTGTTTGGCGCCTCCCCCGAGAGCGCGGTCAAATTCTGCGCCGCCAGCCGCGATGTGGAGATGTACCCCATCGCCGGTACCCGCCGCCGCGGCTTCAACCCCGATGGCAGCATCAACCGGGATCTCGACGGCCGCATCGAGCTGGAACTGCGTCAGGACGAAAAAGAGGTGGCCGAACACCTGATGCTGGTGGATCTGGGCCGCAACGACATCGCCCGCATCTCGGAGCCCGGCACCCGCTACGTCAAGGAGCTGCTGAAAGTGGATCGCTACAGCCACGTGATGCATCTGGTCTCCAAGGTGGTCGGCACCCTGCGCGCCGACCTTGACGCCCTGCACGCCTATCAGGCCTGCATGAACATGGGCACCCTCACCGGTGCCCCCAAGATCCGCGCCAGCGAGCTTATTCGCATGGTGGAAGGCAAGCGCCGCGGCAGCTACGGTGGCGCGGTCGGCTACATCAACGGCGCCGGCGAGATGGATACCTGCATCGTCATCCGCTCCGCCTTTGTCAAAGATGGCGTGGCCCACGTACAGGCCGGTGCCGGGGTGGTCTATGACTCCAAGCCCCAGGCCGAAGCGGACGAAACCCGCGCCAAGGCAGCCGCCGTGCTGGCTGCCATCGCCGCCAGCCATGGCACCTCCCTGCAAGCCCTGAGCGCCCAGCAGGAGCAACATAAGGACGTGAGCCATGACTAACATCTTCCTGCTCGACAACTTCGACTCCTTTACCTACAACCTCGTCGACCAGTTCCGCTCCCTCGGCTATCCGGTGCGGATCTACCGCAACAGCCTGCCGGCGAGCCGCATCATGAGCGAGATCGCTGCCTGTGAAGGGGATGCCGTGCTGGTGCTCTCGCCGGGCCCGGGCGCCCCCCACGAGGCGGGTTGCCTCATCGACCTCATCAAGCTGGCCCGCGGTCAGGTGCCCATCCTCGGTATCTGCCTCGGTCATCAGGCCCTGTGCGAAGCCTACGGCGGCACCGTCGGTGCGGCGGGCGAGATCGTCCACGGCAAGCGTTCGCTGATTGAGCACAACGGCCACGGCGCCTTCGCCGGTCTGCCGAGCCCGCTGCCGGTAGCCCGCTACCACTCGCTGGTTGCCACCTATGTACCGGAAGAGCTGACGGTGATTGCCCACTATCAGGGCATGCCCATGGCCATCGAGCAGCAGGATGAGCGGGTGCTGGGCTTCCAGTTCCATCCCGAATCCATCATGACCTCGGAAGGGGCCCGTCTGCTGACTCAGGCGCTCGCCCATATCACCCGTCCAGAAAGCAGCGTGCGGTAAGGTAAGGAGACCAACATGCATCATCATCTCAACACCCTCTATCAGGGTCAGTCTCTGAGCCGTGAAAGTACCCGCGACGCCTTCGGCCAGGTGGTACGTGGCGAAGTGGATCCCATAGTTCTCGCCAGTCTCTTGACCGCCCTCAAGATCAAGGGGGAGACCCCGGAGGAGATCGCCGGCGCCGCCGAGGCCCTCTTGGCAGAAGCGCGCGACTTCCCGCGTCCGGATTATGAGTTCTGCGACATCGTCGGCACCGGTGGCGATGGCCTCAACACCATCAACGTCTCCACCACCTCGGCGCTGGTCGCCGCCGCCTGCGGCCTGAAAGTGGCCAAGCACGGCAACCGCTCGGTCTCGAGCAAATCGGGTTCGAGCGATCTGCTCGACAAGATGGGCATCAGGCTCGACATGAGCCCGGCGCAGGCGCGCCGCTGTCTGGACGAGCTCGGCATCTGCTTCCTGTTCGCCCCCCAGTATCACGCCGGGGTGCGCCACGCCATGCCGGTACGTCAGGCCCTCAAGACCCGCACCCTGTTCAACGTGCTGGGGCCGCTTATCAACCCCGCTCGCCCCACCTATCAGCTGATGGGGGTCTATGCCCCCGAGCTGGTGCGCCCTATCGCAGAAACCCTGCTGGCACTGGGGCTGAAAACCGGTATGGTGGTGCACGGTGCCGGGCTGGATGAAATTGCCATCCACGGCCCGACCCAGGTGGCCCAGATCCGTGACGGCGAGATCCGCGAATTTATGATCACCCCGGCTGACTTTGGCCTCGAGACCTATCCGGTCAGCGCCATTCAGGGCGGCGAACCGGAAGAGAACCGTGCCATCACCGCCGCCATTCTGGAGGGGCGTGGCACCCCGGCCCACAACGCCGCCATCGCCGCCAACGTGGCGCCACTGCTGCTGATGGCGGGCAAGGCGAAAGATCTCAAGAGCGCGGCGGCCGAAGTGCTGGCAGTGCTGGCGAGTGGCAAGGCTGCGGATCTGGCTGCTCGGCTCGCCACTTTGAGCCATCAGGAGGCATGATGTCAGCCACCATGTCGCACAGCAGTCATTCAGAACGCCCACAGGGCAAGAGCCAGTTTCGCAAGGATAACGAGATGTCAGACTTTATTGACCCCCATGCTTTTCTGAACATGACCTCCATCAGCCAGACCATTCTCGGCAAGATCGTGGCGGCCAAGCAGGAGTGGGTTGCCGCCCGCAAGCTGGCCCAGCCGCTGGAGAGCTTCCAGAGCGCGCTGACCCCAAGCGATCGGGATTTCGTCGGGGCGCTCAAGGCGGGCTCCACCCGCTTTATTCTGGAGTGCAAGAAGGCCTCCCCCTCCAAGGGGTTGATCCGCGACGATTTCAGCCCGGAGGCCATCGCCGACATCTATGGTAAATACGCCACCGCCATCTCGGTGCTGACCGACGAGAAGTTCTTTCAGGGGGATTTCGCCTTTTTGCCGCGGGTGCGCAGCCGCGTCAGCCAGCCGGTGCTCTGCAAGGATTTCATGATTGACCCCTACCAGGTCTATCTGGCCCGCCACTATCAGGCGGACGCCATCCTGCTGATGCTCTCGGTGCTCACCGACGAGGGCTATCGCGCCCTGTTCGCGGTGGCCAAGGAGCTGGGTCTGGGCGTGCTCACCGAGGTGAGCAACGAAGAAGAGCTGAGCCGCGCCATCGCCCTTGGGGCGCCGGTGATTGGCATCAACAACCGGGATCTGCGGGATTTGAGCGTCGATCTCGCCCGCACCAAACAGCTGGCCAAAGACATTCCAAGCGATCGGGTAGTGATCAGCGAGTCCGGCATCAACCACCGCGCCCAAGTGGCGGATCTGCGCCACCACGCCAAGGGCTTTCTGGTGGGCTCATCCCTGATGGCCGAGCCGGATCTGGAGGCTGCGGTGCGCAAGCTGGTACTGGGCCAGAACAAGGTGTGCGGCCTCACCCGCGCCGAGGATGCTGCCGCCGCCCATCAGGCGGGCGCGGTGTTCGGGGGTCTTATCTTTGTGGCCAAAAGCCCGCGCTATGTGGACATCCCCGCCGCCCGCGCCGTGATGGCGGGCGCACCGCTCTCCTACGTCGGGGTATTTCGCAACGCCCAGCCCGCCACCATCGCCAAGACAGTGGAGGCGCTGGGGCTCGCCGCGGTGCAGCTGCACGGGGATGAAGATGCCGCCTATATCGAGGGGCTGCGAGCGCTGCTGCCAGCTGGCTGCCAGCTCTGGAAAGCGGTAGGAATCACAAGTGGCGAGCCGCTGCCTGCCCTCGACTATCCGGCCGATCGCCTGCTGCTGGATACCAAAGTCGGCAGCCAGAGCGGTGGCACCGGTCAGGCGTTCAACTGGGCCATGCTGGCCACGCTCGACAAGAGCAAACTGATGCTGGCGGGCGGCCTAAATCCCGACAACGCCCTGCAGGCAGCGCAAGTGGGCTGCCTCGGCCTTGATTTCAACTCCGGGGTAGAGAGTGCCCCGGGCCAGAAGGATGCGCACAAGATTGCAGCCGCCTTCGGCGCACTGCGCCAGCTGTGAAAAAGCGCTGCGAACCCGCTAAACACATGCACCAAATGAATGAATCGCTTAAGCCTATAAATACAAGGAATAGTCTATGACCCTGCTCAACCCGTTTTTCGGTGAATTTGGTGGCATGTATGTGCCCCAAATCCTTATCCCGGCCCTGCTCCAGCTGGAGAAAGCCTTTGTCGATGCCAAGGATGATCCGGCCTTTATCGCCGAGTTTCAGTCCCTGCTGACCGAGTATGCCGGTCGCCCGACCCCGCTCACCCTGACCCGCAATCTGACCAAGGGCACCAAGACCCGCCTCTACCTCAAGCGTGAAGATCTGCTGCACGGCGGCGCCCACAAGACCAACCAGGTGTTGGGGCAGGCGCTGCTGGCCAAGCGGATGGGCAAGAGCGAGATCATCGCCGAGACCGGCGCTGGCCAGCACGGTGTCGCCACCGCGCTGGCCTGCGCCCTGCTCGGCCTCAAGTGCCGGGTCTATATGGGCGCCAAGGATTGCGAGCGCCAGAAACCGAACGTATTTCGCATGAAGCTGATGGGCGCCACCGTCATTCCGGTGCACTCCGGCTCCAGCACCCTGAAAGATGCCTGCAACGAGGCACTGCGCGACTGGGCTGCCAACTACGAGTCGGCCCACTACCTGCTCGGCACCGCCGCCGGCCCGCACCCCTTCCCCACTATCGTGCGGGAGTTCCAGAAGATGATCGGCGAAGAGGCCAAGGCCCAGTGCTTCGAGAAAGAAGAGCGGCTGCCCGATGCGGTGATCGCCTGCGTCGGCGGCGGCTCGAACGCCATCGGCATGTTTGCCGACTTTATCGATGAGCCTTCAGTGCGCCTGATCGGCGTCGAGCCGGGTGGTCACGGTATCGAGAGTGGCGAGCACGGTGCGCCGCTCGGTCACGGCAGCAAGGGGGTCTTCTTTGGCATGCACTCCTACCTGATGCAGGACACTCAGGGTCAGATCCAGGAGTCCTACTCCGTCTCGGCAGGGCTCGACTTCCCCTCCGTCGGCCCGCAGCACGCCCATCTGGCCGCCATCGGCCGCGCCGAGTACCCCTCGGTGACCGACAAGGAGGCGCTGGACGCCTTCCAGGAGCTGGCCAAATCCGAAGGCATCATCCCGGCGCTGGAGTCCTCCCACGCGCTGGCCCACGCCCTCAAGATGGCCCGCAGTGAACCGGAAAAAGAGCAGGTGCTCATCGTCAACCTCTCCGGCCGTGGCGACAAAGATATCTTCACCGTCGCTGACATTTTCGAGAAAGAAGGAACCTTGTCATGAACCGTTACGCACAACTCTTCTCCCGTCTGGACGCGGCCAATCAGGGCGCCTTTGTGCCGTTCGTGATGCTGGGTGATCCCACTCCAGAACTCTCCTTGGCCATCGTCGATGCGCTGGTCGCAGGGGGCGCCGATGCCCTCGAGCTCGGCATTCCCTTCTCCGATCCGGTAGCGGACGGCCCCACTATTCAGGGCGCCGCCCTGCGCGCCTTTGCCAGCCACACCACCCCGGACGACTGCTTCGAGCTACTCGGCCGCATCCGCGCCAAGTACCCGCAGCTGCCCATTGGCCTTCTGGTCTACGCCAATCTGGTCTATGTGCGCAAAATCGACGGCTTCTACGAGAAGTGCCAGCAGGCGGGCGTGGACTCGGTGCTGGTTGCCGACGTGCCGGTGCAGATGTGCGCCCCCTACAAGGCGGCCGCTGACAAGTTCGGCATCGACAGCATCTTTATCGCCCCGCCCAATGGCGACGCCGAGACCCTGAAACAGGTGGCGGAGCTCGGCAATGGTTACACCTATCTGGTGAGCCGCGCCGGCGTCACCGGTGCCGAGACCAAGGCCGGCATGCCGGTGGAGGGGCTGATCAATACCCTGCGCGAGTTCAACGCCCCGCCCGCCCTGCTCGGCTTTGGCATCAGCGAACCGGCTCAGGTGCGTGAAGCCATCGCCGCGGGCGCCGCCGGTGCCATCTCCGGCTCCGCCGTGGTGAAGATCATCGAGACCCACCACCAGAATCCGGAGCATATGCTGACCCGTCTGAAAGAGTTTGTGGAAGGGATGAAGGCCGCGACCCTGTGCTAAGCGTTCAGTCAAACGCCCACCCCCATGACAAGCAAGGGAGCCCAAGCGGGCTCCCTTTTGTTATCCACCATCCCTGGTTGGTGCCACCCTTGTAGGTCTGATTAGCGAAGCGTAATCAGACGTTCGCGGAATTGATGCTGATGCTATGGCGCGGCTTCGCCACGCAGGACACGAGGGCGCCGCCCTCGACAGAGTTTCGCCCGCCCTTCGGGCTCGGGCGAGTGACTTTGGAAAGACCCGCTCTCTTTAACAAATAACACCAAAGGTCTTCTCCCCCGCTTATTCGCCCGACTGACGTCGGGGACCTTCGGCTCATCCTCTTGTCCAACTGCACACGCCGATGGACAAGAGGACTCGCCTCAACGAACAAGAGGGGGATCAAAACTGCGCCAACCCGCAGCCCCGTCTAACAGCAGATATGCTCCCTCTCCCCTTGGGAGAGGGCTGGGGTGAGGGGATTGTGTATACCCAGCCAAACAAGATGCTCACTCAGCCCATGCCTTAATAACTAATTTATTGATCCAACACTGATTCCCGCCAAAACCAGCTTCTCAACGCACCACCCTCCCCCTTAAGATACCCGAATGACAATCAACCTCTCGAAAGAACACCATGACAGCGATTGTTACCATCTCGCAGGTTACAAGCAGCAAACTGGGGGCTGAAACTCAGGTGCGGTAGCGTGGTTTTTGTAGGTTGACGCAGCGTGTAGCAAAGCCCAACAGGCGAGCATTATTACGCCAACCAGCGCGGGATAAATATGGATGTGGCAGATCAGTAAAACAGATTTACAAATATATTTCGCGGTAAACGTTGGGCTTCACTTCGTTCAGCACCAACCTACGATTTTTAGCCCAACATACGAGATGATAAGTTATTTCGACCATCTAATTAATGTCATGTGTAAAGGGGGTATCCGATTTGGCATCAAAAATTACACCTCGACTAATAGAATTGACATATGAGGCAGTTCTTAAGTCCTATTGGCGTCGGAATGCCTTGAAAAAATTTTTGCTTGCATCACACGTCAAAGAGAGTTTTTTAGCTGCGTGGTCAAACGATGAATCTAAGCGTGATTTGCTTGACCAGCTTTTCCTGAAATTGCAAGCAACAGATACTGGCAAAGTAGTAATTTTTGAAATGGCAATAAGCCTATCAGAACAAGCGACATTCCCGGATCTGAGAAACTGGGAAGATTCTGCTAAAAAAATCCAAGAAGCACATAAAGCTGTCCAAGAGCTTAAGGCGTATCTCAGACAACAAGATGAAGAAATAAAAAGTGAAAAAGCTAGAAAAGAAGCACAAGAGCGAGCTCGGGAGCAAAGCAAAGTAATCCAACGCTCACGAACGGATAAAGCAAAACTACAGCAACAGCTTGATGCAATGCACCCCAAGGTCGGTACCCAAGAAGGGGGTTACGAATTTGAAGAGTGGTTCTACAAGCTTCTTGATTTCTGTGAAATAATAAATAGAAAGCCTTATAAAAGTGGTGGGCGACAAATCGATGGGTCGATGACCCTTGAAGGCACTACATATCTTGTTGAATTAAAGTTTACAAAAGATCAGTCTGGCGCACCGGATATTGACTCATTAAAGGCGAAGGTTCATAAAATGGCCGACAACACCATGGGGATAATGGTGTCAATCTCTGGCTATAGCAGTACAGCAGTTACGGATGCTTCGGGTAGTAAAACACCACTGCTAATAATGGATGCTAGTCATTTGTATATGTTTTTATCTGGTGCAATGGAGTTCGGGGAAATCGTATCGAGAGTGAGGCGTCATGCCTCACAAACAGGTGAAGCATACTTGCCAATCAATAAGTTCAATGGATAAAATTTGCGTAAAAATAGGCTCCAACTGTCACCCAATATATTAGATCACTTTTTGGATTAGCTGAGCTAAAGTACTAAACCTCTAGGGAGTTAAGTCATGCATCTTCTGGCACAGATAGCAGAGGAAATAAATAAAAAAGCTTATGCATACGAAGTTGGTAATTTACAAAGTATCCGTAAAAAAATTGGTGGCCTGTCTCGAATACCATCGAGCCAACTTTTCGATCAAAGGACTGTATTTGAAGAATGGGGCTGGCACTATGGTGGTAGAAAGGAACTACAGTTTAACATTGGCATTGAAGGAGATTATCTTCGGTATGGCGTAGCTTTCTCACTTGAGTGCAGCCAGTCCCTACCCAGAATAGATATTTTAAGACCAAAAATATTGCTATTTAATGAGTATTTATCTGAATATGGAGAACACTTCTCTGACTTAAGAATGTGGCACTACAAAATCCATAGAAGTGAAGATTATATGCCCTCACCAATCCCGGAAGAGCTAGCTCAAGAGGGAGTTTTTATATTTCTAGGAGGAAAGCAAAACAAACACAGTATAAACTACTCTCTTATCCTCGAAACATTAGACCGACTATTGCCACTTTACCTTTTCACTGAAAAGGCAGAACATAATATTTACAATAAATCTAATAAATTTGGATTTAATTTCAAAACGGGTTGTTCAATAAAGGCTTCTTCTACGTCAGGCTCTGTAGCAGAAAAGAAACTAAACATACTATTGCGACATAATGATCTTCAGTACAAACTATATACTGAACTCTCTGAAACATATGGAGAGGATAATGTTGGCACAGAAATAAAAATTAATGGTTTAAGCATTGATCTAGTTGTGAAAAATGGTGATGAATACTGGTTCTATGAAATAAAAACTTCATCCACAGCTAAGGCATGCATACGACAATCTTTAGGTCAAATAATGGAGTATTCATATTGGCCAGGTCATCAGCAGGCAAAAAAATTAGTTATTGTTGGTGAGGCAATGGCAACCGAGGAGGAAACAAAATATCTTGATTTTTTGCGCAAAAAATTTCACATACCAATTGAGTACCGAACAATTAATACCTAACAATTAATACCTATCTCCCCATCCCCACACCCGCCATCCCATCAACACCAGCATCACTACAACCCCCGGCAGCCAGACCCAGTAGAGCTCGGAGAGGATCACCGCCTCACCTCGGGCGGTGAGGTAGGCTTCCAGCTTGAAGGGGGCGACCCGGATCACCTGCCAGGGGGCGAAGAAACGCTCGTCACGCCACGGCCAGAGCCAGCCAACCCCTTTGCCGCCGGTGGTGAGGGAATCGAGCAGGCTGTGGGAGAGCAGAGAGACCAGCAGGTGGCGGAATGCTTGGGGTATTCCTATGAGCAGGCAGACTCGTCTCCATTCGTAGCTCAAAGCGCTTGCCATGGGTATCCATCTTACGCATCATTCACAATATATAGAGTCATACGAAAACGGAATGGTTATGAAAAAAGGGTTATCACTGCTTTTAATGCTGTTGCAAGCACAAGTTTTAGCCGAAGGTGCCACCCTGAACACTAAAGATCCACTCGATTTTGTCCCCAAGGGATATGTCGTCTTTGAGAAAATCGAGGGGGATTTAAATAAAGACGGTCAGAGTGATATGGTCATCGTTGTCAAAGGCACTGACAAGCGCAATGTCATTGTTGATGAATACCGTGGTGAGCTGGATCGTAATCGACGAGGACTTATCATCGCGTTCAAGAAGGGGGATCACTATGAGCTGGCTCTCGAAAATCCAAACTGTTTCTCCTCGGAGAATGAAGATGGTGGTGTCTATTTTGCCCCTGAGCTTTGGGTCTCCGTAGAAAAAGGGATCTTGCAAATCCACTATGGCCATGGACGTTATGGTTACTGGTCTTACAAATTCAGATATCAGAACGCCGGTTTCGAATTGATTGGCTACGACATGAGTGAAAACCGCGGCCCCCTCGTTGAGCGGATGACGAGTATTAACTTCTCGACCAAGAAAATATTAATAAAGGAGAACATCAATCAGGATGCTCAAGAAGATGGTGACGAGATCTTCAAGGAAACTTGGAAACTCTTCAAACTCCCGGCACCATTCACCCTTAAAACGATCACGGATTTTGACAACTTCTATTACGACAAGTTATATAGAATATCTAACTGATTATATGGTAGAGCTGCGTCTCCATTTTCCAGGAAATATCGTTATAATAAGCGAGCAACAATTATTTGCGAACATTCGCTCTCAAAAATACAATATCAACTCAAGCATATTGGTCACACCATGTACAATTATAGAGTAAGTTACTTTACATCAATCTTATCAAAGAATAATTCACTCATAGCAAAGATTATTTTTATCATCCTCACCACAATGTTCGCGACCATGACTGCTTTTGGAAAGACAGTCAATGATAATGCTATCTGCAATCTTCCTTCTGCTATGTGCAAACTGGAAGCAGACCTATTGGCAGCAGATAAGGAGTTAAACAAAACTTATCAATCCATATTACAAAAAAATGCATCTGGCGGTTTTGACGACAGTTACGTAAGCAAAGGAGAAATACGGAAAACTCTCATCCAGAGTCAACGGGCCTGGCTTTTATTTTGGGATGAAAACTGCAAAGCCTATTACACATTAAATAGTGGTGGAGCACAGAGAAATGAAGCGAAGATGGAGTGCCAAATAGATATGCTACAAGAGCGTATTCAGTATCTAAAGAAAGTTTATTTATAACAAAACCATTTTATTACGGTGGCGCCAATGATGATCCTGTTCCTACTCTCACTACTTCTATTTTCACCCCATACGATGGCGATTGAACCGGCACCGGTAGCCATTTCACTTGAACATGACCATAGCATTTTACTCACTCAGCAGGCGCAACTTAGCCAGCAAGATAACAAAATAACATTACGCTGCGCCAATCAAATGCTTACGTTTGAGCAAGATGGTATGGGGGATACCAAAAGCACCGTGGAACGCTACGACTATCCACACTTTAGTTTGCTGACACTCCCGGTAAGCTCTGGTTATGGTGGTGTAAATATATTCCATCGTCTGGTGAAATTGGTGGGTAACGATTGTTCACTCGCGACCAATGATGAAATTGCTAATCCCGAGCTGATGTCAGACAAGATCGAGAGTTCGATGAAATCCGGCCCCCGATATACTGATCGTACCTATCAGCTCAACGCTGATGGCAAGCTGACACTTATCAGCGAGCGAGAGAATTACGCCGATTTCTGTATCGAAACTCTACATCCTGCCAAAATTGCCGCTATCGGCTGCGATAGCAAACTCCCTGATATCTACCTGACTGTAGGTGTGGCACGAGCCTCTTTTTATGCCAGCGCCGATAGCGAAAAACCACAAAAGAGTTACCTCATCAAGGGCGATCGGGTACACCTGCTTGATTTCAGTTTTCCGCATGCCCGCTACAAGGTTGCGTTTCACGGCAAAATCGTTACTACCGGCTGGATTGATGCTGCAGATATCGATTTGCCACAATAAGTCGCAACAAAATCAACACCAGCATCAATACAACCCCCGGCAGCCAGACCCAGCAGAGTTCGGAGAGGATCACCGCTTCACCTCGGGCGGTGAGATAGGCCTCCAGCTTGAAGGGGGCGACCCGGATCACCTGCCAGGGGGCGAAGAAGCGCTCGTCACGCCACGGCCAGAGCCAGCCAACCCCCTTGCCGCCGGTGGTGAGGGAATCGAGCAGGCTGTGGGAGAGTAGCGACACCAGCAGAAACGACCAGACGGTGGCGGCGCTGGCCCGAAATTGGCGGTGAAACAGCATGGCCAGTGTGGGCAAGGCAAAGGCGAACAGCAGGGAGTGGGTAAAGCCGCGGTGGCCAAAGACATGGCCGTAGGCGACCCCCAGTTTGAAGGCGAGCACATCGGCATCGGGCAGCATGGCGATGGCGACACCGGCCAGCAGCAGGCGTGGCGGGATAATCCGGCTGCCAAGCCCGAGCCCAAGGCAGAGGGGTACGGCAGCGTGGGTGACGATGGTGGGCATAGAGTGAAGCTCCAACTGAAAGCGTGAGCCTACCCTACCCCCGCTCGGTGAAGTGAAGGTGAAGTGCGCCCACTGTAGTGGTTCGCTGTTAGATAAACGCAGCGCCAATCAGCCTTGGCACGTTAACTTGAAATGTTCATTTAACTGCGGCTGACATGCAGAACGGGATCGTGATAAGTAGTCTCTTCGGTTCACATCACAGGGACAGTGGCAGCGATGAATGTATCAAAAGGCATCAGGCTGATTGCGAGCGTTATCAGCCTTTGGTTAATGACAGGGTGCATGGCAGAGGCCGCCTCTGCGCAGCCGCAGCAAGAGCCGTACGCGCTGATCTATAACGGGCCTGTTTCTGATGGGGATAGCACGAAGGCGATTGCTGATGTGGTCAGGCAGGTGGGATTGCCGGTCAAGTATCTCTCCAATATCGAGGCGCTGCCTGCAGAGCTTGATAATGCCAGGGTGTTTATCGTTGGCGGCACAGAGGACGATGTTGAGCCGCTGCTCAACACCTTCACCGCGGACGCTCGTTCGGCGTTAAAAACCTATTTGCAGAATGGTGGCCGCTACCTCGGGATCTGTGGGGGTGCCTTTGTGGCATCCAGCGGCTGGTCTGAAGAAGAGGGCTTTGTGCCGGCGCTGGGCCTTGTTCCTGCCACATCCGATGATTATGACGGCGACTTTAGCGCCAGGATCTTCCCTATCAGCTGGCTTGGTGAAGAGCACCAGATGTATTACCAGGCCGGCCCGCAATTTACGCCGGTGCCAAGCCCAGAGCAGGTCAAGGTTATCGCCCATTTTCAAAACCATCAGATTGCCGCGTTGATCAGCTCATACGGCAAAGGCAAGGTGGCCGTTTCCGGGCCACATCCCGAAGCCCCTGAATCGTGGAAAGCGAACGCGGTGGACGGCGACAAGATGGAGTCGAATATTCATTTAGCAGTTGGACTCGTCAACGAGTTGCTCTCCGAAGAGCCCGTCACCCATTCGAAGTAGTCGCGGCCGTTCACACCGCAGCTCGGCACCGAAGTCAGACCATCCAATCGGCCGCTATCCATAAAAAGCCACCCACCTGCAAAAGGTCGGTGGTTTTTTATCGGTGGTAGATAACGGGTAGCCGATACGAAGCATTCGCCACCTCAACCTTCGCCCGGGAGTGGGTACTTCTCTTCCTGCGCCTGCGGTTGTCTCCTTGTGTGAACGCCTAAAGAGCGGCTGACGGCGCGTTGGCCAATCTGGTATTGGACGTGGTGGCCAACCTTTACAGGAAAATGCTGCGCCGTTGCCAAGTGAGGCATACCGGCAGATTTCCGGCGCGCTGCTGTGCCCATGATCACACAGTCACAACTCTCACCCTCCTCTCACCGCGCCCCCGCTTTTTATCATCTAGAGTTACCGAGCAGTCCAAAGCTGCTGATTTATATACATTCGCCGCCAAGAGGGATCTTTTTTCATGACCGAGCATATCGATCTGCTACCTATCAGCACGGATGATGAGCAGGACGCAGGCAACCGTTACCTCTACTACACCGAAGGGGATCTGGCCCGCATTCTTGCCAATCTGGAACAGCTGCGCCATGCGGTATTTCCTGCCGCCATCGGAGAGAGCGAAACGGGCGCTGCCGTGCCCCACAACTTTCCGTCCGTCTGTCTGGTGGGGCTGGGCCGCTGCGGCTCCAACATCGCGCAGGATGTGGCCTCGCTGGTCTACAACGCCCGCAGCTTTTATCTCAATGAGTTCAACAGTGAAGAGCAACGCAAGCGGGAGAAGGAGTTTGGCCCGGTGAGCTGGATCCGGCGCAACCTGCGGCTACCAAACAACGGGGCCCGGCCGGTCTTTCTGATCGAGCCCATGGTGATGCTGGGGGATCTGGACAAGGACATCGATGGCCGCATCCGCCACTCCAATCGCAGCGGCGAAGGTGGCTCCTTGCGTGACTACGCCAAGATGCGGGTGATGGACTTGTCGGAGATCCACGCGGGAGGTGCGGGTAACGCCCCCATCCTTGGCCAGTATCTGGCCAAGATCATCCTCAACAAGAGCCCCCACTACTTCGCCAACTCCGAGTGGCAGGCCATTCATACCTATCTGGTGGACTCCTGCGGCATCAAGGCCAACCAGTCCCGCCTCTATTTCTACATCTTCAGTGCCGGGGGCGGCACAGGGTCCGGCATGGCCTCCGAGTTCGGGCTGGCCCAGCAGTACTCCTACATGAGCAAGACCTTTTCACCCCCGTCAGAAGAGGAGGAGCACCTCTCCCTCGGGGAGCACTTCATGTTCGATCCCATCTTCACCAGCGGCATCTGCATCCTGCCCAATATCTGTGATCGGGGTATCGAGATCTCGGAAGCGCTGCACATCAACGCGGGGCGTTTGCTGTGCAAATACCTGGCCGAGGAGTGGGACTTCTCCTATCACTTCGACAACGAGCAGGCGTGCGATGCCAGCATGCTCAAGCGGATCAGGCCCTGGAATGCCATGATGCTGATCTCCAACGACATCATGCGCTACGCCGAAGAGAGCGACGATGGCGAGATCCAGCATGTTGATGTCAACACCATGGAGAAGTACGCCAACCAGTACATATCCCAGCAGATCTTCAACATTCTTACCGCCCAGGCCGTCACCACCGACTACGACGAGAACTACTTTCGCCGGGCGGGCATCGATATCAGCGAGACCATTCGGCTCGATGCCAACGACCTCTTTATGAGTCTGGCGGGGCCGGTGGCGGTGGCATATGCCGAGTCCATTTCGCCCCCCGGCGGCCTGTTTGACAAGGAGGACGGGCTCAATGTGGACGATCTCTTCACCCGCTCCATCGAGCTGCCCCACTTCAACAAGATGACCCAGGCCATCGAGGGGATCAGTCTGCTGCCCATCGAGGCGAGCAACTACCGGGAGTATCTGGACGACTATGTGAAAAGTGGTCATGACCCGGCCCATCTAAACGAGCTGCACTTCTTCAAGAACTGCTCCTCTGTGGTGTCGATCATCTCCCTGCCCAAGGAGTACAAGCTCTCCTATATGGATCTCAACCGGCTCAAGTCTCACCTCAACGGGCTCTTCCCCAATACCACCCTCAAGCGCTATGCACTGGTCATTGGGGCGTCGGCCAACATCTCCCTCACCACCCTGATCGTCAAGAGCCCCTGCCTGAGCGATGACTTCCTGACCCTGATCGTGGCCTTTATCAAGCGCTGCTTTGCCAAGGATCACTATCGCTTCGATGAGCATCTGGACAAGGCGGTGATCGAGATGATCTGCAATGAGGAGTGGAACGATGCGCTGCTCGACAGCATGCTCAACGAGTTCGAGAACCCGGCCAAGATCCTCGATACCAACTGGTACGCCATCAAGCCCATGTATGAGAAAAAATATCGGGAGCTTATCCGCGAGAAAGAGAAGTTCGTCTCCATCAACGATATTCGCCTCAGCCGTGAATCGGTGAAAAAGGCGCTGCTCTATCTGCGGGAGATTTATCGCCACCGGGTCAGCAAGACCCGCATTCTCTCCCTCAACCCAAGGCTGGGGGAAGCGAACTCTCGCTAGCACCCTGCCCATAAAGCAAAGCGCCCGCCCCAGATGGGGCGGGCGCTTTTTTTACTGGCGCAGCCTCGTTTTATCTCATCAGAGGGAGACAAAGATCCCGGCCAGGGTGGCACTCATCAGGTTGGCGAGGGTCGCCGCCAACACAGCCTTGAAGCCCATATTGGCCACATCGTGGCGGCGCTCCGGTGCCATGGTGCCGATGGAGCCGAGCTGCACCGCAATAGAGCCCAGATTGGCGAAACCACAGAGGGCGAAAGTGATGATGATCTGGGTGTGGGCGCTCAGATCTGCCTTGATATTGGCAAAGTCCAGATAGGCAACGAACTCGTTCATGATCACCTTCTGACCGATCAGGGACCCTGCCGCCATCATCTCGCTGGCGGGCACGCCAATCAGCCAGGCCACAGGGGCAAACAGATAACCCAGCAGCTGCTGCAGGGAGAGATCGGCCCAGCCGAACCACTCGCCGACGGTGGTGAGACCGGCGTTGATCATGGTGATGACGCTGACAAAGGCGAGCAGGATGGTGCCGATGGCCACGGCGATTTTCATGCCGCCCATGGCACCGCCTGCCAGCGCGTCGATGGCGTTGCTGTAGTCGCTCTTGTCGAGGGTGATCTCTGTCTGATCGCTCACCTGCTGCTGCTCCGGCACCAGCAGTTTGGCCATCAGCAGGCCACCTGGCGCCGCCATAAAGGAGGCGGCGATCAGGTATTTCAGATCCACACCCAGACCGGCGTAACCGCCCAGCACCGAGCCCGCCACCGAGGCCATGCCGCAGGTCATCACCGCAAAGAGTTCGGAGCGGGTCATACCGGCGAGGAAGGGACGAATAAGCAGCGGCGACTCCCCTTGCGACAGGAAGATATTGCCGGTGGCCACCAGAGACTCGGCGCGACTGGTGCCGAGCAGGCGATGAATGGCACCGCCCAATACCCGGATCACCCACTGCATGATGCCGAAGTGGTAGAGCACGGCGATCAGCGCGCTGATAAAGATCACCAGCGGCAGCACCCGCACGGCGAAGATAAAGCCGTTGCTGGCCAGATCGCCAAACACAAAGCGGATGCCGCTGTCGGCAAAGCCGAGCAGGGCGGAGACGCCATTGCTCATGGCACCGAGCATGATTTGTCCGGGGGGGAAATAGAGCACCAGGGCAGCAAAACCGGTTTGCAGGGCGAGTGCACCCAGCACGGTTCGCCAGCGGATGGCTCGGCGGTTTTCACTCGCCAGCCAGGCGATAAACATCAGGGCCAGCATACCGACCAGACTCAATAACAGTGTCATCTTGCACCTATGAAGAGAGGAGTTTCATATGGCAAGTCTGCAGACAGGCGTCGCGGGCGATCCGGCGGGAGAGATGCCGACCCACGCGACACGCAGACCACAAACCTACAGGTTAGTGGCGGGTCCCATCCTGGGGTCATTCACGTTCCGGGTGACAGCATGTATCGGGTGACGCCAGCGCCGTCGCAGGGGGAAATGCGGCCGGGTGGCAGGTCGGGCGGCGATGGTACAGTGATCATCGTCACAGAAAAAGCGGTAAAACGATTGGCCGGAATAACTTTTTCAACTTGTTCACGCAACGAAACAGGGCCAGCGTGACGCTGGCCCTGTTTCAATCCGTACTTGAGTACTCAGATGATTACTTGAGGCGCTTGCCGTTCGCATCAACCACCTGCTCGCCATCCTCCTTGGCGAAGGCCCCTTTTTGCTGATCGGGCAGAATATCGAGCACCACTTCCGACGGACGGCACAGTTTGGTGCCAAGCGGCGTGACCACGATGGGGCGGTTGATGAGGATGGGGTGAGCCAGCATGGCATCGATCAGTTCATCATCGCTGAAACGATCTTCCGCCAGCCCGAGCGCCTCGTAGGGGGGCACGTTCTTGCGCAGCAGATCGCGCACCGGCATGGCCATGGAGGCGATCAGCGCCACCAGCTGGTCGCGGGAGGGGGGCGTCTCCAGATAGTGGATGACGGTGGGCTCCACGCCGCTGTTGCGGATCAGCTCCAGGGTGTTGCGGGAGGTACCACATTCCGGGTTGTGATAGATGGTGATTGCACTCATTTGCGTGTCTCTCATGAATCAAGTGAATAGAAAATGGATTGCATCAGTTCGCGGCCATCTGTTAGCGGCCATCTGTTAACTGCTCAGCCCCGCTTCGTACCAGGGTTTGCTGGCGTTGACGATGCGCACCACCAGCAGCATGACCGGCACCTCGATCAGCACCCCGACCACGGTGGCGAGCGCCGCGCCGGAGTGAAAGCCGAACAGGCTGATGGCGGCGGCCACCGCCAGTTCGAAGAAGTTGGAGGCGCCGATCAGAGCGGAAGGACAGGCGACCGAGTGCTTCTCCCCCACCTTGCGGTTGAGCCAGTAAGCCAGCCCCGAGTTGAACAGTACCTGGATCAGGATCGGCACCGCCAACAGGGCGATAACAAGCGGCTGCTCGATGATAGCGTTGCCCTGAAAGGCAAACAGCAGCACCAGAGTGAGCAGCAGGGCTGCCACCGACCAGGGCTGGATGCGGGTCATGACGCCGTCAAAATGGGCCTCTCCCTTTTTCAGCAAGGCCTTGCGCAGCAGCTGGGCAATGATGACCGGGATGACGATATAGAGCACCACAGAAGTGAGCAGGGTATCCCACGGCACTATGATGCTGGAGACCCCGAGCAGCAGCGCCACCAGCGGGGCGAAGGCAAACACCATGATGAGGTCGTTCACCGCCACCTGCGACAGAGTGAAGTAGGGATCGCCGTTGGTGAGACGACTCCAGACAAACACCATGGCGGTGCAGGGGGCCGCCGCCAGCAGGATCAGGCCCGCTACGTAACTGTCGAGTTGATCAGCTGGCAGCCAGTCAGCAAACAGCACGCGGATAAAGAGCCAACCGAGAAAAGCCATGGAGAAGGGCTTGACCAGCCAGTTGATAAAGAGGGTGACGCCTATTCCCTTCATGTGGCCCTTCACCTGATGCAGGGCGCCAAAGTCGATCTTGAGCAGCATGGGGATGATCATTACCCAGATCAACAGCCCCACCGGCAGGTTAACCTTGGCCACCTCCATGGCACCGATCGCCTTGAAGAGATCCGGCAACCCCTGCCCGAGGCCAATCCCCACCAGAATGCAGAGGGCGACCCAGGCGGTCAGATAACGTTCAAAAAAGCCGATGGCAGGCACGGCCTTGGCATCACATGTTGCAGACATGACAGCTCCCGATGCGGCGCAATCCCGCATCTTCTAAAGATTCAAAAATGGTGTAATTCAAGCCGCCCCGGCAGCGGGCCGGGGCGGCGACTCAATGGTGCTGGCAGAGACGGCGCAGGGCATCGGGCCCCACCGGCTCCTCGGCGAGCAGCGGCACCACGGCGTAGCGGCTGGCGTGTTGCTGCTCGACCGCCTCGATATGGGGCAACTGGCGCTCGGCCCGCAGTTGCAGCAGCGGCGAGCTGACCGCGGCTTGCTGCAAGCTGTGGTTGATAAGCCAGCCCCAGGGCTCGATGCCGGCCCGGCGCAGATCGGCCTGCAGATTGGCCGCCTCCTGCACTGGCGTCGGCTCGGGCAGCGTCACAATCAACACCTTGGTCTGCTTGGGATCCTGCAACTGCATCATGGGGGTGGTGAAGTGCAGCCCCTTGTTTCCCATCTGACGAGCGACCTCCCTGTGGTAGGCGCCAGTGGCGTCGAGCAGCAGCAGGGTGTGGCCGGTGGGGGCGGTATCCATCACCACGAAGCGCTTGCCCGCCTCGCGAATGATGCGGGAAAAGGCCTGAAACACGGCGATCTCCTCGGTACAGGGGGAGCGCAAGTCCTCCTCCAGCAGTGCCCGCCCCTGCTCGTCCAGCGCAGCCCCCTTGGTGGCCATCACCTGGGTGCGGTAACGTTCGGTCTCGGCGCGGGGATCGATGCGGCTCACCTCCAGATGTTGCAGGCTACCTGCCAGGGTCTCGCTCAGGTGCGCGGCAGGATCCGAGGTGGTGAGGTGCACCGGCAATCCGCGACTCGCCAACTCCACCGCCACGGCAGCGGCCAGCGTGGTTTTGCCCACCCCGCCCTTGCCCATCAGCATGATGAGGCCGTGACCATCGGCGGCCAGCTCGTCTACCAGCGAACTCAACTCGGGCTGGGCTGGCAGATGGGCTGACGTTGCCAGTGATACCTGCACACCTGCATCCTGTGGTTGCAGCAGCTGGCGCAGGCTCTCGACCCCCACCAGATTGGTGGCCAACAGCGGGATATGATCCTGCGCCAGCCCCTTTATCCCCTGCGGCATCTGTACAAGAGCCTGTTGCTCGCGCTGCCAGAGCGCCACTGCCAGCGGATCTCCGGCAATAGCCCTCTCGGAGAAGAGGCCATTGATCACCAGTTGCTGATTCAGCAAGCCGATGGCGGCCAGCTCCTCATGGGTGCGAGCCACTTCCCGCAGAGTGGATTGCTGGGCGCGCGCCACCAGCACCAGACGGGTGCGGGCAGCATCAGCCAGGGCGGCGACCGCCTCGCCATACTGGCTGCGCTGCTTCTCCAGCCCCGCCAGCGGGCCAAGGCAGGAGGCATCCCCCTTGCCCTGCTCCAGAAATTCGCTCCAGGCACCCGGCAGTTGCAGCAGCCGGATGGTGTGGCCGGTTGGCGCCGTATCAAAGACGATGTGGTCATACTCGGCCAGCAGTGTTTGGTCGGTCAGCAGCGCAGTGAATTCGTCAAAGGCGGCGATCTCGGTGGTGCAGGCGCCGGAGAGCTGCTCCTCGATGCTGCGTACCACGCTCTCGGGCAACTTGCCGCGCACCGGCCCGACGATCCGCTCCCGATAGGCTTTGGCCGCAGCGGGGGGATCTATCTCCAGCGCCGACAAACCGGGCACTGTGGCGATAGCGGTGACCCGATTGCCGATCTCGGTGGCAAACACCTGGCCCACGTTGGAGGCAGGATCGGTGCTCACCAGCAGCACCCGCTTGCCGGCATCACAGAGGGCCACCGCACTGGCGCAGGCCAACGAGGTCTTGCCTACCCCGCCCTTGCCGGTGAAAAAGAGAAACGGCGGTGGATTGGTCAGAAAATGGTACATAGCCTCTCCCGAATGGTACGTCGCGCCTTAGCAGCAACCGCTGCCAGAGCAGCAGCCGCCCTTGACGATCCCCTTGATGGCCACTTGCGGCGCAGGCAGCCCGGCATAACGGGCCAGCTCGCTGCGGCTCGGATAACGGCCGGTCAACACCACCTGCCCCTCCACCAGCACCAGCGGCAACCCCTCCTCCCCGGCGTGGGTCAGAAAAACGCTGACGGCAGGTGTCTCGGCAAACTGCATCGGCTGCTGAGCCAGATTGAAACGCTCGATGGCAACCCCCTGCTCCTTGGCCCAGGCAAGGTCCGCAGCAAAGGTGACCAGCGTCTGATCAACCTCGGTGCCACAAACGCCGCTGGAGCAGCAGAGGGCGGGATCAAAAATCTGAATGGAGGACATGGCATTACTCCTTGGTGCAGCAGGGCTGCGCAGGCAGAACATGGGGGGAGCAGGCTGACTCGGCACGCATCACGCCGCACGCCTCGGGATGACCGGCACAGCACTCCTCGGTAAGGTAGGCGATCACATCCAGCATCAGGGGAATATTGGCGCGGTAGCGCAGAAAGCGCCCCTCCTGCTCCACCGACAGCAGACCGGTGTTGAGCATCGCCTTGAGGTGAAATGAGAGGGTGTTGGGGGCAATATCGAGTTCGCTGGCCAGTTCACCGGCGACCCGCCCCTCCAGCCCGGCCTTCACCAGCAGCCGCCATACATCGAGCCGGATGCCGGATGCCAGCGATTCAAAGACCTTGGTGGCAGTCTCTTTGTTCATAGTTGCCTCTCGTTGGATGCTCTTTTATTTCAACTATACAAGAATTATTGAAATGATCAATTTGCAGACTCTCATTTCGCCATGATGCGAGGGAAGAGCAAGGAATCGGGAGGAGAAGCCGGGAGGGGATTGCTGTGGGTAAAACAGAGACGCCCTCCGGCAGGGAGGGCGTCAGCCAAGGGTCTGCAACAGACTCTTACCTGGTCACGGGAACGGCGTTGAAGGTGAGCAGGGCCGCCTTGTTGGCATCGCTCAGAGTCAGCTGGTTGCCGTTGATGGAGTAGGTTGCCACCTTCTCCAGCTTTTGCAGGAACTCGGTCTCTTTGTTCATGGCATCGCCGATGCACATCATGCGAGTGGAGCCCATGGCCCCCAGCGTCAAGACACCGTCACCCTGCTTGGTGATACCGCCAAAATAGCGGTTGCAGCCGCCTTTTCCCGCCACCTTGCCGTCGACAACTTGCAGGGTAAAGGTATCGCCGGTGGCACCTTGCAATTGCCAGCCAGATGCCTGCAGTTGAGTCATGGTAGAACCGGTCGCCATGGCGCAGCCTCCCAGTGCCAGCGCGGCCAGCAGAGTCAGTTTCTTGTTCATGGATTCACCTCTTAATGATTGGATTCATCAATATGGCAGCCTGTTTAACATGCTCAGCGCCTCAGCCAAAGCGATTTATTGTGATCGGAGTTCACTTAACTCCGCTCTGGCATGTGCCATGCTTGTGCCATGCTTAAGCTCAGTTCCGGACCCAAGGAGGGGAAAAGAATGACCAAGGCGCTTCTCATCACACTGCTCGCATCCTGCACCAGCGTGGCCACTCAGGCTGCCGACTGGGATCTCTCCAAGCAGCCAGCCGATCCCTCACTCTATGTCAAAAGTTACTCCGGGGTGCTGCTCAACAGTCAGAGCCATCATAGCGACAGTTTTGATCTCTGGCTGGTCAACAGCGGCTATCAATATCCGGTGATGGATGATGTCAGCCTCTTTATGGAAGCGGGGCCGGCGGTCGCGGATCAGAACCGCCAATCAGGTTTCAATATGAGCTCGGGTGTACGCTATCAGCTCTCCCCCGCCTTCAATGTCGGCAGCCAGATCCGCCATCTGGAACTCAATCAGGGCAGCACCCTGCTGGAGCTCAACTCCAGCCTGCTGCTGACCCCCAGACTCTCCCTGACCGCCAATTACGGCGTCAGCGCCTTTACGGCCGATCAGGCGCTGAGCCTGGGGGTGGGTTTCAACTTCTGAATCAGATCAGCGGCGTGGCACTCACCACCACGCCGTTGCGATCCGCGTAGATGTAATCCCCTTCATGAATGGTAACGCCGGCAAAGTTCACTACCGCGCCAAGCTCGCCCTGCCCGCGCTTCTCGGTCTTGACCGGACAGGCCGCCAGCGCCTTGACCCCGAGCGCCAGCGTGGCCAGAGTGCCCACATCCCGCGCCGCGCCGTGGATCAGGATCCCCTCCCACCCCTGCTCCACCGCCTTGATGGCCAGTTGATCACCAAGCAGAGCCCGGCGCAGTGAACCGCCCCCATCGATCACCATCACCTTGCCTTGGCCGGGACGATTCACCAACTCCCGCACCAGACTGTTGTCTTCGTAGCAGGAGAGGGTCACGGCGCGACCATAGAAGATGGCCTTGCCACCGAAATCGTGAAAACAGGGTTCAGCCACTTGCAGCATATCGCCGTGCTGATCGCAGAGGTCAGGCAGAAGATCCAGCATGATTTGATTCCTTTCAGATGCATGAAGGTGTTCATTCTTTCATCAACAATTGGCTCTGACAATCCAGAAAGCAGCGATATCTCCCAGACAAACTGCTGATTTATCGCTTAATACCGGCACCAGCCAGAGTTGCCCGCCTTCTATCCAGTAGATGGCGTTCTGGCCAAAGTGGGCAGCCAGTGCGCAAGCCTCTGGCAGGGGCAGCGCCACGGCGAGCGAGGACTCGCGCCAGCTTTCGTCCGGTGCAGCTCCCCATACAGGGCCAGCCATATTGACGCCCGGCATGGACGTCAGATGACGCCAAAGTGCCCGCTCGCGACGCCGGTTGCGACGATCTCCGACCCATTGGCTGGCAGGATTCCAGGCTGTAACGATGGCAAATTCGGGCCAGGAAGGCATTCCAAATGGCGCTAAAAAGCAAATTTTCTTGTAGTTTTCCCACAAAATCATGTCAATCACATGTTACATTCCATTACATTTTATAGGGGCGAAAACCCGGTTAAGGCCAAGTATGATGCTGTTGTGCCACGGTTTGACCTATATCAAAACAGAGTTAAAAAGTTGCTATCTGACGGCAAAGGGTGTTGTTATGCTCCTGTTAACTGATAAAATGCGGCAACTTCGTAATGGATGACCTTTCCAGGCTTTGCTCGAGTAGTCTTCTCGGGAACCTATAAGTGGCACAGGGATATTTGCCGATACTGATGCCAAATTCACACTATGCCGACCTGACCTTCATACCCAGGATGACGTAATTAATTTTCAGGATCAGTCAGGAAATCGGCTTGAAACGCCAAGAAGTGTTAAATTTAAGATAATTAACTGATAAGAATCTGGGAATACTCATGCAAACACCACACATTCTGATCGTCGAAGACGAACTGGTCACTCGTAATACCCTGAAAAGCATTTTCGAGGCAGAAGGCTACATCGTACTCGAGGCCAACAACGGCGACGAGATGCATCAGGCCCTCACCTCTCACACCATCAATCTGGTGATCATGGACATCAACCTGCCGGGCAAAAACGGCCTGTTGCTGGCCCGCGAGCTGCGCGAGAACGACAACATCGCCCTGATGTTCCTGACCGGTCGCGACAACGAAGTGGACAAGATCCTAGGTCTGGAGATCGGCGCCGATGATTACATCACCAAGCCGTTCAACCCCCGTGAACTGACCATCCGTGCCCGCAACCTGCTGAGCCGCACCATGAATGTGGCTGCCGGTGGCGAAGAGAAGAAGCTGGTCGAACGTTACCTGTTCAACGGCTGGGCGCTGGATATCAACAGCCGCGCGCTGGTCAGCCCCACTGGCGACATGTTCAAGCTGCCGCGCTCCGAGTTCCGCGCCATGCTGCACTTCTGCGAAAACCCGGGCCAGATCCAGACCCGTGCCGAGCTGCTGAAGAAGATGACCGGCCGCGAGCTCAAGCCGCACGACCGTACCGTCGATGTGACCATCCGTCGTATCCGCAAGCACTTTGAAAGCGTCAACGATACCCCGGAGATCATCGCCACCATCCACGGCGAAGGTTACCGTTTCTGCGGCGAGCTGGAGCAGGAGTAATTCCGCACCGCTTACCCATCCGAAGAGGCGCCTGTGGCGCCTTTTCTTTTTTCTGGCTCCCGATGCGCCATCAAGAGTGGCAAAGAGAAGCAAATCGCGGACAAACAAAAAGCCCACTCGCAGGAGTGGGCTTTTTGCTTTGAAGCTGGAGCGGGCAGCGGGAATCGAACCCGCATCATCAGCTTGGAAGGCTGAGGTAATAGCCATTATACGATGCCCGCCTGGCATCTGAAATTTGGAGCGGGTGATGGGAATCGAACCCACGTATGCAGCTTGGGAAGCTACCGTTCTACCATTGAACTACACCCGCGTCAGGGCTCCTACTATATGCATTTTGCCGGTGAGCGCAATGCCGTCCTTGCCACTTTTTTCAATAAATCAATCTGTTCGGACAAGGATTGAACAGTCGGTTGCTTTTTCAAGCAAACATTTTCAACACAGATAATTTACAAGGTTGCCAAGGCCAAACGGCGAGGATAGTCTTGCGCCACTCGACGCGAGGATGGTGGTAATGGATAAAAAAACGCAAAAACGTCTCTATGGCTGGTTGCGCACGCAATCGAGTCACGGTCGCCGCTGGATCACGATTTCCATCGCCTTTGGCCTGGGTCAAGGCATTCTGATGGTGGCGCAAGCCTGGCTGCTGGCGACCCTGCTCCACGGCTTCATCATTGAGGGCAAACAGCCGGAACAATCCATCCCCCTCTTTATTACCCTGCTGCTGGTAACCCTCGGCAAGGCGGCACTCGCCTACGGCCGCGAAGTGGCCAGCTTCAAGGCCGGCAGCGCGGTGCGCCAGACCATCCGCCAGCTGGTACTCACTCGCTTAAGCCGTCTCGGCCCTGCCTATATCCAGCGTCGCCCGGCCGGCAGCTGGGCCAGCCTGCTGCTGGAACAGATTGAAAACATGCAGGATTTCTTCTCCCGCTATCTGCCGCAGATGGCCATCGCGGTCTTTATTCCGGTAGTCATTCTGGCGGCCGTGTTCCCGGTCAACTGGGCGGCGGGCCTGATCCTGCTGGGCACAGCACCGCTTATCCCCATCTTTATGATCCTGGTCGGTGTCGGTGCCGCCGATGCCAACCGCCGCAACTTCCAGGCGCTGGCTCGTCTCTCCGGCCACTTCCTCGATCGCCTGAAGGGGCTGCGAACCCTGCAACTCTTTATGCGTACCCAGGCTGAAGGTGACGCCATTCGCGACGCCTCGGAAGATTTTCGCGAGCGCACCATGGAAGTGCTGCGCCTTGCGTTCCTTAGTACCGCGGTACTGGAGTTCTTCGCCGCCATCTCGGTCGCGCTGGTCGCCGTCTACTTCGGCTTCTCCTATATCGATCACCTCGATTTTGGCCATTATGGCAGCAAAGTTACTCTCTTTACCGGCCTGTTCGTGCTCTTTCTTGCCCCCGAGTTCTACGCGCCTCTACGCGAACTGGGTGCCCACTACCATGCCAAGGCTCAGGCCATCGGCGCCGCCGAACAGCTGCTCGAATTCCTCGAAGCCGAGGTGAGCGAGCCTGCCGCAGGCAACACCCCTTTCAACGCCGACAGCCCCATCAAGGTGGAAGCCAAAGGTCTGGAAGTGCTGAGCGCCGAGGGCAAGGTGCTGGTCGGCCCCATCGACTTCACCCTTGAGGCCGGTTCACGCACCGCCCTGGTCGGCATCAGTGGCGCAGGCAAGAGCTCGCTGGTCAATGCCCTGCTCGGCTTTGCCCCCTATCGCGGCGAGCTCAAGGTAAATGGTCAGGAGCTGGCCACCCTCGATATGAGTCAGTGGCGCCTGCAACTGGGCTGGCTCTCGCAAAACCCGCAACTGTTCCACGCCTCTCTTCGCGACAACCTGCTGCTGGCCAAGCCAACAGCCAGCGATGCCGAGCTGGAGGAGGCCCTGAAACGGGCGCAGGCATGGGAGTTTGCCATGGAGAAGGGGTTTGACTATCCGGTTGGCGATCAGGCGGGCGGCCTCTCGGTCGGTCAGGCCCAGCGCCTTGCACTGGCGCGCACCCTGCTCAAGTCAACCCAGCTGATGGTGCTGGATGAGCCGACAGCCAGTCTGGATCGCCACTCGGAGCGGGCCATCATGACCACCCTTGAAGAGGCGATGGCCAACCAGACTCTGCTGATGATCACCCACCGCCTCGACCAGCTCGGCCAGATGGATCAGATCCTGGTGCTGGAGCGCGGTCAGCTGGTGGAACAGGGCAACTTCCAGCAACTTTGTCAGGCAGAGGGGCCGTTCGCCCGGCTGCTATCCCAACGTTCCGAGGGCTCTCTCGATGACTGATCTCTTGCCGTTTCTACGCCTCTACCGTCAGCACTGGCTCAGCCTCTCCCTCGGCCTGCTGCTGGCACTGGTCACCCTGATTGCCGGGATGGGGCTGCTCTCCCTCTCCGGCTGGTTCCTCTCTGCCGCTGCCGTTGCCGGGATGGCAGTCGCCAGTCGCGACAGCTTCAACTACATGACGCCGGCTGGCGGGGTGCGCTTCTTCTCCATCATCCGCACCGCAGGTCGCTGGGGTGAGCGAGTAGTGAGCCACGATGCCACCTTCCGGGTACTGACCCGGCTGCGGGTCTGGTTCTGGCAAAAGCTCTCGCCACTCTCCACCGGTACACTGGCAGGCTTTCGCCAGGCGGATCTGCTCAACCGGCTGGTGGCAGATATTGACGCCATGGACCACGTCTACCTGCGCCTGCTCACCCCCATCGGTGCCGCGCTGCTGGGCACGGGCGCCATGGTGCTGTTCCTCTCCCTGTTCGATAGCCGCCTCGCCCTGACCCTTGGCGCCATTCTGCTGTTTGGCATGATCGCCCTGCCGCTGGTGTTCTACTTCCTCGGCCGTCGCCCCGGTCAGGCACTGATCGCCGAAAAGGCCAGCCTGCGCACCCGCATGGTGGACTATCTGGATGGTCAGGCCGAGTTGCAGATGTTTGCCGCCGCCCCCAAGGCGCTGGGTGAACTGCAACAGGCCGAGCAGGCACTGCTCGCCGCCCAGGCCCGCATGGCCAAAGTGAGCGGGCTGGCCAACTTCTCGGTGCAACTGCTGAGCGGCTGGACCCTGACCCTGATGCTCTGGATGGCAGGCCACGGCGTTGCGGGCGCGGCTCCCGATCCCGTTACCGCCCTGATGGTATTTGCCACGCTGGCCAGCTTCGAAGCGCTGATGCCGCTGGCAGGCTCCTTCCAGCACCTCTCCACCAGCCTCACCTCGGCACGCCGCCTGAACGAGATCCTGCAGGAGGCCAAGGCCCCCGAGTGGGGCAGCGAGCAGGCTCACGCCAGCCAGGGTGCCCTGCAGATCAATGACCTCTACTTCGGTTATCCCGGCAATCCGCAGCCGGTGCTGCGCGGCTGCACCCTGCAACTGCATGCTGGCGAGAAGCTGGCTCTGCTAGGCCAGACCGGCTGTGGCAAATCGACCTTGATGGGCCTGCTGACCCGCGAGTGGAGCCCGCAGGCGGGCAAAATCCTGCTCGATGGCAAACCGCTGACCGACTACAGCGAAGGGGCGCTGCGCGCCTCCATCTCGGTGGTGAGCCAACGGGTACACCTCTTTGCCGATACCCTGCGCGGCAACCTCAAGCTGGCGGCACCGACCGCCACTGACGAGCAGCTGGTTGAGGTACTGACCCGGGTTGGCCTTGCCACCCTGCTGGAAGATGAGGCGGGTCTGGATGCCTGGCTCGGCGACGGTGGCCGCCCGCTCTCCGGTGGTGAGCGCCGCCGCATCGGCATCGCCCGCGCCTTGCTGCACGATGCGCCGCTCTGGCTGCTCGATGAACCTACCGAGGGGCTCGACAGCCAGACCGAGCGGGAGATCATGGCGCTGCTGTTCACCCTGGGGGCCGATCGCTCCATGCTGCTCATCTCCCACCGTCTGCTGGGACTGGAACAAATGGATCGCATCGCCCTGATGGAAGAGGGGCAGATCCGCCTCTGCGCTCCCCATCAGGAGTTGCTGGCAGATGAGTACTATCGCAGCCTGCATCAGCGGCTGGCACCGGTCTGATGTCCGCCTGATGGCGGTCACACCCTGACATTCGGGGTCAACACGGGGCTGGCCGCCACAGGCGACTGGCCCCTATAATGGCCCTTCATTATTCAACAAGATGCCGACATGGAGCGCCTGCGCCTTTCTACTGTCCTCATCACCGACACAAGATACGAGATGATGAAACGCCTGATCCTGATGATGCCCCTGATTGCCTCCGGCTGTGCCAACTACGCCTTCAACAGCAATCTGGATAAAGAGAACTTCGACGACTACTTCAAACCCGGTAGCGTGCGGATTTACGAGCAAGCTCAGCTGGCCGATCTCAACTACCTCTACCTCGGCACCGTCGAGGGGGAATCGTGCCAGGCCGATGCCAAGCAACCGGTGCCCAACGCCGGTGAGGCGCGCACCCTGGCTCGCCGCCGCGCTGCCGACATGGGCGGCAACGGCGTCACCTTCGACAAGTGCAGCGAATTCAGCGATACCCCCGGCTGCCTGAAGCAGGTCATCTGCTACGGTCAGGCGCTGAAAGTGGCTGAAGAGAAGTAACGACTCATGGCGCTCGCCATCGTGCGTCTCGGCTCGCCCCGTCTCCCCGACGAGGGGCTGCGGATCGGCACGATACGTCGCCCGCCACGCGGCGTACCAAAGACCGAGTTTGCCAACCAGAACTGGTATGACGTCTGGTTCCCCAACCTGGCCCCTAGCAGCGAAACCATGAAGCTGGGGCAGGCCGCGGAGACCCCTGCCCAGTGGGCTGCCTTTGGCAAAGCGTACAAGGCGGAGCTGGCGACCCCGGCAGCCAAACACGATCTGGCACTGCTGGCCGCCCTCTCCCACACCACCAACCTGTCGGTGGGTTGCTACTGCGAGCAGGAGTCCCGCTGCCACCGTGCCATTTTGCGGGAGTTGCTGGCGGCTGCAGGTGCGGACATCCGCTAGCACCCGCATGCCATGCCGGTAAAAATAAAAACAAGAGGGCATCATTACGATGCCCTCTTGTTTTCAGGTATGGCATAACGTGCCAATTCGCTATGCGCTATCGCACCTGCTGGCGCAGCAGCGTCTCTTGCTCAACGGTCATCCCTTCGGCCACCGCCGCATCCGGCGTGCGTGCCAGCCACTCGGCCAGATCGGCGGCCGTCTCCTCCAGCGGTCGGAAATTGAGACCATGCACAATGGCCGCCTCGGCGCTGATCCGGCCATAACCGGTATACTCCGGCAACATATTGGGCAGCAGGGTCGGATAGCTCTGCCAAGGCTCGACACCGGCCGCAAGCAGTGCCTGCCAAGGCGCCCAATCAGCCTCTATGGGGGTGGCAACTCCCACTCTCGCCGCCAGCCGCTCGACCCAATCTGCCAGCGCAATGCCCGGCTTGACCAGATTGAAAACTCCCGTCAACTGCTGCTCGGCGGCCCGCAGCACAAACTCGGCGCAGTCGCGCACATCCAGATATTGCAGTCGATCCTGCCCCTCCCCCGGCAGCAGCCAGCGCCCGCCCTGCTGCACCCGCTTCACCCACCAGGTCATACGGCCGGTGTGATCATGGGGGCCGCACAATACGCCCGGGCGCAGGATGCAGAGCCGCTCGCCCCAGCGGGCGCGATACACCTCTTCGCACAACACCTTGAGCGGACCATACTCCTCGGGCTGTTCGCCCGCACCGATGACATGCAGGGGCGCCGATTCGTCCATTCCGGGTTGGGCAAAGTCGCGATAGACGCTGCTGGTGGAGATAAAGATGAGCCGCTCGCAGCGTCCGAGCAGGGCCGCCGACAGGCTCGCCGCCTGCTCTGGCCGATAGCAGCAGGTATCGATAACGAGATCCCACTGCCGCCCCTCTCCCTGCAGCACACCCAGATCGCCATTGCGATCGCCGATGAGCTGTACCAGCTCCCGCCAGTCGGGATGCTGGTGATGGCCGCGATTGAACAGGGTCACCTCGTGACCCCAGTCAAGCGCCAGCGCAGTCAGGTGGCGCCCCAAAAATCCGGTACCACCGATAATCAGCAGTTTCATCCCTCTCCCTCCCCATCCGGCTTACTGTTGCGGTCTTCGCACCGTGGCGAGCCAGCACCGCTCCTCCTGTTTGTCCCACCCTACGCAACTTGGCGCCAAGGCACAGCCCTCGGTATACCGGGATGAGACGGGGATCACGGCAGCTGGCGGCGAGGGCGCCACACGGGGAAGCCTGCGTTTTGGGGCCGCATGTGCTAAATTGCCAAGGTTTTCAGCCAGGATCCGCCATGAAGTTCGAAATCGACACCCTCGGGATTATTCGCTCTCCCTACAAGGAGAAGTTCGCCATTCCGCGCCAGCCCGGCCTGGTCAAATCGGCCCGTGCCCGCCTCGAGCTGCGCCCCCCCTACGATCAGCCGGACGTGCTGCGCGGCATCGAGCAGTTCTCCCATCTGTGGCTCAGCTTCGTCTTTCACCAGACCATGGAGCAGGGGTGGAATCCGACGGTGCGCCCGCCGCGCCTGGGCGGCAACGAGCGGGTCGGGGTCTTTGCTACCCGCTCCACCTTTCGCCCCAATCCGCTCGGCCTCTCGGTCGTCGAGCTGCACGGGGTAGGTCGCGAGCGCGGTAAACTCTGGCTGGAGCTGGGGGCCGTCGACCTGCTCGATGGCACTCCCATCGTCGATATCAAACCCTATATTCCCTATGCCGACAGCCTGCCGGAGGCCCGTGGCGGCTTTGCCCCCGATGCCCCGACCCCGCCGCTGACGGTGAGCTTCAGCCCGGATGCCGAATTGCAGCTGCAAACATGGAGCCAGCGCTACCCCGAGCTGCGCCAGCTGGTGAGCGAAGTGCTGGCACAGGATCCACGCCCTGCCTACAAGAAGGGCAAGCCGGACGAGAAGGAGTACGGCGTGCGGCTGTTCAACTGCAATGTGCGTTTCCGGATCAGCGAGCCCGCCTGTCTGGTCATTGCCATCGAACCGGCCTGACCTTCAGGGTCAGGCAGATCTTTTCACGGGCGCTTCACACTGCTCACGGTTTAATTAACCTGTAAATTGTGTGGTATTGATCAGCTCCTCAACGAGCCGGCAGTGATACCATCTCCATGGCAGTATCATGCGGAAAATACAGACGATTTTCCTCTAACGGGCGCTCCGGCCTGCACCTGTGTGCATCCGGCAGGCGTCGCCAATGGAACTGGCCTCCTCCGATCGTTTCGCTCATCGGGATGATGCCACACGGATGTGACTCTTTGACTGAAGGAAACCAACCATGCTGATGAACAGTGAACAACGCTACGGCACCCTGAGTCTCGGGCTGCACTGGCTGACCCTGTGGGCCATGATCGCCGTCTATGCCCTGATCGAATTTCGCGACATTTTTCCCAAAGGAGACCCGGGTCGGGATCTGATGAAGGAGTGGCACTTCATGCTGGGGCTGCTGATCTTCGCACTGGTCTTTGTCAGACTGGCCCTGCGCTGGATGAGCCCGACGCCGCGTATCGTGCCCGAGCTCTCCCCACTGATGCACAAGCTGGCCAAGCTGGCCCATATCGCCCTCTACGGCTTCCTCATTCTGACCCCGCTGTGTGGCTGGCTGCTGCTGAGCGCCGCCGGCAAGCCCATCCCCTTCTTCGGGTTTGAATTGCCTGCGCTGATAGCGCCGAGCCCTGACGCCAAAGGGTTTATCAAGGAGGTGCACGAAACCTTGGGCAACCTGGGTTACGCCCTGATCGCCCTGCACACTGTGGCCGCCCTCTTCCACCACCATGTGCTCAAGGACAACACCCTGACCAATATGCTGCCGCCGCGCCGCAGCTAAGGCGTTGCAGACAGACAAAAGAGGGGGCCATCATGGCCCCCTCTTGCTATCCGGCATCCATCACGCCTGCCTGGCCAACGGCTCGCTGCCTTTGCCCCGACCCTCTTTGGCCAGTGCCTTCACATTTCCTTTCCCCTCGACGGGCACGCTCTCCAGCTCCTGATTGGCTGGTACCGGTGCGGGAGAGCTGGCAGAGCTCTCATCCGGACGAGAGTGACCGATAAAGTTGCCTCCCTTGCTGATGGAGAGGCTGCCGCCCTTGAACGTCCCCTGCATGCGGCCACTCTCGAGTATTTCGACTTCGGCAGCAGAGCAGGTGCCATCCAGCAGGCCATTGATGATAACGCGTGGTGCCTTCACCTCTCCCTCGACACGGCCACCCGCCATGATGCGCAGGATCCCGTCGCTCAGCACTATGGTGCCGACCAGCACTCCACGCACCTCCAGATCCCCCTCAAGCTGCAACTCCCCCTTGAAGCGGGCACCTGCGGCGATAACCGTTGCCGTTCCCGGCACAGAGCCCTCGCCCTTGGCTTTTCGTCCAAACATTCCGAATCTCTCCCCCAACCAGACAAACAGAACCAGCGGCATGGGCGCCACTGGCCATAAATAGGCATCCGACCTCAACACATAGAGCAGCAGCGCCGCTCCCCAGCAGAGCCAGACCAGATAGAGAAGATCGCTACGCTCCCGCTCCTGCAGGTGGCATCGCCACCTGATGGCCATCTCTCTCATCACCACACCCTTTGCAGCATGGCCAGTCAGCAAACGCCGATGCGATGGCCATCGATAACAACATGCTCGGGATAGACGACCAATTGGAGGAAACTCTGAAGCCCGGGTGATTCAGTCCCGATACAGGCGGGAGGCATTAGGATACGGATTGACTCCGCATAGCGAACATCTTCTAATTGACTGCTTGGATCCCTATGACCGCCGCACACACCATGAAAATTCTCCTGGTCGAAGACGACAAGCTGCTCAATCACCACCTCTCCTCTCTGCTGACCGAAGCAGACAATCAGGTCTACAGCACCGATCAGGCAGGGATTGCGCAGCACTATGCAACGGATTACCCCATCGACGTGGCCATCATCGATCTCGGTCTGCCCGATATGGATGGCCTGCAACTGATCCGCGAACTGCGCGAGAAGCAGATCCCCTTCCCCATCATCGTCCTCACCGCCCGTGGCAACTGGCAGGACAAGGTGGAAGGGCTGGAAGCGGGTGCCGATGACTATCTGGTCAAACCGTTTCAGAAGGATGAGCTGCTGGCGCGTCTCAACGCGCTGGTGCGCCGCAGTGCCGGCTTTATCTCGCCGCGAGTAAAAGCGGGCGACTACGAGCTCGATCTCTCCCGCAAGGAGCTGACCATCGCCGGTGAAGTGGCCGTGCTGACCAGCTTCGAATACCTCATTCTGGAGTACCTGATGCGCAACGCCCGTCAGGTGGTCTCCAAGCAGCAGCTGCTCGACCAGCTCTACGGCGATGGTGAAGGGGATCCCAACACCATCGAGGTTATGGTCAGCCGCCTGCGCAAGAAACTGGATCCGGAGGGGACGATTCAACCCATCTCCACCATCCGCCGTCAGGGTTATATCTTCAACCTGTCGTGCAACTGATGCGATTCTGCCCGCTACTGCGGATGGTGCGGGTGCTGCGCCGCTCGCTGCATATCAAGCTGCTGCTCAGCTCCCTACTGGTGATCGCCCTCAGCATGGGCTTTGCCGTCTATGCCCTCTACCTCGGCCATGTCGAGGAGCAGACCCAGAAGGCGAGCGCCCGGATGCAGGAGAACCTGGCCAAACTCTTCTCCTCGACCGAGCCGAGCAATGGCGGCCCTACCGACCTCAGCCACATCTCCCGCAATGCCGGGGATGCCGACCTCGATACCCTGATTTGCCGTGCCGACGGTGAACGGATCTGGTCGAGCCTGCACATGCCGGAGGTGATCAAGGCCAAAGAGAGTATCTGTGGCGACCTGATGCAGTATCTGGGGGGGATGGATCTCGACTACTTCTTCAAGAAGCACACCATCAAGAACGGCGAAAGCTACTTCGTCTACAGCCTGCGTTTTATCCGCAACCCCGGCACTGGCACCACCGCCTACTACGTGGTGATGATCGATTCGGCCAAGCGCTATCACGCCGAATCCCTCGCCTATCTCGGCCATATCGCCCGGCAGGCGGTGCTCGCCTACATGCTGCTGGCCAGCCTGCTGCTGCTCACCACCTACTGGAGCCTCGGCTCCCTGCGCACCATTGCCCGCCAGATCGATGACATTCGCTCCGGCAAGTTGGACTCTCTCTCCAGCGACTTCGAGCAGGAGCTCACCCCGCTCACCGAGTCGGTCAACCAGCTGCTGGAGAACGAACGGCAACAAACCCAGCGCTACCAGCACGCCTTGAACGATCTCGCCCACAGCCTGAAAACCCGGCTGGCGCTGATCCAGATGACCACCCGCGAGCTGGAGCTGGGCCGGGAGATCCACGACAACATCAACGAGCAAATTCTCACCATGGATCAGATGATCCAGTACCAGCTCAGACGCGCCGTCACCGGCCGCCAGCGCCTTGCCAGCAAGGGCACCGAGCCGGTACCGCTCATCGAGAAGCTGCTCGCCAGCCTGACCAAGGTCTACCGTCACAAGAAGCTGCAAACCCACTTCACGTTCGATGATGATGCCCTGTTCCACGGCGAGCAGGGGGACTTGATGGAGTTGATGGGCAACCTGCTCGACAACGCCTGCAAGTTTGCCATCAGCGAGGTGCGGGTGACCCTGCGTCGCCATCTCGAACGGCTGCGCATCGAGGTGGAAGATGATGGCCCCGGCATCGACGAAGCCAAATCCGAACAGATCTTCCAGCGCGGCGTGCGCGCCGACAGCTCCCCCGGTCAAGGCATCGGTCTGGCGGTAGTGACCGAAATCGTCCACAGCTACGGCGGCCAGATCCGGGTGGATGAATCTCCTCTTGGCGGTGCCCGTTTTACCCTGGACTTGCCCTGACCTCCGGCCAGCCTCCCTGCAAAACCTCTGCGTTGCGGGCCCTTTAGCGGCCCGCAGCCCTTTGCTCATCAGACCACATATTGGTCGCATTCATGTCCCTCGATGTTACAATCCGGTCACAAAAATCGGGAAAGGTAATGAAAACATGAAGATCCGAATGCTATTGCTGGCTGCCCTGCTCTGCCACGGCGCCGCTCAGGCGCAAGAGAAGGCCCCCGATGGCTGGCAAGATGGTCCCATAACCCGCCTCAAGGCACAGGCCCTGCTGCTAACCCTCAACGCCACCTTGCTGAGCAACCCGAGTGCTACCGTCACCCTGCAAAACTGGTGCGCCGACCACAAGATGGCGGGCGAACCGCGCATTCGCGCCCTGCGTGACCAGACAACACGCAAACCAGCCGATGCCGCCACCCGTGAGCTGTTCAAGATCGGCGCCGATGAGCCGGTGGGCTATCGCCGGGTGCAGCTAACTTGCGGCGATCATATCTTCTCGGAAGCGGACAACTGGTATGTCAAAAGCCGCCTCACTCCGGAGATGAACCAGCTGCTCGACAGCAGCGACACCCCGTTCGGGCTCGCGGTCAAGGCGCTCAACTTCAGCCGCAAGACCCTCTCCTCCACCCTGCTCTGGTCGCCCCTGCCGGCTGGCTGGGAGATGAAGATGCCCGTCATTGCCACCAGCAAGGCACCGCTGACCATCCCCGAGCAGGTATTGCAGCACCGCGCCCTGCTTTCACGGGAGGATGGCACGCCGTTCAGTCTGGTGGTCGAGACCTACCGCCGGGATCTGTTCGCCTTCCCGCTGGATGCGAACAACGGTCAATAACCCAGCGCTGGTAAGCGGCCAATAAAAGAGGCCGGACTATCTCATTTCGTCCGGCCGGCTTGCTACACGGGAGAGCTTTCTGTTTGTGTTTATTTAGATAAAAGGGATGGCACCATAGCGATTTGAATAGGGATTGCCGCGCTTTGCCTTGAAAAAAATCACCATCAGCGGGCCGATAATCGGGATCAATCCCAGCAGCAAAAACCAGCCATTGCGACCAATGTCGTGCAGACGGCGCACGCTCAATGCCCAGCAGGGCACAATAATAAAGAGACCATATACGCCCATCAGTTTGTAGCCATAATCCAGCTGTTTGGTCAGCAGCGATAGAACGACACAAATAACGGTATTGATAAGAACGAACATCCAATATTCTTTGCGCGAGGCCCGTCCTTTGAAATCAGCAAATTTCTGAAATGCACGAAAATACCAGTTCATAAAAACTCCAGCTTCTGCGTCTATGTTTATTTTGCACGAAGGAGACAGATATAAGCGATAGCAAAACCACCGATATTGGATTGGTGTTGGTCGCTTGTCATAACCTGCTGCGCCAGACAAAGATAATTGGATATTGTGATATTCAGCAAGGCAATTAGGATTATAAAATATAAAAGAGAGTACCCCGTTAATCGCCAATATGGCCAATGAGTGCCGCCAGCGGTGCCAGCTCTGGCTTTGCGCAGTGTGACAGGCAGCGGGTTTTAAAGATTTTTGATAATTTTTGATAACTTTTCATCGTGCAAACGCGCACAATAAGGGCTTTGCAGCAGAGCCATAAGCGGTGTTTCCGGCCAATGCTGGCCCCGAAAGCCGCAAAGGGAGCTCGGGTAACGAGTGGCAGCGGAAGAATGGAAGCTGGATAACGGTAGCCAACAGTACGGTAACTGGATAAACGCTACGTTGGCAAGCCAGGCTCAATAACAGCGCATGGATATCAGGGATGACCAGATGAACAAGACAGCGGTTATATTCTCCATTCTCTTCAGCATGAATCTCCATGCTGGCCAGAACCTTACGACCATTAACAGCGATGCTCATCCGGTTATCGGGGTGTGGCGCCTCAATTTTGCTGATACCAGCTGTTATGAAGAGTACGACTTCAGGGCGGATGGTCGTCTCTATACCTCGTCAAATCAACAGCAGATCGAATCATCCTATATTATTGAGCGCGAACCATCTGCCTCCGGATTTTACCGACTGGAAGAACATATTCTCAAAGAAAATGGTGGCAAAGACTGCCTGGATATGTCCCAGAATGAGGATACTGACTACGTCTACTATCTGAAATTTTCGCCGTCGGAAGATCAGTTTTTAATCTGTCTCGATGAGAGCGATGAAGAGTGTATTGGTTATTTTATTCGTCAGTCCAGTCCGCACCAACAAAAACTACAGCAGATAGCGGTAACCACCATGTAGCCCATAGGCTTTATGGATTTCATTTATTTGGTGCTGGCCAGATATTTACAATATAAAGAGAGGCTGGGTGAGTTCACAACAAATAAAAAATCCGACCTTGATTCGATAATTCATCTAATAATGTTGCCCACCCAAGAGATAAATATGGTTGTGCTAACCGGTTATATCATTGTACCTGCCTCCGATTTACCAGCCGTCATGGGGGAGCTTGATAACCATATCCAGCTGACCCGACATGAACATGGCTGCCTGCAGTTCGAGGTGACGCAAAGCAGACTCAACCCCTGCCGCTTCGAGGTCTGCGAGACCTTCCGCGATCCCGCCGCCTTTGCCGCCCATCAGGCCCGGGTCAAAGCCTCGCGCTGGGGGGAGATCACGGTCAATGTTGAGAGACACTATACCGTCACGGGACTTGGCGAATAGCCGTGGCACCTCGCCTATTTTCCACCTTCAACGATTGAGAGACTTATGATCCGCCCACTATCCGCATCCGATCTCGATGCCGCAGTCGAGCTCTGGTATCAGGCCTCGGTCAAGGCCCACGGCTTTATTCCCGCCGACTTCTGGCATGCGCAACGTGCCGCGATGCGTGATATCTATCTGCCCGCCAGCGAGAGCTGGGTTTATGAGGAGCAGGGGCAGCTGGCGGGCTTTATCTCCTGGCATCAGGGCTCTGTTGCCGCCCTCTTTATCGCCCCGAGCTTGCAATCACAGGGGCTGGGTCGACAGCTGCTAGACCAACTCAAGTCACGGCATGAGCAACTTGAGCTCACCGTCTACGCCGAGAATGAGCAGGCGCGACGCTTTTACACCCGCAACGGCTTTCACGAGGGGGAGCAGAGAATATGCGAGCATAGCGGCCACGCCGAGATCATCATGCATTGGCAGCGGGGCATCTGAAGTCAAAAACACTCGCTGATTGCTGACATGCTGCGGCAGGGCGGGCAGGCGTTGCCTTGAATGCCATGACGCCATTCTCTACAATGCCCCACTTTATATCCATTTCGGGTCATAGCCATGAGCGATACCAGCACCAAGCCGGCACTGCCGGATCACCTCTCCTGCAATCCCCGCAGCCCCCACTATGTGGCGGCCTGCTTCGAGCATCCGATCGGTATTCGCCTGAACGGCAAAGAGCGTACCGACGTCGAAGAGTACTGCATCAGCGAAGGCTGGGTGAAGATCCCCTCCCCCAAGGCGCTGGATCGCCGTGGCCAGCCCATCCTGATCAAGCTCAAGGGCACCGTCGAAGCCTATTACAGCTAATTGCAGCTGCCCGCTTCAGTTAAAAACAAGGCCACCCTCGCGGTGGCCTTGTTGTTTGCGTCGCTCAGCCCTGACAACGGGCGGAACGGGTTTATACCCCCAGCCGATCACGCAGGGTGTACCAGGCGGCGCCGGCGGCGGTGAAGGGGATACGGAACAGGCGGCCACCCGGGAAGGGGTAGTGCGGCAGTTTGGCAAAGGCATCGAAGCGCTCCGCCTGACCGCTCAGCACTTCGGAGAGCAGCTTGCCCGCCAGATGAGTGCAGGTGACACCATGGCCGCTGTAGCCCTGCATGTAGTAGATGTTGGGGCCGATGCGGCCAAACTGCGGCAGGCGCGACAGGGTGAGCAGGAAGTTGCCGGTCCAAGTGTACTCCACCTTGACGTCGGCCAGTTGCGGAAAAGTCTTGAGCATTTTGGGGATGATCAGCCGCTCGATATCCGCCGGATCCCGCGCGCCATAGACCACGCCGCCGCCATAGATCAACCGGTGATCGCCGGAGGTGCGGTAGTAGTCGAGCAGGTAGTTGCAATCCTCCAGACAGTAGTTCTGCGGCAAGAGTGAACGGGCCCGCTCCTCTCCCAGCACTTCGGTGGCGATCACCTGGGTGCCGCAAGGCATGCTCTTGCTGGCCAGTTCCGGCACCAGATTGCCGAGGTAAGCGTTGCCGGCCACCACGATAAAGCGTGCCTTCACCGCCCCTTTGGCGGTCTTGACCAACGCCGGCTGACCCGGGGTAATGCTGGTGACAGCGGACTGCTCGAAGATCTGCCCCCCCTGGATGCGGATCGCTTCCGCCTCCCCCAGCGCCAGATTGAGAGGGTGAATATGGCCGCCGCTCTTGTCGAGCAGGGCGCCGACGTAGCGATCGCTTGCTACCACCTCGCGTACTCCCTTGGCATCGAGCAGCTCCAGCTGCTCATTGCCCCACTTCTCCCAGCGCGCCTTCTGCGCCTTGAGCTCGTGGAACTGCTTCTCGGTCTCGGCGGCAAAGACGCCCCCATCCTGCAGATCGCACTGGATGTTGTAGCGCTTGATCCGCTCGCGGATGATCTGGCCCCCCTCAAACAGCATGGAACCGAGCAGCCTGGCCTGATCCGGCGGGCAGTTCGCTTCTATGGTGTCGATGTCGCGGCTGTAGGAGTTGACGATCTGGCCACCGTTGCGGCCGCTGGCACCAAAGCCGACTCGTGCGGCCTCCAGCACCACCACCTTGTAGCCCTTCTCTACCAGATGCAGGGCGCTGGAGAGGCCGGTATAGCCCGCCCCGATGACGCAGACATCGCACTCCAGCTGCTCGGTCAATGTCGGGTAGGGCGCGTGTTTATTGGCGCTGGCTGCGTAGTAACTGTTTACATGTTCGGTCATGATCCCTGTTTCCTTACCGGTTCTGTTGCCAAACTACTGTCAGGATTAAAAGCTCGCCGGGGTGTGGGCGCTGACGATGCGGCAGGTCTGCCCCGACGGATTGCTGAAACTGTGGGGCTCGCCGGTGTCGATCACATAGCTGTCGCCCGCTTCGAGTTGATAGCTCTGGCCTGCCACCGTCAGGGTCACCGACCCCTCCAGCACAGTGCCGACCTCCTCTCCCTGATGCTTGACCTGCCCGCCGGTGTCGGTACCGGGGGGATAGGTCTCCAGCATAAAGCCGAGCTGGCGGCGGTTGTTGCCGTTGTGCACCAGCTTCATCGAGACCCCCTGACTGCCCAGCTCGATAAGCTGTTCAGCCTTGATCACCACGCTGCAGGGGCGGCTCTCCTCCTCGGCGAAAAAGCGCGACAGCGGCAGGCCATAGACGGTGAGCAGCTTTTGCAACGACGCCACCGAGGGGCTCACCTTGTCCTGCTCTATCATGCAGATGGCGCCGTGGGTCAGGCCGCTCAGCTCCGCAGCACGCCGCTGGGAGAGCCCCAGCTGGTGGCGCACTGCCGCCAACCGCTCGCCCATGGTACGGGCACCACTCTGCGGTACCAGCTGCAGACGAGCCTCGCTCTCACTGCTCTGTGACCCGCTCATGGCAGGCCCCCTCTCATCTTCTGCCTGCACTCCCGCAACATGGGTCATCTCCCTCTTCCCTCTGGTTAAAATAGCGGACCAGCACCATCCCTGGCTGTTTGCGATGCTACACACACATCGTTAATTATTTTGCACACCCCAACCATCACACCAAGCCACTGGATCGGGGTAAACTGCGCTACACAGCCCATTTTCTAGCACGCAGCACACCAACAATTCAAATATATTTAACACTTGAAAAACATTTCAGCTCAATTTATGGTCTCCCTGTGCTTATTATTTTATACGGCAGCACCACAGGATGAGCCGCATCATCGCCACCTTGCTGCCAGGTTTCACCATTGAGGCTTGCCATGTCCGCTACCAGCTCCAATCAAAGCTTGATCAAATCCCGCGCCTATATAGATGGTCAGTGGTGCGAGGCCGCCAGCGGCCGCACCTTCGAGGTCACCAATCCGGCTACCGGTGCCGTGATCACTCAGGTGCCCGACATGAATGAAGAGGATACCCGCCGCGCCATCGCGGCCGCCCACGCGGCACAACCCGCCTGGGCAGCCCTCACCGCCAAGGAGCGCAGCAACAAGCTCTACGCCTGGTTTACCGCCATCACCGCCCACAGCGATGAACTGGCCCGCATCATGACCTGCGAGCAGGGCAAGCCGCTGGCGGAAGCCAAAGGGGAAGTGACCTACGGCGCCAGCTTTATCCAGTGGTTCGCCGAAGAGGGCAAGCGCGCCTATGGCCGCACCATCCCGGGCTTTAGTGGCGATCGCCGGCTGGCCACCATCAAGCAGCCGGTCGGGGTCGTCGCTGCCATCACCCCGTGGAACTTCCCGATTGCCATGATCACCCGCAAGGCCGGCCCGGCGCTGGCCGCCGGTTGCACCATCGTCATCAAGCCGGCCGCCGAAACACCGCTCTGCGCGCTGGCACTGGCGGTACTGGCCGAGCAGGCGGGGATCCCCGCAGGGGTCATCAATATCGTCACCAGCCACCAGCCGAGCGCGGTGGGCAACGAGCTGTGCAACAACCCGACTGTGCGCAAGCTCTCCTTCACCGGCTCGACCCGCATCGGCAAGCTGCTGATGCGCCAGTGCGCCGACACCATGAAGCGCCTCTCGCTGGAGCTGGGCGGCAACGCCCCCTTTATCGTCTTTGACGACGCCGATCTCGACGCCGCCGTGGCCGGGGCGCTCGCCTCCAAATACCGCAACGCCGGGCAGACCTGCGTCTGCGCCAACCGTATTCTGGTGCAGGCCAGCGTCTATGACGCCTTCGCCGAGAAGCTGACTGCCGCCGTCGCCGCCTTCAAGGTGGGAGATGGCATGAGTGAAGGCGCCCAGATCGGCCCGCTCATCAACCCGGCTGCCGCCAGCAAGGTCGCCGAACTGGTGCAACAATCTGTTGCCGCCGGTGCCGAAGTGCTGCTGGGTGGCGAGCCCCACCCCGCCGGCCCCCTCTTCTACCGCCCCACCATTCTGGGCAAGGTCGCCAGGGACAACCCCATCCTGCAGGAGGAGATCTTCGGCCCGGTCGCTCCGCTGGTGCGTTTCGAGAGCGAAGCCGAGGCCATCGCGCTGGCCAACGATACCCCCTATGGTCTGGCTGCCTACTTCTATGGCCGCGACATCGCCCGGGTATGGCGCGTCGCCGAGCAGCTTGAATACGGCATGGTCGGCATCAACGAGGGAATCATCTCAACCGAGCTGGCCCCCTTTGGCGGCATCAAGGAGTCGGGTCTGGGTCGGGAGGGGGCAGCCGAGGGGCTGGAGGAGTATCTGGAGACCAAATACCTCTGCTTTGGCGCCATTCGCTAGGGCAGCAGAGGGCTAAAGCATCGTATTCATCGATGCTTTAGCCGCAAGATTCATCGCTTTTACAGATAGATGTAGACGTTAACCCGAGGCGGCAAGGGGCGAAATTTGGCCTGATCTGCCTCGCAAGAGGGCTTCTGCAACACACACCACACGCCGCCGATCTGGCCCGATGGGCTAATTGGCGGTGATGGGCGCCAGATCGCCCGCCACCAATTCATTCAGGGAATTTCGGGGCCATGGCCCCTCAGGGAGGAAAGATGAGTCAGTCAGAATCAAACAAGGCGTGGCAAGCGCGCCGCGAAGCGGCCGTGGTCAACGGCGTCGGCACCCTGCTGCCGGTCTTTATCGACCGTGCGCAGAATGCCGAGCTGTGGGATGTGGAGGGCAACCGCTACATCGACTTTGCCTCCGGCATCGCCGTGCTCAACACCGGCCACAACCATCCGAAAGTGGTGGCAGCGGTGCGCGAGCAGCTGGAAAAATTCAGCCACACCTGCTTTCAGGTCACCCCCTACCCGGGCTATATCGAGCTTGCCGAAAAGCTCAACGCCCTGGTGCCCGGCCCGACCCCGAAACGCACCCTGTTTCTCTCCACCGGCGCTGAGGCGGTCGAGAACGCCATCAAGATTGCCCGCGCCCACACCGGTCGCAGCGGCACCATCGCCTTCAAGGGGGGCTTTCACGGCCGCACCATGATGGGGATGGCGCTCACCGGCAAGGTAGTGCCCTACAAGACCGGCTTTGGCCCCTTCCCGGGCGAGGTCTACCACATCCCCTTCCCCGCCGACTATCTGGGGGTGAGTGAAGAGGATGCCCTGCACGCCCTCGACCTCTGCTTCAGCGCCGACATCGAGCCCTCCCGCGTTGCCGCCATCATCATCGAGCCGGTACAGGGTGAAGGGGGCTTCTATCCCGCCTCCGCGAGCTTTATGCAAAAGCTGCGCAGCATCTGCGACCAGCACGGCATTCTGCTCATCTGCGACGAGATCCAGAGCGGCTTCTGTCGCACCGGCAAGACCTTCGCCACCGAGTATGCCGGCATCGAGCCGGACATCATGACGTTGGCCAAGAGTCTGGCGGGCGGCTTCCCCCTCTCCGCCGTGGTGGGCAAGGCAGAGGTCATGAACGCAGCCAAGCCGGGCGGCCTTGGCGGCACCTATGCCGGTTCCCCCATCGCCTGCGCCGCCGCGCTGGCGGTCTTGCAGGTGATCGAAGAGGAAAAACTCAACCAGAAAGCGCTGGATCAGGGTGAGCAGATCAAGGCGGGGCTGCAACGCATAGCCGAGCGTTTTGACTGCATAGGTCAAATTCGCGGACCCGGTGCCATGGTGGCCATGGAGCTGGTGAAACAGCGCAATGCCGACCAGCCCGATCCCGACCTCACCAAACGTCTGGTGGCCGAGGCGGGCAAACGCGGTCTGGTCCTGCTCTCATGCGGGGTGCGCGCAAATGTCATCCGTTTTCTCGCCCCGCTGACCGCCCCGGCGGCAGTGATTGACGAAGGGATGCAAATCCTTGAAAAATCACTGGAGGCCGCGCTGGCCTGACCAGCAGGAAAGTAACCGCTAACCTGTGCAAAAAAATGCAGTTTTGCCCCCTTTTTTTCTTGTCAAGGGGGCCCTGCAAATGCACAATGCGCCGCCACTGCAAGGACCGGTATTACCACATCTCGCCGGTCCTTTTTTGTACAGTGAACAAACCCATAAACGAGGCCGGATCACCCCCGGAAAAGATAGCGAGATTGGCAGCAATCTCCCGACACCACACTCAGTGAGGAACAACATGGGGCATCTCAATGCTTTCCGACCGGCTCTGCCCGGTGCGCGCCACCCCGGCGCCCTTGATTCCCGGGCCTCTTTCCCGGTTTCGTTGATGGAGTGTGCCGCCCCGGCACCGCGTGAGGAACAGGCATGATGAACGCCCAACCGGTTGGTCTGAAAAAGACCCTGAAACTGTGGCAGGTCGTGGTCATGGGTCTTGCCTACCTCACCCCCATGGCAGTGTTCGACACCTTCGGCATCGTTACCGAGATCACCGAAGGCCATGTCCCTACCGCCTACCTGTTTGCCCTGATCGGCATGCTGTTCACCGCCCTGAGCTACGGCCATCTGGTGCGCAAGTTCCCGTCGGCAGGCTCCGCCTATACCTATGCCCAGAAGGTGTTCCACCCCTATGTCGGCTTTATGGTGGGCTGGACCTCCCTGCTCGACTATATGTTCATGCCGATGATCAACATGCTGCTGGCCAAGATCTATCTGCAGGCGCTCTTCCCGAACGTAGAGCCCTGGACCTATATCTTTGGTCTGGCGGCGGTGATGACCGCCCTCAACCTGCGCGGCATCAAACTGGTGGCCAACTTTAACAGCGTCATCGTCATCATGCAGTTCAGCATCATCGCCGTCTTTATCGGCCTGATCGCTTGGGGCGTGCACAATGGCGAAGGGCTGGGCACCGTGGCCAGCAGCCGTCCCTTCTTCTCCGAGCAGATCAACATCTCGCCGCTGCTGATGGGGGCCTCGATCCTCTGTCTGTCGTTCCTCGGCTTTGATGCCATCAGCACCCTGTCGGAAGAGACCCCTGACGCGGATCGGGTTATCCCCCGCGCCATCGTGCTGACGGCGCTGATCGGCGGTGTGCTGTTTGTCACCACCTCCTACTTCCTGCAGCTCTTCTTCCCGGACATCTCCCGCTTCCAGCATCCGGATGCGGTGCTGCCGGAGATCGCCCTCTATGTCGGTGGCAAGCTGTTCCAGGCGGTCGTGCTGGTCTGCACCACAGTAGCGGTACTCGCCTCCGGGCTCGCCTCCCACGCCGGTGTGTCGCGCCTGCTCTATGTGATGGGACGGGATCGCGCCCTGCCGAGCCGCTTCTTCTCCTATGTGCATCCGAAGTGGCAGACTCCGGCCTGCAATGTGCTGCTGGTCGGCCTGCTCGCCCTCTCCGCCGTTTCGTTCGATCTGGAGATGGCGCTGGCCCTGATCAACTTTGGCGCCCTGGTGGCCTTCACCTTCGTCAATCTGGCGGTGATTGCCCACTTCTATGTGAAGCTCGGTCGCAACAAGAGTCTCAAGGATCATCTGATCTATCTGCTGCTGCCGCTCTGTGGCGCCGCCTGCATCGGGGTGCTGTGGCTCAACCTTGAGCCCTCCTCCTTCGAGCTGGGGCTGATCTGGGCGGCGCTCGGTGCCATCTACCTCTTCCTGCGCCTGACGGTGTTCCGCATTCCGCTGCGCACCAGCGAGGAGATGGCGCAATAAGCCTGCCGCGCGAATAAAACGATAAAGGAGCCTGCGGGCTCCTTTGTTTTTACTCTGTCATGCTGATTGTTTAGCGCGTTGCTCTTCGTTTTAACGCTTTGCGGTTGCTCTCCTTCACCGCACTGGCGCCCCTCTCTGAACTGCTGTGTGTGATGCGGTTATGGCCGCCACCTTTTGGCAACCCCGCATGTTTTGCCATTGTGCTTTTTGCTGAAAATGTGACTGATTTCAAATCGGCACCCGCCGCTATCGCTCTCCGTGACATGGTACCGACCAGGAAAATCATTTAACTTAGTCATTTTTATGACTAAACATGCAATCGCTATTTTCCCCCGCCAACCCCCTGATTCCCGCCAGCAACGCCTCCGGGAGGTTGGGCAACAACCCGGGGGATGGCGGCAAATATGATCAGGATCAATCTTGAGGCGTAATGCGCCCTGCAGGGACAATCAGGACAAATTTCGCACAGCAGAAAAATAGTGCGTCGCCCCCCTCTACGCCCCCGTAAAGAGGGGGGCGGCACGGGGTCGGCCACAGGGGGCGAGTGACCACTTACCTTCGCTGCGCTTATGCAAAAAAATGCGATATTGAGCCGATTATTGCTTGTCAAGGGGGAATCCCGAATGCACAATACGCCGCCAATAAAGGACCGATGTTCACTGCGACATCGGTTTTTGTATTTTGAAGAGCAGTGCAAACCCACCACAAGAGGCCGGAAACGTTCCGGAAGTGATACCCGAGATTGCCAACAATCTCCCGACGTTAATGAGGAAAAACATGGGGCGTTTCAATGCTTTCCTGCCGGCTAATACCGGTTTGCGCCTCCCCGGCGCCTTTGATCTGCAGGCCTGCGAATCCACCGCGATCCTGTACTCGTTGCAAGCACGTGCTGCGGCACTGATTGAGGAGAAAGCGTAATGGCATCTCAAGGCGCCAAGCTGCTCAAAACCCTGACCCTGACCCAAGTGATCGTCATGGGTTTGGCCTACCTGACCCCCATGGCTGTATTCGATACCTTCGCCATCGTCGGTGACATCACCGAAGGCCGGGTCGCCACTGCCTATCTGCTGGCCCTCGGCGGCATCCTGCTGACCGCCTTCAGCTACGGCCATCTGGTGCGCAAGTTCCCCTCTGCGGGCTCTGCCTATACCTACGCCCAGAAAGTATTCAACCCCTACATCGGTTTCATGGTCGGCTGGTCCTCCCTGCTCGACTACATGTTCATGCCGATGATCAACATCCTGCTGGCCAAGATCTACCTGACCGCCATGTTCCCGGGGGTCGAGCCCTGGGTGTTCATCTTCGGTCTGGTGACCGTGATGACCTTCCTCAACCTGCGCGGCATCAACCTGGTGGCCAACTTCAATGGCCTCATCGTGGTGATCCAGCTGGCCATCATCACCATCTTCATCGGTCTGATGGCATGGGGCATCTACCACGGTGAAGGCGCCGGCACCCTGATGAGCAGCCGTCCGTTCCACTTCGAGTCAGCACAGCTGGTACCGCTCTTCACCGGTGCAACCATCCTCTGCTTCTCGTTCCTGGGCTTTGACGGGCTGAGCTCTCTCTCCGAAGAGACCCCGAACGCCGGCAAGGTGATCCCCAAGGCGATCGTGCTGACGGCCCTTATCGGCGGCATCATCTTCGTGGTGGTCTCCTACTGCCTGCAGCTCTACTTCCCGAGCCTCTCCCGCTTCCAGCATCCGGATGCGGTACTGCCGGAGATCGCCCTCTACGTCGGCGGCACCTTCTTCCAGTCGGTAGTGCTGGTCTGCACCACGGTCGCGGTGCTGGCCTCCGGCATGGCGGCTCACGCCGGTGTGTCGCGCATCCTCTACGTGATGGGTCGTGACCACATGATCCCGGAGCGGGTGTTTGGCTATATCCACCCGAAATACCGCACTCCGGCCATCAACGTACTGATGGTCGGTGCGCTGGCCCTCTCCGCAGTGTCGTTTGATCTGGATACCGCGCTGGCGCTGGTCAACTTCGGTGCGCTGGTGGCATTCAGCTTCGTCAACCTGTCGGTGATCGGTCAGTTCTGGGTGCGCGAGAAGCGCAACAAGACCCTCAAGGATCACATCGTCTATCTGCTGATGCCGCTGCTCGGTGCCGCCACCATCGGCGCCCTCTGGATCAACCTGGAGCAGAGCTCCCTCGAGCTTGGCCTGATCTGGGCTGGCCTCGGCGTAACCTATCTGTTCCTGCGTCTGGCGGTGTTCCGTATCCCGTTCCGTCAGTACGAAGAGGCTGCCGACGCCTGATCGCCTGCGGATAGCGCATAACAAAAGGGGAGCCATGGCTCCCCTTTTTGCTGCCGGTCTGTTGCCGGTCACACGGGCTTGGGCCCGGTCTGCTTACTGCTTATCCAGCACGGCGGTCGCCGCAGCCTTGAGCGGATCGCGAGCGATGGTCTTGGCATCCTGCTCCGCCTTGTGCAGCTGCTGGTTTGCCTTGTCCATCTTCTGCTGCATGCCGTTACCGCTCTCCTTGAGGTCGGCGCGTTTCTCGCCCAGCAGGTCGGTGCGGCCTTTTTGCACCTCGGCTTTCACCTTCTCTTTCTCCTGCTTCACCAGCTTGCTGGTATCACAGTTGCCCTTGACACCCAGAGTGGCATTCACCGCTTCGCTTTTGAGGGCCTTGTCGAGGTTGCAATCTGTTTTCAACAGGCTGGCCTGTGCCCCTGCCGAGAGCAGCCCCAGCGACAGAGAGAGGATCCATGCACGCATCATCTTGTTTACTCCTGCTTGCCAATAAAGGGGCGCAGTGTAGCGATCACGTCCCGGCTGGTAAGGCGGCAGTGCCTTCGCTCCCCCTTTTATCACCCCAGAGCCAACCGGCTCGGTCAGCGCTTGTCGCCGCAGCTCGTCGTCATAAAAACATCATCGAAATGTCACGTTGTCATATTTCTGTCATTAACCACTGATTAAATGCGCGGGTCATCAACAACCCAAGACGGCACGGCCGTCCCAAGAGGCTTTATGCAACAGAGTGACTCCCAACAGCAGCAGTCAGCGACCCGCGCCCTGTTCAACTGGATGAGTGTCATCGCCCTGGTTTACCTGATCCTGGTAGCCGTCGGCGCAGTCTCCCACGGTTTCAAAGGTTTCTCCGGCGGCGCCGAGGGCGCAGCCCAGATCTTCGCGTTTGCCAACAACCCCTTCGTCGCCCTGCTGCTCGGCATCCTGGCGACCGCGCTGGTGCAATCCTCCAGCACTGTGACCTCGGTGATCGTCGGTCTGGTTGCCGGCGGCCTGCCCATCGGCATGGCCATCCCCATGGTCATGGGTGCCAACCTCGGCACTACCATCACCAACACCATCGTTTCGCTGGGCCATGTCCGCGACCGTACTGAGTTCCGCCGCGCCTTCGCCGCCGCCACCGTACACGACTTCTTCAACCTGATGGCCGTGGTCATCTTCCTGCCGCTGGAGCTGATGTTCGGTCTGCTGCAACATAGCGCAGAATGGCTGGCCAACATGCTGGTGGGCTCTGCCAACATGTCGATGAAGGGGATGGATTTCATGAAGCCGCTGACCGCACCGGCCCAGCAGCTGATCGACAGCGCCGTCGCCTTCCTGCCGGGCAAGGGTGCCGCCATCGCCACCATCATCATCGGTATCCTGCTGATCCTGGCCAGCGTCACTTATCTGGGCAAAGTGCTGCAGAAGGTGCTGGTTGGCCGTGCCAAAGAGGTACTGCACAAGGCGCTGGGCCGTGGCCCGCTGAGCGGCATCACCTCCGGTGCGCTGGTGACCATCATGGTGCAATCCTCCTCCACCACCACCAGCCTGATGATCCCGCTGGCCGGCGGCGGCGTGTTCAGCACTCGCCAGCTCTACCCCTTCACTCTGGGCGCCAATATCGGTACCACCATCACCGCTCTGCTGGCTGCCACCGCCATCAGCGGAGCCGGTGCCCAGCTGGCCCTGACCATTGCGCTGGTCCACGTGCTGTTCAACGTCTTCGCCGTGGCGCTGATTTATGGCCTGCCGTTCCTGCGTGACCTGCCGGTGCGCGCCGCCGAAGGGCTGGCCCGGATTGGCAGCGAGAACAAGCTGCTGGCGCTTGGCTATGTGGCGGGTCTCTTCTTCGCCCTGCCCGCCCTGATGATGGTCGTGGCCAAGTAAGCGCTGCCGCCATAACAAGGGGCGAGTCACCGACTCGCCCCTTTTTACGTCTGCGCCACCCTGCTTTGCCTGCCCGCTCACATCCTCCCCCCCTGTGGCTCGCCATGAGGGGCGGTGCGCGATAAGATGGCCCCTCATTGCACTCTTTGTCTTTCTTGGAATAGGAAAACCGATGAAATTCATACTGATCGCGCTGCTGGTTGCCGGTGTCGCCTACTACTTCTACTCCAGCAGCAATAACAAGAAGCTGGCCGAAGATAATGTTCGCAAGGGGGCCGAGTTCCTCGCCAGCAACAAGGAGAAACCGCTGGTGACAACCACTGCCTCCGGCCTGCAGTACGAAGTGCTGACTCCGGGCTCCGGCACCATTCACCCGACTGCCACCAGCAAGGTGAAGGTGCACTACGAGGGCAAGCTGCTGGACGGTACCGTCTTTGACAGCTCGGTTGCCCGTGGCGAGCCCATCGAGTTTGGCCTCAATCAGGTGATCAAGGGGTGGACTGAAGGGGTTCAGCTGATGGTGGAAGGGGAGAAGACCCGCTTCTATATCCCGGCCAACCTCGCCTACGGTGACCGCGCTGCCGGCAAAATTCCGCCGGGATCCGTGCTGATCTTTGATGTGGAGCTGTTGGGTATCAAATAATCCCCTGTGGCGAAATCCCACGCCCGAGCTGCTCTTCGACGTGGAGCTGCCGGGTATCCAGTCAACCGCCGCTCGGATAGGGCCGACCATCAGTCGGCCCTCTCTGTTCGGGATTGCCTCTGGCCATCAGCGCCCATAAAAAAAACCGCCCTCGGGCGGTTTTTTGCAATCAGGCAGAGTCAGCCAACTTAGATGGACTGCTCTTCGCCACCCAGGGCGGCAAACAGCGCCGGAATGAACTGGGAGAGCTCGGCGGTCACCAGCGCGAAGTCGGCATCCAGACGGGCGGCCGGATCTTCGCTGGTCACGTCGTCATTCTGCTCGCGCAGCTCTTCACTGAACTTCAGGCGCTTGATGGAGAGATCATCCCCCAGCACGAAGCTGACGGTCTCGCCCCAGTTGAGGGCCAGCTTGGTCACCAGCTTGTCGTTGGCCAGGTGGTTCTTGATTTCATCCGTCATCAGATCCTGCTGCTTGCAGCGGATGATGCCACCGTGCTCCATGGCACTGCGCAGCTCGGCTTCATCTTCCAGGGTGAAGGAGGCAGGCAGATTGCTCTCGTTCAGCCACTCGGTCATGGTGATCTCGGGCGGGTTCTTGAGGGCCACCGGCACTACCGGCAGGGAACCGATGGATTTGCGCAGCAGTGCCAGCAGGTCATCCGCCTTCTTGGCAGAGCCCGCATCCACTACCATCAGGTTGTCGGCCGGGTTGATCCAGGCGAAGGTCTGGCTGGTACGGCTGAAGGCGCGCGGCAGCAGGGTGTGGAGGATCTCCTCTTTCAGCGCTTCCTTCTCTTTCTTCTTGAGGGCTCGCCCCTGCTCGAACTCGATCGCCTCTACCTTCTCCGCCAGCATCTCCTTGACCACGGTACCGGGCAGCATCTTCTCCTCTTTGCGGGCGCAGATGAGGATATGGCCGGAGGCAGAGTGGGTCAGGGTTGAGCCGAATTTGCCAAGGGGCTTGACCCACCCGAAACGGGAGATGTCCTGACTGCCGCAAGGGGTGAAGGCACAGGCCTCCAGCTGGGTTTCCAGCTGCTCAACGGTCAGGTCGAAGGGGCGGGTAAAGCGATAAATCTGCAGGTTTTTAAACCACATGGCGTCCTCGGTCTCGATAGATTGTCCGGCGGGCATTGTACTAGAGAGGCGCTTTGTGATCAGCCAATCATTCTTGCTAAATAAAGGGCGATCGACTTCACAGGGTGCCATCCCGGTTACCGGAAGTGTCATCAAGTTCCCCTAGACTGCGAAGGTGAAGTTGTTAACAAGGATGAAGATATGTTGCGGCCCAGTCGCCCCGAAGACATGGACGAGATCGTCGAAATCTGGTTGCTGGCCTCCCTGCAGGCCCACGATTTCGTCGATGCCTCCTGCTGGTGGCAGGCTCAGGAGGATCTGCGCACCCGCTACCTCGATCACGCCCATATCTGGGTGTTCGAGGAGCGCGGCGACCTGCTCGGATTTATGGCGCTGGTAGACAACTACCTCGCCGCCCTCTTTGTGCGCCCCGACCGACAGGGACGCGGGGTCGGCCACGCCCTCTTGCAGGAGGCCAAGCGTCAGGGTGCGTCGCTCCACGCCAGAGTCTTCGTGGAAAACTCTCAGGCGGTGCGCTTCTACCGCCGCCACGGCTTTGTCATAGAGGCAGAGGAGTCCGATCCCCTTACCGGCCACCCCCAGTACAAGATGTGCTGCGAACCCGCATGAACTGACGGCAGCCCCCTGTTTTACTTGAAAAAAGCACGGGGCATCCTCATCTTGTCACCATCGGGTGCCACCGGCACCATCCCAGGATCCGGGTTGCTTTCTCATGAAAATCCTCCATACCGCCGACTGGCATCTTGGCCATCAACTCCATGGTCACGACCGCCGTTTTGAACACGATGCCTTCCTCGACTGGCTGACCGACACCCTCAAGGCGCGCGAGATCGACGCCCTGCTGGTGGCGGGCGATCTGTTCGATACCGCCAATCCCCCCGCCAGCGCCTGGCAACAGCTCTACCGCTTTCTGGCGCGGCTGCGCGCCGAGCTGCCCCGCCTCAACATGGTGCTGATCGGCGGCAACCACGACTCCCCCTCCAAGCTGGATGCCCCCCACGAGCTGCTGCGGGCCTTTGATCTGCATCTGGTAGGCAGCATCAGCCGCGACAGTGAGGGCAAGCTCGAGACCGACCGTCTGCTGGTACCGCTGCAAGACCGGGAGGGCAACATCGCCGCCTGGTGCGCCGCCGTGCCGTTCCTGCGCAGCAGCGATCTGCGGGTGGAACAGTTGGCAGAGGGGCAGGACAGGCTGATCGAAGGGGTACGCCAGATCTACGCCGAGGTGCTGGCCGAAGGGCGAGCTCGCTGCGGGGAGGATCTGCCGCTCATCGCCATGGGCCACGCCTATCTGGCGGCGGGCCAGCTCTCCGAGCTTTCAGAGCGGCGGGTGCTCGGCGGCAACCAGCACGCCCTGCCTGCCGAACTCTTTGCCAGTGCCGACTACACGGCGCTCGGTCACCTCCATCTGGCCCAGAGCCCGGCCGAGGGGGTGCACTACAGCGGCTCACCGCTGCCGCTATCGCTTGCCGAAGCCAACTACAACCATCAGGTGCTGGAAGTGACCTTTGCAGAGGGCAAGCTGGCCGGGCTGGAGCGGATCCCGGTGCCCCGCGCAGTGGAGATGATCCGTCTGCCCCAGTGCCCTCTCGACGAGGCACTCGAAGCCATCGAGGCACTGACGCTCCCCCCTTGTCCACAAGAAGCACAGCCCTTCCTCGAAGTCAGGCTCCTGCTGCCCAAGCCCGAGGCGCGCATCCGCGAGCGGATTCTGGCGGCCATCGCCGACAAACCGGTGCGGCTGGCCCGCATCAGTACCCAGTATCAGGGTTCGGGTGAAGGACTGGCCGATGGTCGCGAGCGGCGCAGACTGGATGAGCTCTCCCCCACCGAGGTGTTTCGCCTCTGCTATCAGCGCCAGTTCGAGGGGGAGCCCGAGGCACAACTGGTCGCCTCGTTTGAAGAGATCCTGGAGCAGGTGAAGGAGTCTAACCAATGAAAATCTTGTCTCTGTCAGGTGAGAATCTGGCCAGTCTGACCGGTGCCTTCACCATCGACTTTACCCGCGGGGCACTCGGTGCCGCAGGATTGTTTGCCATCACCGGCAATACCGGCGCCGGCAAGAGCACACTGCTCGACGCCATTTGTCTCGCCCTCTACGACGAGATGCCGCGCTTTATCGCCAATCGCAAGAACGTGGCCGAAGTGGGCCGCATGGATGACGAGGAGAAGCTCAAGGCCAACGACGTGCGCGGCATTCTCAGCCGCGGCCACGCCAGCGGCGTTGCCGAGGTGCAATTTCGTGGCTGCGATGGCCGCATCTGGCTGGCCCGCTGGGCGGTGCGCCGTGCACGCAACCGCGCCGAGGGGCGTTTTCAGGCACAGGAGCGCACCCTGACCGATGTCGAGTCGGGTCAGGTTTTCTCTGGCAGCAAGCGGGAGCTGCAAGATCGCATCGACGAGCTGGTGGGCCTCTCCTGGGAGCAGTTCCGCCGTGCGGTAATCCTGCCACAGGGGGAGTTTGCCGCCTTCCTCAAGTCGGATGCCAACGAGCGCTCCGCCCTGCTCGAACGGATGACCGGCACCGAGCTCTACTCCGCCATCTCCATCCAGACCTATGAACGGGCGCGGGAGGAGCAGCAGAAGCTGGCCGCCATCACTCAACGCCTCGGCGACGTGGCGCTGATGGACGAGGCGACCCGCGAGCAGTGGGTAAGCCGGCAGGTGAGCCTCGCCACCACTCTCAAGCATGAGCAGCAACAGCAGCAGCTGATGCAGGATCTGCGTGACCTCAACAGCCGCATCGCCACCCAGCAGCAAGGTTGCAGCGAGGGGGAAGCCGCGCTGGAGGCGGCCATGCAGGCCCACGGCACCGCCGCGCCCGAGCGCGAGGAGTTCGCCCGCGCCGAGCAAGCGCAGGTGGCCCGCGCCGATCACGACGAGCTGACCCGCCTCACTCTTGAGGTGCAGCAGCAGGAGAAGGTGATCGCCGAGCTGGGGCCGGAACTTGCCAAACTTGAGGAGCAGACCCAGCAGAGCGCCCTCACCGAACAGCAGCTGCTGGCAGAGAAGATCGCCGCCGAGCGCGAATGGGGAGCCCTGCAACCCGAACTCAAGCGGGCACAGGAGCTGGACACCCGCATTCGGGAAAAGCAGCAGCAGTTGCAGAAGATCCAGCAGGAGGGGACTCAGGAGCGGGAAGTACAGCTCACCCTCGAGCAGGGGTGGCGCGAACAGAGTCAGCAGGTGGAACAGCTCAGGCGCCAGCACCAGCAGTGGAGCCTCTGGCTGGAAGAGAACAAGGAGCTGGCACCGGTCGCCCGCCAGTGGCAGCCCCTGCTCACCGCCATGCAGGATTGGGCCGGGGATGCCGACAAGCTGCAGCAACTGCTCACCCTGCGCGATCACAAGCTGCGCGCCCTGCAGCAGCTGCAACGCCAGCTGGAACAGGGCCAGCAGGAGCGCGACTACTGGCAACGCGAGCAAGAGCGGCTGCAGCAGCAACAGAACGAGCTGCAGGAGCAGCAGTGGGAGAGCCGCCTCGCCAAAGCGCAGGAGCAGTGGCAGCAACAGACCGAACAGCTGGGCCAGCTGCGCCAGCTGCTGGAGCTGGCCGACTATGGCCGCAACCACGGCGAGCAGCATGGCCGCTTGCAACAGGAGATTGCCCAGCTGGAGCAAGCGCTCGGCAAACTCGCCACCCTTGGCGACGAGCTGGCGCCAGCCCGCGAGCGGCTCGCCCTGCAGCGGGACGAGGCGCGCCACGCGCTGGAGCAGTCCCGAGCGGTGGCCACGTTCGAGCAGTATCGCCATATCCTGAGCGATGGCACCCCCTGCCCGCTCTGTGGCGCCGAGGAGCATCCCTACAGCCAGAGCCAGCCGCAGGTGGCGGGTATTCTCGGTCAACTGGCGGAGCGGGCCCGCAGCCTCGAACTGGAGTGGGAACGGCTCAACCACCAATACATTCAGTGCGAGAGCGAGCGTCAGGAGCTGGCTCGCCAGCTGGCAGTGCGCCAGCAGCACCTGCCGGATCTGGAAGCGCGCGCCGAGCAGCTGACCCAGCGCTGGCTGCAGCTGGGAGGCGATACCCTGCTGGGCCATCCGCTGCCGCTGCGCCAGAGCCCCATCGAGTGGAACGAGCTGATGAGCACCCTGCTCGGCCATGGCCAGACGCTGGAGCAGGGGCTGGCCCAGAGCCAGCAGTTGCTGCGTCAGGCCCAGCTAGGCCAGCAGCAGTTGCAGGGAGTGCGTCAGCAGCTGAGCCAGCTGGGCGCCCAGCACCAGCAGTTCGAGCAGCAGTGGCAGGAGGCCGACCGTCATCGCATCGCGCTGGAAGGGGAAGTGAAAGCAATGGGCGAGCAGGAAGCGACCCTGCACCAGCGCCTCGAACAGGGGGGCAACCGTCTCGATGAACAGATGGCTGGCCAACCCTGGCGCCAGTGGCTCGGCAGCCAGCAGTGGCGCGAGTGGCAGCGGGCCTGCGAGGCCTGGCTGCACGGCCAGAGCGAGTGGGAGCGGCTGGCCAGCGAGATCGCCAGCCTCACCCCGGCCCTGAGCGCGCAGGAAGCACGTCTGCAGACCCAACGCGAACTGCTGCACAAGCTGGAGCGGGACTACAAGGAGCACGAGCAGCAGCGGCAGGGACTGCTGACCAGCCGCGCCGCCTGTCTGGGTGGCGAGGAGATCGCACTGGTCGAGAACCGCTGGCAGCAACGACTGCAGCAGCTCGCCAGCGAACTGGAGGCGATGCAACAGAGCGCCCGCGCCCTGCGCGAGCGGCAGACCGAGCTCAAGACCCGTCTCACCCATGTGGAGCAGGAGAAACAGGTGAGCAGCCGCCGCAAACGGGAGGTGCTGGGCCGCTGGGCTGCCCACGCCAGTACCCTCGGCATCGCCGAATATGACCTGCGCCGCCTGCTGGCCATCAGCCCCGATGAACTCAAGGCGCGCCGCGCCGCTCTGCAAGGGCTGGAGGATGCGGTTGGCGAGGCGCGCACCCGCCTTGCCGAGCGGCAGCGGGCGCTGGCGCTGGAGGAGAGCAAGCGGGAGCGCTATCGCGAACATCACCCCGAGCTGGCTGCCCTGCCGGATGCAGAGCTGAGCGATCAGTTGGTGGCGCTCGATGCCCGCTGTCGCGCCCTTGAAGAGCAACTGTTCGAGTGCAAGAGCACGCTGGCGCAAGCCGAAGCGGCCGCCCTCAAGGCGGGCAGCCTGCAACAGGAGCTGGCCGCCCAGCAGGCGGTGGCCGATCACTGGCAGCAGCTGTGCGATCTGATCGGGCAGGCCAACGGCGCCAAGTTCCGCACCTTTGCCCAGAGCCTCACCCTCGAACGCCTGTTGCTGGAGGCCAACGCCCAGCTCGCCGAGCTATCGCCCCGCTACCGGCTGGAGCGGGTGCCCGGCACCGATCTGGCGCTGCAGGTGGTGGATCTCGACATGGGGGACGAGGTGCGCTCGGTGGACTCCCTCTCCGGCGGCGAGAGCTTTCTGGTGTCGCTGGCGCTGGCGCTGGCCCTCTCCAGCCTCTCGTCACGGCAGACCCAGGTAGAGTCGCTGTTTATCGACGAGGGGTTCGGCACGCTCGATCCGGACAGCCTGGATCTGGCGCTCGCCAGCCTCGACTCCCTGCAGGCCGCCGGCCGCCAGATCGGGGTTATCTCCCACGTCCAGACCCTGGTGGAGCGGATTGGCGTCCAAGTCAGGGTTGAAGCCCTCGGTGGCGGCGAGAGTCGGGTAATCGTCCCCTGACCATAGCCAATCCCCAAAACGACAAGAGCCCGCCAATTGGCGGGCTCTTGCTTGCACAGCGCTCGTTAATCGAAGCGGTAAGCCCCCATGTAGAGGCTGCCGCCATCCCAGCTCTCGTGCAGCAGGGTCGGTGCCTTGCCCTGTGCGGCCCCCAGCGCCACAAAGAGCGGGCGCAGGTGATCGTCATGGGGATGGGACTCCACCGCTCCGGGGGCCAACCGACGATAGTCGAGCAGCGCCTCCCGCTCCCCTGCCGCCATCGCCCCTTCCAGCCAGTCGACAAACTGGCTGGCCCAGCGCGGCACTGGCGACCCCTCGGGCCCCAAGGCCCGCAGGTTATGGGTGATGGCGCCGGAGGCGAGGATACCAATCCCCTGACTGCGCAATGCGGCAAGTGCCTCCCCCAGCTGCCAGAGCTGGCTCGGGGTGAAGCTGGCGGGGATGGAGATCTGCACCAGCGGGATCTCGCTGTCCGGGTCGATCAGGGAGAGCGGTGACCAGACCCCGTGGTCCAGTTCGCGCCGCACCGGGGTAGTTGCCAGCCCCGCCAGCGTCAGCTGATCGCCCACCGCCTGCTGTAGCCATTCAGGGCTGCTGGCTGGCCAGCGCATCCGGTAGAGCGGCTCGGGGAAGCCATAGAAGTCGTACATCAGCGCCGGTTTGGGCTCGACGTTGATCTGCAGCTCGCGACTGAACCAGTGAGCGGAGATGACCACCAATCCCTTGAGATCCCCCAGCCGCAGGGTGCTCAGAAAACGGGTGGCAGGTTGATCACGCAACACCAGATCCGGTGCGCCGTGAGAGATAAACCAGACAGGGGCGAGGGACATAACAGTGACTCCAGCAAGGGTTTGGATGGCGATTTTTGCCAGAAGGCAACGCCGCTGAATTCATTATCCGCCCGCCTAAACAGGTTAACAATCAGGCTAAATGGATAAGCACTATCAACCTATTTTTGATAATAAGATAGCCAGCCCCACCATTGTCATCAAAAGAGGGCAACCCGTCTGGTTAGCCCGCTTTGCGGTTGCCCCCGCAACCTGATGACCGTTCAATGACCCTCGCCGGAAAGGGCTATGCGGGTCGCCGCCCCCTGCGCCAGCCACTCCTGCAACAGCAATCGCTCTGCGGCCACCTCTGCCGAGACCGGTGCAGCTCCTTCGGCCGAGTGGTTGCCGGTAAAAGCTGATCGCCAGTGGTGATTGCCCGGCCAGCTGGCGTCAGGCATGGCATGGGCCAGCAGCAGTGCCCCCGCCAGCAAAAGCAGTACCGGGCCACCCCATGGGCTGTTTTCCATCTCTTTCCCCTTCACAAGCGCGCCAATGGGCTAACATCTTTGCGCAAGCTGGTGACAAGACGGTGACAGTGAGCAGGTGGTCATTTTACAACATCTGAACCTTCTCTCCGCCAATAAGACACAGATGGCAACATTTGTCGTCAATCAGCTCAGACCAGTGGATGCATGCTCTAAAAAGTGACCAACAGGAAAACGTTATCCCTGAAAAGAAAACGTTATCTGGTCAAAACGTTGTTTCTGGATCATAAAAAGAATCCAAAAACTGGTGTATATTGCTCGGCGGAAACTCCTTAACCATGAAGACTGACATGAAAAAGACCAAAATCGTCTGCACCATCGGTCCCAAGACCGAATCCAAAGAAATGCTGGCAAAAATGCTGGACGCCGGCATGAACGTCATGCGCCTGAACTTCTCTCACGGTGATTACGAAGAGCACGGCACCCGTATCCGCAACCTGCGCGAAGTGATGGCCGAGACCGGCAAGCGCGCAGCTATCCTGCTGGATACCAAGGGTCCGGAAATCCGTACCATGAAGCTGGAAGGTGGCAATGACGTAGCACTGGTTGCTGGCCAGACCTTCACCTTCACCACTGACCAGACCGTGGTTGGCAACAAAGACAAAGTGGCCGTGACCTATGCAGGTTTCGCCAACGACCTGCGCGTCGGCAACCGCATCCTGGTTGACGACGGCCTGATCGGTCTGGACGTCATCGAAATCACCGAGCGCGAAGTTGTTTGTAAAGTACTGAACAACGGCGATCTGGGCGAGAACAAGGGCGTCAACCTGCCGGGCGTCTCCATCAAGCTGCCGGCCCTGGCCGAGAAAGACAAGCGCGACCTGATCTTCGGTTGCGAGCAGAGCGTTGATTTCGTTGCTGCTTCCTTCATCCGCAAGAAAGAAGACGTACTGGAAATCCGTGAGCACCTGAAAGCCCACGGTGGCGAGAACATCCAGATCATCTCCAAGATCGAAAACCAGGAAGGTCTGGACAACTTCGACGAGATCCTGGCTGTTTCCGACGGCATCATGGTTGCTCGTGGCGACATGGGTGTAGAGATCCCGGTTGAAGAGGTTATCTTCGCCCAGAAGATGATCATCGCCAAGTGCAACAAAGCCCGCAAAGTGGTTATCACTGCCACCCAGATGCTGGACTCCATGATCAAGAACCCGCGTCCGACCCGCGCCGAAGCCGGCGACGTGGCCAACGCCATCCTGGACGGTACCGATGCAGTCATGCTGTCCGGTGAGTCCGCCAAGGGTAAGTACCCGCTGGAAGCCGTGACCATCATGGCCACCATCTGCGAGCGTACCGATGCCGTGATGCCGTCCAACCTGTCTGCTTCTAACGACAGCAACAAGCTGCGCATCACCGAAGCCGTATGTAAAGGCGCGGTAGAGACCTCCGAGAAGCTGGACGCCCCGCTGATCGTGGTTGCCACCGAAGGCGGCAAGTCTGCCAAGGCTATCCGCAAGTACTTCCCGAAAGCCTGGATCCTGGCGATCACCACCAACAAGAAGACCGCTGCCCAGCTGGTTCTGACCAAGGGTGTGGTTGCTCACGTGGTTGACAGCATCGCCTCTACCGACGATTTCTATCGCATCGGTAAAGAAGCCGCGCTGGAAATCGGCATGGGCCAGAAAGGTGACGTGGTTGTGATGGTATCCGGTGCTCTGGTACCGAGCGGCACCACCAACACCGCTTCTGTTCACGTTCTTTAATCGGAACTGAACAAGCTGAAAACGGCGCCTGCGGGCGCCGTTTTTTTTATCCCTCCCCCCTGCTTACCAACGGATGCCGGTGTTAGAATCCCCGCGGATTTAATCTATGTGGGAAATCTCCCGATCACCGCGCAATAACCCGGAAGTTATATGCAATCAACACCCTTCAAGAGAGCATCGGCCATCCTGTTGCCGCTGCTCTGCCTACTCGTCAGCCTCTGCGGTGCCCCGCAAGCCATGGCGCAGGATGTTCCATCCCGCGCTTCCGTCCAGCGGGCGCTGGACAATCTGGGCAAATCCGAGACCCTGACCGTCAGCCAGCAGGCCGACCAGAAGTTTCTGACCGACACCCTCACCCTGCTCGACAGCATCGACAAGGAGGAGGCGAAAGCCAAGGCGCAAGCCCAGCGCATTCGCAATCTGCCGGGTGAGCTGCGCGACATCAGCGCCAAGCTCAACGATCTGACCCAGGGCAAAAGCCCGGAGCAGATCAAGAGCGAATACGCCAGCATGAGTCTGGCCGAGCTCGACAACCGCCAGCCCGATGTGCTGGCCAACATGCAGGCCGCCCAGGAGGCGCTCGGCGCCATCGGCAGCCAGCTCACCAACCTGCAGACCCTGCCGGAGCGCGCCCAGAGCAGCATGAGCCGCGCCTATCAGCGCAGTCAGGAGATCCGCAGCCGCCTTAATGCCGGCGAGAGCGTCAGCAGCGCCGAGAAGATGAAGCTCAACACCGAGCTGGCACTGCTCGACCTGCAACTTTCCCAGTTGCAAAAGGATCTGGACAACCGTACCAGCATGCAGGATCTGGCGGTCAAACAGCGCGACTACCAGAACGCCCGCCTCACCAGTGAAGAGCAGAAGCTGCAACTGCTGCAGGAGCAGAGCAGCGCCAAACGCCTCGGCGACACAGAGAAGACCGCCGAACAGACCGGTGAGCTGGTAGCGACCGAAGACAGCCCGCTGGTACAAAAAGAGCAGGTTCTCAACCACCAGCTCAGCCAGCAACTGATCAGCGCCACCACCAACCTCAACTCGCTGGTCCAGAAAAACCTGCAGGCCAAGAGCTGGCTGGAGCGCGGCACCCAGACCGAGCGCAACCTCAACGAGCAGGTGCAGATGCTCAAGGGCAATCTGCTGCTGTCACGCATCCTCTATCAGCTCTATCAACAGCTGGAAGCGGCGCCCACCATCGCCGTGAAAAACCTGGAAGAGCAGATCGCCGATCTGCATCTGGCCCAGTTCGAGCTGAGTCAGCAGCGTGACCAGCTGTTCCAGAAGAACCTCTATCTGGACAACCTGATCGCGAGCAGCAAAGAGCCGGTCAGCGATGAAGACAAGGAGAGCCTTGCCAAGCTCATCGATACCCGCATCAACCTGCTCGATCAGCTCAACCGCCAGCTCGACAGTCAGCTCACCAACGCCATCAGCCTGCAGCTGACCCAGCAGCAGCTGGCGCGGGTCTATGCCTCTATCGAATTTACCCTGCAACAGCACATCTTCTGGGTAAGCAGCAACAAATCGATCGACTTCAAGTGGTTTATCAGCTGGCCCGCCCAGGCCTACAAACAGGCCTCCGACTGGGTGCTGAAACCGGACTGGAGCCAGTGGCGCCAAGAGCTGCTGGGGATCTCCCTGCTCGCCTTCCCGCTGCTGCTGATCGGCGGCCTGCTGATGTGGAAGCGTCCGGCCCTGGCCGAACGCCAGAAAAAGATTGCCAAGGATCTGGGCCGCTTCCGTCAGGACAGCCAGTGGCACACCCCGCGCGCACTCTTCTTTACCCTGTTGCAGCGCCTGCCGGGCAGCCTGTTCATTCTGGCGGGCGGCCTGCTGCTCACCTACTGTGGTCTGCTGAGCCCCAAGCTCATTTTCCAGATCACTCTGAACCTGGCACTCAGCTATCTGGTTTTCAGCATCTTCATGGCGGTGATGCGCCCGGGCGGACTCGGTGAATCCCACTTCCGCATCCCGCGCGCCGAGCTGCAGGCCAAGCGCAACAGCATGCGCTACCTCTGGTTGCCGCTGCTGCCCCTTATCATGCTGTCGACCAAGGCGGTGGTAGAACCCTCCTCCCTGGGCAACGACGTGATCGGTCAGGCTCTCACCCTGATCCTGCTGGCGCTGGCCGCCTATCTGGTGTTCCCCATCTCCCGCGCCCGCATCAAGGGCGAGGCGAGCATGGCCCAGACCATGACCGCCATTGCGCTGGCCCTGGCTCCGGTGGCGCTGATTGTGCTGGCAGTACTCGGCTACTACTACACCGCGCTGAAGCTGACCGGTCGCCTGATCGAATCCTTCTATCTGCTGATCATCTGGAGTCTGGTCTACCGCACCGCCCTGCGCGGGCTGGAGCTGGCGGCCCGTCGTCTGGCCTACCGCCGCGCAGTGGCCAAACGTGAGCACAAATCTTCGGAAGATGCGGAAGGTGGCGAGTCCATCGAAGAGCAACCGATGGATCTGGAGGATGTCAGCCAGCAGTCCCTGCGTCTGACGCGCACCGTACTGCTGATGATCTTCGGCGTCGCCTTCTACTGGCTCTGGTCCGATCTGGTCGCGGTATTCTCCTACCTCGACAGCATGGTGCTGTGGCACCGCACTGAAGGCACCGGTGCCAATGCCGTGCTCTTCCCCATCAGTCTGAGTGACGTGCTGATCGGCCTCCTGATGCTCGGCGGCGCCTGGTCGCTGGCGCGCAACCTGCCGGGCTTGCTGGAGGTGCTGGTGCTCTCCAAGCTCAATCTGGCTCAGGGGACGGCCTACGCTATCACCACCATGCTCAACTACGTACTGATTGGCTTCGGCTCCCTCACCGCCCTCTCCATGATGGGCGTGCAGTGGGACAAGCTGCAGTGGGTAGCGGGTGGTCTGTCAGTCGGTATCGGTTTTGGTATGAAGGAGATCCTCTCCAACTTCGTCTCCGGCATCATCATCCTGTTCGAGCGTCCGGTGCGGATCGGTGACACCGTCACCATCGGCTCCTTCTCGGGTACCGTCTCGCGGATCCGCATTCGTGCCACCACCCTGACCGACTTCGACCGCAAGGAAGTGATCATCCCCAACCAGCAGCTGATGACCGAGCGTCTGATCAACTGGTCGCTGAGTGACACCGTCACCCGGGTCATCGTGCGGGTAGGCGTGGCCTACGGTTCCGATCTGGAGCTGACCCGCACCCTGCTCAAACAGGCGGCGGACGAGAACAGCCGCGTGCTGAAAGACCCGGCGCCCATCGTCTACTTCCTCACCTTCGGTGCCAGCACCCTGGATCACGAGCTGCGCTTCTTCGTGAGCGAGCTGGGGGATCGCAACCCGGCGGTGGACGAGTTGAACCGCAAGATCGACCAGCTGTTCCGCGAGAACGGCATCGAGATCGCCTTCAACCAGATGGATGTCTACATCAAGAACATGCAGGGGGAGGAGCAGAAGGTCGAATCCAACTCCGGCGCCCTGCCGCCACCTCCTGCCGAAGAGGGCAAGCAGCCCGCTTAAGGGAAGAGAAACCAGCAAAGCCGCTCACCTGTGTGAGCGGCTTTTTTATTGCGTTCACATGATCGGTCAGCGGATCGGAGAAGGCTCGGCAAGTCCCGGGGAGATGGCCACCCGGCAAGTGTTGCCCTCTCTGGCGCCAGAATACCGTTATTTTATAAATAAAATTGTTTATAAAATAAGCCGCTAAACGCGTTGAATCATTGCCGCAAGCCGCTCTGATGACATCGGCAGACACCCAGCAGCCCCCTCCGAAACGGTGCAACATGCTGCTCCAGCCCGCTTTTCCCCTGCTTTCAGATGAGGCGATAGCCCGCCCCCGCCGCGCCCCAGAAATCCATTTACCACCTGCGCTGGCTAACCTATGTTAGAGAAAGTGACAAAAGGATCAGGGAGCACCACGTGACGATGGAAGAGAGAGAACTGCAGCAGATCCTGTTTCGCTCCTTTGACGTGATACCGCTCCCCATTCTGGTGTCAGAATCGGTGGCGCGCCGCGAGGGACTGCCCGATACCGGTGACAGCATCCCTGTGCGTCGCCATCGCTTTCTCAACCGCGCCTTTCGCGAACAGCTCGGGTATGACCTGGCCGATCTGCCCGATATGGCCAGCTGGTTTCGCCTCGCCTATCCGGATGCAACCTACCGCAGTGCGATCATTCAGGCCTGGCACACCGAGGTAGAGCGCTCTTTGCAAGAGGGGCGAGAAGTGGCGGAGATGCCCGCCCTGATCCGCTGCAAGAATGGCCAGCACCGCTGGTTCGTGGTGACGGCCCAGCTGGGGGCCGATGCCATCCCGGATGGCCATATCGTCACCTTCCGCGACATTCACGACCTGCAGTGCATGGTGGAAGAGGTGAGCCGCCTCTCCTGTACCGACCCCCTCACCGAACTGTGCAACCGCCGTGGTGCCGAGCAGCAGCTGCAATCCCACCGGATGCAGGGTGATGCCTTTGCCCTGGTGCTGGGCGATATCGACCACTTCAAGCAGATCAACGACCGTTACGGTCACCCTGCGGGGGATGCGGCGCTCTGCGCCGTTGCCGAAACCATGACAGAACTGCTGCAACCGGGGGAGTGCCTGGCCCGCTGGGGCGGCGAGGAGTTTCTGCTGATCTTGCCGGATCACACGCTGGAGCAGGCCGCCTGCCGGGCCGAACGGCTGCGCCAGCAGGTCAGCGAGCTGACCATGCCATGGCAGGGACAGACTATCACTCTCACCATCAGCCTTGGCTGCGCCGCTACCCGGGGCGATCAGAGCATCGACTACCTGCTGATGATGGCGGATCGGGCGCTTTATCTCGCCAAGGAGCAGGGGCGTAACCGGGTGGTGGTTGCGAAAGAGTAAGAGAGGAGAGGAGAGGAAACAGGTTCTGGGCCGGATCGCAGCCATAAAAAAACCGAAGCACAAGGCTTCGGTTTTTTGTTGCAGTAACAGGCGCTTGGCCTGTCACGGCTTATTTCTTGATGCGGATCACCGGGGTCTCGCCCACAGTCACGGCACCAGTCATCTTCACCAGCTCTTTGATCTCGTCCATGTTGGAGATGACCACCGGAGTCAGGGTAGATTTGGCTTTCGCTTCCAGAACGGCCAGATCGAACTCGATGATGGTGTCGCCGCGCTTGACCTGCTGGCCTTCCTGAGCGATACGCTTGAAGCCTTCGCCTTTCAGTTCAACGGTGTCGATACCGAAGTGAACGAACAGCTCGATGCCGGAGTCAGATTCCAGAGAGAACGCGTGGTTGGTCTCGAAAATCTTGCCGATGGTGCCGTCGCACGGAGCAACCATCTTGTTGCCAGCCGGCTTGATGGCGATACCGTCACCAACGATTTTCTCGGCGAAGACCACATCAGGCACATCTTCGATCGGCACGATTTCGCCAGACAGCGGAGCAAAGATTTCGATGCCACCGGTGTCAGAGCTATCGTCGGAAACCAGTTTCTTCAGTTTGTCGAACAGACCCATATAAAGCTCCTAGAGATGATTTTTCGCTGTTTGCAGCCGATCTTAGCAGACTGCCTTCTGCTTAATAAAGTTATCTACGCATGCTTCGATTTCAGCAGCGGTGGCAAAGCTCAGTGCTTGATCAGCCATTGCCTTCACATCTTCGAAGTTGGTGTTGCGGATAAGCTTCTTGATACGCGGTACAGAGATGGCGCTCATGGAGAACTCATCCAGACCCATACCCAGCAGCAGCAGGGTGGCACGCTCGTCACCAGCCAGTTCACCACACATACCGGTCCACTTGCCTTCGGCATGGGATGCATCGATAACCATCTTGATCAGGGTCAGGACGGAGGGTGACAGCGGGTTGTACATCGCGGAGATCATCTCGTTACCACGGTCGACAGCCAGGGTGTACTGGGTCAGGTCGTTGGTACCGATACTGAAGAAATCCACTTCCTTGGCAAGATGATGAGCCATGACGGCAGCAGCCGGGGTCTCGATCATGATACCCACTTCGATGGATTCATCAAAGGCTTTGCCTTCAGCGCGCAGTTCGGCTTTCAGCGTCTCTACGGTAGCTTTCAGGCTACGGAACTCTTCGACAGAGATGATCATCGGGAACATGATGCGCAGTTTGCCAAAGGCAGACGCACGCAGAATGGCCCGCAGCTGAGCGTGCATGATGTCTTCGCGGTCGAAGAAAATACGCACGGCACGCCAGCCCAGGAAGGGGTTCATCTCTTTCGGGAAATTCATGTACGGCAGCTCTTTGTCGCCGCCAATGTCCATGGTTCGCACGATGATCGGCTGATCCGGCATCGCTTCGGCCACTTCTTTGTAGGCTTTGAACTGCTCGTCTTCGGTCGGCAGCGCGTCACGGTCCATGAACAGGAACTCGGTACGGTACAGACCCACGCCTTCGGCGCCATTGCGGATGGCACCTTCGGTATCCTTGACGGTACCGATGTTGGCGCACACTTCGACCTGATGACCATCCAGAGTGATGGCAGGCAGATCTTTCAGCTTGGCCAGCTCGTCTTTCTCAGCCTGATAACGGGCCTGAGTCTCTTTGAACTGGGTCAGCTCGGCTTCGCTCGGGTTGATCACAACTTTGTTGTTGATGGCGTCGAGCAGGATCATCTCACCGTTCTTGACGCGATCGGTGATGTCGTTGGTGCCCACGATGGCCGGCAGCTCCAGGGAGCGGGCCATGATGGAGGTGTGGGAAGTACGGCCACCGATGTCGGTAACGAAACCCAGCACATATTTCAAGTTGATCTGAGCGGTCTCGGACGGGGTCAGGTCTTTGGCGACCAGAATCACCTCTTCGTCGATGGTGCTCAGGTTGACAACGGCGATGCCCAGTACGTTCTTGACCAGACGGGTACCGATGTCACGGAAGTCGGTTGCGCGCTCGCGCAGATAGGGGTCGTCCAGCTCGGCCATCATCTTGGCGTACTGTTCGATCACCTCGTAGATGGCTTTGTCGGCGGAAGCCTTGTTATCTTTGATGAAGGATTTGATATCCCCTTCCAGCTCTTCATCTTCGAGCAACATGATGTGGCCTTCGAAGATGGCCTCTTTTTCTTCGCCGAAGGTGCGACCGGCCATCTCTTTGATGGCTTCCAGCTGTGCAGCTGACTTGGTGCGGGCTTCGAGGAAGCGGTTGATCTCGACATCAATCTGGTCAGCAGAGATCTTGCCCTGATTGATAACGATTTCATCTTCTTTCAGAAGAAGCGCCTTACCGAATGCGATACCGGGGGACGCAAGAATGCCAGATATCATAATCCTTCCTATTAAAACGACTGTGGGGGAGGAATAAAGCTGGATTACTCCAGCTCGTCCATCAGGGCAACCAGCTTCTCAACGGCTTTCTGAGCGTCCGGGCCGTCGGCCTGGATGGTCACGTTGGTGCCTTTGGTCAGACCCAGAGTCTGCAGCTTGAACAGGCTCTTGGCGCTGGCGGATTTGCCACCGGAGACCACAGTGATCTCGCTTTGGAATTCTTTGGCTTCTTTCACGAACTGAGCTGCCGGACGGGTGTGCAGGCCGTTTTCAGCAGTAATAACAACAGACTTCTCGTACATGGTTTCACCCCATATTATTGATATTTTTTAGTGAGCTGGTCGCTTTTCAGACAACCTGACCCACCGTGTCAGTATGGATATGTTGTAAAGTAACGAAAGCAGACCCGCAATGGTTTAATCCAGGTCAATTTTCTGTGCAGTATTTCGGTGTCTTGGTCGGGATTTTTCCGTTATTGGGCTACAAGCCGCATCAGGACTGGCCTGAAATTATTTTATAACGAAAAATAACACTTTGTTACTTTGTGATACCTGACCATCAGACACCGCGTGACGCCGCACAGGATATGAGATTTATCACAGAATGTCTGCTTTTTTTCTCGCTCCGGAGCTTGTTATTTTACCCCAAAAAATAAGGGCCCGAGTGGCGCTGGGCGATGCAGAATCTAGTCCATAAAAAAACGGCGCTCCTGGGAGCGCCGTCTGGTCGGTGCAATCTTGTGGTTTACTGCTGCAATTCCTGTTCGCTGAATACGCCGGCAAACAGGGCGCTGGAGAGGTAGCGCTCCGCGGCGCTCGGCAGGATAACGACAATCGTTTTTCCTTCAAACTCCGGCAGCTCGGCCAGACGGCTGGCAGCCACCACAGCAGCACCGGAGCTGATACCTGCCAGGATCCCCTCCTCCTCCATCAGGCGGCGAGCCATCTCGATAGCTTCATCACTGGTCACCTGCTCGACACGGTCAATCAGGGAGAGGTCGAGGTTGCCCGGAATAAAGCCGGCGCCAATCCCCTGGATCTTGTGGGGGCCCGGTTTGATCTCTTCACCGGCCAGCTTCTGGCTGATGACCGGCGACTCGGCAGGCTCAACGGCGACAGAGACCACCGCCTTGCCCTGAGTCTTTTTCAGGTAGCGGGAGACACCGGTAATGGTGCCACCGGTACCGACCCCGGCCACGAACACATCCACCTCACCGTCAGTGGCATCCCAAATCTCGGGGCCGGTGGTCTTTTCGTGGATCTCCGGGTTGGCCGGGTTTTCAAACTGTTGCAACAGCACATACTTGCCCGGCTCGGACTCGAGGATCTCGTTGGCCTTGGCAATGGCGCCCTTCATGCCAAGCGGCCCTTCGGTCAGCACCAGATTGGCACCGAGTGCCTTGAGCAGCTTGCGGCGCTCCAGACTCATGGTGGCCGGCATGGTCAGGGTGATGGGATAGCCACGAGCAGCCGCAACAAAGGCCAGAGCAATACCCGTGTTGCCGCTGGTGGGCTCGATGATCTCCTTACCCTTGGTCAGGATGCCGCGCTTCTCTGCATCCCAGATCAGGTTGGCACCGATACGGCACTTGACGCTGAAGCTGGGGTTGCGGCTCTCGATCTTGGCCAGCACGCGGCCTTTGGTAACACGGTTGAGACGAACCAGCGGGGTGTGACCGATAGTCTGGCTATTGTCCTCAAAAATTTTGCTCATGGTGCTATCCCTGTGTTTGTTACGACGATGAAACAAGATTACCCTGTGGTTTCTGAATGAGAAGTGACTATTCGTTATAACCATATGGTATTACAACATATAGAGCTTATTCTCTCTGGCCCCTGACTCCGGGAGCCAATCGTCAAAGGAACCGACGTTATGGGATTTTCAGGAAGCAGCCAGTATCTCGCCTCCGATGCATTGAAGATGGCGGTCAATGCCGCCATCACCCTCGAAAAACCGCTGCTGATCAAAGGGGAGCCAGGCACCGGCAAGACGGTGCTGGCGGAAGCGGTCGCCGACCATCTCGGCACCGATCTCATTGCCTGGCATATCAAGTCCACCACCAAAGCCCAGCAGGGACTCTACGAATATGATGCGGTAGCCCGGCTGCGGGACTCCCAGCTCGGCGACCCCAGAGTGGCCGATATCAGCCACTACATTCGTAAAGGCAAGTTGTGGCAGGCCTTCAGCGCCGAGCAGCGACCTGTGCTGCTGATCGACGAGATCGACAAGGCCGACATCGAATTCCCCAATGATCTGCTGCTGGAGCTGGATCGGATGGAGTTCGACGTCTATGAGACCGGCGAGCGAGTCAGGGCGCGCCAGCGGCCGGTGGTCATCATCACCTCCAACAACGAAAAAGAGCTGCCGGATGCCTTCCTGCGCCGCTGTTTCTTCCACTACATCCGCTTCCCCGACAAGGCCGAGATGCAGGCCATCGTCAAACTCCACTACCCCGACCTCAAGGAGAGCCTGCTTGGCGAGGCGATGGATCTCTTCTTCGAGCTGCGCGAGGTAGAGGGGCTGCGCAAGAAGCCCTCCACCTCGGAGCTGCTGGACTGGATCCGCCTGCTCCTGGCCGACAATATCGCCCCCGAGGCGATGCGCGCCCGCGAGCCCGGCAAGCTGGTGCCCGCGCTATATGGCGCTCTGCTCAAGACCGAGCAGGATCTGCATCTATTCGAGAAGCTCGCCTTTCTGGCCCGGCGCGGCAGCTAACCCATGCTGATCGACTTTTTTACTCACCTGCGCCGCCACAAGCTCCCCTGCAGCCTGCGCGAACTGCTGGACTTGCACGCTGCACTGGCAGCCCGGCTGGTCACCATCGATATGGACGAGTTCTACCAACTCTCCCGCTGCCTGCTGGTAAAAGACGAGGCTCACTACGATCGCTTCGATCGCGCCTTCGCCGAATACTACGAGGGACTGGAAGCCATCCCCCTGCTGCCGGAAAGCCTGCCCGAGGAGTGGCTGCGCAAGGAGTTCGAACGGCTGTTGAGCCCAGAGGAGAAGGCGCTGCTCACATCCCTCGGCGGACTCGACAAGCTGCTGGAGACCCTCAACCAGCGCTTAAGCGAGCAGAAAGAGCGCCACGCTGGCGGCAACAAGTGGGTGGGAACCGGTGGCAGCAGCCCGTTTGGCCACGGCGGTTTTCACCCAGAGGGAGTCCGCATGGGTGGAGAGGGGCAGCATGGCAAGGCGGCCAAGGTGTGGGAGGGCCGTCACTATCGCAACTTCAGCGACGACTCACCGCTCGGCCAGCGCGCCATCCAGCTCGCGCTGCGCAAGCTAAGACGCTGGGTGCGCAGAGGCAATCCCGACGAGCTGGATCTCGACGACACCATAAAAAGTTCTGCCCGCCAGGGCTGGCTCGATGTGAAGCTGCGGCCCGAGCGCCACAACGGGGTGAAGCTGTTGGTCTTTTTCGATGTGGGAGGCTCCATGGATGCCCACGTGGCCGAGGTACAGCGCCTCTTCTCCGCCCTGCGCCACGAATTCAAGCATCTGGAGTACTTCTATTTTCACAACTGCCTCTACGACTTCGTCTGGAAGGATAACGCCCGCCGCTTTGAGGAGCGGTTCGATACCCTGCGCCTGCTGCGCACCTATGGCAGCGACTACCGGGTGATCCTGGTGGGGGATGCCACCATGGGCCCCTACGAGATCACCTGGCCGGGTGGCAGTGTCGAGCAGTGGAACGAGGAGTCGGGTCAGGTGTGGCTTACCCGCTTGCAGCAACACTTTCCCAAACTGGTGTGGATCAACCCCACCCCACGGCGGGAGTGGCTCTGGCACCCCTCCATCAAGCTGATGAATGACGTGGTTGGCGGGCGGATGCATCCGCTGACTCTGGCGGGTCTCGCTGCGGCGATCGACCAGCTCTAACCCTCTCTACCCTATAAACCGACAAGCCGGGAACGCACCCGGCGAGGAGCAAAGATGACCTCTATCGTGATCAGTGGCTCAGGCCTCTATACCCCACCCTTTGCCGTCAGCAATGAAGAGCTGGTGGCCGCCTTCAACCAGTATGTGGATCTCTACAACGAGGAGAACGCCTCCGCCATCGACGCCGGCCAGCTCCCTGCCAAGCAGCACTCCAGCTGCGAGTTCATCGAGAAGGCCTCCGGTATCAAGAGCCGTTATCTGGTAAGCCGCGAAGGGGTGCTCAACCCCGACATCATGCAACCGCTGCTGGCGGAGCGGCCCGATGAGATGCCCTCCATCATGGTGGAGATGGCGGTGGCCGCCGCCGAACAGGCGTTGATCGCCGCCGGCCGCGAACCGGGAGAGATCGATCTGGTCATCGTCGCCGCCTCCAACATGCCGCGCCCCTATCCGGCGCTGGCCATCGAGCTGCAGCACTATCTGGGGGCGAGCGGCATGGCCTTTGACATGAACGTGGCCTGCTCGTCTGCCACCTTCGGTATCAAAACAGCCGCCGACATGCTGGCGGCCGGCAGCGCCAAACTGGCGCTGGTGGTCAATCCGGAGATCTGTTCGGGGCACCTCAATTTTCGCGATCGGGATAGCCACTTTATCTTCGGCGATGCCTGCACCGCGGTGCTGCTGGAGCGGGAGGCCGATTGCAAGGTGGCCAATCCGTGGCAACTGGTAGCCAGCAAGCTGGTGACCCAGTACTCCAACAACATCCGCAACAACTTCGGCTTTTTGAACCGGCTGAGCCCGCGCACCCGCTACAGCGACGACAAGCTGTTTCGCCAGCAGGGTCGCAAGGTGTTCAAGGAGGTGTTGCCGCTGGTGTGCGACCAGATTGCCGGCCAGCTCGACGAGCAGGGCTGGCCCGCCGAGAGCCTGAGCCGGCTCTGGCTCCATCAGGCCAACCTCACCATGAACCAGTTCATCGGCCGCAAGCTGCTGGGCCACGATGCCAGCCAGCAGGAGGCGCCGGTCATTCTCGACAGCTATGGCAATACCAGCTCGGCGGGTTCCATCATCGCGTTTCATCTGTACAATCGCGACCTCCCTGTCGGGGCGCGCGGCGTCCTCTGCTCGTTTGGCGCCGGCTACTCTATCGGTAGCCTGCTGCTGCAACGATGCTAGGCATGAAATACGTGTCGCGGCAGCCATAACAACAAAAACGCTGTTCAGGTGAAATCATGATGAGAATCTCGGGGCGCTGCGCCCTGCACTACGGGGTAACCCTGTTACTATTTTGTCTCTATGGCTGGCAGGTTTGCCCGTTTCTCGAGAGCCTCACCCTGCCCCAGCTGCTGGGGCCGACGCTGGTGACGTTCGCCATCATGTTCGCCGTGCGCAACCGGCTGCTCTCAAGGCGGCCCCTGCCGCGTAACGGGCTGGATGGGTTTGGACTGGAGGTAGGTTTCTACCTGCTGGGAGCACTGCTGCTCTCGGGCTACAACGCCCTGGCCCACGACTTTCCGCTGGAGAGTCACCTCAAGGTCTTGCTGGGGATGACCACCCTCGGCTTTCTGGTGGCGGCCGACCTGACTCTGGAGCGGGATTGGCATCGGGCCAGAGCACGGCAAGCCGAGCAGAGCCTGGCACTGAGCCATCCGCTGGCCATGCCGCTGCCACGCAAGTTCACCCTCTTTACCCTGGCAACCCTCACCTTATTGGGGTGCGTATTCTTCTTGCTGTTCAACAAAGATCTGGAGTGGCTGGTGACGGTGGAGCGCAGCCTGCCGAGGGTCGATGCCCAGCACTACATCCTGTGGGAGATCGCCTTCGTGATGACGGTGACCTTCAGCTATCTCGCCCTCATCATTCACGGCTACGGCCGCAACCTTGGCCTCTCCCTGCGCCACCAGACCAGCACCATGGCCAGAGTGCAATGCGGTGACTTCGATGCCCGGGTGCCGGTCACCCGGGATGACGAGTTTGGCCTTATCGCCGCCAGCACCAATCAGATGATCGGCGAGCTGAAATCCCGCAGCGACGAACTCAATCTGACCCGGGATGTGGCCATTCTCGGGCTCGCCTCGCTGGCAGAGACCCGTGACAACGAGACAGGCGCCCATATCATCCGTACCCAGCACTACGTCAAGGCGCTGGCGGAGCATCTGAGCTTCAGCAACTGGGATAGCTATCCACTGGATGATGCCACCATAGATCTGCTGTTCAAATCAGCCCCGCTGCACGATGTCGGCAAGGTGGGCATTCCCGACGCCATCCTGCTCAAACCGGGCAAGCTGACCGACGAGGAGTTCGCCATCATGAAGCGCCACCCGCAGATCGGCGCCGATGCGCTGGCGAGTGCCGAGGCGCAGCTGGGCTCCAACTCCTTCTTGCGGCTGGCCCGGGAGATCTCCCTCACCCACCACGAGAAGTGGGATGGCAGCGGTTATCCGGCAGGGCTGGCGGGTGAGGACATTCCCCTCTCCGGGCGCTTGATGGCGGTAGCGGATGTCTACGATGCTCTCATCTCGAAACGGGTCTACAAACCTGCTTTCAGCCATGAGGAAGCGAAGGAGATCATCGTGAAGGGGAGCTGCAACCATTTTGATCCCGGCATTGTCGCGGCGTTTCTCGCCTGTGAGGCGCAGTTCAAGGAGATAGCGGCCAAATTTCAGGATCATCGCTGAGTCGGCAAACCCGTTAACGAACCGACAGGTGAAAACTTCGCCTCCTCAAGCTGTTGACAATAAACTTATTTTTGCAAATCACCGCTATTTTTTGACCATTTGAGCGGCACAATCCCGACTCTGGATCACAAGATGAAGGGAAAGTGCCGTCATTTGTCTCTTGTCCACTCGGATAGCTTCCAATGAGTGCGAGGTTTGCTATCATCCGGAGATATTTTTTTACCTGTAATTGGTCACAAAAGAATCCCTCATGTACACACAGTTCTTTGGCCTCTCGGAACACCCGTTCTCCATCTCGCCCAATCCCAAATATCTCTATATGAGCGAGCGGCACGGGGAGGCTCTGGCCCATCTCAGCTACGGATTGCAGGATGGCGGCGGCTTTGTGCTACTGACCGGTGAAGTGGGCACCGGCAAGACCACGGTCTCCCGCTGCCTGCTGCAACAGCTGCCCGCCGAGACCGAGATCGCCTATATCCTCAACCCCTCGCTGACCGAACGGGATCTGCTGGCGGCCATCTGTGACGAGTTTCAGCTTGCCTACCCGACCGAGGCGGGGATCAAGCTGCTGTTCGACCTTATTCGCGACCACCTGTTGGCCAATCTGGCGGCAGGCAAGCGCAGCGTGGTGCTGGTGGATGAGGCCCAGCATCTGCTGCCAGAGGTGCTGGAGCAGCTGCGCCTGCTGACCAACCTCGAAACCGACGAGAAAAAGCTGCTGCAGGTGGTGCTGATCGGTCAGCCAGAGCTGCAGCAGATGTTGCGCCAGCCCCTGCTGCGCCAGCTGGCCCAGCGCATTACCGCTCGCTACCACCTGCTGCCCTTGGGTGCCGGCGATGTCGATGCCTATGTTCGCTTCCGGCTGCAGGTCGCCGGCTGCGTGCAGCCCATTTTTACCCCCAGGGCAATCCAGACCCTCCACCGCCTGAGCGGTGGCATCCCCCGTCTTATCAACCTCATCTGCGACCGCGCCCTGATCTCGGCCTTTGCCCGTGGCAGCTACAAGATTGTCCATGGCGACATCAGTCAGGCCGCCTTTGAGGTAAGCGGGATCCGCGACGAGGGGAGCTGGCTCTCCGGCCTTGCGGTCGCGCTGGCTGGCGCTCTGCTGGTGGCGGCGGGCTGGTGGGGCTGGCAGTTCTTCGGCGTCTTCCCCACCCGCCCGGTGGTCAAGGTCGAGGTACCGGTTACCGTCGATGAGACCGCCGAGCAGCAGGAGCAGCTTACCGAGGCGATCAATCAGGCGCTCGACCCCGAAGGTGCAATGCAGAATCTCTACCGGGTCTGGGGCTACGAGCCCGAGCTGGAGGATGCCACCTGCGACAACGCCCCCCGCGCCGGCCTGCGCTGTCAGGAGGGGGAGGCGAGCCTCGACGAGCTGCGCAATCTGCAATACCCCGCCATGGTCAGCCTTACCGACGAGACGGGCGGCATCTACTACGCCACCCTGGTCACTCTCGGCCCCAAGCAGGCGCGTCTGATGATCGGCAACCAGAGCTGGCAGGTTGAGAGACAGTGGCTCAGCGACAACTGGGGCGGCAGTTACACCCTGCTCTGGCGCATGCCCAAGGGGGGCGCCAGCCTGATCGGCAACAATGCTGGGCAGGCCCAGATCCAGTGGCTCGACAATGCCCTGAGCCGCGCGCTGCAACAGCCCGAGCGCAAGGTGCGCCGCTTCGATGGCGAGCTCAAGAACAAACTGCAGCAGTTCCAGCGGGATCAGGGGCTCAACCCTGACGGTATCGCCGGCAGCAATACCCTGCTGCGCCTCAACGCCCTCTCCGGTGAACCCATGCCCAGACTGGAGGAGGCCTCCTGATGTCTACCCTGCTCAAGGCGCTGCACCGCGCACAGCAACCGCAGCCACAAACCTGTATCCCCGCCATGGGGCTTGCCATGCCCCGCGAAGAGGCGAGGACATCCCGCCGCCTCGTCTGGCTACTTGCTCCGCTCGCCCTGCTGCTAGGTGCTGGCGCCAACTATGGCTGGCACCTGATCCACCTGCGCCCCATCGAGGAGAAGGTCGAGGTGAAAGAGGTGGTCACCCCGCCCTTCGTGCGGGTGGAGCCCAAGGCGATGGTAACGCGGCCGCTGCCGCCTCCCCTGCCGGAGCCGGTGGTGCAGCAGCCCAAGGTTGCCGCCACCAGCAATCCGGCAGCTGTTCGACCAACCCTGGCCGAACAGCTGATGCGCGCCCTAAACGAAACACCGCTGCAACAGGAGTCGGGTACTGTGCCCCAGAGCGTGCAGCCGGCCCAGCTGATGTCGCTTAATGCCGCGCCGCTTTCGATCCGCCAGCAGGTTCCCGCGTTCAGCTATGGCTCCCACCTGTTCTCATCCAACCCCGCCAAACGGGCGGTGGTGCTCAATGGCCGTGAATACCGGGAGGGGAGCGAGATTGCCCCCGGGGTGCGCTTGGCCTCCATAGCTCAGGAGTACATGGTGCTGGATGTGGGTGGCCAGAGTGTCACCCTCAAGGCGCTGCAGGATTGGCAGGGTTAAGCGAGTCATGGCGACGGATTGCCTGACCCCAATCGATGCAGAGAGCTTCCCCAAAGCCTCTGATTCATGGCTCGTAGCCCATTTCATGCAATGGCGAAATTGGTGTTTTTATCACCACAGCAGCCTGCCGGCTGTGATGAATTATCCAATTCTGCCCATTGGCGGTTTCAGAAAGTTGTATCCATACGAACAGCCGTACACAATAACCAGCCGCACCAGAACACATGAAACATGTTGATTTATATGAGCCGACTATCCAGGGATGAGATATTGACCAAGCTGCTGGCCCAGTGCCGGCAGCTGCCCATGGCCCGCATTACTCAGGCGCTCTTCCTGATATTGCTGATCCTGCTGGCCCAGCAGTGTGCCAATCTCACCTGGCGTCTGGTCACACTTGCCACACCTCTGGCCAACGAACCCTGGCAACCCTCCATGATTGCAACTGTCGGTCAAAGTGCCCCCCGCCTTGAACTGGGTGAAGTGAGCAGTCTCTCCCTGTTTGGCAAGGCCATAGCCAAGGCGCAGCAGAGCAAGGAGGTCGCCGCCAACGCACCGCGAACCCAGCTCAATGCCCAGCTCAACGGCGTGCTGGCAAGCTCAAATCCCGCCAAGTCCATCGCCATCATCGCCATGTCGGGGATCCAGAACTCCTACAGCGTGGGGGATCTCATCGACGGCACCCAGGCTCGGATCCGTCAGGTCTACCCGGACCGGGTCATCATAGAGCGCGATGGCCGCGACGAAACCCTGATGCTCGATGGCGAAGAGTACGGCAAACCCCTGCCCCAACAAGGCGGGAGCGCGCAGCTCTCTTCCGTGCGCAGCGAGCTGATGAGCGATCCCGGCAAGATCACCGATTACCTCAATATTTCACCGGTTCAGGTGGATGGCCGCCTGGCTGGCTATCGCCTCAATCCGGGCAACAATCCGGAACTCTTCAACCAGAGCGGGCTGCAGGCCAATGATCTGGCCCTCAGCATCAACGGCCTGGATCTGCGTGACAACATGCAGGCCATGCAGGCGATGCAGCAGCTGGCTGGCGCAACCGAATTGACAGTGACCGTCGAGCGACAAGGTGAACAGTTCGATGTCTATGTTCGCTTGTCAGAATAATGATTTTGGAGTCGTACCAAGAATGACCAATAAAGGGAAAGGCTGGCGTCTGGCCACCATAGCGACGGCACTGATGATGGCAGGATCAGCCTGGGCCACCGAGTATTCGGCCAGCTTCAAGAACGCCGATATCGAAGAGTTCATCAACACGGTGGGCAAGAATCTCAACAAGACCATCATCATCGAGCCCTCGGTGCGCGGCAAGATCAACGTCCGCAGCTACGACCTGCTCAACGAGGAGCAGTACTACCAGTTCTTCCTGAGCGTGCTCGACGTCTACGGTTTTGCCGTGGTGCCGATGGATAACGGCGTGCTCAAGGTGTTGCGCTCGCGCGATGCCAAGACCTCCGCCATTCCGGTGGTGGATGGCAGCAATCCGGGCATGGGCGACGAGATGGTGACCCGGGTAGTACCGGTGCGCAACGTCTCGGTGCGTGAACTGGCCCCACTGCTGCGCCAGCTCAATGATAACGCCGGTGGTGGCAACGTCGTGCACTACGAGCCCTCCAACGTGCTGCTCATCACCGGCCGCGCCGCCGTGGTCAACCGACTGGTGGAGGTGGTCAACCGGGTCGACCGCGCTGGCGATCAGGATGTGGACATCATCAAGCTCAAGTTCGCCTCGGCGGGTGAAATCGTGCGGCTGGTGACCAATCTCAACAAGGATAACAACCCGCAAGGGGGCACCACCAGCCTGCTGTTGGCCCCCAAGGTGGTCGCCGACGAGCGCACCAACTCGGTGGTGGTGAGTGGCGAGCCTAAAGCGCGCGCCCGCATCATCCAGATGGTACGCCAGCTCGACCGCGACCTGCAGAGTCAGGGCAATACCCGGGTCTTCTACCTCAAATATGGCAAGGCCAAGGACATGGTCGATGTGCTCAAGGGGGTCAGCTCCAGCATCGAAGCGGACAAGAAGGGAGGCGGCAACGCCGCCATGGGCGGTGGAGCCAGTATCGGCGGTGGCAAGCTGGCCATCTCTGCCGACGAGACTACCAACGCCCTGGTCATCACCGCCCAGCCCGATGTGATGGCAGAACTTGAACAGGTGATCGCCAAGCTCGATATTCGCCGCGCCCAGGTGCTGGTAGAGGCAATCATCGTCGAGATGCAGGATAGTGATGGCCTTAATCTCGGAGTCCAATGGAATCATGCTGACTATGGCTCGATCCAGTTCCCCGATACTGGCGTCCCCATTACCGCAAAAGTGGCGGCAGACAAGCTCAATAAAAATGGCAACCCCGAGCCGATCACCAAGCTGATGTCCTCGGTAAACGGCATGGCCGCCGGTTTCTATCACGGCGACTGGAGCATGCTGGCTACGGCCATCGCCTCCAATACCAAGAACGATATTCTCTCGACCCCGAGCATTGTCACCATGGACAACAAGGAGGCGTCGTTCAATGTGGGTAAAGAGGTGCCAACCCCGACAGGTAGCCAGAGCTCGACCAGTACCGACAGCATCTTCAACACCATCGAATACAAAACGGTCGGTACCAAGCTGACGGTCACTCCCCAGATCAACGAAGGGGATTCGGTGCTGCTCACCATCGAGCAGGAGGTCTCCAGCGTCGCCAAGCAGGCCGATGGCACCGCCGGACTGGGCCCGACCTTCGATACCCGTACCGTAAAAAACGCCGTCCTGATCAAGAGCGGCGAGACTGTGGTACTGGGTGGTCTGATGGATGAACAGACCAAGGAAGAGGTCTCCAAGGTACCGCTGCTCGGCGATATCCCCGGGCTGGGCTACCTGTTCCGTTACACCTCCAACAGCACCTCGAAACGCAACCTGATGGTCTTTATCCGGCCCACCATCTTGCGCGATGCCAACGTCTACTCCGGTATCTCCAGCAACAAGTACTCCCTGTTCCGGGCCGAACAGCTGGATGCTGCCGCTCAGGAGGGCTATCTCACCTCGCCCAAGCGTCAGGTACTACCGGCTTATGGCCAGGATGTGATGGTGTCGCCTGAGCTGCAAAAACAGCTGGAGCAGGTGAAGGTTCGCCAGCAGAGCGCTGTAGAAAGTACCACTCCCTTTGTGCAGAGCCGCCCCTGATGAGTGCCTATCATCTCGACGGGAGCAACCTGCCTCCCCCGCTGCCCGAGCTCCCCTTTGCGTTTGCCCGCAACTACGGGGTGATCCTCAGCGAGCGTGACGGCGCGCCGGTGCTGCAGTGCCGTACCGGCGTCACCCCGCAGACCCTGCTGGAAGTTCGCCGGGTGGCGGGCTGTGCCTTTGCGGTGGAGCAACTTGACAACGACGCCTTTGAAGAGCTGCTGATGGCCCACTATCAGCGCGACTCCTCCGAGGCGCGCCAGCTGATGGAAGATCTCGGCAACGAGATGGACTTTTTTGCGCTGGCCGAAGAGCTGCCTCAGAGCGAAGACCTGCTGGATGCCGATGACGATGCCCCCATCATTCGCCTCATCAACGCCATGTTGAGCGAGGCGATAAAAGAAGAGGCCTCCGATATCCATATCGAAACCTTCGAGCGGGCGCTGGTGATCCGGTTTCGCATCGATGGGGTGCTGCGGGAGATCCTGCGTCCCCATCGCAAGCTGGCCTCACTCTTGGTCTCGCGGATCAAGGTCATGTCGCGGATGGATATCGCCGAGAAGCGAGTGCCGCAGGATGGCCGCATCTCGTTGCGCATCGGCGGCCGCGCCGTCGACGTGCGGGTCTCCACCATGCCGTCCAGCTACGGCGAGCGGGTGGTACTGCGTCTGCTCGACAAGAACACCATTCGCCTCGAGCTCAAGCAGCTCGGCATGACGGCGCGCAACCGCAGCATCATCAGCGAGCTTATCCGCAAGCCCCACGGCATCATTCTGGTCACCGGCCCGACCGGTTCCGGTAAATCCACCACCCTCTATGCGGCGCTCTCCGAAATCAACTCGCGGGATCGCAACATTTTGACGGTGGAAGATCCCATCGAATATGACCTCGAAGGGGTGGGTCAGACCCAGGTCAACAGCAAGGTGGACATGACCTTCGCCCGCGGCCTGCGCGCCATCCTGCGCCAGGATCCGGATGTGGTGATGGTGGGGGAAATTCGAGATCTGGAAACCGCCCAGATCGCGGTGCAGGCATCGCTCACCGGTCACTTGGTGATGTCGACCCTGCACACCAACACCGCCATCGGCGCCATCACCCGGATGCGGGACATGGGGATCGAGCCCTTCCTGCTCTCCTCATCGCTACTGGCGGTACTGGCCCAGCGGCTGGTGCGCACCCTCTGCCCCGATTGCCGCGCCTCGCGTCCGGCCACCGAGCAGGAGCGCCTCTCCATGGGGATCAAACTGGAGCCGGATCAGCATATCTGGCATGCGGTGGGCTGCGAGCAGTGCAACCACACCGGTTATCGCGGTCGAACCGGTATCCACGAACTGGTGGTGGTCGATGAGGCGGTGCGCGAGGCGATCCACGGCGCCAGCGGCGAGATGGCCATCGAGCGGCTGATCCGCGGCCACACCCCCAGTATTCGCCGCGACGGCATCGACAAGGTACTCAAGGGGCAAACCAGCCTCGAAGAGGTGCTGCGCGTGACCCGGGAAGATTGAGATGGCGGCATTCGAATACAAGGCCCTCGACGGCAAGGGTCGCAGCAAGAGTGGTGTGATGGAGGGGGATTCCGCCCGTCAGGTACGCCAGCTGCTGCGCGAGCAGGGGCTCACCCCGCTCGAGGTAAACGAGACCACCGAGAAGGCGAAACGGGAGGCGACCCGCTTCGCCCTGTTTCGTCGTGGCGCCTCCACTGCCGAGCTGGCCCTCATCACCCGCCAGCTGGCGACTCTGGTGGGGGCCGGTCTCACCATTGAAGAGGCGCTCAAGGCGGTGGCCGAGCAGTGCGAAAAGGCGCACTTGCGCTCTCTGGTGGCGACCGTGCGCAGCAAGGTGGTGGAAGGTTATTCGCTGGCAGACTCGCTGGGGGCTTTTCCCCACGTGTTCGATCAGCTGTTTCGCTCCATGGTGGCGGCCGGTGAAAAATCGGGCCATCTGGAGAAGGTGCTCAACCGCCTCGCCGACTACACCGAACAGCGCCAGCATATGCGGACCAAGCTGCTGCAGGCGATGATCTACCCCATCGTGCTCACCTGCGTCGCCATCGGGGTTATCTCGATCCTGCTTACCGCGGTGGTGCCCAAGGTGGTGGCCCAGTTTGAACACATGGGCCAGCAGCTGCCGGGCACCACCCGTTTTCTCATCGGTACCAGCGAGCTGATGCAAGCCTACGGCCTCTGGTTCCTGCTGCTGCTCTTTATCGCCAGCTTTGTCTGGCGCTGGTGGCTCACCGACGAGAAGCGCCGCCGGCGCTGGCATCAGGTGCTGCTCGGCCTGCCGGTGATTGGCCGGGTCAGCCGCGGTCTCAACACCGCCCGCTTCGCCCGCACCTTGAGCATCCTCAACGCCAGCGCGGTGCCGCTGCTGGAAGGGATGAAGATCGCCGGTGAAGTACTCTCCAACGACTTTGCCAGAATGCGCATTCTCGAGGCCGCCGAACGGGTGCGCGAGGGGACCAGTCTGCGCAAGTCGCTGACCGAGACCAAGATTTTCCCGCCCATGATGCTGCACATGATCGCCTCAGGTGAACAGAGCGGCGAGCTCGACAGCATGCTGGAGCGGGCAGCGGACAACCAGGATCGGGAGTTTGAATCCCAGGTCAATATCGCCCTCGGGGTGTTCGAACCCATGCTGGTGGTCTCCATGGCCGGGGTAGTGCTGTTTATCGTGATGTCGATCCTGCAGCCGATCCTCGAGCTCAACAACATGGTGAATATGTAAGTTTCCGGCGTTCGGCGGTCCGTTGGCGGCCCGTCGAACCCACCCAGTAATCACTCTCTGATGGGCTATCCCATCTCATTCGTTACGGAGCAACTCATGAACAAACGTCGTCAATCCGGTTTTACCCTGCTGGAAGTCATGGTGGTCATCGTGATCTTGGGCATTCTGGCCAGTCTGGTGGTGCCCAACCTGATGGGCAACAAGGAAAAAGCCGACCAGCAGAAAGCGGTCTCCGACATCGTGGCGCTGGAAAATGCCCTCGACATGTACAAGCTGGACAACAACCGCTACCCGACCACCGAACAGGGTCTGGAAGCACTGGTGACCAAACCCTCCATCGACCCGGCGCCGCGCAGCTACCGCGATGGCGGCTACATCAAGCGCCTGCCGCAAGATCCCTGGGGCAACCAGTATCAGCTGCTGAGCCCGGGCCAGTACGGCAAGATCGACATCTTCTCCATGGGTCAGGATGGCGAAGCCGGTACCGATGACGACATCGGCAACTGGAAGCTGAAGGATTTCCAATAAGTGATGCTTCCTCACCGCACTCATTGTGAGCTGACTGCATGAAGTCCGCTTTCTCCTCTCACCGCCAATCCGGCTTTACCCTGCTGGAAGTGTTGCTGGTCGCCATGCTGATGGGGCTGGTGGCCACCGCCGTCACCCTCAGCATGGGGGGCGCAAAAGGCGACAGGGAGATCGACAAGCAGGCGCGCCGCCTGATGGCAACCCTGCAGCTGGCGCAGGAGTACGCGGTGATGGATGGCCGGCTGGTGGGCATTCGCGTCGAGGAGAATGGCTGGCAATTCATGCAGCGTCAGGCCAAGGATCGCAAGTGGCTGGCCCTGACCGGTGACAAGCAACTTGGTCAGGTGCAACTGCCGGAGAACATGGGGCTGACCCTGGAGCTGGAGGGATTTGGCTGGCAGCCCGATCCCGATGAAGAGCGCGAGAAGAAGCGGGATGACAAGGAGCGCACCCCGCAGCTGCTTATCTTCCCCGGTGGCGAGCTGACTCCCTTTACCCTCACCTTTAGCCAGCAGGATGACGAGGTGCGCTACACCCGCATCGTCAAGGGGGACGAGTTCGGCCGCCTCACCCTGCTCACCGGCGATGAGGATGAAGAGGTGAGCGAATGAACGCTCGGGGCATGACACTACTCGAAGTCATGGTGGCGCTGGCCGTCTTTGCCATCGCGGGTCTCGCGGTGATGAAGACCGCCAGCGAACACCTCTCGGCCCTCAACTATCTGGAAGAGAAGACCCTCGCTACCTGGGTAGTGGAGAACCAGCTGGTGCAGCAGAAGCTCGAGAACAAGTGGCCTGGCGACAGCTGGGTAGAAGGGGATGAGCAGATGGCCGGGCAGACCTGGTACTGGCGCTATCGCGGCGTCGCGACCAGCGACAGCAACTTCAAGGCGCTCGATATGGAAGTACGCACCGAGGCCAAGGCCGAAAACCCGATCGCCATGATGCGGACCTATATCAACCGATGATCCCGAGCAACACCCGCCCTTCCCGTCACCGTGGTTTTACCCTGCTTGAGATGCTGGTGGCCATCGCCATCTTCGCCACCCTCAGCATGGGTGCCTATCAGGTGCTGCAAGGGGTGCTCACCAGCGATGAGGTAGCCAAGCGCAAGGAGGCCCGCCTCTCCGAGTTGCAGCTCGCCTTCACCCTGCTGGAGCGGGATGTCACCCAGATGGTGCCGCGCAGCGGCCGCATCGAGGGGGAGAACAACAAGGTGCTGCTGGCCGCCTCCCGTTTTGGCCAGCAGAGCGATGACTGGGGCATGGCCTTTATGCGCAGCGGCTGGCTCAACCCGGACGGCATGCTGCCCCGCTCCCATCTGCAGCGGGTCGGCTGGCGGCTCAAGGATCAGAAGCTGGAGCGCCTCAGCTACCTCTATCCGGATCCGGTGATCGGCACCGAGCCACGCACCCAGCAGCTTCTGACCGGCGTCACCGCGTTTCGCCTCTACTTCTACGACAAGGGGAGCTGGAAGGAGGAGTGGACCCAGCGCAGCGTGCTCCCTTACGGGCTCGCGGTCGAGCTGGATCTGGAAGATTACGGCACCATTCGCCGGCAATTTCTGATTGGCGCCGGCGGCCAGCGCGCCGAAGAGAACAGCCAGAGCAGCAATCCCAATCAGGGCGGCGACAGCAATAACGGTAACAATGGCGGCAACGGCAATAACAGCGGTAACAACAGCAATGGCGGCAACCAGAACGGGGGGGGCACCAATGCGAACTAACCCTGTACGCCCCGGCCGCCAGAGTGGCATGGCCCTGCTGGTGGTACTGCTGATCCTCTCGGTGATGGTGATCATCGCCAGCAACATGAGCGGTCGCCTGCAGCTGGAGCTGCGCCGCACCAGCAATGTCACCGCCGGCAAGCAAGCCTGGTGGTATGCCCTCTCGGCGGAGGCGCTGGTAAGCAAGGTGCTGGCGCAGGATTTCAAGGATGACCCCGAGGTGGTGAGCCTCGGCCAGAACTGGGCCCGCAAGAACACGGTGTTTCCGGTCGATGATGGCCAGCTCAAGGGCGAGGTGACCGACCTGCAATCCTGCTTCAACCTCAACAGCCTGAGCGTACCCAATCAGGCGGGTAACAACGGGGAAGAACTGGAGCAGCAACCTTATCCGGTGCAGGTGTTTCGCGCCCTGCTCAAGGAGCTGGCGATGGATGATTACGAGGCAGCCCAGCTCACCGACGCCATCCGCGACTGGACAGACAAGGATACGGTGCTGGTCTCCAGCCTCGGCGCAGAGGATGCCTACTACGAGGGGCTCAAGCCTCCCTACCTCACCGCCAACCAGTGGATGCTGGGCAAGGATGAGCTGCGGGCGGTACGCGGCGTAACGGCCAGGGTCTATGCCAAACTGGCCCCCTATGTCTGCACGCTGCCAAGCGACAAGCTGAAGATCAATATCAACACCCTGCTGCCGGAACGCCCCGAGCTGCTGGCTGCGCTCTATCTGGGCAAGATTGGCAGCGATGACGCCAAGCGGGTACTGACCGAGCGGCCAAAAAAGGGGTGGAAAGATAGCAAGCTGATGACGGATCAGCTGCCCGTACCTCTTGAAACCGTCAAGGGACTCAAGGAGGCGCTGGTGGTCAAGAGCGACTTTTTCGAGGCCCGCGTGGTCGCCGAAATCGGCGACAGTCGTGCCTGGCTGGAGAGCATCTTCCAGCGGGGCAAGGACAACAAGCTGGTCATGCTGCGCCGCCTCAATAGCGGCGCCGAATAAACAAGCGCTGGCGGGAGCGACTCCCGGCAGGGCAAACATTGGATGCAGCCTGCGGGCTGCGCACCGGTTGCGTTGGCCTGGCCCGCGCGAACCGGTATCGCAGGAGAGAGATGCGTGAGCGAGAGTCTGGTCATCCGTCTGGGGACCACCAAACAACAACCGGTCGCTTGGCTGGTCTGGTCGAGTCAGGAGCAGGAGATCATCGCCTCCGGCGAGCTCCCCTGTGCTGACGCGCTGGGCGAGCTGCAAGAGCGCGCTGGCGGCCGCCCCGTGGTCGCCCTGGTGCCGGGCAGCGATCTGATCTTCCGCCGCGTTACCCTGCCGGGGCGCTACAACCGCCAGTCGGCGGCGGCCCTTCCCTATCTGCTGGAGGAGCAGATCGCCTCCGACGTGGATGAGCTGCATCTGGTGGTGCTGGCCCACGACGGCCCGCAGGTCGACCTGATGGCGGTGGATCGCCAGAAGATGGCCGAGTGGCTCGGCTGGCTCGACGCTGCCGGCCTTAGAAGTCAGCAACTACTGCCCGATGTGCTGGCACTGCCACAAGCCGCAGAGGGCTGGTCTGCCCTGCAGCTCGGTACCGAGTGGCTGATCCGCCAGAACGCCTGTCAGGGGATTGTGGCCGACGAGTCGCTGCTGGCCATCTTGCTGGCCGCCGAAGCCGAACCCGTCACCATTCACAGCCATACCCCGGCGCCCGCCATTGCCGCCGCCAACTGGCTGCCGGCCGAGCCCGAGCTCCCCATGCTGCTGCTGGCCAAGGGGGCCCTCACCTGCCGCGCCAACCTGCTTACCGGCCCCTATCGGCCACAAACCGAATATGCCCGCTACTGGTTGCAGTGGCGCAAGGTAGCCATTACCGCCGCCCTCTTGCTGCTGGTAGCCCTCGTCCAGCGTGGCGTTCAGTTGCACCAGCTGGCAGAGCAGGACAAGGCGCTCAAGGCGGAGATCCGTCAGGTCTACAGCCGCATCTTCCCTAACGAAAGCCGCATCGTGAACGTGCGCAGCCAGATGACCCAGCACCTGCGGCTGATGGGTCAGGCGCCGCAGAACGGCATGCTGCTGATGCTCACCGAACTGGCCCCCACCTTTGCCGAAGTACCCGGTCTCAAGCCGCAGGTAATGCGCTTTGATGCCAGCCGCCGCGAGCTGCGGCTACAGGTGACCGCCCCCGGCTTTGCCGAGATAGAGCGGTTCCGCGAACTGGCGGGAAAGCGCTTCGAGGTGCAGCAGGGCGAGGTGCGCAGCACCGAGGGCAAGGTTGAAGGGGCGCTGGTGCTCAAGGGTAAATCATCATGATGGAAAAATTGCAGAGCTGGTGGCAGGGCATCACCGCACGAGAACAGCGACTGGTGGTGGCAGGCAGCATCCTGCTGCTGGTTGGCCTCTTCTACTGGAGCGTCTGGCATCCTCTCGACAACCGCATCGCCGAGCGCGAACGTCAGGTGCAAAACCAGCAACAGACCCTCGCCTGGCTCAAGGAGAAGGGGGAAGAAGTGCTGGCCATGCAGGGCGGTCAGGGTCGTCAGATAGATACCAGCGGTACCCTGGAAGGGGTGGTCAACCGTACCGCCTTTAACCACAAGATCAAGATTGCCCGCCTGCAACCACAGGGGCAGGAGCTGCAAGTGTGGATCGATACGGTTCCGTTCGATGATCTGCTGCTCTGGCTCGCCACCCTGGTGGAGCAGCATGGCATTCAGGTTCAAATCATTGAGCTGGCCCGCGAGGAGCTGGCCCCGGGTCTGGTCAAGGTCAGACGTTTGCAGTTGAGTCGTCCCCAATGAAAAAACGCATCCTGATTGCCAGCCTGTTTCTGGCAGCCTACTTCGTCTTCCTGCTGGCGACCCTGCCTGCGGCGCTGGTGGTACGCTATCTGCCGCTGCCCGCCAACGTTGCCAGCCTGCTGAAGATGGAAGGAGTGAGCGGCACCCTGTGGAGCGGCCAGATCGCCCGGCTGCAATATGCCAGCGAATCCATCAGCCAGCTGCGCTGGGATCTCAATGGCTGGTCACTGCTGCGCTTCGCCCCCGAAGTGGCCATTCGCTTTGGCGAGCGCAACGGCCTCAACGGTCAGGGCGTTGTCGGCTGGAATGGTGCCGCCTTCGGCCGCGACCTGACCCTCAATGCCCCGGCCCCCTGGGTAATGGCGCGCATCCCACTGCCACTCCCCTTCCCAGTCACCCTCACCGGTCAGCTGCAACTCAAGGTGGATCAGTTTGCCCAGGGCAACCCCTGGTGTGACAACCTCTACGGCAACCTCGACTGGTACAACGCCAGCGCCGATACCCCGGCGGGCAAGCTGGATCTGGCCGATCCCGAGGTGAAACTCACCTGCCTCGACTCCAGACTGGTGGCCGAGCTCAAACAGGGCTCCGATGCGGTACAGACCAGCGGTCGCCTCGAGCTGCAACCCAATGGCCAATACCTGTTTCAGGGCAGCCTGAAACCGGGTCCGGCCCTGCCAGAGCAGATGCAGCAGGGGCTCCCCTTCCTCGGCCAACCCGACAGCCAGGGCCGCTTCCCCCTGCGCTATCAGGGGCGGATCTAACCCCTTCAACGACAAGGCCCCGGAGTATTTCCGGGGCCTTTATTCACTAATAACCTGCTCCTGTTACCAATATTTGTTTATCTCGCTGCGCAACGCTTCGGCGGTTGCCTGACCGCTTTCCGATGCCAATGCCCGTCCGGCGATAAAGGTCTTGGCCCGGATCCCTTCAAACAGATGGATATCTTCCGGCACGATACCGCCGGTGATCGACAGCTCCAGCCCCAGCTCGGAGAGTGCCCGCATCTTGCTCAAATCGGCCTGGGTCCAGCTGACCCCGGCCAGCTCGGCATCCCGCGAGCGGTGATAGATAGCCTGGGTGATCCCCATATCGGCCCACTGTTTGGCATCATCCAGCGTCCAGTTGCCATAGATCTCGATCTGGATCTCCCCGCCAAACTCGTCCGCAACTTTCTTGCAGGCAGCAATGGTAGCAACATGTGCGGCGGCCGATACCGTGATCCAGTCAGCTCCGGCCGAGAAGGCCATGCGAGCCAGAATGGCACCACCATCTGTGGTCTTCATATCACACACGATAATGTGATCGGGGTGACGCTCGCGCATGGTGCGTATCGCAGACATCCCTTCCGCAAAGGCGAGAATAGTGCCGACCTCGATCACTTCGACATAGCTGGCGACGCGATCGGCAATATCCACGGCGGTAGCAAGATCGGTAGAATCCAGAGCAATCTGTAACATGGGTTTGGTCATACTATATTTCCTCAATTTAAAACCTTGGCAGAATGGGTTGGCCCATTGATTTAAAGTCGATAAAGGGCCGTAACCTGACGTCACTAACATAAATAGATGGGCAATTTAAATAACGGGTCGACTAATTAGCGCTGGCCGTAATAGGCATTCTCACCATGTTTTCTGAAATAGTGTTTATCAGACAACTCCTGCGCAATATGGATGGCCGGATTCAATGCTCTGGTTGCCAGCGCCATGGTGGCAACCTCTTCCAGCACCAGCGCATTGTGCACCGCATCCACCGCACTCTTGCCCCAGCAAAACGGGGCATGACCGGTAATGACCACGCCTGGCAAGGCCTGTGGATCCAGATCCCGTCGCTGAAATTCTTCGACAATGACCTTGCCGGTATTTTTTTCATAGTCAACGCGAATTTCATCTTCGGTCAGCGGACGGGTGCAGGGAATATCACCATAGAAATAATCGGCATGGGTGGTACCCAAGGCGGGAATATCCATTCCCGCTTGCGCCCAAATAGTGCCATGACGGGAATGGGTGTGCACAATACCGGAAATGCCTTTAAACGCTTTATATAAAACCAGATGGGTTGCGGTATCACTGGACGGGGATAAATGCCCATCGACGATCTGGCCAGCCAAATCAACCACCACGATATCGTCAACGGTCATATTGTCGTAAGAGACCCCCGACGGCTTGATGGCCACCACGCCCAAGCTGCGATCTATCTGGGATACGTTGCCCCATGTCAGGGTAACCAGACCGTATCGGGGCAACAGCAGGTTGGCCTCCAGTACCGCCTCTTTCAATGAGTTGTACATTTCGTTCTCCTGGGCCCCTTGCGGGGCCGCGTTGGGTGCCTCAGACCACTTGCGCCAGCGCCTGATCAATGACGTTGAATACATCTGCCGTGCTCTGGCACGCTCGCAGCTTGTCGAGGTTGATCCCGCTCTCGCTGCATTCATCCTCCAGCACCTGAGTCACCTCCATCAGCCCCTCCATGTGTTCATCCGAGGTGCTGCCCGCCAGCGTTACCAGCACGTCCACCGGCTCCTCTTCCCCCTCAAACTTCACCGGCGTGGTCAGGGTGACCAGTGCAAACGCCGTGCGATTGACTCCATCCTCCGGCCTCGCATGGGGCATCGCGAATTGGGGGGCAATCACGATATAGGGTCCCATCTTTTCAATGCTGCCGATGATCGCATCGTGGTAACGCGGCTCCACGGCACCGGAGCGGATCAGCATGTCAGTGCCCAGCTTGATGGCGCTGCGCCAGTCGCTGGCAGCCGCGTTGAGCAATACAGAGTTGTTTTCCATCAGAGATTGTTTGAATTTCATCTTGTTCTCCTTGCCCGCGGCCACATGCAGCGAGACTCATCGGCTTAATTCGCAAAGTTGTTCTTGATGATGCCCAGCAGTTCATCACCAAACGAATTGGGGTTGAGCATGTTCTGTACGCCCAGCACGAATTTGCCCTCACCTGGGCTCATCTCGCCGGCCAGATGCTTGGAAGAGACGATGATGTCGGTGGTCTGCAGCTTGGTTTTGTAATCGGCCACGGCGCAGGAGTCCATGACATGGGGCACGCCACGCTGCTCGAGAAACTTGCCGATCTTCATCTTCATCATCATGGATGAGCCCTGACCGTTACCGCATACCGCCAGGATCCGCACTGCATGTCCCCCTTTGGCACTCTCGGCTGGCGAGCCTGGCTGATCGGCCACGTCTTCTGCCACGGCGGCACTCGGGACAGCCATATCCTCTTCCATCCGCAGGGTGCGGGAAGCGAAGTACATATAGAGCCCGGTGCCAGCCAGTAACACCACGAAGAACAGGGAAGATAACGAGAGGCCCTGCATGATCACCGGGAATACCAGCGCCCAGTCAGCCATCCCCATCCAGCCGTTGAAGCTGGTGCCATTGACAGCGAACAGGTGGATAGCCCAAGCAGAGCCAAGCACCTCGATGATCCCCATGACGAAGCAGATCTTCATCACCGCTCGCCAGCCGCCAAAGTGGTTGGCGAACACCCCTATGGTGGCGTTGGAGAAGAACATGGGAATGAAGCCCGGGATAATCATGATGGGCGCCTGGAATGCCAGCAGGGCAAGCACAGCAAGGAACTGACCGATAGCACCCCACATGAAGCCAAAGACCATGGCATTCGGCGAGTAGGCGTAGATAGCGGCGCAATCGATTGCCAGGACGGCGTTGGGAATGACCCGTTCGGAGATCCCCTTGAAGGCCTCGGAGAGCTCGGCAACGAACATCCGCACCCCCACCACGATGACCTGAATGGCGACCGCAAACTTGAGACCGGTTTCGAGAATGTAGATGGACCAGTGAGTCTGACCCGCCATCTGTTGCAGATTATCGAGGCCAAACGAGAGCAGGATGATACCGAAGAAGATGGTCATCACGATGGCGGTCGCCGTGATGCTGTCGTGGAAAATGTGCAGCCACTTTGGCAGCTTCAGGTGATCGACGCTCTCTTCCTTGTTGCCCAGTTTCGGCGCCACCTTGGTGGCAATCCAGGAGGCGACCTGTTGCTGGTGACCGATGGAGAACCCCGCTCCGCCGGTTACTTCCTGAGTCGGCTTGAACATGATGTTGGAGGAGATGCCCCAATAGAGCGCCATGATAACGGCGGAATAGAGGATGGTTTCCCACATCGAGGCGCCCATCACCATATAGAAGACCGCGATGAGACCTACCTGCTGAAACATGATGTGGCCGGTCAGCATGATGGTGCGGATCCCGGTATAGCGCCGCAGCAACACCAGCAGAATATTGAGGGCAAGGGCCAGCAATACCGCATAGCCGACCCAGGAGTAGTTCTCTCCCATGGTTTCCATGGTCGCCATCATGGTGGTGTAGGGATCAATCACTGAACCGGTGAGGTGATGATATTCCGCAATCTTGTCCACCACCGGCTTGAAGCCTGCCACCAGCGTACTGGCGCCCACCTGCACCAGCATGAAACCGACGATGGTCTTAACGGTGCCCTTGACGACCGTCGTGCCATCCTGCTTGAGCAACAGGTAGCCAATACAGGTCACCAGCCCCAACAGCAGGGGTGCCTTGGTCATCACCTGACTGTAAAAGATGTAAAAAGCGTTGTAGAGGGTTTCCATATTTATGCTCCGTCCAGATGAGGACAACTCATGGCTATTGGATTGGTGCGGACATCTCACCATTCATATGGGCATTGCTTTACCTGACGCCCCGCGAGCAGATTCAACTGCCACCACTCACTATTAAATCCAAAATAATCATACATAATCACATCATGATTTATTGTGATGAAGATCGAGGTCGGGAGAATCTCTTTTTTCCACCATCTGGATGTGAAATTTCGGTTAAAAGGGTACTCAAAGCTGCATGAAAGGATTCAAAGAATCCCTATAAATAGGCAAAAAATAAGTAAACACAATAAATACAACCACTTAAAAACATACTCATCTCTTGATTGTGATGTGCCGCAATTAATCTCACAAAACAATCACCACAATCATTGATAATCACAAAACTGAGTAATATAGTCACAACCAATCAAAGCAAATCACTGACTCGCAACCATGCAAGTCATGTCATCACCCGATGAATCACCACTGTGTGAACCATCCAAATCAGAAAGGTATGTGAGATGAGCAAGATTGAAGAAATCACCCGTGAATCGTGGATCCTCAGCACCTTCCCCGAGTGGGGCACCTGGCTGAATGAAGAGATTGAGCAGGAAGAGGTCAAACCGAATACCTTCGCCATGTGGTGGTTGGGTTGCACCGGTATCTGGCTGAAGTCTGCCGGCAATACCAACATCTCCATCGACTTCTGGTGCGGCACGGGCAAGCGAACCCATGGCAATCCCTACATGAACAAGCAGCACCAGATGATGCGGATGGGGGGCGTGCGCAAGCTGCAACCCAACCTGAGAACCTCACCTTTCGTGCTCGATCCTTTCGGGATTAAAGATATCGATGCAGTGCTCGCTACCCACGATCATGCCGACCATATCGACGTCAATGTGGCGGCTGCCGTGCTGCAAAACTGTGGGGAGCATGTGAAGTTCATCGGCCCGAAAGCCTGTGTCGACCTCTGGTTGCGCTGGGGGGTGCCTGCCGAGCGTTGCGTGGTAGCCCGCGTAGGTGACGAGATCCCGGTGGGCGATATCGTGATCCAGGTACTCGATGCCTTTGACCGTACCGCGCTGGTCACCCTGCCGGCGGGGGTCTCCTCCACCGACAAGAGCATTCTGGATGGCATGGATGATCGGGCAGTGAACTATCTGGTCAAGACATCCGGGGGCAACCTCTACCACTCGGGGGATTCTCACTACTCCAACTACTACGCCAAGCATGGCAATGACTACCAGATCGATGTGGCGCTGCTCTCTTATGGCGAGAACCCCCGCGGCGTGACCGACAAGATGACCTCATCAGACATCTTGCGGGCCGGGGAGTCCCTCAACACCAAGGTGGTGATCCCGTTCCACCACGATATCTGGGCCAACTTCCAAAGCGATCCCCGCGAGATCGAAGTGCTCTGGAACATGAAAAAAGATCGCCTCGGCTATCGCTTCAGCCCCTTCTTCTGGCAAGTCGGTGGCAAATACACCTTCCCGACCGACCAGAGCAAGCTGCACTACCAGCACCCGCGCGGGTTCGATGACATCTTCATCGATGAGCCGGAGCTGCCTTACAAATCCTTCCTGTAAGCACGCCCTGTCATACGTCGGGTAATACGAGGGATGGTGATGGAGATGGGCCAGCAAAGCTGTCATCTCAATCACCCCCTCTATTACCCCCACCTCACCGGATAACAAGAAGATCAGACGATGCGCTATCACGCCCTGGCCCTCGATCTCGATGGCACCACCCTGACCAGTGTTCACACCATCATGCCGGCCGTCAAAGAGGCCATCATGAGGATCAAGGAGCAGGCCACCGTCATGCTGGTCACCGGCAGACACCACACTGCCGCCCACCCCTATCACCACGAACTGGGGCTGACCACTCCCATCATCTGCTGCAACGGCACCTACGTTTACGACTACGACCGGCGCGCCGTGCTGGCAGAGAACGCCATTCCCCATGAACTGGCACAACGCTTTTTCACGCTGGCAAGGGAGTACCGGCTCAACCTCGTCATGTATGTCACTGACCGCATGGTCTACTCCGCTCATCAGCCGGTGCGCTACGTGGCAGCCCTGCAGCAGTGGGCCAGTGGCTTTGCGCCGCCGATCCAGCCGCAGATAGCCAGTGTTGACTCGTTTGAAGAGGAGCTGGCCAACAGCAGCCATGTCTGGAAGTTCGTGGCCGAGGGAGAGATCACCGCCATTCAGGCCTTCTCACATCACCCCTGGGTACGCGAACACTTCAGTGGCGAGCAGTCATGGGCCAATCGGGTCGATTTTGCCCGCCGCGGCAACAGCAAGGGAGCGCGACTGCAGGATTATCTGGACCAGCAAGGGATCAGCCCGGCGCGACTGGTCGCCATCGGCGACAACCACAACGACACCTCCATGCTCTGCCTCGCAGGGATGGGCATCGCCATGGCCAATGCCGAGCAGGAGGTCAAAGAGATGGCCAATCGGGTCACCTGCGAGAGCAACGACGAGGGCGGGATCCTCGAGGTATTGAACCGCTATTTCCCTATCTGAATGCAGGAGCTTGTATGCACCACTTTGACCATAACTTACGCCTCGGCCTTTACGAAAAAGCGATGCCCTCTGCACTGGAGTGGCAAGAGAAAATTCTGTCGGCCAAGGAGCTTGGCTTTGATTTCATCGAGATATCCATTGATGAATCAGATGAAAAACTGCAACGGCTCGACTGGTCAGATAGCGAAATCTATCGGCTCAGACGCCTGTGCGAGCAGCACAGCTTGCCGTTGCACTCCATGTGCCTGAGCGCCCATCGCCGCTTTCCGTTTGGTTCGCAGGATCCGGCCATCCGCGCGCAGGCGGCCATCATCATGGAAAAAGCGATCGATCTGGCATACAAACTCGGCATTCGCTGCATCCAGCTGGCGGGCTACGACGTCTATTACGAGCCGCAAAGCGACGAAACCCACCGCCACTTCATCGAAGGAATGCTGGCAGCCGCCAAGATGGCGGAACGGGCAGGCATCATGCTGGGTGTGGAGATCATGGATACCCCCTATCTCAACTCCCTCAGCAAATTCGAGGTGCTGAAAAAGCAGATCCCCTCCCCCTACTTCATGGCCTACCCGGATGTCGGCAATATCACCGGCTGGAACTATGACACCTGCACCGAGCTGCAATTGAGTGCAGACCATATCGTGCAGATCCACCTCAAAGACACCCGCAAGGTAACGGCCAGTTGCAGCGGGCAGTTCCGTGATCTGGTCATTGGCGAAGGAGAGGTCGACTTTGCCGCCATTTTCCATACTCTGGCAAAAATCGGTTACAACGGCCCCCTGGTGCTGGAGATGTGGGCCAAGGATGAAGAGTGGGCCAGCAACCTGAAAACGGCCAAAGCGCGACTGGTCGAACACGCTCGGCAAGCCGGTCTGGCGATCGCCTGAACGCCCATTATCAGAAGAGTAAATAAGGTTGCTGTCATCGACACCCATGCGCGATATAATCACCACCCAATCAGATTCAATCATCATCAGGCATGATATGACAGAAGCACATCGCCATAACGCCATTTTGGAACTGCTCAATCAGAAACGTCATCTGTCGGTCAACAGCATAATGCAAGCCTTTGATATTTCTCCGGCCACTGCGCGCCGCGATATCAACAAGCTCAATGACTCCGGCAAGCTGCGCAAGGTGCGCAACGGGGCCGAAGCCCTGATGCAAGCCAGAAAGGCCCACTGGTCTCCTCTCGACAGCAATGAAAGCCTCAATCACAGCGAAAAGGTGCGCATCGCCCAGGCGGCGGCTGCGCTGATCAAACCGGGGGAAAGCGCGGTCATCAACTGTGGCTCCACCGCCTTCGTGCTGGGTCAGGAGATCTGCGGACAGGATGTTCAGGTCATCACCAACTACTTCCCGCTCGCCAACTACCTGATCGAGAATGACCATGACGGCGTGGTGATCATCGGCGGTCAATACAACAAGTCGCAATCCATCACCCTGGCACCGCAGGACGAGATCTCCTCCCTCTATGCCGGGCACTGGATGTTTACCAGCGGCAAGGGTGTCACCGCCGATGGTCTCTACAAGATGGATATGCTGACCGCCATGGCGGAGCAGAAGATGCTCAACCACGTCGGCCGACTGGTGGTACTGGCCGACAGCAGCAAGGTGGGACAACGGGCAGGTATGCTGTTTTGCGCCGCCAGCAAGATCGACATTCTGATCACCGGCAAGGATGCGGATAAAGAGGTTATCGAGCAGATCAAAGCCAAAAATGTGCAGGTCATTCTGGTGTGACCGGATGAGGAGCGGGAGAGGCATGATGCACCACCCTCTCCCGTCAAAAACCAGATACAAAAAAGCCCAAGCGGGTGACCGCTTGGGCTTTCTCTTTGAATATGGCGGAGGAGGTGGGATTTGAACCCACGGATGGTCGCCCATCGCCGGTTTTCAAGACCGGTGCATTCAGCCGCTCTGCCACCCCTCCGAACGGCGAGCATACTACGTCAAGCGCTTGTTCATATGCAATACATATTTCCTGTGGGATAGTGTGCGGGAGCAAAATGGCAGGTGGCTTGAAATTGTTCCTCGTCATCCCTATTTGTTCTTCATAGAATGCTTAGGCTTTAAGTGATGACGAGACGGCCGCTCGCCGCCTCAACAGGACACCAAGAGGACACCCAAGATGGATACCCGTTCTATCTACACCGGCACCCAGAGTGCCGCACGCGATACCAACAAGGTGCTGCGTAATACCTATATGCTGCTCTCCCTCACCCTCGGCTTCTCTGCCGTGGTGGCGGGCATCGCGACCGTAATGAACATGCCGCCGCTGCACTGGGCCATCTTCCTCATCGGCGTATACGGTCTGATGTTCCTGACCGAGAAGAACCGCAACAACAGCATGGGCCTGGTATTCACCTTCGCCCTGACCGGTCTGCTGGGCTATAGCCTGGGCCCCATCATCAACATGTACATGAACAATGGTGGTGGCGAGATCGTGATGACCGCCCTTGGCGGCACCGCGCTCACCTTCTTCGGTCTGTCGGCCTATGCCCTGACCACCAAGCGTGACCTCTCTTTCATCGGCGGCATGCTGTTCGTCGGTTTCTGGGTACTGCTGGTAGCCATGATTGCCAACATCTTCCTGCAGATGAGCGCCCTGAGCCTGGCTCTTTCCGCCATGTTCATGCTCTTCTCCTCCGGGGCCATCCTGCTGACTACCCAGCAGATCGTGCGCGGCGGCGAGACCAACTACATCTCCGCCACCGTCACCCTGTATGTCTCCATCTACAACATTTTCCTGAGCTTGCTGAGCCTGCTTGGCGGCAACCGCAACTAATCAAAAACCCCGCTTCGGCGGGGTTTTTATTGGCTCCTGTTTCTGTCAGGATAAGTTGCAAATCAAGGATATGATGCGAAGCGGCCCTGATCCAAATCAGGGCCGCTTCTCGCTTGGCGGGGTAACATCCTGCCCTCGTTTCGTTCAAGGGTTGTTCCTGTTTCATGCCGATGGATCTCTCTGGCCTGCTGCGCCGACTGCTGACCGATAGTCACATCTACTTCGCCCTCAAGGTGCTGCTGGCCATTCTCGGTCTGCTCGCCTTCACCCTGGCCACCGGCAATATCCAGCTCACCGTGCTGCTCTCCCTCGGGGTAGTCGCTGGCGCCATCGCCGAAACCGACGACAGCCTGTGGGGACGCCTTAAAAACCTCGCCATGACGCTCATCTGCTTCATGTTCGCATCCCTCTGTGTGCAGTATCTCTACCCCACCCCCTGGCTGTTTGCCATCGGGCTGGCCAGCTCCACCTTTATCTTCGTGATGGTGGGGGCGCTCGGTGCCCGCTATGCCACCATCAGCTTCGGCTCGCTGCTGATCGCCATCTACACCATGCTGGGGGCCGCCAAGGCGCCGGATCTCTTCTACCAGCCGCTGGCCCTCGGCGCAGGCGCCCTCTGGTACGGGCTGGTCTCGTTTATCTGGCTCTGGCTGCTGCCATACAAGACCCTGCACGAGCAGCTGGCCCAGAGCTACTTCGCCCTTGGCCGCTACCTGCTGGAAAAATCCCGCTTCTTCCCGGCAGACGAGCACGGCGCCCAGGCCATTCGCCATAATCTGGCCCAGCTCAATATCAATCTGGTGAGTGCGCTGACCCTCACCAAATCGGCCCTCAACGCCCGCCTGAGCCGCCGCCATCCGGCCAGCCCCGAGCTTGCCAGCCTGCTGCGCCTCTACCTGCTGGCGCTGGAAATTCACGAACGCGCCACCTCCAGCCACTACCCCTACAGCCGGCTGGAAGCGGAGCTCAAGCAGGGCATAGTACTGGAAGGATTTCAGGAGGTGTTCCTGCAACTCTCCGAGGCGTGCCAGCGGCTCGGTTACGCCATTCTGGTGCACAAGCCCTACGCCCATAACAAGCGCATTCACTGGACGCTGGAAGCCCTCGGCGATCAGCTGGAGTTCACCAATCTCAAGCAGCACTACCCGAAAACCCTGCTGACGCCGATGAAGTTCCTGCGCCGCAATCTGGCCAGCATCAACCAGCTGCTGGGCAGCGCCGAAGTGCTGCAAAACCCCGAGCAGCCGGAGCAGGAGCTGCCCGCGCTGGCCAAGCCGCCCCGCCTGCCGCTGCTGACCCAGCTCAAGCAGCACCTCACCTTGCACTCCATGGTGTTTCGCCATGCGCTGCGCCTCTCCTTGGGGCTGGTGATCGGCTACGGCATACTGCAAGCCTTTGATCTGGAAAAGGGCTACTGGATTTTGCTGACCGTGCTGTTTGTCTGCCAGCCCAGCTACAGCGCCACCCGCCGCCGACTGGTGCAGCGGATGCTCGGCACCTTCGCCGGTATTCTGGTGGGCATTCCGGTGCTCTGGCTCTTCCCCGAGCTGCACGTTCAGCTGGTGGTGATGGGGCTGGCCGCCTTCCTGTTTTTCACCCAGGTGCGCAACAACTACAGCGCCGCGGTCTGCTTTATCACCCTCTACGTGCTGATGGCGTTCAACCTGCTCGATGGCATCGGCTTTGCCATTCTCGGGCCACGGCTGCTCGATACCCTGCTCGGCTGCCTGATCTCTTACGGGCTGGTGGCCTGGCTCTGGCCGGACTGGCAGTACAAGCGGCTGCCGACGCTGATCGCCAACTCGCTGTCGGCCAACGCCCGCTACCTCTCGGCAGTGCTGGCGAGCCTCAAGCAGCAGCGGGACGAATCCATCGACTATCGGGTGGCGCGCAAGAGCGCCCATCTGGCGGACAGCGAACTGGCTACCGCCTGGCAGAGCATGCTGGTGGAGCCGCAAAAGCGCCGCCGCTTCCTCGATCTCTGCTTTACCCTCACCTGGCGCAACCATGCCCTGCTCTCCTACATCTCGGCGCTGGGGGCTCATCGCGACAAGCTGGAGGCCATCAGCGGGCTGGATGAGGTGCGCCACCACATCTGCCACACCCTGGAGCAGGCCGCCGGTCATCTGGCGGGCAACCCCTCCAGCTCCATCGGTGGTCAATGCCCGGTGATAAGTCCCGACAGCAGCGAGGAGCAGCTGATGCTGACCCAGCAGCTCAACCTGATCAGCGAGCTGGCGGATCAGCTGCTGCATCTGGCCAACGAGAGCCGGTTGCTCACCGGGGATCAAGGCGCTACCATGCCCGCCCAATCCTGATAGCCCCATTAGCGAGGAGCCCTCATGTCTGCGTCCGAAAAACATCAGCTGGAATTCAACGGCCAACTCATCGAGACCGATGCCAAGGGCTACCTGCTCAACAGCAATGACTGGAGCGAGGAGCTGGCGCTGGTGCTGGCTGCGCAGGAGGGGATCGAGCTGGAGGAGCCGCACTGGGAAGTGGTGCGCTTTGTGCGCGCCTTCTATCTGGAGTTCAACACCTCCCCCGCCATCCGCGCGCTGGTCAAGGCGATGGAGAAACAGTACGGCCCCGAGAAGGGCAACAGCCGCTATCTCTACAAGCTGTTCCCGGAAGGGCCCGCCAAGCAGGCGACCAAGATTGGCGGCCTGCCCAAGCCGGTGAAGTGCATCTGATCCCATGCATCTCATCCCATAACAACGGGGGGCCGCAACTGCGGCCCCCCGTTGTGTTTGGTGCGCTATCTTCGCGCACCGTCCATTCATATCCCTCGCACAGACTCGGCCAGCCTTATTCCCGCTTGTCAGCCAGCGCCACCAGCTGCTCCGCCAACCGGTGACCGTGCAGGTAGGAGGTGATCAGCTCGCTATCCGCCTTGCCGATTTCAATCTGCTGATACCAGTGCTCCAGCATGGCGGCAAAGCCGCGCTGGGCCAGCACCGGCTGCCAGTCGCTGGGGCCAAGCATCTGCGCCTGCTTGTCGCGGGCGATGATGCCGCGGGTGCAGTTCTCAAGGTGCAGGGAGAGGTTGTCGCCATAGGCATCGATGCGCTCCTCGGTGATCCCGGCGCTACGGTTCATGCTGCCGCTGATGGCGCGATTGCCACTCTGCCAGCTGATGCTTACCCCGGCCAGCAAACTCTTGTCCTGCGCATCAGGGCGCAATACAGCATGAAAGTCACCGTCCGGCACGCCGCCATAGAAGCAGAGGCTGTCGAGCACATGGATAAAGTCGTCGAACATAAAATCCCGCGCCTTGCCCGGCAGGGCGAAGCGGTGTTTCTGCCAGTTAAGCTCGGTGAGCGGCTGGGCCCGCGCCTCGGCCATGGCGGGCAGATAGCGGCGGTTAAAGCCGGTAAAGAGGGGGCAATCTTGCGCGATGGCGAGGTTGGCCAGCGCCTCGGCCTCGGCCAGATTGTCGCACAGGGGCTTGTCGACAAAGGTGGGGATCCCTGCGCGCAGGCACTGCTCGGCCAGCTCGCGGTGAACGGCGGTGGCGGCGTGGATCATCACGGCCTCGGGGCGGCTGGCCAACATGGCCGCCACATCGGTAAAGCACTCGGCGACCCGATACTGGCGGGCGAGCGTCTCCAGCACCGCTGGATTACGGGTGCAGAGCAGCGGGGTGACCCGCTCATCGCTAGCAAGCAGCGGCAGATAGGCTTTTTGGGCGATATCCCCCAGACCAATCATGGCAATGCGCATGACAACTCCTTGTTTTATCTGGCAAGCGTGTGAGGGGCTACGGCAACGACTCTTGCGGCAACCCGGCAATGCAAACTGGCCGACAGGGTAACACTCCCCTCTCGCCGCCTCCATCGGCGGCACCAAAAACAACGGGGGCGACCCGCTGGTCGCCCCTGTCGATTCATCCCTTGTCCCCGGCCAGCCAATGGCGGCCTGCGGGCATCAGCCCCGTGACAGCCCCTTGAGGGACTGGCAGTCGTAGTAGGTGATGCGCGGCTTGTCGTTGTAGTTAAGATCGATCACCCCGAACAGCATCTTCTGGGCCGGCAGATAGATGTGGACATAGTTGGCCTGCTTGGCATCGGCGACCTTGAGACTCTCCTGACTATTGTTCATGTAGGAGTTGAGCATGCCGGCGGTGCTGTAGCGCTCCAGCAGGTTCATCGGCATCTCTTCGTTGTGCTTGAGGGTGCAGTTGTTCTCCGGCTTGGGCGGGAACTGACCAATAACCACTTTGCGCCCTTCCGGACTGGTCTTGTCGACAGAGGTCATGCTGCCTGCACAAGCAGTCAGCAGCAGAGCGGGCAATAACAGAAACAGTTTTTTCATGGAACCTGAACTCACAAAATGAGGCCATCCCGGCCCGGGTTTTCGCCGCGGTGGGGGCCGAAGCATCTGCCGCCAGCCTCACCGCCGTCGCTTGTTATATAGGGTCTCGCCAAGGCGAGTGGCGCGCATCTTCACACCCCGCCCGTCGATATTCAATCACTATTCAATCAACAGGGCGGGAAGAGTGTAACCAGATATTTCATGGGGTTATCCAGCCCGCGCCGGACGCGCTTTGCCGCCCTTTTCAGCCAACCAGCCGATCGGAGGCAGGCCCCACCCTTGCTGGCCTTGGGGCCGACGCCCCTTGCCTCTGTTGCCCGCTGTTATCCGGTGATCGGGGGGATGATTTACCTCGCCCCTCCCCCTTGGGTTCGCCCATGCCAAGAACCAATCGTTTCACCTATGTAACGCTTTAAGGGATTTATGTTTCACCTGCGCAAAAATCAGGATTGGGCTGGCAGCAGCGGTTGGCAGGCAGGGACGAGCAGCGATCGCCCGACTGGATCACAAGGGATTGGCCGAACTGGAGAAATGGTGGGACGGGGCGGAACAGGATGGCAGGTGATGGCCGGACAAGGGCTTGTCCTCAACCGGCCTCACCGGCCCGAACGCATGTGGTGCGATCAGGCGGAAGCGAGCGGGGTGGCAGCCTTGATCACCTCGGCCAGCCACTCGATGGCGAGATTGCCCTGGCTTTTGCGATGTCTGCCGACCACCACCTCGAACTGCTGCGGCGCCCCGGCCAGCTCCAGCACGCGAAAATCGCCGAGGGCGGCGATGGCCGACGGAATGCAGGCCGCCACGTCATTGACCGACATAAAGGCTTGCAGCGAGGTGTAACAGGGGAGCGTCGCTACCGCCGCGCTGGCAACCTGCTGCGGGCTCATCTGCCCTTCGAAATTGCCGACGCTGTTGGCGAACTGCACAAAGGGGATGGCCGCCAGCTCCTGCGGGTCATTGTCCGGAAGATATCGGGAGTCGCGACGCAGCACGCAGCAGTAGTGATCCCGGCGCAGGGTGGCGCGCAGCAACCCCGGGTCGAGATAGGCATCAAAACCAATCACCAGATCGACCTCGCCGCTGGCCAGCGCCTCCAGATGCAGTTCGGCCTGAAAGTCCACCACATCGAGCCGGATGGAGGGCGCCTGAGTGCGCAGGGCGCTCGCCAGCCTTGGGATAATGGCGAGCTGGGCATATTCGTTGGCCATCACCCTGAAGGTGCGCTCGCTGCTGGCGGGATCGAAGGGGGCAGCCACAAAGACCCCATCGATATCGGCCAGGATCTGCTCGAACCTGGCGGCCAGCTCGCAGGCGTAATCGGTCGGCTGCAACCCGGCGCTCTGGCGGATAAAGAGCTCGGCGGGAAAGAGATCGCGCAGCTTTTTCAGATAGCTGCTCACCCCCTGCTGGGAGATCTCCAGCAGCTCGGCCACCCGCGACACACTCTTGTATCTCACCAGCAGCACCAGCACCCGCATCTGCCTGATATCGATCCTCTCCACCCTTGCCTCACCAATTTCAGTTGTATCACATACAAATAACCCATGATTTACATTGTATCAGTGGCTCTCTAACCTTGCAGCTCTTCCAGCAAAGCGAGGTTAACGATGAAAACTGTCATTCTGATTGGTGCTCAGGGGAAAATGGGGCAAGCCGCCCTCAGTGGTCTGGGCAAGCACAAAGTGATCACCGCCAGCCGCTCCGGCGAGGGGTGTGATTTTCAGGTGGATATCACCAGCCGAGAGTCCATCGAGCGGCTCTACCAAAACGTGGGCTCCTTCGATGCAGTGGTCAATACCGCCGGCTATTGTGAATACGCCCCCTTTGGCGAGATGAGCGACGAGCAGTGGCAAACCACCATCCAGAGCAAGCTGATGGGGCAGATCAATCTGGTCAATATCGGCCTCAACTACATCAATCAGGGGGGCTCCTTCACCCTGATCTCCGGCATCCTCAATATCAAGCCGATCCCGCTGTCCATTGCCGATGCCACCACCAGCGGCGCCATCGATACCTTTGTCCAGTGCGTGGCCCACGAGCTACCCCGCGGTATCCGCATCAATGTGGTCAACCCGACCGTACTGGAAGAGGCGTGGGACGTATATGGCGAGATGATGCCGGGCTTCCAGCCGGTGCCGGGCGCTCTGGTCGGCAAGGCGTTTGAGCGCTCCGTCGATGGTTTTATTAGCGGTCAGGTGCTCTATGTCGATGCCTGATTCGGTTCAGGTGTGAACCCAATGCCTTTGTAACTCCTTGTCGATGTTTTTCCTCTTCCCCGAAAGCGCCAGCTCTCGGGGCTTTTTGTATGGCGGGGGGCAGAACAGCAATAGAACGGGTTTCGTATTGAACCCATTTTGGCTACCATGCCGCACTTCACGAAGCGATAAGGGCAAGGACGCGATGAGCAACGAGACACTGCAATCCCTCTTTCACTACAAACGCTGGGCCGATGGCGAGCTGCTGGATGCCATCGCCACGCTCGATGCGCAGCAATATGGCGAGGCCCACCACACCTGCCTCAGGATCTTCAACCATATCCATGTGGTCGATGCCATCTTCAAGGCCAATCTGCTGGGGGAAAACCACGGCTTTACCGCCACCAATACCCCGGAGACGCCAACCCTCACCGCCCTGCGCAGCGCAGTCACCGAGCTGGATAACTGGCTGGTGGATTACGTTGGGGCGCTGAGCCCGCAAGAGGGAGCAACCCCGCTCTCGTTTCGCTTTGTCGATGGTGACAAGGGGCAGATGAGCTGCGACGAAATGCTGCTCCATCTGGTAACTCATGGCGGCTATCACAGGGGCGCCATCGGGCGGATTCTGGTGCAGTGCGGCATCACGCCGCCGCGCGATACCCTGACCACCTTTTTGCATCGCAGCGAGCCGCAGCGGCGCAACCGCTGATCCCGGCACCGGCAGCCACCACAGCTCACAGGTTTATGGAGATAGAAAAAAAGGAAGGAAGTCGAGACTTCCTTCCTTTTGGCTTGCACAGCGGCCTGTGACTCAGTTGATCTTGCCCATTTCGACGGCAAAGCTGGTCGCCAGCTGGGCAAACTTGAGAGCGTGGCCAGCCGAGGGATCCGAGTTTTGCAACGTATCCTGCGCCGTGTGGATCCTGGGGTTGTATTCGCTAAAGCGTGACTCGAACGGCATGGCGGCAGGGTAGCCCTGATTGTGCCAGGAGGCGTGATCCGAGCAGCCATAGCCACAGCTGTCATAGCCATAGCTGACTTGTGGCAGGTAGGCATCGATCAGCTGGGTGAGGTAGCCGGTCAGCCCCTTGTCGGTGTAGTCGGTCATAAAGACGATGTCGTTCGCCGAGCCCTTGTAGTTGGTCATGTCCAGCTGGAGCGCGGCCAATACCCTGGTGTTGGCCGCCTTGTAGCGGCTGGCGATATCCTTGGAGCCCCGCAAGCCCACCTCCTCTGCCGCATAGCCGATAAATTGCAGGGTGCGCTCCGGCTGGCGGCCCTGTTCGGCGATGACCCGCAGCACCTCGGTCAGGGTGGCGATGCCGGAGGCGTCATCATCGGCGCCGGGGGCCAGCGTCTTGCTGTTGGGGGCCGAGCCGGCGGTGGAATCGAGATGGCCACCGAGCACCACCACCTCGTCCGGATAGCGGCTTCCCTTGAGGGTCAGTACCACCGATTGTTGCGGGTAGCCGCTATGTTTGACCCGGCTGACGCTGGCCCATGGCAGGGTGCTGCCGAGGCTCTGCCACTGGCTGGCCACCCAGTCGGCGGATTGCGTGCCGGTGGTAGTGGTGTAGTAGCGGTTACGCCAGCCGGATAGCTTGCTGATGGTGCTGGCGATATTGCCTTGATCCAGATGGGGCAGCAGCCGGTTGACACTGGCCCCCTGGGTCAACGGCGGTGCGCTGAACAGGTTTTGGCTAAGGGGCTGGGCCATGCTCTGCAGCGCATCGGCCAGGGTCGTGTGCACCACATAGCCACCGCAGCGCTGATGGCCTTCGTGCATCAGGTGCGAGAGGGAGCCAAGCTCGCTTGCCTCAATCTGGGCCAGCTGGACGGGCGCCCCGCTGGCACTGAACAGAGGGGAGAGCTTGGCATTGACCTGCTTGAGTTCAACCCCGCTATCGGCCCCAATCGTGATCCACACGGGCGCACCCGCCTGAACGGCAAGGGGAATCAGGGGGAGCAAAAGAGCTGCAGTCATCGCTTTCATGTCGGATCCTTCCGGTTATGGTTAACAGTAAACAGTAAACAGTAAACAGGCTTAATAGGTCTCATAAGAAGACCAAACTAGTCTAGTCACCCACTGCCGTTAAATCGACCACTTCCTGCGCCAAATGGCACCACCTGATGTAAAGCGCGCCAGCTGGGGGTTTTAACTCTACCGGGCCCCCTGCTTTTCCCTCCCCGCCCCTGTTGCCCTGCCCACACCACCCCTTGATTGTTCCACCTGCGCAACAGCTCTTCGCTTATGCGTTGCACCAGTAAAACAATTTGAGGGGTTCCAGCTCCCGGCCATAGCCGCAGGATGACCAGCAGCCAGCGCCCGATCACTGTCCGGTTGGCGGCTAGGTCGCAGAGAATGAAGAGTTTGATAGCGGTCATAAAACGCGTTGTTTCTGATGGTTACATCAGGTTAAGGCTCACCTCGACAGTGTCGTTTGGCTTACCATGGCCACTCAGAACCTGTTGGACTGCGATGGGTTGCTGCCAGCGCGGGTCAAGGGAGCATATTGGAAGCTGTAATCCACGGGCGGTAGCGTGAGATTTGGCGAAGTTACGCCTTGCACAAAAGGTGAATGTCTCAAAATCCTTGTTGAATTTAAGATATGCAATGGAGTTGTATAATGACGAAGCTAAACCAGCTTTCTTTTTCTGAATATGATTTGAACGAGATATTGACTGCAAGCCAGTTTAATAAATTGGTTCTTTTTATTGGCGCTGGTTTTTCAAAATTCAGCGAAACTGAATTAGTTAAAATACCAACCTGGAGTGAATTAATAAGTGAATTAAAAGACGATTTAGGTTTGCCTGATGAAAGTGACTTTCTAAAAATCGCCCAACTATATTTTCTCAAATATGGACAGCATTCCTATGTAAAAAAAATAAAATCCTCTATTAAAGATTTAGAACCAAGTTTTTTCCATAAACAGCTATTTGAATTAAATCCTCACTATATAATTACAACTAACTGGGATGGCCTGCTTGAAAAAACTGCACAAGACTTGGGTCTTGCTTATGACTTAGTTAGTTCTGATGTTGATCTAGCACAAAGTCATCTGGATAAAAAAATCATCAAGATGCATGGTGATTTTAGACAAAATAATTTTGTTTTTAAAGAAGATGATTATTTGCAATACAGTCAGAATTTCCCACTTATTGAAAATTTTATAAAAGGAATTTTCTCCACAAGCACGGTCGTTTTTTTGGGTTATTCTTATAATGATTATGATTTAAAACAGATTGTTTCTTGGGTGACAACCATATCTAAAGCTACGCCAAGGAAATATTTACTCCAGAAAAATCACGATGATGCGCAAGCTCTTTATTTAAGAAATCATGGAATATCTTTGTTGACACCGATGAATAATAACATCAGTTATTTTGACCTTTACTCTGAATTATTCAATGATCTCAAAGCTATTCAAAATCAGGATGAACTTATAAAAATGATTCTAATTTCTGCCGAGGCAGAAGTAAAGAAAATAGATGACAATCTAATGATGTCTGACTCTAATAAAAAAAAGCTCAAGAATGAAATTCAAGAGCATTTAACAAAGAGAGTCAATAATTTTGTAGATAAAAAAATTAAAGCATTAACGCAATACAAGACATTACTCCCTGAGCAAATCACTAAAAAATTAACCAATAGTACAATTGAGTATAGTCAGAGTGGAGTTTCGTTAATATCGCACAGGGAAAATTTAACCTCAGATTATGACAAACACATTAGGAAAATAAATAATATATATCTAGACAATGTATTTAATACGAATAGTGATTTTAAAAAAACTTTTTTATCAATTTTAGAAAAGGCATTCATAAATGCAGTTCGTTATGGTTACAACCATAAGGAAGTTAAATTACCTTCAGGGTTAGAGCTTGAGCTGTATGGGAAAATGTATTTCTCCTACTCACAAGATAGTGCCGAAATTCTTTTTGTTAATCATGAATACGGTAAGCTTTTAGAGATGCTTACCTCTAAGGTTAAATATTACATCAATGAGAAAAACTATATTCTAGCCACCATCCAAATGGCTAATTTTGATAATGTTTACAATATATTAAAGCAGGAGTTTTTATCCAAAAACGATGCTAATCTAGAGGCTTTTACAGCAATAACAAAAAACAGACATCCATTTGATTTTAAAAGTAAAATCATTGATTTCCCTCGAGATTTACAAAGTGATTTACGAGATCTAGTAGAGATTCTTGAATTTACTGAAATATACAAAGCTTACTATCGATTCGATGTTGAATCGAGAAAGAACTTAGGGTACTTACAGACTAGAAAGAATGGAGGAATAGCATCCTCTCATGATGAGTTTAAATTACGATACAAATTGTATCCATATGTTTATTTTATTTTAGGAAATGATATTTTAATTGAAGAGTTCACAGAGGTAAAAACGTTATTTTGGATTAACATTATTGGAAGCATGGAGCATTCTCTAGCTGAGAATACACTCTATGTTAATGTAATGGATTTATTCATCTTAATTAAGTATTGTGACACAAAAAAACTCAAAGAATTTTTAGATACGCTAGTTAAGGGTAAAAAAATAACTACCATCAAAACAATTAATAATAGAGCATCTTATCACAACAAGAAATATTTGCTTATCGCCCTCAAAAACATTAGCACCTTGATGGGCTTGAAAAAAAACAATTCAATATATACAACTTCGATAGATCGCTGGGCTAGCAATATATTGATTGTACTAGGGTGCTTTCAGTGGAGTTCAAATCAATTAAAAACAATAATAATAAATTTAACTACCTTATTAGAGCAGAGAACACAAAATTTGGTAATTTATGACAATGTACGGCTGTTTCTCTCTGTGAACGAATTTTTATATCAAAAATCCCATCCAGACATGTTAAAAGCTTTAGATATAATTCTTGAAAAAATCCATAAGAAAGAATTGAATGGCTACGATCAGCACGCAATTTTATCTGGTATTTTTATTAATATTTTCAACTTATCAAAAAAACATAATTATACCTATAAAAATACCGCTCTATTAAAATCAGTACTTTTAGAAGTAGAGCCACGTAGTGATGAATGGAAGAAGTTTATTACTAACAACCTGCTTTTATATATTAAAAGCATAGGGAATGACGAAGTTAAAGCGATAATAGATAATTTCATTGAAAAAAACATATTGAACTTGGCGTGCATAACAACTCAAGATATCATGGACCGTTTATCGCTAATTGCAAATGGATACCCAGCACCTGATTCTTTCCTTCCAGTTATCCGAACGTTTGTTTCTGATAATATACCAAGTAATATATATAACCTAGAGTTTATCAGAAATAATGTAGAGTCAAATTTCCCTGCATTAATTGAATTCCTCATAAATGAGAAAGGTCTAACTGAATTTCAGGAAGTATTAGATGACTTTAATGAGAGAATTAATTCTATAAAAACACCACCTGTCAATCCTAATGATGCGACATAGCTAGACTTGCAAAATATAGGCTATAAAGAGAGCGATTTATACTCTAAAATAGTTCTAGTCATCACCTGACACCAGACTTGAATCAAAGTATTGTCTAAATCATGATCGCTATCGCTTGTGGGAAGACATCAGGTGAATACCATCTCCATACATCCATTCGGTATGACTGCATAAAAAGGCGACCATCTGGTCGCCTTTTTATTTCGATCACTTTCCAATCAGGAAAACTTACCGTGCCGGTCGCTTGACGCCATTTCCTTTGGCCGCAGGCTTGCCGCCTTGAGTGGCGGGTTTGGCAGAACCGGCGCGGGTCGGCGCCTTGCCCTTATGGGCGGGTTTGCCGGTCGGTTTGCCCTTACCTGCACTCTTACCAGCACTATGACCTGCGCCTTGTCCGGCGGGCTTGCCGTTCCCCAGCTTGAGCTCGGAGCCCAGCGGCTTGCCATTGCCCTTGCCGCTCTTGTTGGCGCTGGGGTTAGCGTGCTGGCCGTTGCTCTGGCCCGCAGCCTTGTTGCCCGCACCGTTGCCGCGCTGATGGGCAATGTTACTGTGGCGAGTCAGGGCCGGTTTCATCCCCTTGCCGCTGGCGGCGCGCTCGTTGCGCCCTTCTGCTGGCACCAGACAGCCGGGGCCGTTGCCAATCAGGTGGCCCTTGCCCATGGCGAGCAGGGCTTCGCGGATCATCGGCCAGCCAGCCGGGTCGTGGTAGCGCAGCAGCGCCTTGTGCAGGCGGCGACGGCGCTCGCCCTTGGCGACAAAGACATCGCCCCCTTCGCGGCTCACCTTGTTTAACGGGTTTTTCTCCGTGTAATACATGGTGGTGGCGTTGGCGAGCGGCGACGGGTAGAAGTTCTGCACCTGATCGAGCTTGAAACGGTTCTCTTTGACCCAGAGCGCCAGATTGACCATGTCTTCATCGGTAGTGCCCGGGTGGGCGGAGATGAAGTAGGGGATCAGGTACTGCTGCTTGCCCGCCTCTTTGGAGTATTTGTCGAACAGCTCCTTGAACTGGTAGTAGCTGCCCATGCCCGGCTTCATCATCTTGGAGAGCGGCCCCTCCTCGGTGTGTTCCGGCGCGATCTTGAGGTAGCCGCCGACGTGGTACTTGGCCAGCTCCTTGATATAGCGGGGATCTTCGACCGCGATGTCGTAACGCACGCCGGAAGCGATCAGGATCTTCTTGATCCCCTTGAGGTCGCGCGCCTTGCGATAGAGGTTGATGGTCGGGCTGTGGTCGGTGTCCATGTGCGGGCAGATGGTGGGCCAGACACAGGAGGCACGACGGCAGGTCTGCTCGGCCTTGGGGCTCTTGCAGCGCAGCTTGTACATGTTGGCGGTGGGGCCGCCGAGATCCGAAATGACGCCGGTAAAGCCCGGCACCTTGTCGCGGATATCTTCGATCTCTTTCAGGATCGACTCTTCCGAGCGGCTCTGGATGATGCGCCCTTCGTGCTCGGTGATGGAGCAGAAGGAGCAGCCACCAAAGCAGCCGCGCATGATGTTGACCGAGGTCTTGATCATGTCGAACGCCGGGATCTTCTCCTTGCCATAGGCGGGGTGCGGCACCCGCTGGTAGGGCAGGCCGAAGACGCCGTCCATCTCCTCGGTTTCGAGCGGCAAGGCGGGCGGGTTGACCCAGACGATGCGATCGCCGTGAGCCTGCGCCAGGGCGCGGGCACAGCCGGGGTTGGTCTCGTGGTGCAGAATGCGCGAGGCGTGGGCGTAGAGCACCTTGTCCTCTTTGACCCGCTCATAGGCGGGCAGCTTGACGTAGGTCAGCTCCCACGGCTTGGGCTTGGCCGGCTGCACCAGCACGGGTTTGGCCTCTTGCGCGGCAGGCGCCGCTTCAGTTGCATCATCCGCGCAGGGCGCCCCTTCCATATAGGGGTTGGGGATGGGATCGATGCGGCCAATCTGGTCGAGCTTGCTCGAATCCACCCCTTTCCAGCCCGGCAGCGGCTCCTTGCGGATGACGGCGGTGCCGCGAATATCCTGCATGGTGTCGATGGTCTCCCCCGCTGCGATGCGGTGAGCCACTTCCACCAGCGGCCGCTCGGCGTTGCCGTAGATGAGGATATCGGCCTTGGCATCGAGCAGGATGGAGCGGCGGATGGTCTCGGACCAGTAGTCGTAGTGGGCGATGCGTCGCAGGGATGCCTCGATGCCGCCGATAACGACGGGGACCTCCTTGAAGGCTTCTTTACAGCGCTGGGTATAGACCAGGGTGGCGCGATCCGGCCGCTTGCCGCCCACATCCCCCGGGGTGTAGGCGTCGTCGTGGCGCAGCTTTTTGTCGGAGGTGTAGCGGTTGATCATGGAGTCCATGTTGCCCGCGGTGACCCCGAAGAAGAGGTTCGGTTTGCCCAGACGCATAAAGTCATCCTTCGATGACCAGTCCGGCTGGGCGATGATGCCGACCCGAAAGCCCTGCGCCTCCAGCATGCGGCCGATGACCGCCATGCCGAAGCTCGGGTGATCCACGTAGGCATCCCCCGTCACCAGAATGACGTCGCAGCTGTCCCAACCCAGCTTGTCCATCTCTTTGCGGGACATGGGCAGGAAGGGCGCCGTGCCGTAGCACTCGGCCCAATAGCGGGGATAGGAGAAAAGGTTGGTAACCGGCTGCATTTTAACCACCTGGAACAATTCGGGTCGCGCATTATACCGGTTGCGGCCAAGGGGGGCGATGGCTTTTTGCCCCCAGAGTTCGCACGGGATAAGGGCTGGCCATCCATTTCGGCAACCACTGGCTAGCAAACGGGCCAAAAGCAAGGGCGCCCGCAGGCGCCCTTGTTGGCAACACTCACCCTGACGGCGGCGCGTCAGTGGGCCGGGGTCTGTTCGTCCCCCTCCCCTTTGGCGGTCAATTTGGCAGCCAGCGCCTCGTCCACCTGCTGATCCCGCTGCCCGGTCATGCCGGCGTGGCGGGCGATCAGGTGGTAGGTGGCGGGCACCACCAGCAGGGTAACCAGGGTCGCCAAGGAGAGGCCGAAGAAGACCACGGTACCCACCGCCATCCGGCTCTCGTAGCCCGCCCCCATGGAGAGCATCAGCGGCACCGCGCCGATAATGGCGGTGAGCGAGGTCATCAGGATCGGCCGCAGACGGCGCACCGAACCTGCGATGATCGCCTCCTCGAACCCTTCCCCGCGCTGGCGCAGCTGGTTGATGAACTCGACGATGAGGATACCGTTCTTGGTCACCATGCCGATCAGCATGATCATGCCGATCTGGCTGTAGATGCTCATCTCCTGCCCCGTCAGCCAGAGGCCGAGCAGGCCGCCGAAGATGCCGAGCGGCACCGTCATCATCACCACAGTCGGGGTCAGGGTGCTCTCGAACTGGGCCACCAGCACCAGATAGACCACCAGCAGGGCGAGGCCAAAGACCATCGCCATCTCCCCCTGATTGTCACGGTAATCCTTGGAGTCGCCGGCGTAATCGACCGTCATGCCGCTCGGCAGATGCTCGTTGGCCCAGCCGTCGAGGAAGTCGAGGGCCTCGCCCAGAGTGTGATCCGGTGCCACGTCGGCGGTCAGGGTCACCGCCTTCTGGCGCTGGTAGTGGTTGAGGCGATTGGCGGTCGCCACCTGCTTCACCGTCGCCAGCGTCGAGAGGCTCACCATCTCGCCATTGGCCGCCTTCAGATAGATGCGGCCAAGATCGGAGATGCCGTTGAACTCCTTCTGGTTGGCGCGCAGGTAGACGTCATACTCCTCGCCCCTGTCCACATAGGTGGTCTTGCTCACCCCGCCCAGCATCGCCTGCAAAGTGCTGGCAACGGTGGAGACCGGAATGCCGAGCTGGCTGGCGCTGTCGCGCGAGACGGTCACCTGCAGCTCCGGGGTCTTCTCGGCGTAGTCGAGATCCGGGCTTATCATCAGGCCGCTCGCCTGCGCCGCTTTTTGCAGCTCCAGCCCCTGCTGGTAGAGCTCGGCATAGTCGTTGCCCTGCAGCACGAACTGCACCGCGGCGGTGGAGCCACCCCGGAAGCCCGGCTGGAAGGTGCGGATCATCACGTCGGGAATGCCTGCGAGCTTGGCCCCCAGCGAGCGGGAGAACTGGGTGGCGGTGATGTCGCGCTCGGCCCAGTCGGTGAGCTGGATGATCACCATGCCGGTCTGATCACCGCCACGGCCAAAGGCGGGGGTGCTGAAGCTCATCGCCTTGACCACCCCCTTGCCCAGCATCGGCATGATGGCGGACTCCACCTGCTGCATATTGCGCTTCATCCGCTCGATACTGGTCCCCTCCGCCCCCTTGACGAAGACGAAGACCACCCCGCGATCCTCGGTCGGGGTGAGGCTGCTCGGTAGCTGGGTAAAGAGGGCGCCGATACCGGCCAGACAAAGCAGCAGCGCCAGCGGCATCCAGCGCGAGCGGCGCAGCAGCCCCTGCAACAGGCGGCGATAGTGCCCCTCCACCCAGCCAAGGCCGCGATCGAGAGCCGCCGTCAGCCGGTTCGGCTTGTCGAGCGGCCGCATCAGCCAGGAGCCCATGGCCGGCGTGAGGGTCAGCGCCACCAGCGAGGAGCAGAGCACCGCCAGCGAAAGCAGAATGGCAAACTCGGTAAAGAGCCGGCCCACCATGCCATCCATAAAGGCGATGGGGATAAAGACCATCACCAGCACCGCGGTGGTGGCGATGACCGCAAAGCCCACCTCGCGGGTGCCGTGCCAGGCCGCCAGCAGGGGCGGTTCACCCCGTTGCAGATGGTGGTGAATGTTCTCCACCACCACGATGGCGTCATCCACCACCAGACCGATGGCGAGAATAAGCGCCAGCAGGGTGATGAGGTTGATGGAAAAGCCGAGATACCAGGCGCCGATAAAGGCGGAAATCAGCGACACGGGCACCGTGATGGCCGGGATCAGGGTGGTTCGCCCCTGGCCGAGGAACAGATAGAGCACCGCCACTACCAGCACGGCGCAGATGGCCAGGGTTTCATATACCTCGTCGATGGCCTGCTTGATAAAGATGGTGGAGTCGTAATCGACCTCCAGCTTGGCCCCCTCCGGCAGGAAGCGCTGCATCTCCACCAGCTTCTTCTCCACCCCCTGCGCTACCGCCAGCGGGTTGGCGGTGGACTGGGCGACGATGCCGATACCCAGACTCTCGCGGCCATTGCGCTGGTAGGCGCTGTCTTCGTTCTTGGCCCCCACCTCCACATCGGCGATATCGGAGAGATAGACGCTCTGGCCGTTAGCGGCGGTGCGCACCTGCAACTGCTGGAAATCTCCAGCCGTGTGATAGAGCCGGGCAATCTGCACCGACATGGTCATGGAGTTGTTGCGGATCTCACCGCCCGGCAGCTCGATGTTCTCGCGCTTGAGGGCATCCTGCACATCCGCCACCGTCACGCCGCGCGCCGCCATATCGGCCGGGCGCAGCCGCACATACATCACCTGGGTGAGATCGCCGGAGAGCTCCACTTCGCTCACCCCGTCCACCAGACTCAGGGGGTCGACCAGCACCCGGTTGGCGTAGTCGGTCATGGCGGTGCGATCCATCTGGCTGCTGCTGAAGTTGAGCCAGACCGCCACATCGCCGCTGCCGCTATCCTTGGTCACCAGCGGATCGTCGGCATCCTCCGGCAGCTTGCTCTTGGCACGGGTCAGGGCATCGCGCACATCGGAGACCCCCTCCACCATGTTCCAGCCGAGCTTGAACTCCACCGTGATCATCGAGCGCCCCTTGCGGGTCACCGAGTTGATGTTCTTGATGCCACTGATGCCGGAGAGCTGATCCTCGATGGGTTTGGTGACCTGACTCTCCATCACCGCCGGGGCTGCCCCCTCATAGGTGGTGGTGATGGTGACCGACGGGGTCTGCACATCGGGCATCTCCCGCACCGTCAACTTGCTGAAGGCGACCAGACCGAACACGGTGAGCAGGGCGCTGAGCACCACCGCCACCAGCGGGCGGCGCACTGAAATATCGGAGAGCCACATCAGCCGTTTACCTCCGCCAGATCGCGGACCTTGGCGCCATCACGCAGGTTGACCAGCCCCTCGACCACGATGCGATCGCCAACCTTGAGCCCTTCGGTGACCCAGACGGTCTCCCCCTCGGTCTCGCCGAGCACCACCGGCACCCGCTTGACCCGGCCATCGGCCTCGAGGCGATAGACGAAGCGCTGCTCGCCGGCATACTCCACCGACTGGGCAGGAATAAGGGTGAGCTGGCGGGAAGGGAGCGAGAGCTCGACGTTGAGCAGCATGCCCGGGCGCAGCTGGCCGTTGTGGTTGGGCAGCTCGACCCGCGCCTTGATGTTCTGGGTCTCGTTGGAGATGCGGCTGTCGAGGGTGGTGAGGGTGCCGTTGAAGTGCTGATCCGGCCAGGCAGCGCTGGTCGCCGTTACCGCCATGCCGGGGCGCAGCAGGGCGAGGTAGCGCTCCGGCACCGCCAGATCGAGGCGCAGGGTGTCGATATCGTCGAGGTGCAGCAGGGTATCGCCGCTATTGACCAGCGCCCCTTCGCTCAGATCAATCAGGCTGACAGTACCGGCAAACGGTGCCTGCAAGTTACGCAGGGATAGCTCGTAGCGGGCGGCATCGACGCGCGCCTGCACCTGATCGACGGTGGCCTCCTGCCCCTCCAGCACCGACTGGGTGACGGCGCCACGGGCGACCAGCTTGCGCATCTCGTTAAGCTTGCGGTGCTCATCGCGCAGGCTGGCGCTCTGCTCGGCCAGCTCGGCGCGCTGCTTGCCGTTGTCGAGGGTGATAAGGGTCTCCCCTTTGGTGACGCCCTGCCCGGACTTCACGGCGATATCGACGATGCGGCCGGTCACCTCGGGACTGATGACGACGGAGCGGTTGGCCTCCAGCTTGCCCACCAGCTTGAGGGTCGGCTCAGCCAGACTCTGCTTGACGGTCTGGGTGCGAATATTGATCTCGCGGGTCGGGGCCTTGGCTGCCGGTTGAAAGTGACCAACCGCCCACCAGATGGCAGCCACCAGAGAGAGCAGGCCGAGGCCCAGCCAGATACGCATTTTCATCGAGCAATCCATGAAGAGTTGAGAGAGGGAAATCTGATTGGGGGCCATTTTAGCCCCAGACTATGCCGTGACTATGTATAAATGTGACAAAACGTAACAGGAGTGGCGCAAGATCACTGCAATCATGCCTTTTCGATCCCTTTTTCAGCAGAGTCGCATACACTAGCGACAGTTTTCTTCGCAATATAGATAAATCGCCTATGCCAAATGTGTCTGACCGACGTTTCCTCTCACGCCTGACCTGGCTGCTGTTCGCCTCCGTCATCCTGCTGGTTGGTCTGACTCTGCGGCAAAGTCTGAAACAGATAGAGGACCTCTATCTTAGCGATACGGCCAACAGCGCCATTCGCCTGCGCGATCAGTTCAAGCAGACCGAGACCTTTCTCGAGGCGATGCGCGGACAGGCCGAAGAGCGACTGCGCAGCGATCCCCAGTCGGTACTGACCCGCCAGCTCTATCGCCATCTCGAACAGCTGCCGGAGGGACTGGCACTCGATCACCCGCCAGCCGACCTGCCCGCGGGGCTGGTCGGCAACCTGACCGGATTGGGGCCCCTACCCCCCCGTGGCAGCGAGCGGGAAGCGCGCATTCATCTGGCCCTGAGTCTCTCGCCCCTGCTCTCCACCGCCAGCCAGCGCCTCGGCAAGGAGATCGCCTGGGTCTACTTCACCGGTGCAGACAACTTTGTCTATCTCTACCCCTGGCGCCCCTCCAGCCAGTACCGTTTTACCAATGCCATCTATGAGAAGTCCTACTGGCAGGATGCACAGGCGACCCCCAATCCGGGCCGCACCACCATTCTCTCGCGCCCCTATGAGGACTTTGCCGGCCTTGGCACCATGATCACCATGTCGCAACCCCTCTACAAAGGCTCGACACTGGTGGGGGTCATCAGCATGGATGTGCTGCTCTCGCGGCTGCACCAGCAGTTGCAGGCGCTCACCCCACAGCTCGGTGGTTACCTGCTCATCAATCAGTACGATCAGGTGCTGGCCTGCAGCAACTCGGATCCCCATCCCCAGCGGCATCTGGCACCGGACGATCAGTACCGCTGGAATCAGGGTGGCTTTCAACTTACCCAGGCGCTGAACGACACACCGCTGCGGCTGGTGCATCGCATCCCCCTGTTTGAGCTGCTCATTGCACTGATCTGCCAGTCGGCACCGACCCTGCTCGCCATCGCCTTCATGTTGCTGGCGGCCCTCTCCAGTCTGAGATCTCGCCGTCTCAACCTGCAGCTTAACTACCTCTCCTGCCACGATGCGCTTACCGGTGCCTTCAATCGGCACTATCTAAGCCAGCAGGAGCAGAGTGGCCAGCTGGCAAAACAGATGCCTGTCGGGGTGATCCTGTTCGATGCGGATCACTTCAAGCGGGTCAACGACCGCTTCGGCCACGGCGTGGGTGATATCGTACTGATCCGGCTGGTGCAGATCTGTCAGCAGCAACTCAACCCATCGGATTGCCTGATCCGCTGGGGTGGCGAGGAGTTTTTGCTGCTGGTCGCCCGCTGTGACAACGCTCGTCTCGCCGCGCTGGCCGAGCAGATCCGCAGCGCGGTCGAGCATTATGACTGGCGCAGCATAGTGCCCGAGCTGGCCGTCACCATCAGCCTCGGTTACCACCCCCACGCAGACTCCATCCCGCTGCACGAGGCGATCCGCCGCGCCGATATCGCCCTCTATCAGGCCAAAGGCAATGGCCGCAACCGCTCGGAAAGATGGCAGGGTGACGAGGCCCAGCTCACAGAGTAAGCTGGGCCCTCCACACTTTTCAGGAGTCACTTCGTGCCACGAAAACCCCGCGTAGGGCTCGCTCTGGGGAGCGGTGCCGCCAGAGGATGGGCCCATATCGGCGTCATCCGCGCTCTTGAACGACTCGGTATCAAGCCCGATCTCATCGCCGGCTGCTCCATCGGCAGTTTTGTCGGCGCCGCCTATGCCGCGGGTGAACTGGACAGACTGGAGAGCTGGGTGCGCGGCTTTACCCGCCTGCAGGTGGTGAGCCTGCTCGACCCAGCCCTCTCCGGCGGCCTCTTTCGCGGCGAAAAGGTGTTTGGCATTGCCGCCAACCATCTCGGGGATCCCGAGCTGGAGAGTCTGCCCATCCCCTTCGCCTGCGTGGCGACCGAACTCGATACCGGCCGCGAGATCTGGCTGCAACGGGGGCCGCTGCGCCAGTCGGTGCGCGCCTCCTGCGGCATGCCGGGGATCCTCACCCCGACCCGGGTCAACGACCGCTGGCTGGTGGATGGTGCCGTGGTCAATCCGGTGCCCATCTCGCTGGCGCGCGCCATGGGAGCCGAGGTGGTGATCGCCATCAACCTCAACACCGACATGCACCAGCCCTGGACCGACGAGCCGGATCAATCCGGTGGCGGCCTGCTCAGCCAGTGGCTCAATCGCGGTGAAGCAACCCCGGCCACGCCCGGCATGTGGAGCGTGATGAGCGGCTCCATCAACATCATGCAGGAGCGGATCACCCGGGCGCGGATGGCAGGGGATCCCCCGGAAATCCAGCTCTGCCCGCGTCTTGGCAGCTTCTCCATCATGGACTTTCATCGCGCCAGCGACGCCATCGAGGAGGGGGAGGCCTGCGTCGAGCGCAACCTCGACCAGCTCAAGGATGAACTGGGCCGGCTCGGGGTGATCTAGCCCGAAGCCCCCATCGCCAAAACAACCAAAACAAAAAGAGCGCCTTGCGGCGCTCTTTTGCTATGCGGGAACGGTTGGCTTAGAAGAGCCCCAACCCCTTAAGCATCACGATCAGGATCAGCAGCGGCGATACGTAACGGATGATGAAGAAGAGCGGCTTGAGGATCGGCAGCTCCAGCTCGCCACCATTGGTCAGGGCATCGCGCAGCTTCTCCTCGCCCCATACCCAGCCCACAAACAGGCAGAGGAAAATACCGCCCAGCGGCATCAGGATGTTGGAGGAGAGGTAATCGAACAGATCGAAGAAGGTCTTGCCGGCAATATGGACATCCGCCATGGCGCTGTTGGAGAGCGCGCAAGTTGAACCGACGGCGCCCAGCACCAGCAGGTTGATCAGGGTCGCCTTGGGGCGGCTCATCTTGAAGCGCTCGGAGAGCACGGATACCGGCACCTCCAGAATGGAGAGCATGGCGCCGGTGGCAGCAATGGCCGACAGCACGAAGAAGAGCACCATAAAGAGGTGGCCAAACGGGATGCTGGCAAAGACCGCCGGAATGGTGATGAACAGCAGCGAGGGGCCGGCGGTCGGTTCGAAACCGAAGGCGAACACCGCCGGGAAGATGGCAATACCGGCCAGCATGGAGACGAACAGGTCAGCACACATCACCCGGAACGCGGTGACCGGGATGTTCTGGTCATCACGGAAGTAGCTGCCGTAAGTCATCATGCAGCCCATCCCGATGGAGAGCTTGAAGAAGGCGAGCCCCATGGCGGTGAGCACCACTGCACCGGTGATCTTGGAAAAATCGGGCGAGAAGAGGAAGGAGAGCCCCTGACTTGCCCCCGGCAGGGTCAGGCTGCGCACGCCAATCACCAGCAGCAGAATAAAGAGCACCGGCATCAGCTTCTTGGTGACCGCTTCGATCCCCTTGGAGACCCCCATCAGCAGGATGCCCCCCATCAACGCCAGCACCAGCCACTGCCACAGCAGGCTCTGCAACGGGTTGCTGATCAGCGCGTTGAAAGCGTCGCCGGTGACCTTGGGATCGGTCGAGAGGATAGAGCCATCAACCGCCTTGAAGATGTAGGCGAAAACCCAGGCTGCCACTTCCGAGTAGAAGGACATGATAAGGAAGGCGGCCAGCACGCCCATGACGGCGATCAGCCACCAGGGTTGCCCTTTGGGTGCCAGCTTGCTCAGGGTGGTCACCGCATCGGTTTTGCTTTTGCGGCCCAGCATGATCTCGGAGATCATCACCGGCAGGCCGACCAGCAGGGTTGCGATCACATAGACAAGCAGAAAGCCGGCACCGCCGTTCTCACCCGTCAGATAGGGAAATTTCCAGATGTTGCCAAGACCGACGGCAGAACCTAGGGTGGCGGCGAGTACGCCGAATTTGCTGGTAAAGCCGTCTCTGGCCTTGGGGGTGGTTTGACTCATGCTTGTCTCACTTTCTTTCGCATCATGCGAGATGAACCGGGTTTTGAGGGTCGGAATTTTCTGAGGTTTGGTGTGGTTTGCCAAGATGTTTTGCGTAAAAGCTCTATGCAGTGCACAGATACGGGAAACGTCTGGCCGGGCACTGTTTCAGGGACAAAAAAATGCCGCCCAGGGGCGGCATTTCTCTATCTGTCACAGTGACGATTACGCCTTGGCGAGATCGTCCGGACCAATCTGGCCGATTTCGGCGACTTTTTTGTCAGCCAGCAGCCAGAGAGTGAACTTGTGCAGTTCCGGGTGATGAGCCAGGGCAACCAGGAAGGCACCACCGACTTCACGATAACCCAGTTCGTAGTTCTTCAGGGTTGTGGGGGGAACACCCAGCAAATCAGCAAACTTCGGACGGCTCAAACCAACCGCTTCACGGATCTGACGGATCTTCTTGCCAACAGTGACGATATTTGAATTCATATTGTTCCATACTCCGTTTGGCGGATTTAATCCGCCTTTTATTTTTCGCGACGACTCGTAGTCAAGTGTATCAGTTTTGTTCGGACTCGTTATGGTCGAGCCTCTATCTTTATGAGCGCCTTTCGGCGACAACCCTTGCCTTCAAGGGGGGATGGTAATCGCTCAGCCGCCTCAGGTAAACAGTCTCGAAAAGAAACCTTTATTGTTGCCATCCCAATAAACCGTATAATCCGCCGGCTACCCATTAAGAGGAATAAGTATGGCGTTTCCCGGCATTATCTCTCGCCTGCACACGGTTTCCAGCGACATAGAATTGCAACTGCAGCTCCACCAGGGAGCGCAATATCGCGCCGAAGCATTCTGGCTTCCCGCCTCACTGAGCGATCAGAGCGGCACCATTCTGACAACCCTGTCAGAGAAATGTTCACTCTTTCTGGAGCAGGATGAACCGACTATTCAACTGCGCAGTCATGACGGCGTGTTGCAGCAAAATGGTCTGCTGCTCACCGGTAATGGTCAGGAGATGATGCTGGCCGTCACGCCGGGAGATAAAGGTGTAGTGCCGGAATCAGAATTGGCTGACATGGCCAAATGGCTGGAAGCGGGCCACCAGCACTTTGTCTGCCCGGCTGCCATCCAGCCGGTCGCCCGTGCCATCCTCAATATCTGGCCACTGGATCCCTATCTGGCCCGCCATTTTCTGACCAGCCTCACTCCGCTGCTGCAAAACGCGACCGAGCAGGATTATCTCGCCGTCTTTGCCGCCAGGGCGAATCCGGCCAACCCGCAGCCAGACTGGGTTCAGGCCTATATGAAGCTCGAAAAGCGCCTGCACAGGGCCTATCTGGATCACTAATTAATCTGGATAAACAGCCAGTTATCGACACGACACAATTTGCCATCAGGTTCATTTGTGAGCTTGATCATGTTTCAAAATCGGCATAGAGTGCGCCTCGTCATCGGAATGACATCGTTGCCTGGCTGCGGTTTTTCACGCTCAGCGTGCCCTGCCAGCGCATCTGACACACCAGGAGAGTGTGCGACCCGACACCGGGTCACTGCCAGACTCGACGCCAGCAGTACGGCGGAGCCTGCAGCTTACATAAATTCAATAGTGCGAAGCATGTGAATAACGTGCGATCTCAACGAGGATTTTTTTATGATGAAAATGGCTCCTTCCCTGATTGCCATCACCATGGCTGCTCTGGGTGCCACCGCTGCTCACGCCGCTGACGACATCTACTTCGGTGCCGGTGTTGGTGCTGCTCACTTCAACGGTCTGAACAAGATCAACGGTGGCGGTTACGAAGGTACTGAAGATGCTGCTGCTGTAAACGCATTCGCAGGCTACAACTTCAACGAAAACTTCGGTACCGAGTTCGGCTACCAGTATGCTGGTCGTGGCAACACCGAAGGTGAGCGTTACGAGAACCAGGGTGCCACCCTGTCCGGTATCGCCCGTCTGCCGGTTGGCAACGGCTTCTCCCTGTTCGCTGAAGGCGGCGCCTACTGGGCCCACACCGACGGTCTGACCGTTAGCGACACCAAAGTATCCCCGCTGGCTGGCCTGGGCGTGACCTACAAGGTTAACGACGCTCTGGATCTGCAAGCTCGCTACCGCTACATGTGGGACGTGGCTGACCTGCACCCGGCTGACGACGTACGTTACAAGTCCAACCAGAGCGTTGCTACCCTGGAAGCCGTATACCACCCGTTCCGTTCTTCCTACGTAGCTCCGGCTCCGGCTCCGGTTGTTGAAGAAGCTCCGGCTCCGGTTGCTCCGCAGATCGTTGAGAAAAACTTCGCTCTGAACTCCGACGTCCTGTTCGCCTTCGGCAAAGACAGCCTGAAGCCGGAAGGTGTTGCTGCCCTGAACGCTCTGTACCAGCAGATCGTTGAGTTCCAGCCGAAAGATGGCAACGCTGTTGTTGTTGGTTACACCGACCGTATCGGTTCCGACGCTTACAACCAGAAGCTGTCTGAAGCTCGTGCCCGCACCGTTGCCAACTTCCTGGTCAGCAAAGGTATGGCTGCCAGCAAAGTTGCCATCGAAGGTCGTGGCGAAGCCAACCCGGTTACCGGCACCAAGTGCAACGGCGTGAAAGCTAAAGCTCAGCTGATCTCCTGCCTGGCTCCGGACCGTCGCGTAGAAGTTCGCGTATCTGGCGTACAAGAAGTTCAGAAGTAATCTGACTCTTGTGTGCAGAAAGGGGGAGCCAAGGCTCCCCCTTTTGTTTATCCCCTGTCATTTTTCCCCGCTTCATACTTCCCTGTTCTGCTTCTGACAATCCTGTCACCTTTTCCCGTGAACTTGCCTGCTCAGAGTCAAAGGCATACAGTAGTTGCGCCTGTAAGGGATTGGATAAGCGCGAGATAACGCTTCCCTTCCGGCCTGTTGTCCATGATGCCAATGACTCATGAGTGTCCCGAAGCCATCCGCTATCCACTTTGCTGGCGAATTTTTCGCAGCTAATAAGAACGACTGTTTCGAACGCCCGCAAGGGCTGATGCAACGAGGATAATTCGATGAAAATCAACATGGCACCAACTCTGATCGCACTGGCGCTCGCCGCCGCAGCCACCACGGCACAGGCCGCCGATGACTGGTACGGCGGTATGGGCGCAGGCTGGGCCTATGCCCACAATCTCGACGATTTCGGCAAAGATGCCGACAAGGATGCCACCGCGCTGAACCTGTTCGGTGGCTACAACTTCAACCAGAACTTCGCCGCCGAGCTGGGCTATCTCTACGCTGGCAAAGCTGGCGTAGACGGTACCGACTTCAAGACTCAGGGGGGCACTTTATCCGGTATCGCTCGCCTGCCGCTGGGCGATATCTTCTCCGTATTCGCTGAAGGTGGCGCCTACTTCAACCACGTCAACGGTAACGGCAACGACGCCAACGGCACTGCGCCGCTGGCAGGCCTGGGGCTGACAGCCAAGCTCTCCGACCTCATCGATGTGCAGGCTCGCTACCGCTACCTGTGGAATCTGGGTGACGAGCAGAAAACCTGGGAGAGCGACATGAGCGTCGCCACCCTGGAGCTGGTACTGCACCCCAACCGGACATCTTATGTCGCACCGGTTGCCGCTCCGGCCCCCGAGCCCGTTCCCGAGCCCGTAGTCGTCGACAAGAACTTTGCCCTGAGCTCTGACGTGCTGTTTGCCTTTGGCAAATCCAGCCTCAAGCCAGAAGGTGTCGCAGCGCTCAATACCCTGTATCAACAGATCGTCGACGTGCAGCCGAAAGATGGCAGCGCCGTGGTGGTCGGTTATACCGACCGCATCGGCTCCGATGCCTACAACCTGAAGCTCTCCGAAGCCCGTGCCCGCACCGTGGCCGACTTCCTAGTGGGCAAGGGTCTGCCGGCTGGCAAGGTCTCCATCGAGGGTCGTGGCGAGGCTAACCCGGTTACCGGCACCCAGTGCGACGGCATCAAGGCCAAGGCCAAGCTGATCGCCTGCCTGGCCCCGGATCGCCGCGTCGAAGTGCGCGTCACCGGCGTCCAGCAAGTAACCAAGTAACCAAGTTCTGTTTGCGTAGCGAACGCTCTATTACCTGAATCAAGGGGGGATATCTGGGCATCCCCCCTTGTTATTTATCCTTCGCTTCCACACCGCTCAAACCAGCTTGCCGTCGTTGCCTTGCCAGCATAAAGTCGGCACTCCCGACCGGTTCAAGTCATAGATAAATACACAATGCATGACGTGCGTTATACCCCCTCCCGCATTCGCATGAGATGCGTCTCGCGCTCGGCAGGCAAATACAACTGGCTGCTGCTTCCAGGTGGTCCGGGCCTCGGCTCGGAAAGCCTGCAAATTCTGGCAGAGCAGCTGACGGTCAACGGCACAGTCTGGCTAATTGATCTGCCCGGCGATGGCAGCAATACCGACATGATCGATCATACGACTGCGTACGAGCGCTGGCCGGATGTACTCATAGAAGCCGCCGATGCACTTCCCAACCCCGTTTTCATTGGTCATTCAACCGGTGGCATGTATCTGCTCTCGGTATCTGAACTGGCTACGCGGCTGGCTGGGCTGGTGTTGATAAGCTCAGCCCCCTCTGCTCGCTGGCAGGCCGACTTTGCAAGCATGTGTGAACAGCACCCCTTGCCCGAGAGCGAGACTGCCGCGCACGCGTTTTCCCGCGAACCAAATATCGCGACCCTCAGGGCGCTCGTCATGGCAAGTGCTCCCTGGAACTTTTCGACGCACACATTGGCCATGGGGCGGGCCATGCTGGCGAGTCTCCCCTTCAACCTTGCGGCCATGAGCTGGTCGGCAGACCACTTTGATGAAACGTACGAAGCCCGCTGGTGGCCAGCGACTATCCCGGTGCTTATTATTTCCGGTGGTGATGATCGAGTAGTCGCTCAGCAGCAGTGGCAGGATCCCCGCTATCAGGGGGATAACGTTCGACAGGTAACCATCCCCAACGCAGGCCATTTCCCTTGGTATGAAGCACCAGATGAGGTCATGGAAGCAATCATTCAGTTCGAGCGCTCACTATCGCAATAACTCACCGGATGCAAAAAGGGATGCCTGGGCATCCCTTTGTTTTTATGGCTATTTAGCGCTGAGGCGTATCAGAAGGAGGTACGGCGGTAGCGGCGATACTCCGGATGCCAGAAGTTCGCTTCGATGGCCTGAGCGATCACCTCGTCCGGGGTCTGCACCGCCTTGCCCTGCAGCATGGCGGTCTTGGCCACCATCTTGGCGATGTAGCGGGAGACCTGATGGATATCCGCCAGATCCGGCAGCAGGGAGCCCTCCTCCCCTTTCACCAGCGGCGAGCACTCCGCCAGCGCACGGCTGGCCGACATCAGCATCGCATCGGTCACCCGGGTGGCGCCGGAGGCGATGACGCCAAGGCCGATCCCCGGGAAGATGAAGGAGTTGTTGCACTGGGCGATGACGTAGCGCTTGCCCTTGTACTCCACCGGAGCAAACGGGCTGCCGGTGGCCACCAGCGCCTGACCATCGGTCCAGCGGATGAGATCTGCCGGCGTCGCCTCGACCCGGGAGGTGGGGTTGGAGAGCGGGAAGATGATGGGACGGGCACAGTGCTTGTGCATGGTCTTGACCACCTCTTCGGTAAACAGACCCGGCTGACCGGATACCCCGATCAGAATGTCCGGGCGACCGTGCTCCATTACCTCCAGCAGGGAGATATTGTCCCCCACCGGCCAGTCGGCGATGCGCTCCACCGGCTGGGAGAGGCGGCGCTGGAAGTCGAGCTGGTTGGGGATCTTGTCGGTGATAAGACCGAATCTGTCCACCATAAAGACCCGGCTGCGTGCCTGGGCATCGGTCAGCCCTTCGGCCTTCATCTGCGCCACGATCTGCTCGGCGATGCCGCAACCTGCGCTGCCCGCGCCGAGGAAGGCGACCCGCTTCTCGGAGAGCTTGGCGCCGGAGGCCTTGCAGGCGGCGATCAGGCTGCCCAGCGTTACCGCCGCGGTACCCTGAATGTCGTCGTTGAAGCAGCAGAGCTCGTTCTTGTAGCGGTTGAGCAGCGGCATGGCGTTGTTCTGGGCGAAGTCCTCGAACTGCAGCAGGATATCGGGCCAGCGGCGCTTGACCGCCTGAATGAAGGCATCGACGAACTCGGCATACTCTTCACCGGAGATGCGCGGATTGCGCCAGCCCATGTAGAAGGGGTCGTTCAGCAACTGCTGGTTGTTGGTGCCCACATCCAGCACCACCGGCAGGCAGTAGGCGGGCGAGATGCCGCCACAAGCGGTGTAAAGCGACAGCTTGCCGATGGGAATGCCCATGCCGCCGATACCCTGGTCACCCAGACCCAGGATCCGCTCGCCATCGGTCACCACGATCACCTTGACGTTCTGCTTGGTGGCGTTTTGCAGCATGTCATCGATCCTGTCTTTATCCGGATAGGAGATAAAGAGGCCACGGGCGCGGCGATAGATGTTGGAGAACTCCTCGCACGCCTTGCCCACCGTCGGGGTGTAGATGATGGGCAGCATCTCGGTCAGGTGGTTGTGCAGCAGCCGATAGAACAGTGTCTCGTTGGTATCCTGGATGTTGCGCAGATAGATGTGCTTGTCCATGTCGTTGCCAAACGCCATGAACTGGCGATAGGCACGCTCGGCCTGCTCTTCGATGGTCTCGATATTCTGGGGCAGCAGCCCCTCGAGGTTGAAGTTGCTGCGCTCTTCGCTGGTGAAGGCGCTCCCCTTGTTGAGCAGCGGGGTCTCCAGCAGGGCGGGGCCGGCGTAGGGAATGTAGAGAGGACGTTTCTGGTTATTATCTTCAAACATGGATCTTGATACCTAAACGGTTAGCTAGACGCAGGAACCCGCCGATCCTAGGGGCTTGTGTCATTAATTTCAAAGAGTTTGCATATCCGTTGCAAAAGGTTTGCGACCGAGTCGACGAAATGCCCCCGGGGTCTGACCAGTCAGGCGTCGAAACGAGTTGGCAAAGTTGGCGCCATCACTATAACCGACCCGGGCGGCCAGCTCGCTGAGCGGCCAGTTGGTGTAAAGCAGCAGCTGACGCGCCTTGTTCATTCTGAGCTCGGTCACCCTTGCCATCGGCCCCATACCAAAGTGCTGCTGACAGAGGCGGTGCAGATGAGGCACCGAGCAGGCCATCTGGTCAGCGAGCTGGGCTACACTCCAGGGCTCGTCGAGGCGTGCCTCCACCCGGCGAAACAGCGCCTGCAAGCGCAGCTCCGGTGTGCCACGCACCTCTCCCTGCAGAGTGCGCTCCAGCAGAGCCAGCAGCAGAGTGAGCAACTGGGGCTGAAGCGGGGAACGAACCCCTTCGAGCTGGATCAGGCTGAGCAGATGATGCAGCTGATCACCGCCATCCCCCTGCCAGATTCGGTGGCCGAGCCGGTGAAAATGCTGCCAGCGCGGCACGTCATCGAGCAAAATCCAGCTCATCTGCCACTGCTCCCCCACCAGCTTGAGGCCACCGGGCACGGCGGCGGGCAAAAAGATGAGCGAACCATTCGGGACAGGCTGCTCGCCCCGGTCGGTAAGCAGCGCCCCCCCCTCACTGTGGCTCGCCATCAGAATGTGAAACTCGGGCCGATTGCGGCGAATGAGGTAGTGCTCCCGAATGGTCGAGAGGCCGGTCAGAAAGATACCGGCCTCGCCGAGCAGCGGCAGCCCTTCGCGCCCCAGCATTCGCTCATCGCAGGAGGGCGCTATCTCCAGACACTCGCTGACAAAGGGCATAACACCTCAACAGGATAGTTTCACACAATAAACCCGAGAGAGACTCACAGTGAAGCCGCTCACCACTCCCCCTATCATACCCATGACAAACCTTGCTTTTCTCATACCCGGTTAACACTAATGAATTATTGGCAAGCGATTTTAAAACAAACCACCGATCGCGAGTTCATGACCCGATTGTGGCGGCTGGCCCTGCCGGTTTCGCTGCAATCCATGATGTTCTCCCTGCTTGGTCTCATCGACATCATGATGGTGAGCCAGCTTGGCACCACGGCTGTGGCGGCGGTCGGCTTGGGTAACCGGGTCTTCTTCTTCAATCTGCTGGTGACAGCGGGCCTCGCAGGCGGGGTCTCGGTGTTGGCAGCACAATATTACGGCCGCGGCGAGATGGCCGGGGTACGCCGGTCACTGGCGCTGGCACTGGTTGGTGCCCTGCTGGTGGCGCTGCCGTTTGCCCTTGTCTATGTGCTCGCACCGGGCGACGTGCTCGGATTTGCCAGCCAGGATCCCGAGCTGCGCGCGCTGGCCGACCAGTTTCTGATGATCACCGGCGCCACCATCCTCTGCACCGCCGTGGTGGTGCCGCTGGAGTCGGCGCTGCGCTCGGTCGGCAATGCCGCCGCCCCCACCCGGATCGGCATCATCGCCATCATTGCCAACGTCATCCTCAACTACGCCCTCATCTTCGGCCACTTTGGCTTCGAGGCGATGGGCGTAGCCGGCTCAGCTTGGGGCACCACCATTTCCCGGCTGCTGCAGACGGTGCTGCTGCTCATCTATGTGCAGCGCAATGAGGCTCGCCTCGTGCCGCGCAAGGCTGACTGGCTGGCAGCATTTCGGCGCAAGGAGGTGGTACGCTTTACCCTGATCGCCCTGCCGCTGCTGTTTCATGACGGCCTCTGGGCGTTCGGCATGCTGCTCTACGGCTTTCTCTATGCCCATCTTGGCACCGACTCGCTGGCCATCATGACGACCCTGGGCACGCTGGAGAGCATCCTCATCTCCCTCTTCTTCGGGCTGGCGGTGGCCTGCTCCACCCTGCTCGGTCACCGGCTTGGCGCCGAAGAGTACGAGGTCGCCTGGCAGCACTCCCAGCTCTTCCTGCTGCTCGCCCCCATCGGCGCCCTGCTGGTGGGGATCGCCGTCTGGCTATTGCAGACCAACCTGCTGCAGTGGGTCGGCAACCTGCCTCCCGAACTGATGGCCGAGGCGGGTCAGGTGCTCGGCATCATGTGCTTTGGCATGCTGCTTAAGGTGTTCAACATGGTGGGGATCATCGGGGTGCTGCGCTCGGGTGGCGACGTCAACTACACCATATTCATCGATATCGTCGGCATGTGGTGTATCGGCTTGCCGCTGGCGTGGGTGGCAGTCTCTCTGCTCGGCTGGCCCCTCTCCTGGGTGGTAGCGGTGGTGCTGCTGGAGGAGATCAGCAAGATGGTGCTGGTGCAGCGCCGCATTCGCCAGCGCCGCTGGCTGAAGAATCTGGTGATGGGCTAAAACGCGACAAAGCGGGGTCATATCAATGACAGAAAATCCCCGTTTGCAGTATGCTAGCCCCCTCTTCAATCAGAGGCAGGGCGCCGCCACATGCAATGGCTCAATGCCCCTGCCCAGTAGTCGTTTAAGGAGACGAGCATGCAACCACAGAAAGAGCTGATCACCGAGACTGCCCTGCTGGAGATGGCCAACAAGATCATCAAGGAACACGAAGATTTCATCCACGGCATGCGCGCCGACTCGGTGGAGCAGAAGGGGGATATTCTGGTGTTCAAGGGGGAGTTCTTCCTCGCCGAAGATGGCACCCCGACCGGCAAGACCATGGCAGTGTTCAACATGTTCAAGCTGCTGGCCCAGCAACTCTCCGGCAAGTACAAGCTGAGCTGATTTCGTCAGCACCTTGCCAGCAAGATGCCGCCCTCAGGCGGCATCTGTTTTTCCACTGTTCTGACCCTCGACCACCACACAGTTGCGCCCCGCCATCTTGGCCTGATAGAGGCACTCGTCGGCACGGTTGATCAGAATATCGATGGTGTCGTCGGCACGAGCCATGGCAATCCCGATACTCACCGTCACCTCCAGCAACTCGTCCGAGGTGGGACTCTTTACCAGCCGCGCCTCGACTGCAATACGCAGCCGCTCGGCCATTCTGATTGCCTGCACCGGATCGGCGTGGTTGTGCATCAGGATGGCAAACTCCTCGCCGCCGTAGCGCCCCAGCACCATATCAGGTTCCAGCTGCTCGCCCAGGGTGGTGGCCACCTCCTTGAGCACCGCATCCCCTGCCAGATGACCGTAGATATCGTTGATCCGCTTGAAACGATCGAGATCCAGCAGCATTACCGCAAAGGGCTTCTTCTTGGTCTGCAGTCGGACTCTCGCCTGTTCCAGCTGCTTCATCAACAGGCGGCGGTTCATCATGCCGGTCAGCTCGTCGGTGGTGGACTCCCGATAGAGCCGCAGCAGCATATTGAGCTGACCGCACTGCACCCAGCAGCTGGCCAGGGTAAACATGCCGAGCACCCAGATCTGGTTCAGCGTGGCCTGGCTCCAGAGGCTCTGCCCCACCAGCAGCCAGTACCCCAGCAGCATGGTCACCAGCACCACGCCAGCCAGCTGTAGCCCAAGGGAGAGCGGGATGGGAAAGATGGCAAACAGGGTGATGAGCAGATAGGGGAAGACGGCATAACCGGCCTGCAGCTCCTGCTCGCTGCCAAAACTGTGCAGGCAGAAGAGGGAGAAGATCATCATCACCATCATCAGATAGCCGAGGGCCAGCTTCATCCGCTCGCGACGAAAGTGAATGAGGTAAGAGAGGGGGATCAGCGGAGAGAGTGCCAGAGTGCAGAAGATGCGGGCCTGAAACAGCTGCTCGAAATGGGGGGCAGGCAGAGTAATCCAGTCCACCACGGCCCAGGCCGGCAACCCAACCATCAGCAGACAGGTCAGCAGGCGCAACCGCACCGTCATAAAACCCATACGGGTACGGGTAAAGTCTTCGGAGTGAACCCTCGCACTCCAGAACTCTGACAACTTAAGCATCCAGAGTCTCCACGATTAATTACCGAGGGCTCATTCTACACCTACAAAGTGGTAAAAATGTCATTAGCGAGGGGAATAAAAAGGAGAGGACGATCACACAAACCGACAGATGATAACGACACCGCGCAAACGTTTCAATACACAGAAAAATAAACCTTTTTTCTCTTCATTAACGCTGGTCATCCCCCTCTCGATCACTACAATAGCGCCCAATTTTTCCCCCTCCCCCCACACAGTCGAGGTACATATGGAACAGGCAGCAGTCACACGCGCCAATCGAGAGGCACATCCACCCAGGCGAGCCCATAGCGAACTGGTCTATGGAATAGAGGATGTCCCGCCTCTACCCCAGACCCTGTTCGCCGCCCTACAGCATATGCTCGCCATGTTTGTCGCCATCATCACTCCTCCTCTCATCATCGCCAATGCCCTCGGCCTCCCTGCCGCCGACACTCGCTATATCGTCTCCATGTCGCTGGTCATGTCCGGCATCGCCTCCTTCATCCAGACCCGCCGTTTCGGCCCCATCGGTTCCGGCCTGCTCTCGGTACAGGGCACCAGCTTCAACTTTCTCGGCCCCATCATTGCCTCCGGTCTCGCCCTCAAGCTGGCGGCCATGCCCACCGACGATCTGCTGGGCACCCTGTTCGGCACCATGCTGGCGGCCGCCCTCACCATAGTGGTGATGAGCCGCTTCCTCCATCTGGTCAAAAGGATCATCACCCCGCTGGTGACCGGCATCGTCGTGCTGCTCATCGGCCTGACCCTCATCAAGGTGGGGCTCATCAGCATGGGCGGCGGCTACGGCGCGCTGGCAGACGGCAGCTTCGCCAGCCACACCAACCTCTTCCTCTCCCTGCTGGTGCTCGGCCTTATCGTGTTGCTGCAGCGCAGCCGCAACCCCTGGTTGCGCCTCTCCGCTATCATGATCGCCATGCTGGCAGGTTATGCAGTAGCACTGCTGCTGGGCAAAGTGAGCGCCCCCACCTTCGATGGCCCGCTGGTGATGGTGCCCATTCCGCTCCACTACGGCCTCGGCTTTGACTGGCAGCTGTTCGTACCGCTCGCCATCATCTTCGTGGTGACGGCGCTCGAGGCGATCGGTGACATGACCGCCACCTCGGACATCTCCGGCGAGCCGCTGGAAGGGCCTGTCTATATGGAGCGGATCAAGGGCGGTGTGCTGGCCGATGGTGCCAACTCCATGCTGGCAGCCCTCTTCTCCACCTTCCCCATGTCCACCTTCGCCCAGAACAACGGCGTGATTCAGCTGACCGGCGTCGCCAGCCGTCATGTCGGCCTCTTTATCGCTGCGATGCTGGCTCTGCTCGGCCTGTTCCCGGCGGTGGCCAGTCTGGTACAGCAGATCCCCGAACCTGTGCTGGGCGGCGCCACCATCGTCATGTTCGGCACCATTGCCGCCGCTGGTGTACGCATCATCTCCCGCGAGGAGCTGGATCGCCGCGCTCTGATGATCCTGGCGGTGTCGCTGGCCATGGGCCTCGGGGTCGCGCAGGTACCGGAAGTGCTGCAACACCTGCCGGAGCTGGCCAGAAGCGTGCTCTCCTACGGCGTCGCCACCGGCGGCATCACCGCCATCGTGATGAACCTGCTGCTGCCCAAGCGCAGCAAACAGCCTCTCTGATCCCGCGACGAACAGAGCGCAATAAAAAAGCCACGACCCGGGTCGTGGCTTTTTTCGTTTGGATGGATTGTTGCGGGATCAGGCGGTCTGAGGTTCCGGCTCTGCTTCGCCATCCTGTTCGCGGCTAAAGTAGGCGCGGGTCTCGGCAATCACCACATGGCGCAGACCGATCAGGCCGATGAGGTTGGGCACTGCCATCAGGCCGTTGACGATGTCGGCCAGCAGCCAAATCATATCCAGATGGAGGAAGGCACCACTCGCCACCAGCACCAGATAGATGAGGCGGTAGGGCTTGATCGCCTTCACCCCGAACAGGTACTCGGTGCAGCGCTCGCCGTAGTAGTTCCAGCCAAGGATGGTGGTAAAGGCGAAGAACAGCAGGCCAATGCTCACCAGATACTGGCCGACATGAGCATCCAGCCCCTGGGCAAAGGCCAGACTGGTCATGGCCGCGCCGCTCACATCGCCACTCCACACCCCGGTCACCACCAGCGTCAGACCGGTCATGGTGCAGATGATGATGGTGTCGATGAAGGTGCCGGTCATGGAGACCAGCCCCTGCTCCACGCACGAATCGGTCTTGGCCGCCGCTGCCGCGATAGGCGCTGAGCCCAGTCCCGACTCGTTGGAGAAGACCCCGCGCGCCACCCCGGACTGGATTGCCAGCATGATGCTGGCACCGACGAAGCCGCCGGTCGCCGCATGGCCGGTGAAGGCACTCCCGATCACCAGCGCGATCGCCTCCGGCAGGGCACTGGCATTGTTCACCAGCACACCCAGACAGGCGACGATGTAGAAGATGGCCATGAATGGGACCACCTTGCTCGACACGCTGGAGATGGACTGGATGCCCCCCAGGGTCACCAGCGCCACGATCAGGGTCAGCACCACGGCAGTCGCTTCACGGGGTACCGAGAAGGAGAGGCTCATGGCATCACTGATGGCGTTAACCTGCGGGAAGGTGCCGATGCCGAAGAAGGCGACGCCGATGCCGAACAGGGCAAACAGCTTGGCGAGCGGCCTGGAGCCGAGCCCCTTCTCCAGATAGTACATGGGGCCGCCCGCCATCTGGCCGTTGGCGTCCTGCTCGCGATACTTGACCGCCAGCAGACACTCGGCGTACTTGGTGGCCATGCCGAACAGCGCCGCCATCCACATCCAGAACAGGGCACCGGGGCCGCCGAGCTTGATGGCGGTGGCGACCCCGACGATGTTGCCGGTGCCGATCGTTGCCGAAAGCGCGGTACAGAGGGCGCCGAAGCTGGAGACATCCCCCTGCTTGCCTTCGCCCTGATCGCGACCAAAGACCAGCCGCAGAGCGAGCGGCAAGCGCACCACCTGAAGCAGACCCAGACGCAAAGTGAGGTAGATACCGGTCCCGACCAGCAGGATCAGCAGGGGTGGCCCCCAGATAAAGCTATCGATGGCGGTTAACGCCGATTGAATTGATGACATGCATCCTCCTTAAGAAACAAAAATTAAGGAGGAGAAGGATGATCTTCCCATAGGTGTCGCGATCCCCAAAGGCGATCGGATGCGGGCCAAGCCCAGGTACAACCATCCCATCCCCTCTGTCCTTTTGCCTGAGAGTTTCCGGCGCCAGATTGCGATGCAATCATGGTGCCTTGCTCCTTCGGCGCCCGATTAAACGGGTCTCTCCAGAGTATCGTCCAGTAGCAGTCCACACCGGTTGCCCGGTACCTGAAAGATTCACTTCTTCGGTGGATGGTTGCCCATCGCTCTCCTGCTACCTTCATCCGAACTAATTTGGATTAGGAAGAGGGCATGTTAATCCAAAAAATGTGAGCTGTCTCGCACTTGAAACCCCGCCGTCGCACTTTTTTGCCCTGCGCTCAAACCCTCGCCATGATGTTAAATGTTAGTTAACTATCAATAAGTTAAGCCCGAACAGCAGCGAAACGGTTCGATAAGGAAAGTAGCTGAATTGATAGCAATCCTCTCAATCGTTTCGGCCAGAAAAACTTGCCAACATATCCAATCAAATAGCTTGCACACAGAGTCAATAAGCAGATAATCCGACGCATAACCAAGCACTTTGCCATCAATTTATGCACTGTGTTCGGTTGGTCCCACCGGACCGCTCGCCTGACCCGGCCGTCGCCGGTTCAATCGCATATGGCTTGGGCATATCACGCCCCCTAAGGATGACCAAAAGAGAATGAACGAGACCCTGGTAGCACAAGATTACCGTCAGCTGGTTGAACAATTCGGCTCTCCCCTGCTGCTGCTCGACAAGGCAGCCGTCCGCAAACAGTATCGGGCGCTGGCCGCTGCCCTGCCCGATGTACGATTGCACTATGCACTCAAACCCCTGCCCCATGAGGCGGTGGTCTCTGTCTTGAAGGAAGAGGGGGCCTGTTTCGATCTGGCCACCAATGGCGAAGTGGATCTGGTGCGCAGTCAGGGGGTTCGCCCGGGACGCTGCATTCATACCCATCCCATCAAGCGCGACAGCGATATCCGTTATGCGCTGGAGTTCGGCTGCACCGTGTTTGTCTATGACAACCCGCTGGAGCTGGAGAAGTTCATTCCCTACAAGGACGAAGTGAAACTGCTGCTGCGAGTCAGCTTCCCCAACCCCGAGACCAAGGTCGATCTCTCCAAGAAGTTCGGCTGCACTCCTGAGCAGGCGCTGCCACTGCTGCAGCTGGCCCACGCCAAAGGGATCAAGGTGATGGGGCTGTCGTTCCACGTCGGCTCGCAGGTGCCTCACGCCCGTCGCCATGTGCAGGCCATCGACGCCTGCCGCGAGATCATGGAGCAGGCCTGGGCGCTCGGCCTCAAGCCCTGGGTGCTGGATATCGGCGGCGGCTTCCCGGTCGATTATGAAGGTGGCGAGTTCGATATCGACGGCTTCTGCGCCCCGATCCGCGAGGCGCTGGCCAAGCTGCCGGCCACCGTACAGAAAATTGCCGAACCGGGCCGCTTTATCAGCGCACCGGCCATGACCTCGGTCGCCAGCGTGATGGGCAAGGCCCACCGCGGCGACAAGATCTGGTACTACCTGGATGACGGCCTCTATGGCAGCTACAACGGCCAGCTCTACGACCACGTTACCTATCCGGTGAGTACGCCCTATGCCAGCGGCGAGCTGCACAACTCGGTACTCTCCGGCCCCACCTGCGACAGCGTGGATGTGATCCGCGAGGGCATCATGCTGCCGGACCTCGAGCTTGGCGAGCTGGTAGTGGGCAAGGTGATGGGCGCCTATACATGGGCCTCCGCCTCCACCTTCAACTTCTTCCCCAAGGCGAGCATCCTCATTCTGGACAGCAGCCAGAAGGGCCAGAAACTGGTGGCTGTCGCTTAAACGCCGCCAACAGAATGCAAAGAGGGGAAGCCATGGCTTCCCCTCTTTCGTTGCATCTTGCCCGATATGGCTAGACAAACTGGCTGCCCAGCAACCAGCCGGTGTAGGCGACGAAGCAGATGAGCAGCACGCCCCCCTCCAGCCGGTTGATGCGGCCCTGCCCCTTGCGGCCCAGACACATCACCAGCAGCAGCAGGGTCAGCCCCATCATGATGCTCCAGTCGCGAGAGAGCACTTCCGGCGCCACATCGAGCGGGTGAATACCGGACGCAATCCCCACCACAGCCAGGGTGTTGAACAGGTTGGAGCCGAGCACGTTGCCAAGGGCCAGATCGTGCTCGTTCTTGCGAATGGCGATAAGCGAAGAGGCCAGCTCCGGCAGCGAAGTACCGATAGCGACGATGGTGAGGCCAATCACCAGATCGCTGATACCAAGCGCCTGAGCGATGGTCACCGCCCCCCACACCAGCAGGCGGGAAGCGCCGATCAGCAACACCAGCCCAACCACCAGCCAGAAGATGGCGCTCTTGAGTGACATCCCCTCACTGGCGATATCCTCTTCGGTCTCTACATCCAGCGCATCTCCCTTGCCATTCATGCCAGCCCAGATGGACCAGCCCATCAGGCCAACAAAGACGACACCCAGAATGGCGGCATCCATCCGGCCAAGATGGCCATCCAGCAGCAGGGCACCGGAGAGCAGGGTAATGCCGAGCAGGATCGGGATCTCCTTGCGCACCACCTGAGAGGCGACCGCGATGGGGCTGATAAGCGCCGTCAGACCTAGGATCAGCGCAATATTGGTGATGTTGGAGCCATATGCGTTGCCAAGGGCCAACCCGGGATTACCCTGCGAAGCGGCCAGCGCCGACACCACCATCTCGGGGGCCGAAGTGCCGAAACCGATGATCACCATGCCGATCAGCAGCGGCGGCATGCCGGCATAACGGGCGGTTGCCGCCGCCCCGTCCACAAACTTGTCAGCACTCCAGACCAGCAGCGCCAGTCCGGCAATCAGGGCAACAAAAGCCAGGGTCATACAGTCTCTATCCCATCGCCAGTAAACAGGAGCGCCAGCAAAAGCTGCTGGCGCCATTGGAAAGTGGCGCCCAGTGTAACGGCGCCGCCTGTCAATTCAAGGGGAAATCAAACAACGATTAATCGCTACAGTCTGCTCAGCAGACTCGCCGCATCGGAGACCTCGAACTTGCCGGGCTCCTCCACAAACAGCTGCTCCACCACGCCATCGTTGGCGATCAACGCAAAGCGCTGGGCACGCACGCCGCCAAAGGCACCGGTCTCTTTTGCAAGTCCCAGCGCCCGGGTCCAGCTGCCATCGCCATCGGCCAGCATGGTGATAGCCCCGGCGTTCTGGGCATCCTGCCACGCCTTCATCACGAAGGCGTCGTTGACCGACAGACAACAGATGGCATCCACCCCTTTGGCCATGAACTGGTCGGCCAGCACCACGTAACCCGGCAGATGGGCGTTGGAGCAGGTGGGGGTAAAGGCGCCGGGCACCGCAAACAGCACCACCCGCTTGCCGCCAAACAGGCTTTGGGTATCTCGCTGCTGCTTTCCCTCGGTGGTGATGAAGGTGAATTCGCCCGCAGGCAGGGTCTGACCAATCGCGATCATCGTGCTCGTCCTTTAGTTGAGGGGGGATCTGTGGATGAAAAGAGCCCCAGTCTACCTCACACCTGCCATGTGACACAGGCCCCTCTCTGCCGGGACCATTTGAACTAACCTTGAGCAGGATCTGCCGACTCAGGAGGCCTTCATGCATAACCATTACGACGGGCTGGAAATTCGTCCCCCAGCCCTGCGCGCACAACAGCAGCTGGATCAGCTCAATCATCAACTCGCCCATGTCAGCCAGTATTGCTCCGGCTACTCCAGCGCCTATCGCCACTGCCGTCTCGACGATCTGGAGCAGCTCGCCTCCCTGCCGCTGCTCGACAGCACGGATCTCTTTGCCGCCCAGCAAGCCTATCCCCCCTTTGCCGGACTCACCGGTCGGCCAGCCAGTCAGGCGTTGCGGGTCTTCTCCTGCCCCGGGCAGCTGGCCATTCCCGAATATGCCGGGGCCGACTGGTGGGGGGCTGCACGGGCGCTCTTTGCCGCCGGCTTCAAGGCAGGAGAGGTGCTGCTCAACTGCCACGACTATCACGCCGGCCCCACCGCCTTCATCTTTGACAACGGGGCGCGCCAGCTTGGCTGCCCCGTGGTGCCCTGCGGCCCCGACGACACCCAGCGCCAGCTCGAAGCACTGCGGCGCTATCAACCCACAGGTTTCGTCGGCCCGCTGGTCACCCTGCTCGATCTGCTGGAGGCCGCCGAGCTGGCCGAGACCCCCACCGAGTGTCTGCGCCACGCCCTGCTGTGCGAGGTGACCCACCCCGAGACAGCACCGCTCGAAGCTATCCACGGCATTGCCGCCTTCAACTGTCTGGTGTGGCAGGATGTCGGGGTGGTGGCCTACGAGAGTCGTCCCGGTCAGGGCTTTATCGTCAACGAGAGCTGCATCGTCGAAATCATCGACCCGGCCAGCGGCAAGCCGGTGACGGGGGAAGATCCGGGACAACTGGTGGTGACCAGGCTCGATCTGGAGTATCCGCTGCTACGCTTGGCCACCGACTGGCAGGGCTACTGGCTGGCCAGACCCAGCCGTTGCGGGCGCACCAACCGTCTGCTCAAACTTGTCTAGCCACACAACAAAAACGGGCAGCCCAAAGGCTGCCCGTTTTTTGTGGCGGCGCTCTTAACGCCGCGCCTGCCAGGTGGCGATGGCCAGCAGGGAGTCGGGGGTAAATTCGGCGGCGCGGGCCGCTATCTCGGCCAGGCTCATCCACTGCACCTCGCTCACCTCTTCGGCCTGCAGTTGCAGCGGCCCCTGATAACGGCAGCTGAAGAGACCGCCCCAAACCCGATACCCCTCCCCTTCGGCATAGAAGTCACCGAATGCCTCGAGCGGCACATCGCGGATCCCCAGCTCCTCGGCCAGTTCGCGCCGCGCCGAGGGTTCCATCTCCTCCCCGGTAGTGACCACGCCGCCGGCGCAGGCATCCAGCATACCGGGGCAAAAATCCTTGCTGAGGGTGCGCCGCTGCACCAGGATGCGGTTCGCCTCGTCGAGTACCAGAATGTAACTGGCCCGGTGGCAGAGATTCTCGCGCCGCACCCTGGCTCGCTCGGCCACGCCAATCACCCGGTTATCCGCATCCACTACATCAACCCATTCCACGCGCAGGCCCTTTTGCTCATCCAGTCAAAGTGCTCGCAGTATATCGGGGCTGGGCCGCTGCACCGCACAACTTTTTTATGGCCACATAGTCGCGCGTGACCATGACCGGATTAATTGAACGCGTACAAAACCGTCATCAGCATGTCATATACGAGTCCCATTATCTCCCCCGTTCGGTTCAATCAGGGTTTGTTGTGATGAAGGTGTTCAAGCAGTTATCCCCACGCCAGATCGCTCGCTACATCAAGAGCTTTCACCGAGGTTACTTTGCCATCGAGGCATTGGGGACATTTGAATTCAACGCCGGCAGGATCAGCCTTCACGGCCTGACCTGTCGACAGCGACTGAGGCTGGCCCGCCAGATCAATCTGGCGGTCAGACAACTTGGTCACCGCGACCCCTTGCCGGACATGTGAGTCAAGGGACTTGCCCTTCTGTCTGTTGTGCATCCATGCCTTTCGCCCGCCGGCTACTCGCCGCGCGGGCCATTTTCGATGTCGATTACCTTGCCGTTGCGCACGGTGACAAAGCGCATGAACTCGTTCTTGCCGAAGTTGTAGGTCCAGCGTTCGCCATATTTGACCTCGACCAAGTTGCCGTACTGATTCTCCTCATTACGGGTAATATCTTCCCGCAACATCGGCTCGCCGCACTTGAGCAGCATCTCGGCAGTGCTGTCCCCTTCGGTAATGAGCGCATTCTTGCAGCGCATGGCGTCGGCACTAGCCGGAATGCTGAGCAGCAGCAAGGCGGTCAGCACGGCATTGTTCATGTATCTGTTCATCCGGGGTTCCTCGATTTGATCTGACGGTTTGCAGTATGCCTGCAGCCAGAGTGAAAAAATCAATCAAGAGTCGAAAAAGCTGGCTGGCACACTCCCCGATTTAATCTGACCGCGACAACCGGTGTCTATTGAGGGGCCCCCAAAAACATACGGCGACCCGAGGGTCGCCGTATGTTTCAAGCCAGCAGGATTACAGGATATCCAGCAGCTCGACTTCAAATACCAGCGCGGAGTAGGGCGGGATGGAACCGGCACCACGGGCACCGTAGGCCAGATCGTGCGGGATGTAGAGCTTCCACTTGGAGCCAACCGGCATCAGTTGCAGCGCTTCAACCCAGCCAGCGATAACGCCGGTCACCGGGAACTCGGCCGGCTGACCGCGCGCAACGGAGCTGTCGAATACGCCACCGTGGGTGAAAGTACCGTGGTAGTGCACGCGTACGGACTGACCCGCTACCGGCACGGCGCCATTGCCCTCTACCAGCACTTCGTACTGCAGGCCGGAATCGGTCACAGTCACTTCGTCACGCTTGGCGTTGTCGGCCAGGAAAGCTTCGCCAGCAGCAGCAGCGGCTTTGGCAACCGCTTCCTGCTCTTCCTGCATGCGAGCGGTGATGACCTGGAAGGCATCGTTGATATCGTCACGGCTGACCGCGAACTCCAGACCGTTCAGGGCATCTGCCAGACCTTGCTGCAGAGCCGGGATATCCAGACCGGCGAAGGCTTGCTGCGCCAGCTGATCACCCATGTTGCGGCCGATGCCATAACTGGCTTTCTGTTCGATAGAGTCGTATTGGGACATTGAGATGTGCTCCGGGTCCAGATGATAAAAGAGACGGGATGATATCAGACTTTTTCGCGAGGTGCTGCCGACCTCGCACCTGATTTCCCCGAGCGTGGGAGAGAGTTCACACAAGCAAAAAGAGGGGCGCCAGCAAGTGGCGCCCCTCTTTTGTCCGTTTTGTCCGAAAGGTTATCGCTCCAGCAGGGCGCGAACTGCCGCGACCTTGGTGCCATCTGTGATATTGACCCGGCCATCATCCGAGGTGCCCATATTGACGCCATGAGGCACCATGCCGCCGCGCCAGCCCATACCGGACATATGCACTTCGCTCACCCCGGTAAACTCGATGATGGTGCGCACGTTATCGGCATTGACCCCCGCCCCCGGCATCAGGCTGGCTCGCCCCGCCAGCGCCTGTTGCATCGCCTGCAGATTTTCCAGTCCGGCCAGCGCGGTCGGAGCATGACCGGAGCTGAGAATGCGCTCGCAGCCGGCAGCGACAATGATCTCCAGATCGAGCCGCCAGTCAGAAGAGAGATCGATGGCGCGGTGGAAGGTGACTCCCAATGGTCCGGCGGCATCAACCAACTGTTGAAGTTTGGCGGCGGGGACCCGCCCCTCCTCATCCAGCAGACCGACCACGACCCCTTGCAGACCGGCAGAGCGGGCCGCCGCGATATCTTGCAGCATCATCTCGAACTCACCGTCGTTGAAACAAAAATCTCCGGCGCGCGGCCGGATCATGGCATAGACAGGGACGGTGGCGTGACGAGCGGCCAACTGCATAAAACCATAGGAGGGGGTCAGCCCCCCAAGCCCCAGCGCAGAGCAGAGCTCGATGCGATCGGCGCCAGCCTCCTGGGCGGTGAAGAGGGATTCCAGATTGTCGATGCAGATTTCAAGTGAGGTCATGAGGACTCCTTTTATCGGGGAGATCAGACCTGCATCTGATCTCATAGATTGAGCAAGGCTGCGCCCCGCACTCCACCAGCACCGCCAAAACGGGCTTCGCGGATTTCGGGCACTGCCACCCCGGGCAGCAGATGGCCCGGCAGGCGCAGCGGCAACTGTTCGTAAAGGGCTGGCAGGCCGCTCAGGCCGCCCCCCAGCACCACCACCTCGGGATCCATCACCGAAATGGCGGTAGCAAGTCCGGCCGCCAGGATCTCCAGCCAGCAGTCGATGGTGGCAACGGCATGGGGCTCATGAGCCTCGAAGCGCGCCACAATCTGATGGCCGGTGGCCCGGTGGCCGTGAAAATGGTAGTAGAGGCGCTCAAGGCCGGTACCGGATCCATAGGTCTCAAAACAGACCAGACGGCCACAGCCGCAGCGCGGGCGTGGCAAGTCGGGATACTTCATCAGGATGGTGGCCGGCAGCGGATAGTGGCCGATTTCGCCAGCCAGCCAGTTACGCCCCTGGATCAGGGTACCTGCCAGATAGATAGCACCACCTATGCCGGTGCCAATGGTCATACCAAGCGCACTGCCAGCCCCATCGGCTGCCCCCTTGTGCACTTCCGACCAGAGGAAGCAGTTGGCATCGTTGTCCACCTTGACCGGCCGCGCCAGCAGCTCGGCCAGATCATCCCCCAGATGGCGACCATTGATGGATGGGAGGTTCGCAGCCACTATGCTCTGGTCGTGACGATTTAGAATGCCGGGAAAACCGATACCGACCGCCCCTTTGACACCAAAGCGGGTATCGGCCTGCTCGACCCGGGAGCGAACCAGCTGCAACAGCCCCTGATAGTCATCGCCGGGCGTACTCATGCGCTCTTCATGGCAAAGGTTCAGGGCGCCGTCGTAGACAGCAAACGCAATCTTGGTACCACCGATATCAAAGCCGTAATACATGCCGCACTCCCTGTCAGCGAGTTTTCATCCCATCTGTTTCGGGTGACATTGTATTAATTCGCTAAAAAAATAAAGTGACCGGGGGCGAAAAACGGGAGAGAGATCAGAGCAAACGGGACATTTCCCGCTGCAGACAGGGGTGGCCAAGGCTCATCAGGGTGCGCTCCTGACCATCAAACATGAAACCGCGGCGCAGGTAGAAGCCCTCGCCGATGTGATTGCCATCGAGCAGCCACAACTTGACGCAGGAGCAGCGGCTTCGGCGCATCTGCATCGCCACCGCCTGCCACAACCGCTTGCCATAGCCCTGCCGCCAGTGATCGGGGTGAAGATAGAAGGCGCGGATCCAGGCGATGGTCTCATCCCCCTCCTGCACCGGTTGCCAGTAGAGCAACCCGATAACGACGTCGTCGAGACAGAGCAGCATGGGCCTTGGCCCAGTGTCAGCCAGCCGCTGCTGCCAGATCTGCAGATGGGAGGTCACCGCCAGCTGCTCCAGCAGATCCGGGCCCAGCACCTGACCATAGGCAGCGAGCCAGCTGGCTCGCTGCATCACCGTCATGGCGGCAGCATCCTCGGGCCGCGCCATGCGCAGGCTTATGCCTTGCATTGGGGCACCAGACCCGACGCGCGAGCCTGTTGATAGAGCGGCTCAACTTCAGCCTGCTGCGCCTGCAACTCGGCAATCCGACTCTCGTTGCTCGGGTGGGTGGAGAGCAGCTGGGGCGGATTGTTGCCACCGGAGGCTGCGCTCATGTTTTGCCACAGCGGAATAGCCTCAGCCGGGTTGAAACCGGCACGCGCCATCAGCTCCAGCCCCAGCCGGTCCGCTTCGCTCTCCTGGGTACGGCCATAGGGGAGCATCACCCCCACCTGCATGCCAAGGCCAAGCGCCGCCATGGTGGCGCCGCGGTACTCGCTGCTGCCGAGGGCAACATCGGCAGCAGCCATACCAATACCGGCCAGCTGGCTGCGGGAGAGGCGCTCGTTGGAGTGCTGGGCCAGCACGTGGGTCAGCTCGTGACCGATAACGGTCGCCAGCTGATCCTGATTCTTGGCCACCTTGAGCAGGCCGCTGTAGACCCCGATCTTGCCGCCGGGCAGCGCAAAGGCGTTGACCTGCTTGGAGTCAAACACCACAACTTCCCAGTTGGTGATGCCGTAGCTGGCGGGCACCTGGGCTGCGACCGCCTTGGCGACGCAGGAGACATAGGCGTTCATTTTGGCATCCGTGCTCACCTTCTCCTGCTGCTTCATCTGGGCAAACGAGTCGGCACCCAGCTGGTTCATCTGCTGGGGAGAGTAGAGCAGCATCTGGCTGCGGCCGGTCGGCGACTGGGCACAAGCGACCAACAGGGAACTGCAGAGGGCTACCAGGCCAAACTTGGAGAGAGACGCAATCATGAAGGGGTCCTTTGCCATAACGTTGCCCTATTCTCGGAAATGCCGCCCTGCTACGCAAGGGAGCCAGCCCCCGGCTGGCGGAAAAATATCCATCCTGCGCTATTAACAAAACTGACAGCCGCCAAAAACAAAACGAGCCCGCTTGGGGCTCGTTTTATCAGGCATGCTGACTGCAGGCAGTTACATAATACCCAGCTTTTTCAGGTCAGCCTGTACAACCTTGGCCGGTACCGGCACGTAGCCATCTTTGGCAACGATGTTCTGGCCTGCTTTGGAGAGCATCATCTTGACGAACTCTTGCTCCATCGGGGAGAGCGGCTTGTTCGGGTGCTTGTTTACGTAAACGTACAGGAAGCGGGAGAGCGGATACTTGCCGGTGATGGCGTTGTCAGCGTTCGCTTCGATAAAGGTCTTGCCATCCTTGGAGAGCGGAACCGCACGCACGCCGGAGGTGACGTAGCCGATGCCGGAGTAACCGATGCCGTTCAGGGAGGCAGAGACGGACTGTACCACGGAGGCAGAACCCGGCTGCTCGTTCACACCGCTCTTGAAGTCGCCGTTACACAGGGCGTGCTCCTTGAAGTAACCGTAAGTACCGGATACGGAGTTGCGACCAAACAGTTGCAGATCCTTGCCGGACCAGTTACCGGTCAGACCCAGATCAGACCACTTGGTGGCCGCCTTGGCTTCACCGCACTTGAGGGTGCTGGAGAAGATGGCGTCGATCTGCGGCATGGTCAGCCCCTTGATGGGGTTGTCCTTGTTGACGAACACGGCCAGGGCATCGACTGCGACGCGGATGGCAGTCGGCTTGTAGCCGTAGCGCTTCTCGAATGCTTCCTCTTCACCGGCCTTCATGGCGCGGCTCATCGGGCCAAACTGGGCAACACCCTCGGTCAGGGCGGTCGGCGCAGTAGAGGAGCCGGCAGCCTGGATCTGCACGTTGACGTTGGGATACATGCGCTTAAATTCTTCAGCCCACAGGGTCATCATGTTGGCCAGGGTATCCGAGCCGACAGAGGACAGGTTGCCCGAGATGCCGCTGGTCGGGGTGTATTCCGGCAGGTTTTTATCGACACCATAGGCCAGGGTGCTGGCAGAAAAAAGGGTTGCTGCGGTGAATCCGATTACACCAGCCAGTTTGTTGAGTTTCATCCAATCTCTCCAAAGTTACAGAAGGTCCGTTCTTAAAACGGCGCCAGTATCTGACCTGGCAGTGACAAATTTATGGATTTAATGTGACACTTTAATGACATGGCGGCGCTTTTGTCCAAAAGGCAAAGGGCTGCCAACGCAGCCCTTCCCCTATATCTAACACCTTGTCATAAAAGACTATTTTATCACCACCATCCGGCCGGGGATGAGAAAGCTGAAACGGCTGCCAAAGCCGACCCGGCTCTCGATATCGAGCTGGCAGTCGTGGTGACTCAAGGCATGCTTGACGATGGCAAGGCCGAGGCCGGAGCCACCGGTGTGGCGCGAGCGCGCCTTGTCCACCCGATAAAAACGCTCGGTGAGCCGTGCCAGATGCTCGGGCGGGATCCCCTCCCCTTCATCGCTCACGGCAAACAGCGCCATAGCTCCCTGCTTGCGCCACTCCACCGTCACCTTGCGCCCCGGCGGCGTGTAGTGAATGGCGTTGTAGACCAGATTGGAGACGGCGCTGCGCAGCTGCTCCTGATCGCCGCGCACCAAGAGATTGGGCTGCACCACAAATTCGATCTGATGGGCCCGCTCGCCCGAGAGCGCCCGCGCCTCCTGCTCCAGCAGCCCCAGCATGGCGGGCATGTCCACCAGATGGGAGAGATCCACGCTCGGAGCCGCCTCGATGCGTGACAGGGTGAGCAGCTGATTGACCAGATTGTCCATCCGGATGGTCTGCTCCATCATCACCCGATGCGCCTTGGCCCACATGGCGGGCGGCGGCGGCTCCTCGGTCATCTCCAGATAGCCCTTGAGCACCGTGAGTGGCGTGCGCAGCTCGTGGGAGACGTTGGAGACAAAGTGTTTGCGGGTCTTCTCCAGACTGCGCAAGCGGGTGACATCGCGCACAACCAGCATCGCCTGATCGGAGGCGTAGGGCATGATGCGAAACTCGAGAAACTTCTCCTCGTTGACCGGGGAGTGCATCTCCAATGGCTCGTCAAAAGCCTGTTTAGCCAGATAGGCGGTAAAAGCCGGATTGCGGATCAGGTTGCCGATATGCTGGCCGGCATCTTCCGGCCAGCGAAAACCGAGCAGCTGCTCGGCCAACCGGTTGCACCAGAGGATGCTGCCATCATCGCGCAATACTACGGCCGCGTCAGGCAATGCCTCGGCCCCTTCCCGAAAGCGGCGGATCAGGCCCGCCAGCTCGCGGCGCCGGGCGCGGTGGCGCTGCTGCAACTTGTAAATGCCGTTGAAGATGTGCTCCCAACTACCTTTGCCGTTGGGAGGAACCAGGCTGCGATCGTGCCACAGCCAGTCCGACAGCCGCTTCTGGAAGCGGTAGTGCCAGCCAAGATGGAGCAACGCAGCGACCAGCAGAGTGAGCGAGAGGTGATCAATCAGCCAGCCAACCAATGCGAAGGGCGCGTAAAAAAATGCCATTCGCCACAACTGTCGCCGCCAGGCGTAGGGTTGCAACATAACAGCCTCTAGAGACGGGTTGAGAAGCGGTATCCGGCTCCACGCACCGTCTGAATCAATCTATCGTGCCCTGTCTCTTCGATCGCCTTGCGCAGGCGGCGAATATGGACATCCACGGTTCTGTCCTCGACGTACACATTGGTACCCCAGACATTGTTGAGCAGCTGCTCGCGGCTGTAGACCCGCTCCGGGTGGGTCATGAAGAAGTGGAGCAGCTTGAATTCGGTTGGCCCCATGTCGAGGGCCCTCTCTTCGGCGCTGACCCGGTGCGAAACAGGATCCAGCTTGAGACCCTGCACCTCGATCACCTCGTCCACCGAGGTGGGAGAGACGCGGCGCATCACCGCATGGAGGCGGGCAGTCAGCTCCTTGGGAGAGAACGGCTTGGTGATGTAGTCATCGGCCCCCGCTTCGAGGCCGCGGACCTTGTCCTCCTCCTCGCCGCGGGCGGTCAGCATCACCACCGGGATCTGGCGGGTCACTTCATCCTGCTTGAGCTGCTTGATGAACTGGATGCCGCTGCCACCGGGCATCATCCAGTCGAGCACGATGAGTTCCGGGTAGGGTTCGCGCACCTTCGCCAGTCCATCGGCAAAATCTTCCGCTTCAATCGTCTCATATCCCTTCTGTTCCAGCACGAAACAGAGCATTTCGCGGATCGGTGCTTCGTCCTCGACCACCAGAATTCGCTTAGCCATTCCCTTCTCTCTCCTCTGTGAAGATGGGTGCGCCAATTATTAGAATTTTCTGTGACACTTTTATGACTTTGTGACAGACGGGATGATAAACGTTTTCAAATGCCACTGGCAGATATCCGTTGCAGCAGATCCCAGCGGTTGCCACTGATATCTTCAAATACCACTACGGTGCCGTAAGGCTCGTCACGGGGCTGTTCACAAAAATGGACACCATACTGCTGCATCCGCCGGTAATCCCGCCAGAAGTCATCGGTCTCGAGAAACAGAAATACCCGCCCGCCGCCCTGCTTGCCGATGGCGGCACGCTGCTCTTCGCTGGCGGCACGTGCCAACAGCAGCGCGGAACCCGTGCTGCCCGCCGGCGCGACCCGCACCCAGCGCTTGCCCGGTTTGCCCGGCTCGTCGAGCCGGGTATCTTCCAGCAGCGCAAACCCCAGTCCCTCGGTGAAAAAGGCGATGGCCTCGTCGTAATCGGCCACCAGCAGGGTCAAGGCCCCGATGGTTTGTCCTGTCATAGGGTTCTGCCCGTTTTATAAGAAGTTGTCGAATGGTGGTCTACACGGCGTACTGCCCGCTCTCACTGCGCTTCCACCCGATTGCGGCCACGCTTCTTGGCCTGATAGAGCGCCTCATCGGCCCGCTTGAGCACCCGCTCCGGGCTATCTCCCGCTCGTTCGGCCACCCCGAACGAGGCGGTCACCTGCAGGGAGGCGGGCCAGTGGGGATACTCTTCCAGCCGGGAACGAAGCCGCTCGGCCAATGCACAGGCCCGCAGCAGGTCGTAATGGAGGCAGAGCAGCACGAACTCCTCGCCCCCCCAGCGCACCAGATGGCAGAGCGCATCGCTGTTTAGCTGGATTTCGCTGACCAGATGTTTGAGCACTTCGTCCCCCACCGGATGACCGTGGGTGTCGTTGATCTGCTTGAAGTGATCCACGTCGACATAGATGAAGGCAAACGGCAGATCGCCGATATCGGCCAGCAGCCGCTCCCCGCCCAGACGGTTAAGGGCGCCGGTGAGCGGATCGTAACAGGCCAGCTCGCGGGAGCGGCGACTCTCTTCGCTCAGGCTGCGGTTGAGCGCCTCCACCTCCTCTTTGGCGCGATTGGCGTGGCGCAGCCGCTGCTTCATATGCAGGTGATTGACCATAAAGGTGGCGCAGCCATAGAGAAACCAGACCAGCAGGATCAGGCGGTAGAAGAGGGTGGCATCCAGCCAGTCACCATGAAACTGCAGCTCTTCGATCACCACGCCGTGCTCGCCCGCCGACATGTCGGACCCCGCCGCAATCTCGATGGCGTAGACCCGGCTCAAATCAGGCCCCTGCAATTGCAAGGGCACCTTGTAGCGCTTGATCCACCAGGTGGCCGGGGTAAACACGTCGAGCGGCACCTCATGGCTTCTGCCGTAGTCGGCTGGGCGGAAGATGATCTCGTTGAACTTGGGCGACATGGGATCGCCAGGGATATTGAATGCCTGGTTGTAGTTGCGCAGATAGAAGCGCCAATCCTGCTGACCATTGCCGGTCACGCTCAGGCGCACATGGAGCGTCTTGAAACGCCCGAGGTTGAGCCCCTGCTCGGGGGCAGAAAGCGTCAGACTCAAACCGCAGCCGGGATAGGTATTGTGCTCGCCGGAACGGATACAGCTCACGCCGGGCGCCCCTTCCAGCGAGGGGGCATAGCGGGCCGATGCTTCGCTCGCACCGGGAGCCCGCGTCACCTCGACGGTGTGGGGCCAGTTTTTGATATCCAGTACCCGCTCGGGGCCGAATTCGAACAGCAGAATGGAACAACCTGTCAATGCCAGCAGATACCAGAAAACGGACTCGGCAAAACGGGAACCGGAAGCGAGCATGCTTACCCCATGGCATCAGGATGGATACACAAACCTCAGGATCAAGCCGGGCAACATAGCCCGCACCTCATCGTGGAATCTCGAAACAAGCCACTATGATACCCTCGATAACGACAATAAACATGTAGCTTATCAAGATGTTCGCGACTCTTTGTCCGGCACTCCCGCCAGCGAACTGCCTCGCGATTGCTGCCGATAGCGCTGGGGCGAGCAGCCCAGTTCCCGGTTGAACATGGCAATGAACGCGGAGGTGGAGCCATAGCCGAGCCGCCAGCTGATCTCCTGAATGGGCAACTCCCCCTTGAGCCAGGCCAGCGCCTTGATAAGCCGCAGCCGCGCCCGCCACTGGCCGAAGTTCATCCCGAGCTCGCGCAGACAACGGCGCGCCAGAGTGCGCTCTGTGGTGTGCAGCTGCTGCGCCCACTGGGTCAGGGTGCGGGGATCGGCCGGATCGTTGTGCAGTACGGCCAGCATGGGGGCCAGCAGTTTGTCCTGACTCATCGGCAGGTAGCTCTCCTGACAGCGGGTACGGGTCAGCTTGGCCACCAGCAGCTCGGCCTGACGCTGATCCCACTCATCCACCATATGGCCCACCTTGCGCTCGCAAAAATCGGCGAGCAGGGCGCGGATGAGCGGCGTCATCAGCAGCAGGCGTGGCTCGGCCGGCAAGCGGGCGGCCAGCTCGTGACTGACATAGATGGAGGTGTAGTCGAGGGCCTGCTCGTTGTAGGCGGCGTGCTCCAGATCCGCCGGCACCCAGATCAGGTAGTCGGCGGGCACCTGCAAGCGCTGGTTGGTCAGCCCCATCTCCATCACCCCCAGACTGATCATGCTGAGCTGCCCCCAGGGGTGGGAGTGCATCGCCATGACGTTCTCCGCCTGCAGCTGCTGGTAGCGAAAGTAGAGGGGATTGGGCGCTGGCAGCTCGCTGTCTGCCGGATGGTAGTGCCGGTTGGTCATGGTCTCTTCACTCTCCTCTCGATGCCCGCCTCTATAGCCGCCTGATGTTCAATCTCGGCCCGTACAAGGCAAGCGCCATACCCTAACCGGTGGCGGTAGCCTTGCAACAGATAACGGGGAGTTGTCTTTTCTGCGGGATAGTTTGTCAGTTTTACGCTACTTGACAACATACAGACAAGGTTAAACTTGTCGCATCTACTCCAAGGAGCCTTTGATGCGACTCTTCTCCCCCCTCCTGTTTCCGCTGATGGCGGTGCTGATCTGGGCCACCAATACCGTGGTCTCCAAAGCGGCGGCCAGCGTGCTCGACCCCGCAGCCATCTCCTTCTATCGCTGGGTGATCGCCGCCCTGGCGCTGACCCCCTTCTGCCTGCCCACCCTCTGGCGGCGACGCAGCGAGGTTCGCCCCTGGCTCGGCAAGCTGCTGGTGCTGGCGGCGCTCGGGATGGTGCTCTACCAGTGTCTGGCCTACTACGCCGCTCACAGCACCTCCGCCACCAACATGGGGGTGATCGGCTCTCTCATTCCGCTGCTCACCCTGCTGCAAGGAGCACTCTTCTTCGGCCAGCGTCCCGGCAAACAGGCGCTGCTCGGCATGAGCCTCTCCCTGTTCGGGGTGCTCTGGCTGCTGGGCAAGGGCGAGCCGCTGGCTCTGCTGCACAACGGCATCAACCCGGGGGATGGCATGATGCTGCTCGGCTCCGCCAGCTATGCCCTCTACGGCCTGCTGATCCGCCGCTGGCAACCCCCCTTTGGCCCCTGGCTCAACCTCTACATGCAGATCCTGCTGGCCGTACTGCTGCTGGTGCCGCTCGCTCTCAGTGCCGACTCGATGGCGGTGCCGGCCGAAGGGTGGGGACTGGTGCTCTTCGCCGGGCTCGCCTCCTCCCTGCTGGCGGCCTACTGCTGGATGCGCGGCCTCGCCTGCATGGGCGCCGAGCGCACATCGGTCTTTATGAACCTGATGCCACTCTGTACGGCGCTTATCGCTGTCGTCGGTCTGGGCGAGCCGATCCACGGCTACCACCTGCTGGGCGGCGGCCTTATTCTGGGGGGCGTGATGATCTCCCAGCTGAAAAAGCGTGTCCCACTGCCGGAGCGCAATGCGGCCTGACGGGCAACATGCCAAAAACAACAAGGGAGCCGCTGGCTCCCTTGTTCATTTCTATCGTGTTTGAGCGACTGTCAACCGGCTTCACCCCGCCCGGCGCCAGCGGTAGCGCCGCTCCGGTCGTCCGCGCTGGCCGTAGTTGAGATCCACATCCACCCGATCTTCCGACTCCAGATACTCCAGATAACGGCGTGCCGTGGTGCGACTCAGCGACAACCGCTGCGCCACCGTATCGGTCGAGAAGACGCTCTCGGGCTCGGCGGCAAGCAGGTCAAGCACCTGACGCAGGGTAATGCTGTCGATCCCCTTGGGAGTGGTACGCACCTCCTTGGGTTGGGCACGGCCCTTGCCGAGCAGGCGATCGAGATCCTCCTGCTCCAGCCGTCCCGGCTCGGAGAGCTTCTGATGAAGTTGCAGGATTTCGTCGAGACTCTGCTGGATGCGAAACAGCCGTAGCGGCTTGATGATGTAGTCATGCACCCCGAGATTGAGCGCCTGCTGGATGGTCTCCACATCACGCGAGGCGGTCACCATGATCACATAAGCCTCGCGGTTGTAGCTGCGCAGGCGGCTCACCCACTCAAGGCCGGAGCCGTCAGGCAGGGAGATATCCACCAGCAACAGCTGCGGCACCACACCGGCCATCATGGCATCGGCCTGGGCCAGCGTACCGGCCCGCCCCAGCAGGGAGAAACCGGAGGTGGAGGCCACCAGCTCGGACAAGATGGCACCAATCCGATCGTCATCTTCAATAACAAGGGTGAGTATTGGATCCATGGCTCACATTAATTTGTTTTTATTCAGGTAGATGCCAAACAAGGTGGTCTGCTCGACAGTTCGGCGCCATTCTATCACACCCTCGTAGCGCCCCACGGTTTCCTTGACCAGAAAGAGTCCTACGCCATGATCGCCGCTCTGGCGGCTCACTCCGTAATCGAACAGGTGATCGGCCAGATCCTCGTCCACCCCCTCGCCGCTATCCTCTACCTCGATCACCAAGCGGCGCCCCACATCGCAGAGAGAAAGCAACACCCGCGGCGGACACTGCTGACGATTGCGCCAGGCCGCCTGCAGACCATTGTCCAGCAGGTTGCCGATGAGGGTGATGAGATCGGCCGAGACGGCGGCCGGATACTCGCCGAGCGCCGAATCGGGATCGAGCTCAAGCGTGACCCCCAGTTCGCGGGCCCGACTGAACTTGCCGAGGATAAGGCCGGCCACCGGCTTGTTGTCGATAAGTTCCAGCAGCTCCTGCAGCAGGGTCTGGCACGCCTCGTTCTCCTGCTGGATAAGCTCCACCGCCTGATCCACATGGCCCAGTTGCAACAGGCCGGAGAGACTGCTCAGCTTGTTGGCAAACTCGTGGCTCTGCATCCGCAGCATCTCGGCGTACTGGCGCAAGTGGGTGACCTGCACCCCCAGACTGGTTGCCACTTCGGGACGACTGAAGATCAGGAGGCGCCCTGGCTCCTTGCCATGCACCACCTGCCAGCGACCGACGAACGATTCGCCCTGAATGGTGAAGGCAACCTCGCCCTCCTGCTCGAGTACGGGCGCGAGCGGTGGCACCAGCTCGGCCAGCGCCAGCCCCTGCAGGGCGTGGCGACCGGTGGCAGGCAGCCGCAGCTGATAGATGGCGGTGCTGTTGATCATGGCGATGTGGCCGCGGCCATCCAGCGCGATCACCCCTTCGGCGATCTGCTCGAGCACCAGATCCTGCAGGGTGAAGCGGCGGACGATCGCCTCCGGCTCCAGATCGAGCAGAGTCTTGCGCAGCAGATATTGCACCCAGAGCGCCAGCAGCAGGCCGCAACCAAAGACGGCGCCGATGGCGCTGATGAGCAGGGCGATCCGCTCCATGTAGATGCCCTCCACCTGCTGCATCAGGTAGCCCACCACCACGGCCCCCATGGCGCGCCCGTCAGCCCCCACCACCGGAGAGAAGCAGCGGATCGCCGGCCCCATGGTTCCCATGTCGCGCGAGCAGTAGCTGCGCCGCTCGTGGATCGCGGGCCAGAGATCCTCACCACGAAACTGTCCCCCCACCAGAGCAGAGTTGGGGTGGCTGAGGCGACGGCCATGCTCGTCGGTCACCACCATATAGGCGGCATCGGTACGGCGGCACACCTCCTCCATGTAATCGCGCAGCGCAGGCTCGCTCCCCTGATGCAGCGCCGCCACCACCCGGCTGTCAGCCGCCATGATACGGGCCAGATCGCCCCCCTTCTCCTCCAGATTGCTCTCCAGCAGGTGGCGGATAAAGAGCGCGAGCAGGCTGCCCAGAATGATGATGAGCAGCAGGGAGAGCCCAAGGGAGAGGGTAACCAGCTGGTGGCGAAGTTTCATGCACGGACCTTGCAACGTCAGGAAGCCACCCAATAGTGCGGATGCCACCAGGTCTGGTCAATCAAAGGTGCCGGATCACCGGCAAAATCGGCCAAACCCTCCTCACGGGCGCAGAGCGCCACCGCTCTGGCGACGGCGCGAGCCACCTCCCCCACCTGTTCGATGGGAGGCAGCAGCCGACCCGCCAACAGCGGATAGGCACCGACCGCCCGTACCGCGGCCAGCAACATGCCATCATTGATACGGCGCGCCTTGACGGCGCAGGCCCCGAGACCAATCCCCGGGAATACATAGACGTTGTTGCACTGGGAGACCACCCGCCGCTCGCCCGCCACCGTCACCGGCGCAAAAGGGCTACCGGTCGCCAGCAGCGCACGGCCATCTGTGGCGGCCCACACCTGCTCGGGGATAGCCTCGGCGCTGCGGGTCGGGTTGGAGAGCGGCAGGATCACCGGCTGATCGCACACCTCCCCCATCGCCTGCAACACCTCGCGGGTAAAGAGGCCACCCTGACCACTCACGCCAATCAAGACCGCCGGTCGCACCTGGCGGATGGTCTCCAGCAGCGAGCTGTTACCTTCCTCTACGGCGCGGGCAAAGGGCTGCTGGGCGCGGGTCAACGCAGGGCGATCGCAGCAAACCACCCCATCCTGATCAAACAGCCAGACCCCGTCGTGACTCCCCGCCAGCTGGGCCAGCATGGCGGCAATGCCACAACCGGCCGAGCCCGCCCCGACGATCAGCACCGGGGCATCGCACAGGGCCGTGCCCGCCTGCTGCAACCCGGCCAGCACGCAGGCGGAAGCCACTGCCGCCGTACCCTGAATGTCGTCGTTGAACATGCAGAGCTCGTCGCGATAGCGGGCCAGCAGGTTGGCGGCGTGCTTGCCGGCAAAGTCTTCAAACTGCAGCACCACCTGCGGCCAGCGCTTGCGAATGGCGGCCACCACCTTGTCCATGAAGTGGTAGTAGCTCTCGCCGTCAATGCGCGGGGATTGCCAGCCGAGGTAGGAGTCATCCTCCAGCAGCTCTGGGTTGTTGGTGCCCACATCAACGCAGAGCGGCAGGGTCCGTGCCGGGTTGATGCCACCCGCGGCAGAGTAGAGCGCCAGCTTGCCGATACAGATCCCCATGCCGCCGATACCGAGATCGCCGAGCCCCAGCACCCGCTCACCGTCGGAGATGACTATCACATCCACCTCCTGCACCACCGACTCGAGGATGTCGTCGAGGTCGTCCCTGTCGTGCCAGGAGAGGTAGAGCCCGTGGCTGCGCAGATAGAGATCGCTGTGGCGCTGGCACGCCTCCCCCACCACCGGGGTGTAGATGATTGGCAGCAGCTCCGGCAGGTGGTGGCGCACCAGATCGTAGAAGAGTACCGGGTTGTCCTCCTGCAGCTGGCGCAGCAGCAGATGCTGGTCAAACGGACTCTGCATGGCGCTGACCAATCGGTAGATCCGGCGCCGCTGCTGGGAGAGAGACTCCTCCTTATGCGGCATGCGGCCGCGTACACCCTGACGCTTGCGTTCTGCATAGGGCAGGCTGGTGCCCATCATGATGTCGTTCATCTTGTTTGTTCCTCAATCCGGTATCAGGCAAGCAGGGAGATAAGCGCGGTCGCCAAAATCAGCATCACGGCACCGCCGAGACGGGAGGAGATCTGGGCAAAGGGCATCAGCTTCATGCGCTGGGCCGCCGAGAGCACAGCCACATCGCCGGTCCCCCCCATGTTGGCCATGCAGAGCCCGCCGGTGATGGCCGCCTCGATGGGATAGAAGCCGATCAGCTTGCCGACCAGCGCCGCACCGAGAGCCCCGCCAATTACGGTGACCATGACCAGCACGAAGTAGCTGATGGAGAAGGCGCTGATGAGCTCCGGAATACTGGTATAGGCAACGCCGATCCCCACCAGCAGGGAGGGGGTGAGGTTACTCACCACAAACTGATACCAGTCGGCTGCCGCCTGCTCATAACGGCGCGGCAGCAGACCACTCACCTTGATAAAGGCGACTGCCAAAATCATCAGGGCGAAGGGGTGCATGGGGATAAAGTTGCCAAGCAGGGAGCCCAGCACAAACATGCTGGAGCTGATGAAAAGGCCCATGCCCAGGCTCTGCAGGGTCGGCGCTTCGGCCTGCTCGTCAGCAATGCTCTGGCTATTCTCTTTGACCATCAGCTTGCCGTTGCCGGTCAGGGAGGGGTAACGGCGACCAAGGCGCGCCAGCAGGGAGCCCACCAGAATGGCCAGGGTATTGGCGATCACGACCGCCGGTACCATGCGTGACAAGAGATCCGCACTGGACATCTGCATCGGGCCGGAGAGGATCTCCACCAGAGGCACCGCGCCAGCGCCCATGCCACCGCCCATGATGGGCAGGCCAATCAGCAGCACCGCATTCTTGAAGCCATATCCCATCAGGGAGCCGACCAGCCCCACGCTCAGCAGCGCCAGTGCGACGCCACCAAGAATGACCGGCAGGTAGCGCATGGCGGCATTTTTCAGCAAAGCGCCGCTCATGCCAAACACCGAACCAGTCACCAGACTGGCGATGAAGAAGTTGAGAAAGCCCCCCTCCTTCATGAAGTTGGTGATGACCTGTCCCGCCTGTACCGGCAGCAACTGATATTCAAACAGGGCAGCACCGCCGAAGATGGCGAGGATAGTGCCGCCACCCAGATATTCGCGGATCGGCATGATCCGCTCGCCCAACTCGGTCAGCAGGGTGCCAAGCACAAACATCAGCGCCAGTGCACCGACCATGCCGAGCGGCAGCGAGCCGTTCCAGCCGGAAAAGAGAACGCAGGTCGCCAGCCCGAGAAATATAAAGAGCGGCATACCGGCAATTTGGTGGCCACCCATAAAAGCGGCCTTTTCTTGTGTGGTTGGTAGGGTAGAGAGGTTTTTCATTGTTATGGACTCTGCGTGTGATTGTGGCCGCTACTTTATTGATCCCCCTCGCCCCTGTCGGTTAGCCAGACTGCAAAGCCATATAAAAACATTAAAAACTTAAACGTCACGCCTCGAACAAATGTCATACATCCGGTATGGCAAGCGGGCGTTATATGAAGCTCAAGCGAACAAACCGGATAATTATTTTCCAGCCAATCCCGGCTTGTGGATCGGGATAAGCAGAGGCGTCGGTGAAAATAGCAGAACCGGATGACAAACCCTGTGGCAAATAATCTACGCTGGCAGCGAAACATATGGTCGGGGTCGGTGCCTGTCGACCAGCCGCGCTGCAGCCATCCGTGGCTATGGCCACAGAGACGCAGCAAGAGCAAGGCATCGCAAAAAACTGGCGGCTTGGCCAACATCAGGAAAGGGGAATATCAATATAGAGCGATGAGCCAAGCCAGTGCATACATCGGCACCGGCTTGAACTCACAAGGACTACACGTGGTCAGATCTATTCCATCAGCAGCAATGGAATATTGGCAGGGTCAAAATCATGGCAGATATCGGCATGCTTGCTGGCGCCCTTATTGGGCCCCTCCCGACTCACACCATAATGGGACTCTGCACCATATTCTCCATCACTCAGCAGAGCTTCTATTGCCAGATATACACATCCACTGTCATAGCCATCCACAACCCGTCTCTCCCTGTTTTATAACCTCATCAATATTAGCGGATAAAAAATACGCTGCGCGAGCGATACAGATATTTTCTGAAAATAGCCTCGAAATTATTACGGTATTTCGTCACATATTTTCGCTCTTCCCCTTTTTCCCCCGGCTCCGGTCACGCCACAGCCAAGAAGTTCCAATCAAGCCCCACTCGTTCACGATTTGCTGTCATCAGCTGAAAAAGAGAGCTGCATCACACTATTTACTTAGCCTGCTAAATAAATGATAATAGTTAGCAGGCTAACAATTTTATGTGAGTGAGGAACAAGGGATGACGGATCTGGAGAGGTTGCGCGAACTGTCGCTCGCCGAGCAAATAGCACGCATGCACCGGTTGTGGCGTACCGCCGCCGATCTGGAGCTGGCCCCCCTTGGTCTGACCCACCCGCGCTGGACTGCGCTCTGGAAGCTCTCCCGCATGGGCAACCATGTCAGCCAGAAGACCCTGGCCGACGCCCTCGAAATCGAGCTCCCCTCCCTGATGCGTACCCTCGGCCAGCTGGAAGAGCAGGGGCTGATCGAACGCCACTGCTGCAGTCAGGACAAACGGGCCCGCATCGTCTCGGTCACTCCCACCGGCCAGACCCTGCTCGACCAGATCGCCAACCGCATCATGAATATTCGCAGAGAGCTGCTGGCCGGTATCGACGAAGAGACCCTGAGTCTGTTTGAGGCGACGGTGCAGCGCATCTCGGCCAATGCCCTGAGCAAGATTGAAACACACAACGAGAACGGTGGGCAGAGCACCCCGCCCGATGCACAACCCGCAGAGGAATAAAATGACCCCGGATCAACAATTCAGCCGCTGGATCAAATGGTCCATGGCCGGCTTTACCGCCCTCTTTGCCTACTTTCTGATGGCAGACCTGCTGATGCCCCTCACCCCGCAGGCCATGGCCACCCGGGTTGTCACCAAGCTGGCCCCGCAAGTGAGCGGCAAGGTGGTCGAAGTAGCGGTACACAACAACCAGCAGGTCAAAAAAGGCGACCTGCTCTTCCGGCTGGACCCGGTTCCCTTCGAGCTGGCGGTCGAACAGGCCCGTCTTGCCCTGGCGCAAGCAGAGCAACAGAACAGCGAGCTGGATGCAGCCCTCAGTGCCGCCAATGCCGAGCTCTATGCCAAGGAGACGCTGGCAAGCCAGAAGTGGCGTGAAGCTGAGCGGATCAATGCTCTGTTCCAACGTCGCATGGTCTCGCTGCAGCAGAAAGATGAGGCTGACAGTGCCCTGCGCAGTGCCCAGGCCAGTCTGCGTGCCAGCAAGGCGAAGCTGACCCAGCTTGAGGCCAGCCGTGGCTTGACCGGGGATGACAACCTGCTGCTGCGCCAGGCTCGCAACAAGCTGGCTCAGGCCGAGCTGGCACTGGCTTACAGCCAGGTGCATACGGATCAGGATGGCACCATCACCAACCTGCAACTCAAGCCGGGCAGCATCGCCAGTGCAGGCACTCCGCTGCTGGCGCTGGTGTCGGAACAAGTTGATGTCATTGCCGATTTTCGTGAAAAGAGTCTGCGCCACGTTGGTGACCAGACCAGGGCGCTGGTCGCCTTCGATGGCGAACCGGGCCAGCTCTATCCCGCGCGCGTCAGCAGTCTCGATGCGGGTGTGAGCGCCGGTCAGTTTGATGCCAACGGTCGGCTGGCCGCTCCGGTCGAATCGGATCGCTGGGTACGGGACGCCCAGCGGATGCGCCTGCATCTGGAGCTGGATGATCTCCCATCCCACCTCCCCGCCGGTGCCCGGGCCACGGTACAACTGCTGCCGGACAACCCGCTGACCGCCATGCTGGCTCGTGCCCAGATCCATCTGCTCAGCCTGCTGCACTATGTCTACTAATCAAGCTGCGTCACCCAGTCCAGCCACAACCCATCTGTGGCATCGGCCCCTGACCGGTAACGAGCTGCGCCAGTGTCTGCGTATCGCCTTTGGCTGCACCACCGGCTTTCTGCTCTGCAAGCTGTGTGGCTGGAATTACGGGGTCTTCTACACGGTTACCCCCGTGCTGCTGCTTGGCATGGTGCCGGTGATGAATGGTCATGCCGCGCGCCAGCTGATCGCTGCGGCAGCCATCTGCGGGGTGGAGGTGGGTCTGTTGGGGGGGCTGTTCGGCAGCCACCCCGGGCTGATGACCCCCATCGCCTTTCTGCTGTTTCTCTACCGCTTTGCCGCCATGTCGCGGGGCAGCCTGTTCCTGTTTGGTGCCAACGGTGTGCTGAGCCTCAGCATCATGCTCCACTTTGCCAGCTATCCGCAGACCGACCTCAACGACCTCATCTTCAATAACCTCTTGGCCAGCGTGCTGTCGGTGCTTATCGCCTACCTGATGACGGCCCTGATACCGGATGTGGAGGCGCGCCCCAAACCAGCCCCTGCCCCCAAGGCACCGCACCGGATGCGCCATGAGGCTCTGCTGGGAGCAACGGTCGCCACCCTCTCGTTTCTGGTGTTTCAGGTGTTTGATCTGCGTGACTCCATGTCGGCGCAAGCCACCACCCTGCTGGTGCTCTTTCCCATGCACTGGAACGGGGCGCTGAACTACGCCCGCAAACGGGCCATGGGCACCTTGCTCGGTGTCACCTTCGGTCTGCTTGGCCAGCTGCTGCTCTATGACTGGTCGGGTCAACTGCTGCTGGTGGCTCCGCTGCTCTGGCTCGGCGCCATGCTGTTCAGCCATGCCCATGTGAAGGAGGCGAGCGGTTCCGGCGTCGGTTTTGGTGCCCTGACCACCCTCGGCATCCTGTTCGGTCAATATCTGACGCCGGGAAACGATCTGGTATTCAGTGCGCTCTACCGGGTCAGCAGCATCCTCTTTGCCATCGTGGCCACCCTGCTTATCTGCTATCTGGTGCACCAATTACTCAACCGCTTTGAGGCAACCCGCTTCGGCTGCTGACGGTTGGCGTACTCGAACGCCACTAACCACCTTGACCAGGCGGAGCAAGGACGCTAGCTATGCTTGTAGAGCTGCAATGTATGGGTGAGGAGCCGCGCTATGGTCGCTGAGTGGGGAAAATTGTTGGCAGGGGTGCTCTGGCTGGCGGCAAGCCAGACCGGCGCAGCACCATTGCTGATTGGCGCCGAAGATGACTGGGCCCCCTACAGCGTGCTGAACAGGGAGACGGGTCAGCCGCAAGGGCTGGCCCCCGAGCTGGTTCGGGCGGTATTCGCCGCCGAAGGCATCGAGGTCGCCTTTCGTACCCTTCCCTTTGCCCGCTGCATGCACGATGCCAAGAGCGACCAGCTGGCAGGCTGCTTCGATGCCACCATCACGGATGAGAATCACGACCAGTACTTTTGGCACAAGACCCCCATGTTCAGCGAGGATCTCGCCATCTTTGCCCTTGCCAGCGAGCCACACCGGGACCTCGACCTCGCCTCTCTCAAAGGCAAGCGGGTCGGCATCACTCTTGGTTACACCTACCCCACCAGCTTTATGACAGATCCGCAGATCGCCCGCTTTCAGGCCAAATCCGACGCCCAGATCCTCGATATGCTGGCACGGGGCCGAGTCGACTACATCCTGATGAATGGCATGCCGGGCTATCTCAAGATCCGGGAGAAAGCGCTGACGGGTCAGGTGGTCAAGGTCGGCAAGCTCTCTACCGATGGCTTCTGGGTCGCCTTCTCTCGCCAGCACCCTCAAGGGGAAGAGATGGCCAAACGGTTCGAGAAGGGGCTGCAGAAGATCAAAATGAACGGCACCTACGATGCGCTGATGCAGCAGTTTGAAACCCGGTTCGGGGCACGCTGAAAGGCGCTCCGGCCACATTCGCCCCCCGTCAGACATCAATCGACGCAACCCTCGCACAAAGTGATTACAGCAGAGCGTTGAGCTGTTAGGCTCACGCCCGTATGACACCACCGTATCACATCAGGGGAGCTGTAACCATGAACAAGGTCCATATGATGAGCGCGGGGGCACTGGCTCTCTCGCTACTTGCCGGCTGCAATCAGGGCAATACCCTCACCGTTACCGGCGGTCACCCCGTCAGCTATCAGTGTGAACAGGGCAAGAAGGTGCAGGTGCGCTACTTCTCTCTCTCCGACGAGAGCCTCAGCTTTATCAAGTTGTCTCTACCGGACGGCAAGGATTACACCCTGCCGCAGGCCATCTCGGCCTCCGGCGCCCGCTATACGGATGAGCGTGAAGCCGTTTGGTGGAACAAGGGGGATGAAGGGTTTGTCGAGATGCGCGGTCAGGACGATGATTGGCAGATCGTCTACAACAACTGCAAACAGCAGTAAATAGAAGAGATCCCGGCCAGGCCGGGGTCTCTCTTTTGGTTGTTCGGGGATCAGTTGAGCTCTATTTCAAAGCGGTTGGTCACCACCACGGGAATGGCATCCGGATTACTGTCCGCCGGACTGTAGCGCAGCCGTGAGAGGGTTGCCAACGCGCTCTGCTCCAGCTCTCCGGGCGGCTCGGCGGCGACGATCTCTGGTTTTATCGGGTTGCCATCAGCATCGATCTGGTAGCGTACATCCACATATCCCCTGACCGGTTTGGCAGGCACGACGACAGGCACGTCATTACCAAAGAATGAAAGGCGGTTTTCCTGGATCCAGTAACTGGAGAGCTGCTCGAGGGGAATCGCGATCGGTGTACGGTTAGCGGCGACCTCCTGCCGGGAGCTGCATCCTGCCAGCAGCAACACGGCACACCCCAACCACAATGCTTTCCATCCCATGCCAAGCTCCTTTTCGTCTCTTATGCTGGTTGTTTCTTGTTCTGCTCTTGGTCAGCAGACTGGCCGTCCACTGGTCAGTGACCCATCCTAGCGAAAAAGACCCGAGCTGGACATAAACAAAGGGCCAATCTGTGAAGATTGGCCCTGAAAACATCAAGTTGGCGAAAGTTAAACCGGCAGAGTGCCGGACTCAGGAGGCAAACAGACAGGTGATACGCTCCCCGCCCTCACGCCAGGCGTTGAGATCATGGATCTGCTGGTTGCTGCTGCCACGCCAAAGCAAACCGGGATCCGCCAGCTCCTTCTCGAACTTGCCATCCACCAGCACATCAAGCAGAGCCACCAGCTCCCGTTGAGGTGCGGTGAGCTCGCCCAGCAGGTAACCGGTCCAGCACCAGATATCCTTGCCGGGACACTCGGCACGCACCCGTTTCACCAGCGCCAGCACATGAGGAACGTTGGCCGGGTGGAGCGGATCGCCGCCAGAGAGCGAGAGCCCGCGTCGTTTGATGCGGCTGTCGTTGAGATCCGCAATGACGCGATCGCTCATCGCCTCATCGAACGGCTTGCCGCCGTCAAGGCGCCAGGTGCTCTGGTTGTAGCAGCCGGGGCACTGATGTTCGCAGCCCGAGACAAACAGGGTGGCACGGGTGCCGGGGCCGTTGATCACATCGACCGGATAGTATTGGTGGTAGTGCATCGCTTGTTTCCTGCCTTGTTCACGGGACTGCGGCATGGCTGCCACCCTCCAATGAAAATGGCCCCTTGAGTCAGGGGCCAGCTCTTCATCATTGCAGCGCTTACATATGTTTGACGCGGCGCTTCACCTCTTCCTGCTTGCCCGCATTGAAAGGGCGTGCATCCGGGCTGCCGAGGTAGCCACAGACACGGCGGGTCACCGACACCTTGGCGGGATCGTGGTTGCCGCAGCGCGGGCAGGTAAAGCCCTTGGAGGTGCACTCGAACTCGCCGGTAAAGCCGCAGTCGTAGCACTCGTCGATGGGGGTGTTGGTACCGTAGTAGGGCACCTTGTCATAGCTGTAATCCCAGACGTTTTCGAGCGCTTCCAGATTGTGCTGGATGTTGGGGTACTCGCCGTAGCAGATGAAACCGCCGCTGGCGATGGGCGGATAGGGCGCCTCGAAGTCCAGCTTGTCGTACGGATTGACCTGCTTCTCCACATCGAGGTGGAAGCTGTTGGTGTAGTAGCCCTTGTCGGTCACACCCGGCACCACACCAAACTCTTTGGCATCGATGCGGCAGAAGCGGGAGCAGAGGTTCTCGCTCGGGGTCGAGTAGAGGCTGAAGCCGTAGCCGGTCTCCCCCTTCCACTCATCGGTCGCGGCCTTGAGGCGCTCGATGATGGCGATGGCCTTCTGTTGCAACTCGGCGCTGTCGAACAGGTGTACCGAGTCACCAAACAGAGCGTTGATGGTCTCGTGTACCCCGATGTAGCCAAGGGAGATGGAGGCGCGGCCGTTCTTGAAGATCTCGCTGACGTTGTCGTCGGCCTTGAGACGCACACCGCAAGCACCTTCCATATAGAGGATGGGAGCGACCCGAGCCTTGACCCCGTCAAGACGTTCGATGCGATACATCAGCGCCTTCTTGGCCACCCGCAGGGCTGCGTCCAGCTTGTCCCAGAAGTCCGCTTCATCGCGGGATTTCAGGGCTATGCGTGGCAGGTTGAGGCTCACCACGCCGAGGTTGTTGCGACCTTCGTGGATCAGCTCGCCATTCTCCTCGTAGGCACCGAGGAAGGAGCGGCAGCCCATGGGGGTCTTGAAGGAGCCGGTCACCTTCACCACCTGGTCGTAGTTGAGGATATCCGGGTACATCCGCTTGGAAGCGCACTCCAGCGCCAGCTGCTTGATATCGTAGTTGGGATCGCCCTGCTTGTGGTTGAGGCCATCCCTGATGGCGAACACCAGTTTCGGGAATACGGCGGTCTTCTTGTTCTTGCCAAGGCCGGCGATACGGTTGCTGAGGATAGCGCGCTGGATCATCCGCGACTGCCAGCTGTCACCCAGGCCAAAGCCGAAGGTAACGAACGGGGTCTGGCCGTTGGCGGTGTGCAGGGTGTTGACTTCGTACTCCAGCGACTGGAAGGCGTCGTAACACTCTTTCTCGGTGCGGGCCATGGCATAGGCTTCCACATCGGCAATGCCCCACTCTTCGGCCACTTCACGGTGCTTCTGCCAGCTGATGGTCACATAGGGGGCCAGTACTTCATCGATGCGGTTGATGGTGGTGCCACCATAGATGTGGCTCGCCACCTGAGCGATGATCTGGGCGGTGACCGCAGTGGCGGTGCTGATCGATTTCGGGGTATCGATCTCCGCATTGCCCATCTTGAAGCCGTGAGTCAGCATCCCCTGCAGGTCGATCAACATGCAGTTGAACATGGGGAAGAAGGGAGAGTAGTCGAGATCGTGGAAGTGCAGATCGCCGCTCTCGTGGGCCTGAACCACATCACGGGGCAGCATGTGGCTGGTAGCATAGTGCTTGGCGACGATACCGGCCAGCAGGTCGCGCTGGGTCGGGATCACCTTGGAATCCTTGTTGGCGTTCTCGTTGAGCAGGGCCGCGTTGGTCTGCTCGACCAGACCACGGATCTCCTGCGCCAGACGACCGCGCGCCTCGCGGGCCTGATCCCGATCGTGACGATATTCGATATAGGCGCGGGCAATGACCTTGTCATCGGAGGCCATCAGGTGGTTTTCAACCAGACGCTGGATCTCGTGGATATCAACCTCACCACGCCCCTCCAGCTCCTGACTCACCGCGCTTGAGATACGCAGTGCCAGTGCCGGATTGGCCTGATTGACCGCTTCCGCAGCACGACTGACCGCCTCGCTAATCAACTGGGCATTGAATGGTGCGCGACAGCCGTCACGTTTGATCACAACCGGTTTCATGAATTTTCCCCGTTAAAAGGCCAGGCAATCTGCTCTGGGCTTACCCTTGTTGGTTCCCCTCCAACGTCTCGTCCTGGACGCAAACAAATTCAGCCGAGGCTTGACAAGCCAGGGCTGAAGAGAGGAAGGGAACAGCTTATACACAGCTTAATAACACAACATATAGGTATTAAAAATGAATGCAGCCCTATATGTGGTGTCTATTAGGCACCAAAGCAGGTAGCCATTTATTGATCCAAAACAGGTTTTACAGCGAGTGGGACAGTTCACGACCAACCAACAAAAGCCTCAAACAAGGCCATCCTCAACGGTGGTGCGGGCTGGCGTCCGATCTGCCCAAGCAGAAAAAAATTCGCAGTAAACACTCTGGATGGCGGAGTGACAGTGCCAAGCAAAACCACTCATACTGAACGGGTAGAAACGACGGTTCGACACAGGATACCCCATGCGTAAATCCCTCTTGCTGCTACTGCTGACTACCCTATCCCTGCCTGTGTGGGCAGCCCGCATACTGGTGATCAGCAGCTACCACCCCGACTATCTGTGGGACATCAGTTACAACCAGGGGCTGGTGGATGGTCTCAAGGAAACGCACCAGATCAGCCACTTCTACATGGATACCAAGCGCCGGCCACGGGAAGAGTTCGACGGGATCGCCCAACAGGCCATCGCTTTCTACCTCAAGAGCAAACCGGATATTGTGGTGCTCGGCGATGACAACGCCATCAACTATCTCGCCAGCGAGATCTCGTCCCTCGGTACCCCCGTCGTCTTTCTCGGCATGAACGAAAATCCCCGGCTCAAGGGCTTTGTCGGCCATCCCAAGATCACCGGCGTGCTGGAACGCCCGCTGCTCAAACGCAATATCAGCGAGATGAGCCAGATGATGGGCGGTCTCAACAAAGCACTGGTACTGTTTGATTCCAGCAATGTGGCTCTCACCGCCATCGAGGATGAGTTCAAAACCCAGACCGAGCTGCGCGTTGGCCAGACCCGGGTCTACAGTCAGCTGCTCGGCGAGTATGACCTCTGGCAGGAGGCGGTACTCAACAGCAAGAAAAACGGCTATGGCGCCATCTTCCTCGGTCTCTACCACACACTGCTGGATGAAAATGGCAAGCATGTGAATGAGAAAACGGTACTGGAGTGGACCAGCCGGCACAGTCCGGTGCCGGTTTTCTGCTTCTGGGAGTTCACCGTGGGCAAAGGGATGGCCATCGGTGGCCTGGTGCTCGATGGCAAGGATCAGGGGCTGCAGGCGGCGGCGCTCATCAACAACATACTTGCGGGTGCGCTGCCCAAAACCCTCTCCCCCCGGGCGGCCCTGCGTGGCGAATATGTCTTTAGCAAGAGCGAAGTCGCCCGCTGGCACCTCACTGTGCCGGAGAAGTGGCGCAACAAGATCCTCTGGCGTGAATAACAGCCAATAAAAGAGAACCCGGCCATGCCGGGTTCTCTTTTTATCTCAGCCTGCGGGCCACTCAGCCCTGCAACGCCTGTTGCAGCTCCTCTTCGCTCCAGACGGTGATACCCAGCTCCTGCGCCTTGGCGAGCTTTGAACCAGCCGCCTCCCCCGCGACCAGCACATCGGTTTTGGCTGACACAGAGCCAGCCACCTTGGCTCCCAGCGCCTGCAGTGCCGCCTTGGCATCGTTGCGCGACAAGGTGGTCAGGGTGCCGGTCAGCACGAAGGTTTTGCCGGCAAAGGGTTGCTCCGCGGCCTCTTTCTTCTCGATGGCCGGCCAGTTGATGCCGGCAGCCAGCAAGGCTTCAAGCACCTCCACGTTATGGGGCTGACGCAAGAAGTAGTAGACATGCTTGGCCACCACATCGCCTACGTCGGCCACGTCGAGCAGTTGCTCCACCGAGGCTGCGCGCAGGGCATCCAGGGTGAGGAAGTGGTTGGCAAGATTGAGCGCAGTCGCCTCCCCCACTTCGCGGATCCCCAGGGCAAACAGGAAGCGCGGCAGGGTGGTGCTGCGCGCCGCATCGATGGCGGCTACCAGATTGAGTGCCGATTTTTGCCCCATCCGCTCAAGCCCGGCCAGCTGGAGGGCATTGAGGCTGAACAGATCAGCGGGAGTCTTTACCAGCCCCTTGTCTACCAGCTGCTCAACAATCTTGTCGCCAAGGCCGTCCACATCCATGGCACGACGGGCGGCGAAGTGCTTGATCGCCTCCTTGCGCTGCGCCTCGCAGAACAGACCGCCGGAGCAGCGGGCAACCGCCTCTCCTTCCAGCCGCTCCACTGCCGAGCCACAGACCGGGCACTCGGTCGGGAAGAGAATTTCGCGCGCATCAACAGGGCGCTGTGCCTCTACCACGGCCACGATCTGCGGGATCACGTCCCCTGCCCGGCGCACGATCACGGTATCACCGACCATGACGCCAAGGCGCTCGATCTCGTCGGCGTTGTGCAAAGTGGCGTTGGAGACAGTCACGCCGCCGACAAACACCGGTTTGAGCTTGGCCACCGGCGTCACGGCGCCAGTACGGCCAACCTGAAACTCGACGTTCTCAAGCAGGGTCATCTCCTCCTGCGCCGGGAATTTGTGGGCGGTCGCCCAACGCGGCGCGCGTGCCACAAAGCCGAGCTCCTCTTGCAGAGCGATGGCATCCACCTTGTAGACCACGCCGTCGATCTCGTAAGGCAGCTCGCCACGGCGGGCCAGAATGTCGTCGTGGAACGCCTGACAACCGGCAGCCCCCTCTTTGAGTTTCACCTCGGGACTAAGCGGTAGCCCCCACTCTTTGAGCTGATTGAGGCGACCGAAGTGAGAGCCACCGAGCTGCTCGCCGCCGACACCGACGCCGTAGGCGTAAAAGCTCAGGGGACGGCTGGCAGTGATACGTGAATCAAGCTGACGCAGGCTGCCGGCGGCGGCGTTACGCGGGTTGACGAACACCTTCTCGCCTGCGGCCAGTGCCTTGGCGTTCATCGCCTCGAAACCAGCCTTGGGCATAAAGACTTCGCCACGCACCTCAAGCCGATCGGGCCAACCAGAGCCCCGCAATGCGAGCGGAATGGCCTTGATTGTACGCACGTTCTCGGTTATCTCCTCACCGGTAGCGCCATCGCCCCGGGTCGCGGCCTGCACCAGCTGACCATTTACATAGAGCAGGCTCACCGCCAGGCCATCAAGCTTGGGCTCGCAGCAAAACTCGAAACGCACTTCACGCTTGAGGCGATCACTCATGCGCTGTTCAAAGGCCAGCAGCTCTTCGCTGCTAAAGACGTTGTCCAGACTCAGCATGGGGATCTCGTGACGCACCTGCCTGAAGGCAGTCAGCGGTTGGCCACCGACCCGCACGCTCGGGGAAGCCGGGGTTTTCAGCTCGGGGTGGTCGGCCTCCAGCGCGATCAGCTCGCGCATCAGACGGTCATATTCGGCGTCCGGTACGGTCGGGTTATCCAGCACATAGTACTGATGACCATATTCGGTAAGCAGCTCACACAGTTGACGGTGGCGGGAGAGGATATCGCTCATGAAAAAGTCTCGAAGTGTGATTGAAAATCCGGTCGGGGTAGAAACAAAAATGCGGTACCAAGGTACCGCACTTTGATTCATTCGACCCGCATGGCGTATTAGTCGCGGCTGGCCTCGTAGGCTGCCAGCTCATGACGGTAACGGGCGATAGTCTCGTCGCTCAGCGGGCTGCGCTCCATATCGGTCAGCATCGCATCGAGATCGCTGGCCAGCTGATCGGCTGCCTGCAGCATGTCCTCGAAGGCAAACGCGGCATTGCTGCGCAGGGGCAGCTGCATGAACAGGGAGACACCCGGCGTGGTGAACTGCTCCATCCGGTACGGGTTGAAGGTGCCCGGCTTGACCATGTTGATCATGGAGAAGAGCACTTCACCCTTGCCGTTGGCATCTTCGTGACGGTGGAAGATATCCATCTCGCCAAACTTGAAGCCAAGCGCCATCAGGGAGGAGAGCAGGGTCGCCCCTTGCAGCTCGTGGCCCGGACGTCCCATCAGGTTGATGACATAAACGTCCTGCCAAATCTTCTCGACCGGCTGGGCAACAACGCGCGGCTCTTCGACCGGCGCTTCGTAGACCGGCTCCTCATACACGGGCTCGGGAGCAACGTGACGGGGCTGCGGCTTGTATTCGGGTTCGGCAGCGCGCACCGGCTCGGCACGCACGCTCTCGTTGCGCACGCCAAAAGTCGGCGCTGTTGCATAGGCTGGCTCGACCAGCGGCTCGTCATCCTGAACCTGCATGACAGGCTCACGCTGGGGACGGGAGCGGTAAACCGGGGTACGACGATTGACCTGCGCCGGCTTGCGCACGGGGGCAGCAGGCTCTTCCTCTACCACTTCGGGCTGAGGCTCATCGTATGCTTCCTCTTCTTCATAGACAGGAGGCGGCGGAGGAACCGGACGGGCAGCAGGCTTGCGCACAACGGGTGGCGGCAGATCGTCCTCGTCATCTTCATCATCAAAGGCAGGCAATGAGGAGCGACGGCTGAGTTCCGGCTGGCGGCTCTCTTCGTCACGATGGAGCTTGGGCTCGGCGCGACGACCACTGCTGACCACACGCACCTGACCGATGCCATCGCTGTCGAACGCATCATCGTCACGATTACGTGACTTGGACTCCATCCGGCCAAGCGGTTTCTCTTTGATCGGTGCCTGACGATTCTTTTTGTTGCTCCACAACCCGTGAATGAGCAATGCCGCAATAGCAATACCGCCCAGGGCAACCAAGATGTAACGCAATTCCTGCATTAGCTGCTTCTCTTTCTAGTTTTGCTCAGCCAAAGCGACGGCTTCACCGATATCGACCGACACAATGCGAGAAACTCCGGGCTCTTGCATTGTGACGCCAACCAGCTGCTCAGCCATCTCCATGGAGACCTTATTATGACTGATGTAAACGAACTGTACTGTGCTCGACATCTCTTTGACAAGAGAACAGAAGCGACCGACGTTCACTTCATCGAGCGGTGCATCCACCTCATCCAGCAGACAAAAAGGTGCTGGATTGAGTCTGAAGATGGCAAAAACCAGCGCAAGTGCGGTTAACGCCTTCTCCCCCCCGGAAAGCAGGGCAATGGTAGCATTCTTCTTACCCGGAGGTCTCGCCATGATGCTCACTCCGGCCTCCAAAAGATCATCGGAGGTGAGCTCAAGCCAGGCACTGCCCCCACCAAACACTTTTGGAAAGAGGGATTTTAAATCTTCGTTGACCTTATCGAAAGTGTCCCGGAAGCGTATTTGTGTCTCTTTATCAATTCTTTTAATGGCTTGGCTCAAGGTTTCCAGCGCTTGCTCAAGATCCTGGCACTGGTTTTCCAGATAAGTTGCTCGCGTTTTCGCCTCTTCGTACTCTTCCAGCGCAGCCAGGTTGATGGCGCCAAGTGCCTCCACTTGCGTCTCCAGCGTCTGGATCTCCTGGCGCAGCTTGCCGCGATCAGCGGCAATCAGCACCGCCTGATCGAGATCCACCAGTCGAATACCCAGCTCTTCGAACTGTTCGTGCAACCCTTGCCGACGGGTGAGGTTGCGCTCGCGCTCAAGGCGCAGGGTCGCCAGCTTCTCCTGCAGCACCACCAGCTGCTTGTGATCGGCGCTGCGCGCCTGATCCAGCTCGCTCAATTGACGTTCCAGCTCCGCCAGCCGTTGATGGCAGGCGAGTTGCTGCGCCTCCAGATTGCGCTGCTCCGCCAACAAAGGGGCGAGATCAGGAATCGCTTCGTTCTCCGGGTTCTTGAGTCCGGCCAGCTCCAGCCCGAGCCTTGCCAGCTCCTCCTCACCAAGCGCAATCAGCTGACGCAGGTTGCCAAGCTCAAGCTGCAAACGCTGACAGGTCGCCTGCTGCTGCTCGCGCCGCCCGCGAGCCTCTTCCTGCGCTCGCTCGCAGCGCCCCACCAAATCCTGAGCCGCCTGCAATGCTTCGCTCAGGGGCTCGCCCTGCTCCTGCAACTCGGCCAGACGCGCCTCTTCGAGCGCCAGCTGTTGCTCGGTCTCGGCCAGCCGCTGCGCCTCTTCGGCCTGCTCTTTATCGAGGCGGATCAGCTCTTCGCCAAGCTGGCCGAGCCGCAGCAGCCGCTCTTGTCGCTGACCTTGCTGCAAGCTCCAGGCTTCGCGCAGTTGTTGCCATTTTTGCTCCTGCTCGCGCAGGGTTCGCTGCGACAACTCCTGCGCATTAACGATGCGTGCCCGCCGTTGATCAGCGGCTGCCAGCAGCTCGCTCAATTGTGCCAGCGCGTCGGCTACAGCGCGTTGCTCGGTGTGCAACCGCTCACGTTCACCCAGCAGCGCCATGGTACCGAGCGCGGCGCCCTGTCCAATATCCGCCCAGTTCGGCCCCAACCAGTCTCCGGCAGGAGTCAGTACCGACTCACCGGCCAGCAGGGTTGACTGGCGAGCCTGCGCCTCTTCCCTGTCATCGGCCAGCCAGATGGCATTGAGGAAGGCGGGAACGTGATCACCGCTGATCAAGGAGGCCAGGGTGCCGGCAACGGCTGGCAGTGCCGGGCCAATCCAGAGTCCGTCCAAAGCCGGATTGCACTCGTCCGCAGGGGTCGCGGTGAGCCAGCGGCCCAGCACCTTGTCGAGCGCCTGTGCCCATTCAGGGGCAACTTGCAGCCAATCCGCCAGAGTCGCCCCCTCCATCTGCTCGCCAAGGATCTGATCCAGCGTCGTCAGGCGCGCCTCCAGTTCCCGTAGCAACCCCTGCTGCTGGCTGTGGGCGAGTTTGAGCGCTTCATGCTCCTCAATGGCCTGCGCAAGCTGCGCTGCCAGCTCCCCGGCCGCCGCTCGGCCCAACTCCAGTTCGCCCCCCAGCGTATCGAGGGTCGGTTGCAGATCTGCATCCTCTGCGCCGATGGGGCCGGAGCGCTCATCCTCCAGCTTGAGGCGGGCAAGTCGGGTTTTGGCTTGCAGCTCATGCAGGCCACCGAGCCGTGCCCGGGTCTGGTTTAGCTCCCCCTGCTGTCTAGTCACCTGCTGCTGCCACTGTTGCTGCTGCTGGCGGGTCTGCTCAAGCTGCTCGCTGGCTCGCAGTCGGGCTTCCTGCTGCTCGGTGAGCAACTGCTCACACTGCTCCAGCCGCGCCTCCTCCAGCTCGTTTCTCAACACGCCTTCGGTCAGCTGCTCCTGCTGGCTGGCCAGCTGCGCCTTGCGGCTGGTGATGCGTTCCCCGAGAGCCTGGGTGCGCGCCTGCAAGTCACGGCCAAGCTCGCTCTGGTGCAGCTGTTGCTGCTCAAGACGGGCGATGGCCTGTCCGCCAAGGAAAATCTGTTGTTGCCGATTGGCTTGCTCGGCCTGCGCCTCTTGCCGGGCCACCGAGAGGGTAACGTGGCGTCCCTCGTCGGCGGTACGCTTGGCATCGAGCGCCGCCAATGCCTGTTCGACCTGCGCCAGCTCGCTCTTGGCCTCGCCAAGACGAGTCTCCAGCGCCCACAGCTCGGAGCCAATCAACTCGGCGCGAGCGGCGCGTGAACGGCTCTTGAGCTGTTTGTAGCGCTCTGCGGTTTCGGCTTGGGCCTTGAGGTGGTCGAGACGGGAGCCCAGCTCGCCGCGGATATCGCCCAGACGCTCCAGATTCTCCTGGGTATGGCGAATGCGCTGTTCGGTTTCGCGGCGCCGCTCCTTGTAACGGGAGACACCGGCCGCCTCCTCCATAAAGAGCTTGAGATCGGCGGGACGGGACTCCACCAGCCGGCTTACCGTGCCCTGCTCGATGATGGCGTAGCTGCGGGGCCCGAGACCGGTACCGAGGAAGAGGTCGGTCACATCCTTGCGACGACACTTCTGGCCATTGATCTGATAGTGGTTGGTGCCGTCACGCAGCACTTCGCGACGCACCGAGATTTCGGTAAAGCGGCCGAACTCGCCGGGCACCCGGTTATGGGGATTGTCAAACACCAGCTCGACCGAGGCACGGGCATGGGCGGTACGATTGACGGAGCCGTTGAAGATGACATCGGTCATGTTCTCGCCGCGCAGATGGCGGGCCGAGCTCTCGCCAAGCACCCAGCGCACGGCGTCGATCACGTTGGATTTGCCACAGCCATTGGGCCCGACCACTGCGGTCATGTCGGCATTGAGCTCGATGCGGGTCGGCTCGACAAACGACTTGAAGCCGGCGAGTTTGATCAGTTTCAGACGCATGGCGACCTGTATCAGTGGCTAAATAAAGGGGAGGCGGGCAGGCGACTTTACCAAATCAAAAGCTTGTTTGTAATATGCTGACTGTCTTCCCATGCACAGATGGAGCTCATATGAGCCAATCACCCCATATGGTCAAAGCATCAATCAGCGGTGCAGATTACTTCCTGCGCGGTTTTTCCCTCATCCGCCAGCCCGGCATCCGCACCTTCGTGCTGATCCCCCTGCTGGTCAACTTCGTGCTGTTCGCCGGCGCCTTCTATGCTCTGCTGTTGCAACTCGACGGCCTGTTCGCCTGGCTGCACCAGCAGATCCCGGCCTGGCTCAACTGGCTGGACTACCTGCTCTGGCCGATCGCCCTCATCACCATACTGGTGGTCTTCTCCTTTATCTTCAGCTCGGTCGCCAACTGGATTGCCGCCCCCTTCAACGGCCTGCTGGCTGAAAAGGTGGAGCAGATCCTGACCGGCGAGGCGCCCAACGACAGTGGCATGCTCGATATCGTCAAGGATGTGCCGCGCACCTTCGGGCGCGAGTGGAAGAAGCTCAAATACTATCTGCCCAAGGCGATCGGCTGTCTCATCCTCTTCCTTATTCCCGTGGTCGGCCAGACTTTAGCCCCCGTGCTCTGGTTCCTGTTCAGCGCCTGGATGATGGCGATCCAGTACATCGACTATCCGTTCGACAACCACAAGATCGACTTCATCACCATGCGCGATGCCTTGAAGCAGCGCCGTGGCCAGTGCCTCAGCTTTGGCGCTCTGGTGACCCTCTTCTCTGCCATTCCGGTGGTGAACCTGTTCGTGATGCCGGTCGCCATCTGTGGCGCCACCGCCATCTGGGTCGATCACTACCGGCAGGAGCAGCTGCGCCGCTGATCCTCAAGCAGTGATTAAAAAGGCACCTATCAGGGTGCCTTTTTGCTTTTTCGCATGAATTAAAATAATGGATATATTGCTTTGCTTGTCCCATATAGTCCGAGTTGTTAGGATGCTCGCCTTTCTCGTACCCTGGGATATCTCATGTTACATGCACTCTTCTTGCTGGGCCTGGTGGCCGAAGGGATGACTGGTGCGCTGGCAGCGGGCCGGCGACGGATGGATCTGTTTGGTGTGGTGATCATCGCCTCGGCAACCGCCATCGGCGGCGGTACCATCCGCGATGTGCTGCTGGGGCACTATCCCCTGCTCTGGGTCGAGCATCCGGAATATGTGCTGCTGGTCGCGGGCTCGGCCATGGCCGGGGTCATCTCGGCGCCGCTGATGCGCTACCTCGGCAAGCTCTTTATGGCGCTCGATGCGCTAGGTCTGGTGGTCTTCTCCATTTTCGGCGCAGCAAGAGCGCTGGAGATGGGACATGGCGCCGGCATCGCCTGCATCATGGCGGTCGTGACCGGGGTCTTTGGCGGGGTGCTGCGGGATCTGCTCTGCCAACGCATTCCACTGGTGTTTCGCCGCGAGCTCTATGCCGCCATTTCCCTCATCACGGCAGCCCTCTACTGCCTGGCGCTGGATCAGGGGCTGCCGACCAACTGGGCGGCCTTTGGAGCGATTGGCATCGGCTTTGTGTTGCGCCTCCTGGCAGTTCGCTTCAAGTGGGGATTGCCCACCTTCAACTACCAGTACGCAACCCACTGAGTACGCCAGCTTTTGACGAGAGCGTCCGGATTGCGGACAACAAAAAAGCGCCGGTATGGCGCTTTTTTCATGGGCTCTTGCAGCCTCAGTTAATCCCTTCCGAACTGAAGAAGGTTGCCTTGTCGGCGATGAAACGGATCTTGATGTTCTTGCCATCACTCCCCCAGATACAGCTGGTGGTACCCAGTGCATCGTCACAACGCTCGGCTTTGCCAAGAATGGCGCTGGCCTCGGCGTAGCTCATCCCCATCTTCAGTTTGTCGTAGTTGTCGCGGTTGAGCTTGCTGCAACCGGTCAATGCCAGGGCTATCAGGATCCCCGTTACCAGACGTTTCATCTGTCTCTCCTCTCTCAATCATTGGAGCCTAACAGGTTGGCCCGGGTGCTCACCAGCTTCGTACAGGGCCGGTGTCGAGGTGAACAAAGTTGTCATGGGGGTAGTAGCCGACGCCACCGACCTTGAGATGGAGCGCAGCCTTGCGCAGATTGGCCAGCTGCACGCCGGGAATGCGCACATCGACCGCCTGTCCCAGGGTGTGGTAGCTATGCTTGGCAACCCCGCGGCTTCTGCGGCGCTTCTGGCGATTGGTCGCCGGCGCCCGATAACCGGAGATGAGCTGGATCTCCCCTCGCCGCCCCAGTTTGTGCTGCAGCAGGAAGAGCTGATCGAACAGCTTGGTATCTATATCGAACACTTCATTGCGACGATAGTCGCGGAAGATATGGTTCAGTTCGGCCAGCCCGTCATTCAGATAGCGGCCATTTTCCCAATAACTGACCCTTGCCCGCTCACCGGTGTTGAGATTGAAAAAGCTCAGTTCACGACCGGTAGTACTGCGGCTTGCCAGCGCTGGGAAAGAGACCAGCGAGCTACCCAGCAGGCAACCGGCTCCCAGCAACAGGCGACGACGACTTATCTCTTGTTCCAGCATAAGGGGTCCGTCCATCGCAGATTCAAGCGACATGGTTGAATAAAGATTGTTCAATGAGTTCGGTTCAGGCGCTTGAAACTACCTCCCGACCGGGATCATGTCAAACCTCTCTCGCCCATGAAAAAGCCCGGCCGGGGCCGGGCTTTTCACTCTGTGGCTGGGATCACAGCAGACGGCTCTGGAAGCTGACCCGATCAAATCCGTAGATGTCGTTGCGCAGTTGCTGACGACCATCTTCGTCAATCCAGCTGCTCCAGTAGACAGTAAACACCGGGATCGGCTTGGTCAGCGGCAGCCACTTGGTCTCGCTCTCCTTGAGGATCGACGCCACCTTGTCCGGCTGGTAGCGGGAGTCAGCCAGCAGCAGTTCGGCTAGGTCATCGGCATGCTCGACCCGGATACAACCCGAGCTGAAGGCGCGAGCCCCCTGCTCAAACAGGGATTTGCGCGGAGTCGAGTGGAGGTAGATGGCCTCGTTGTTGGGCAGGTAGAACTTGTAGCGACCGAGCGCGTTGTGATCGCCCGGCTTTTGCCGCAGACGATAAGGGAAACCGGCGGCCAGCGCCTGGCGCCACCCCTCTTCGGTGAACTGGACCGGGTTGCCCTCACCATCGATCACATCGAACTGCTCACGACTCAGATAGGCAGGATCGCGACTCAGCTTGGGCAGGATATCCTTGCTCAGAATGGAGCGCGGCACATGCCAGGAGGGGTTGAGCACGATGGAACGAATTTCGCTGGCGAGGATGGGCGTAGCACGCTGCTCCTTGCCGACGATGACCCGGCTGGTAAAGACCTCGTTACCGGACTCCACCACGCTCAGGCGATAGTCAGGAATGTTGACCAGTACATAACGGGGCTTGCTCAACTGGTCGACCAGATCACGGCGCCAGAGGTTACGCAGCAGCAGGCTGGCACGAACTTGCGGCCCGGTATTGAGCCAGGAGCGGGTCTGACGGCCGATCACGCCGTCGGCGGTCAGACCGTGACGACGCTGGAACTGCTTGATGGCCTGCTCGGTATCGGCGTCATAGATGGCATCGCCGTGCCTAGGCGCGCTATCTCCCAGCTCGTTGAGCATGGTGCGGATCTGGCCAAGCTCGTCAGAGCTCTCGCCGGCACGCAGGGTCGGCATGTCGAGGGTGGGCCACTTGTTGGCCATCGGCATCGCCAAAAGCTTGTGGACCTTCTCCCGAACCGCATCATATTCAGCCACCTGAGGGCGCAGCGATTTCACCTGAGTGAGCAGGTCATCATCGCTTGGCTTGGTGACCACGGGACGGTTCAGATCGAACTTGAGCGTCTTCATCTGCTCCCGGGAGACCAGATCCATCGAGCGCCAGGCATACTGAAAGCGACTCAGCTTGGCGAACGCTTCATCATAGATAGCGCCCCGCGCCGCAGCAGGGGTTGCCTGCATCCGTCGCCAGAGCTTGAAGAAATCGGGATGGAGCTGGGCAAGTACCGCTTCCTGCAGCTGCTGCTCCAACTCGATACGGGCCTGTTCGGCCTTGCTGCCCTGATACCAGTCATGCTGGGTTTTGCTGGCAGCGACTACCACCTGTGCCTCGGCCGCATGCACTACTCCGGCAGGCAAACAGCCAAACCAGACCAGATTGGCAAGGGCCAGCCAATACTTCATCCCCATGGATACCTCAAAACGATGTGTTCACTCTGTCAGACCCTCTGGTCCGGCTGCTCATGATGCGTGAATGGCTATCACTTTGCCAGCACCCCGGAACATAGCGCCACCAGATAATTTCATTGTCATTGATTGAATCGCAATCGGCCAATTCACCCGTCGCTGCGAGCGGAAGAGCCAGCATCCGACCGCCAATCGCCATATAAAAGCAAGGTGCTCACCAGTGCTGCACCGACATGCGTAAAGCCGCTACAGAGCAGGTGGTCAGCCGGTGTGTGATAACCACGCCCTGGCTAATGAGGTCAGCCCGCAACGCTCCAGGTTTATCGACTGCCACCTCGACCGACTGAAGGGGTAAACCGGTAAAAAAGGGGCTCATATCAGTGCTATTGGAACTATCAGTAACGCCAGTGACGCCATCCGCAAGAAAATGACGCAGCAAACAGCACCCTTTTCTTATGCCAAAGAGAAGCATTCCTTTGTAATCAGCCACTTCCATAATGTTTGTTTTATCAACAAACAGTCGCGTAGGGTTTGGAGCATCGAGCAAAAGGGGTTAATATGTGACCAAATATTTTTTTGTGATCCACTATGCTTTTTTTGCAATTGGATTAGCATATGCGCGAGATCTGCCTACCAATTTCAGTCAGGCGTAGAGAGTGATATGACGTATAAAAAGTTTGGTTTTCTGACCGCCATCCTGGCGCTGAGCGGTTTCTATCTTTACACCCTCTATCTGGCGGCTCACCCTAACGTGAGTCTGGCCTACCGACTCTATTATCTGGAGGGGAAAACCCGTTTTTGGGAACACAACTCCAGCATGACCTATCTGCCGGGCAACGAGCTCAACCTCACCAAGCCGAGCCGTTTCCTGTCGAGCGAAGGCTGGGCTAAAAAGCCGAGCGAGGAAGGCACCCAGCTGAGCGGCAAGGGCGGCCTCTACTTCGTGCTGCCCAAGCAGGCTGCCAATCCGGAAGAGCTGACCATCCACGCTCGCGTCAACAGCCCGCAAGCGGGGGCTCTGCTGCAGGTGGCGCTCGGTCACGACTTTACCACCACGGTCAAACTGGCCAAGGCCGGAATTAACGAAATCCGCCTCAGCCTGCCGGGGGATTCACTCACCGCAGATCCCAAGCGCCCCAATTTTCTGGCGCTCTCGGCACCAACCCCCATCAACGTTCAATCAGTGCGCCTGACCGTTGCCCAGTGATATTTGCCCTGAACACCGTTTTATAAAAACTACTATCCAATAAGGACGTTCTTATGTCGTATCCAGATTTTCGACTCTCTCTGGTCGTTCCCGTTTACAACGAGGAAGAGAGCATCGATGCCTTCATCAACGCGATAGACAACGAACTGGCCCCGCTGAAAGACCAGCTTGAAATTGTATTCGTCAACGATGGCAGCCGTGATCGCACCCGTGAAGTGGTCGAGCAGGCCATCGCCCGCGATCCCCGCGTAACCCTGGTCAACCTGGCCCGCAACTTTGGTAAAGAAGCAGCCCTCACCGCCGGTCTGCATCAGGCCAAAGGGGACGCCATCGTGCCGATGGACGTCGATCTGCAGGATCCTCCCGCCCTGATCCTGGAGTTCGTCAAACTGTGGCAAACCGGTGACTACGACACCGTCTACGGCATCCGCGTCGATCGCAGCGCCGATACCCCGATGAAGCGCCTGACTGCCGGCGGCTTCTACCGCTTCTTCAACGCCCTCTCCACCAGCACCAAGCTGCCGGAGAACGCCGGTGACTTCCGTCTGATTGACCGCAAGGTGGTTGAGGCTATCAAGCAACTGCCCGAGCGCAACCGCTTCATGAAGGGGCTGTTTGCCTGGGCCGGTTTCCGTGCCGTTGGCGTTCCCTACGAGCGTCCCGCCCGTCATGCTGGCGAGACCAAGTTCAACTACTGGAAACTGTGGAACTTCGCCCTCGACGGTCTGCTCAGCTTCTCCAGCTGGCCGCTGCGGGTGTGGAGCTACGTGGGCGTGAGCGTCTCGCTGGTTGCCTTCCTCTACATCCTGAAAATCATCACCCAGGTGCTCTTCTTCGGTATCGACGTCCCGGGTTATGCCTCTCTGATGTCGGTGGTGCTGTTCCTCGGCGGTATCCAGCTGCTGTCCCTCGGTATCATCGGCGAGTATATCGGCCGCATGTTCGTGGAAGTGAAACAGCGCCCTGTCTACCTTATCGAGGGAGTCTACGGCCAGTACGCCAAGGAGGCGGGCAACAAGCAGGATGACGAGCAACAAGAGCAGCAGGAGCAAGCGTCCTGATGATCTCCCGCGAGGAATTCTGGCGGCTGGTTCGTTTCGGTTTTGTCGGCGGGGGGGCTACCCTCGTCGATCTGGGCACCTCCATCGCCCTGTTTCACACCTGGCCAACCATCTCCGAACATCTGGTGACGACACTGGCTTTTGCCGTCGCCTTCTGGTTTTCGTTCTTCGGTCACCGTTACATCACCTTCCAGAAGCAGGGAGCCGCCAGCAAGTTTCTGCTGGTCGCCCTCTTCTCGCTGGCGGTGCGTAACCTGATCCTGAGCGGTCTGCTGTTTGCGGGTCTCTCCGGTCTCGTCCCGGTGGTTATTGCCACCCTGACCGTCACTGTACTCACCTACATCCTCTCTCGCGTCTGGGTTTTTGCCTGATGAATGACATGACCAATACCGCTTCCCTGCCCGGGGACAGCCTCCCCTATCGCCCCTCACTGCGCATCAGCGGCCGTGACTGGCTGATGATCATTGCCGCCTTCGTGCTGAGCCGCGTTGCCCTCTATGGCATGGGTTACTTCGGTGTCCAGCTCTATGGCACTCCCGGTATCGGGCCGCTGCAGGCCTATTGCCAATTCGACTGCGTCTGGTTCCAGCGCATCATCGAAAACGGCTACGACCTCTACCCGCGCTGGCTGAGCAAGGGCAATGCGGCCAACTGGGCCTTCATGCCGCTCTATCCGATGGTCTCAGGCGCCATCTCCAACCTGCTCAATGTCGAGAGTCTGATCGGCCTCATCATTGTCGCCAACGCCTCCTTCTTCGCCAGCCTGCCGCTGATGCTGCTGGTGCTGCGCCAGCTCAAGCTGGGTGACGATACCGCCCGTTTCGGCGTCTGGCTGCTGGCCTTCTCCCCCTTCTCCGCCTACTTCGTCTCCGGTTATACCGAGTCGACCTTTATGGCGCTGATGCTGGGGATGTTCCTGTTTGCCTACCGGCAGCAGTGGCTGATGGTGGCACTGCTCGGGGTGTTCATCTCCGCCACCCGCAACCTGGGTGTGATGATGGTCTTCCCGGTGCTGATCCTGGCGCTGCAGGCTTACGGCTGGCGCGAGTTCTTCCGCTTCACCGAGCGCGCCTTCAAGGTGGTCTTCACCCTCTGGATGATCCCCTTTGGCCTTTTCGCCTACATGCTCTACCTCTATCACCTCACCGGTGATGCGATGGCCTTCAAGCACATTCAGGTGGCGTGGGGCCGTTATATGGACAGCCCGCTGGACTGGTGGCTGAGCGGTTTCGAGCTGGGTGGTCGCAAGGCCTACCTCTCCATCATGGTGATCTTCGGTTGGGGTCTGAACCTCTATCTGTTCAGCCAGAAGCGCTGGGCCGAAGCGACCCTGATGTTCATCTGCTGCACCATTCCGCTGATGACCGGCCTCAACGCCATGCCGCGTTACATGTTCGGCCTCTACCCGACCATGCTGGCGCTGATCCTGCTGACCCATCGCTGGCCCGCCATGCGCCCGGCAGTGCTCTGCATCAGCGGCATGGTTGCCTCCTTCATCGCGGTGGCCTTCGTCAACTTCAAGTTCTTCACCGTCTGATATAACGGCGATGTCTGAAACCTAAAATGCCGGTCAACTGACCGGCATTTTTTATGGCCGCTCTTTTTATCGGCTGTGTTCCCCTGCCACTCCTCGTCACACTTTGCTCGGCTTGAAAACGTAACCATTTGAACTGATGTCACAAATCGGCATTTTGCCGATCCAAGGCTCTCTTTGCTCCTCCTAGAATGGGCCCTTGTCCGAACTGCCCTGCTCAAGGAATGGCTTATGCGTTGCGCTCCCAACTTGTCCCCTCTCTGGCTCGCCCTGCTGGCCAACCCTCTGTTGATCGGTCAGGCCATGGCCGCCCCCGAGGTACACCTCTATGTGGATGGTCAGCCGGTAGCGACTCCGATCGCGCTGGACAAGGGGACGGTCGAGCTGACCCACACCCTCGCCAAGGGGGGCCACCAGATCCGCATCAGCGACGCGGGCAACAGTTGCGGTACCAGCTTTGGCCCGAGCGAGAGCAAACCGCTCCCATTCGGCACCGCCCAGCCCATGGACAAGTGCAGCAAGGGGCAGAGCTTTAACCTGCGCGTGATGCTGGCGGGGGATTATCAGTTCACCTTCAACCCGGATACCCCCAGCCTCAAAGTGCTGCGGGCGACCAAAAAGAGCGAGTTCAAGCGCCAGCCGCCGGAGGAGCCCTGCATCAGCTGGGATGGCGGCCCGGTTACCGTATCCCTGAAAGGAGTCTGGCCCGACGGCACCCAACTGCGGGATGCCTACTCCGGCCAGCAAGGGGTGGTCAAGGGCGGCAAGCTGACCCTGACGCCGAGCAAAGAGAGCGGCGGCCTGCTGCTGCTTGAGCCGGTCAAGGCGGCCAAGCCAGCGCCATTCAGCTGGGATCAGGCGAGCGTCTATTTCCTGCTGACCGACCGCTTCAACAACGGCGATCCCGCCAACGACCACAGCTTCGGGCGCCAGAAGGATGGTCAGGATGAAGTGGCCACCTGGCACGGCGGCGACTTCAAGGGGTTGACCGCCAAGCTCGATTACATCAAGCAGCTTGGCATCAACGCCATCTGGATCACCCCCATGGTGGAGCAGGTGCACGGCTTCATTGGCGGCGGCGAGCAGGGCAACTTCCCCTTCTACGCCTATCACGGCTACTGGGCGCTCGACTTCACCAAAATTGACCCCAACTACGGCGACGAGGAGAGCCTCAAGACCCTGGTGGACGAGGCCCACAAGCGCGGCATGCGCATCATCCTCGACGTGGTGATGAACCACGCCGGTTACGCCACCCTCGCCGACCTGCAGGATTTGGGGCTCACCGAGCTGACCCGGAACACAGACAAGCTGCCGACCGTCTGGAACCAGTGGCGCCCGAGTGGCGGCCTCAACTGGCATGGCTACAACCAGTTCATCGACTACCAGTCGCCGAAGTGGGACAAGTGGTGGAGCGGTGACTGGGTGCGCGCCGGTCTGCCCGGTTATCCGCAGCCTGGCACCGACGATGTGACCGGCTCGGTGGCGGGGCTGCCGGACTTCCTGACCGAATCCACCAAGCCGGTGGGGCTGCCGCCATTGCTGGCCGCGAAAAAAGACACCCTCGCCAAGACGCTGCCCAACGCCACCGTGAGCGACTACCTCATTGCCTGGCACACCGACTGGGTGCGCCGCTTTGGCATCGACGGTTTTCGGGCCGATACCGTCAAACATCTGGAGCCCGAGGTATGGGCCCGCCTCAAGCAGGCTGGCACAGCCGCACTCAAGGAGTGGAAAGCCGCCAACCCGACCAAGAAGCTCGACGACCTCCCCTTCTACATGGTGGGCGAGGTGTGGGATCACGGGGTTGCCAAGGATTTCTGGTATCAGAACGGCTTCGATTCGCTGATCAACTTCGACTACCAGCGCGAGTTCGCCCTGCCCCAGGCCCAGTGTCTGGCCAGCGCCGAGCCCACCTATGCCAGCTACGCCAGCCGCATCAATCAGGACCCCGAGTTCAACGTGCTGAGCTACATCAGCTCCCACGACACCAAATTGTTCTTCGGCGACTATCAGGACGTACCGCTGCAGCGCCGGGTTGCCAGCAGCTTTATGCTGCTGCCGGGCGGTATCCAGATCTACTACGGCGATGAATCCGGCCGGGGGCTCGCCAAGGATGGCGGCGTGTTCGATCAGGCTCTGCGCTCGGACATGAACTGGCAGGAGCTGGCCGGCGGCGAGAAAGCCGAGCTGGTCAAGCACTGGCAGCGACTCGGCCAGTTCCGTGCCGCCCACCCGGCGGTAGCGGCGGGCAGCCACAAGAAGCTGGCCGACAGCCCCTATGCCTTCGTGCGGGAGAAGGGGGATGACAAGGTGGTTATCGTGTTCGCCGGCCGGGAAAAATAGAGGCGAAGAGGCTGAGAAAACAAGAGAGGGGAGCCAGTGGCTCCCCTCTCTTTTGCACGTCTATCGGCTTACTGCGTCTGGCGTACAGCCGCCGGCCACTGCAGGCGCGCTTTGACCAGGGTCTCCTGCCACAACGGCCAGGCCAGCAGTGCCTGCTGATAGACTCCCGCCTGACCGGGCAACTGGATACCATAGCTGGCCAGCCGATAGGCCATCACCGCATAGAAGGCGTCGACAATACCCGCCTCGCCAAAGTAGAAGAGGCCCCGCGCCTGCGACCAGATCTCCTGCAAACGGGCCAGCTCGCCCACAGCCTCAACCGGCGGCTCGCTGCGGGTCGGTGCACCGAGGAAGAAGGGGAGCAGAGTGCGGATCTGGCGAAAACCGGCGTGCAGCTCGGCGCAGAGGCTGCGAGCCAGAGCCCGCTCGGCCTGAGATGCGGGATAAAGCTGGCGATCGGGGCACAGCTCGTGAACATATTCGGCGATAGCCAGCGAGTCGTGTACCCGCACGCCATCGTGTTCGAGCCAGGGCACCAGCCCGGCCGGCGCCACCCGCTTGAGCCGCGCCAACGACTTGGCATCTTCCAGATCGAACACCTGCTCCTGCCATGTCAGGCCGCTCATGGCCAGTACCAGTGCCGCCCGCATCGCCCAGGTGGAGCCCGTGCCCACCGTCAATACCAGAACTCCCATCTTTGCCTCCTGCAGGGACTTGCGCTTTACGCCCCGTCGGCCTCTTGGCACGACATCCGGCGCCCGCTTCACATTTGCGCACAGGCAGGTTTGACCCTCCCGATGAGCGATGCTAGTTTGATTTTTCAAAACAATCAGTTAGCAACCATGTGAGCCATTAACTGAGATATGGACAGCCAATTTACCATCGTCATCGCAGATGACCACCCCCTGTTTCGGGGCGCCCTCTATCAAGCGGTGCACATGGCCATCAACGATGCCCATCTGCTGGAAGCGGACTCCATCGACAGCCTTACCCACCTCCTCGGCGAGCATCCGGAGGTCGACCTGCTGCTGCTCGATCTCAAGATGCCGGGCGCCAACGGCTTTGAAGGGCTGGCTCACCTGCGCGGCCAGTATCCCGACCTGCCGGTCGTGGTGGTATCCGCCTCGGAAGATCCCGCCATCATCCAGCAGGTGCTGCGCCTTGGCGCGCTCGGCTTCATCCCCAAATCGGCGCCGATGAAGGAGCTGGTCACCGCCCTCAATACGGTGATCGGGGGCGATAACTGGGTACCGGAGGGGATCTCGCTCCACCCCGAATCGGAAGATGGCCCCGATTTCGCCAGCAAGCTGGCCAGCCTTACCCCCCAGCAATACAAGGTGCTGATCATGCTGCGCGACGGCAGCCTCAACAAGCAGATTGCCTGGGAACTCAACGTCTCAGAAGCCACCATCAAAGCCCATATCACGGCGATTTTCCGCAAACTCGGGGTCAAGAACCGCACTCAGGCGGTCATCGCGTTGCAACAGATGGATATCAAGGAGGGTTGAGCCCTCCCATCTTGCCAGCAACTTATCTGCCGCTCGACAAATAGCACGATCGTACTTTATGCTGCCACCAGCCATGAGGAGATCGTGATGAGCAAGGGGCGCCTGACCCGGGAAAACATTTTGCAAACAGCCTTCGAGCAGGCGAGCCAGCAAGGGCTGGAGAGCCTGACCATCGGCTCGCTGGCCAATGCCTGCGAGATGTCGAAAAGCGGCCTGTTCGCCCACTTCCACTCTCGCGACAATCTGCAGATCGCCGTGCTGGAGTACGCCGCCGAGGTGTTTCGGACGCGGGTGATCCAGCCGGTGCGCCAGCAGGAACATCAGAACCAGCACGACAAGCTGCTCGCCCTGCTGCAAGCCTGGCTGGCCTGGAACCAGAGCTTTGCCGGTCGCTGCATGTTTCTTGATGCCTGGACTTCGGCGCAGGAGGGCGAGGTGCAGCAGGCCGCCCGCCAGCTGGTGCGCTTCTGGCTCGACTATCTGGCTCGTCAGGTCGCACAGGGACAGCTGGAGGGAGAGTGGCGCGAGGGGATGGATCCCTGGCGTGCCGTCTACCGCCTCTATGGCCTCTATCTGGCGGATCAGGTGTTCAACGCCCTCAATCTGTGTCAGGATCCAGCCCGCCACTTCTGGCCCGAAGTGGAAGATCTGCTCGCCAGCTGGCGCTGATCTCCTGGCAATCCTTTTTTAAAACCGACAAAAAAGCACGACCGTTCGCACATAAAAACGACAGGATGACCATGAGCAGCAAGATCTACTTCAACACCCGCCGCTTCAGCCCGAGCAAATGGCTGCTGGGGATCGGCACCCGATTGCACCATACCCTGGCCCCCGGCCATGCCAAGCGCACCGCCAGCAAGTTGCTGCTGACCCCCCAGCGCAACCAGCGGGACAACGCAGCGCCAGCCGGTCTGGTCAAGCAGGCCGTCCATACCAGCGAAGGGACGCTGATGAGCTACCGGCTCGGTCAGGGGCCGCTCTGGCTGCTGATGCACGGCTGGTCAGGCAGTGCCAGCCAGTTCTACCCGCTGATGAGCCATATCGCCGCACAGGGTTTTACGGCAATAGCCTACGATCACCCGGCCCACGGCCACAGCGCCGGCCATACCGGCCACCTGCCTCGCTTCGTGCGCGCCTTCGACGAGTTGACCGCCCGGCTGGCAACGGAAGTGGGCCCTGTCCATGGGGTTATCGCCCACAGCATGGGGGGCGCCGTCACTCTCTCCAGCCGCCAGCAGGATCTTGACGGCCTGCCGCTGCTGCTCATCTCGCCGGTGCTCGACTATGTGCCCCAGCTATACGGCATGGTGGCACGCTCCGGCTACTCCATCCGGCTGTTCGATGCGGTGGTCAAGGAGATTGAGCAGGAGTATCAGCACCCCTTGAGCACGGTCGATCCACTGGGTCGCCTTGCCAGCCGCAGCGGCGAGGCCATCATAGTGCACGATGAAGAGGACAGATTCGCCCCCCATAGCGACTCCCTGCGGGCCAGCCAGGATGGGCATACCCGGCTGGTGAGCACCCGGGGTCTGGGCCACGGTCGCATTCTTGCCAGTGCGCCGGTATTCGCCGCCTTCGATCAGCTGGCACGACCGGAAAATCCTCTCCTGGCCCTTTGACCGGGGGTCATGAAAAAAACGGGCAAGCGCCCGTTTTTATATTTGATACAGCGCCTTATAGTTAATTTGTCAGTGGGAGCATCCTTGTCAGAACACTATAAGGCGCCAGCATATGGCCAGACCCAATACAGCGTTGTTGCTCACCGGAGGCGGAGCGCGCGCCGCCTATCAGGTCGGCGCCCTCAAAGCCGTGGCGGAGCTCTATCCGCGCAATCTCGGCATCCCCTTTCCCATTCTGTGCGGCACCTCGGCCGGGGCCATCAACGTCACCGCACTCGCCTGCTACGCCTCCAGCTTTCATCTGGGGGTGCGCAAGCTGGAGTGGGTCTGGCGCCGCTTCGAAACCCACCACATCTTCGATTTTCACCCGGGGCGCCTGCTGTGGCGACTGATGTACGAAGGCTCGGCCGGCCTCATCAATCCCGACACCAACCACGCCTTTCATCTGTTCGACAACGCGCCGCTGCGCCGCCTGCTGGATCAGCTCATCGACTATCACCGCATCGATGACAATATCCTCTACGGCAGTCTGGAGGCGCTCGCCATCACGGCATCCGATTACGACGACGGCCTCTCCACCACCTTCTTTCAGGGGCGAACCGACCACCATCCCTGGGAGCGAGCCAGACGGCGCGGGGTGCGCACCCTGCTCACCTCGGATCATCTGCTCGCCTCCTCAGCGCTCCCCTTTGTCTTTCCGGCGACCCATATCGGCGACAAGTTCTACGGCGACGGCTCCATCCATCAGCTGAGCCCGCTCAGTCCTGCCATCCATCTGGGGGCGGAGCGGATCCTGCTGATCACGCTCGATCCACCGGCGCACTCGGCACCCACTCACCACCATGGCCACCTCACCAGCTCCAATATCGCCAGCCATCTGCTCGATACCGTCTTTACCGACACCCTCAACTCCGATCTGGAGCGGCTGTGGCGCATCAACCAGACTCTGGATCTTATTCCGGAGCGGGAGCGCAATCGCCTCAAACTGAAGCGGGTGGAGACCTGCGTGCTCAAGCCAAGCGAAGACCTCGATGCCATCGCGCTGGCCTATCTGCGCAAGCTGCCGGTGCAGTTGCGCCGCCTGTTGCGCGTGTTGGGGGTGAAGGGGGATGAGACCAGCAGTCTGGCCAGCTTTTTGATGTTTTATCCGGGCTACTGCCAGCAGCTGATCAAGCTGGGCTATCGGGACACCCTGAGGGAGCAGGCCCGGGTGATCGACTTTCTCGGCATCGAGCCTCAGCCGAGGGAGAGAGAGTAAACCTTCTCAGCGCCCCTCCAGCAGGCGCTGCTCCGCCTGCTCGATGGCGACTGCGGTACCAAACAGGATCAGCCGATCACCTGCCTGCAGGGTCAGCTCATCCCGAGGCTCCAGCATCTGATCGCCACGCTGAACCTCCTTGATCCTCACCTCATCCAGCGGCAGCTCCCGCACTTCGCGCCCTACAGCCCACGCCTGATCATGCAGCATCAATGGGTGGAGGCGCTCCAGCAGCTGATCAGCTTCCAGATTGTTGGCGCTCTGATCCCCCCAGTAGAAGCCGTGCAGAAAGCGATACTGGCTGCTGCGCTCATGCTCCATGCGCCGGATCACCCGCCCGAGGGGAATATCGCAATTGACCAGCAGATGGGAGACCAGCATCAGGGCCCCCTCCTGGGATTCCGGGATCACCTCAAACGCCCCCGCCTGCTTGTACTGCTCGAGAAAGCTGTCATCCCGGGTGCGTACCAGCACCTTGAGCTCCCCCGCCAGCTCGCGGATCAACGCCAGCATCGCCTCCACCCGCTTGCGATCGTCGAAGGTGATGATCACCAGCCGGGCCCGCAACAGACCGGCCGCCAGCAGGATGTCGCGCCGGCTGGCATCGCCAAAGGCCACCTGCTCCCCTGCCTGCTTTGCTTCGCTCACCCGCTCGGGGTCAAGGTCGAGCGCCAGAAACGGGATCTCCTCGAGCTTGAGAAAACGGGCGCAGGTCTGCCCCGCCCGGCCAAACCCGGCGATGATGACGTGCTGGCTCTTGCTGAGCCCCGACTGGGCGACTTCGGAGCGGGTCAACAGCGCCGGGTCGGTCAGACTGCGTGCCAGCGAGTGGGCCTGAGTAACCAGCCAGGGGGTCATGGCAATGGAGATGATGCCGATGCCGATCAGCCGGGAGACCAGTTGCGGATCCAGCAGGCCGTGGTGGAGTGCCAACGCCAGCAGCACAAAGCCGAACTCCCCCACCTGACTCAACATGATGCCAGCCGCCATGCTGTCGCGCTTGCGCTCCCCCATCAGTCGGCCAGCCAGCAACACCAGCAGGGATTTGCAGAGCACCAGCACCACCACGCAGAGCAACACCTGCCACCATGCCTGTGCCACCAGTACCCAGTCCATGTTCATCCCGATGGTGATGAAAAAGAGCCCCATCAGCACATCGCGAAAGGGCTTGATGTCCACCTCAAGCTGATGGCGATAGTGGGACTCCCCCAGCATCATGCCGGCCAGAAAGGCCCCCAACGCCATCGAAAGACCGAGCGAATAGGTCATGAAAGCGGCCAGCAGTGCCACCAGCAGGGCGCTCAGCACGAACAGTTCATCGGAGCGGGCCCGCGCCACCTCGTGAAACAGCAGCGGCAACAGCCACTTGCCCACCGCCAGCAGGCTCAACAGGGCGAAGAGCCCCTTGAGAATTGCCCAGGCGATCTCGGCAGCCAGCGCGCTGCCCTGCACCTGTGGCTCGGCCAGAATGGGGATCATCACCAGCAGGGGCACCACCGCCAGATCCTGAAACAGCAGCACACTCACCCCCAACTGGGCACGACGGGTGTGGAGCTGCTTCTGCTCACCCAGCTGCTTGATCACCACCGCCGTCGAGGAGAGCGCCAGCGTGCCCCCCACCACCAGCGCCTGCGCCAGACTCAGCCCCAGATGCCAGCCAAACCAGAAGAAGAGCAGTGAGGTGAGCAGCACCTGCAAGCCGCCTACTCCCAACACCAGATAGCGCATCGCCAGCAGCTTGGGGAGGGAGAACTCCAGCCCCAGCGAGAACATCAGAAAGACGATCCCGAGCTCTGCGATGGTCTGCATGATCGACTGGCCGGTGATCACCGCCAGCCCGTGCGGGCCCAGGAGTACGCCGGCAATCAGGTAGGCGAGGATCACCGGCAAGCCGAAGCGTCGGAAAATTGCCACCAGCAGGACGGCGGCGAAGAGCAGGATCAGCAGGTCTGTGTACAAATTTTCCCCTCCTTTTTATCAACTTAAGTCTAGTCAGCCGATCCTTGGCTCAGGAAACATATATTGGGCATGCCAATTGCAGGTGAAGGGGAGCAGTCAAGTGGTTACAGGTGGAAGACCATGGAAAACAGATCGTCACTCAATGGCTTTAGCCATGGCATCGAGCAGTGGGTTCGCCAGATGGAGCGGCTCACGCCCTTGCCCAGCGTAGAACGCAATCAGTTGCTGGAGCAGTTGCTGGGGCAGCACGAGCTCGGCGGCCTGCTGACAACTTTTGCCGATCGAGCGGCAAAAATTGTCAGGATCCATAGTCTCTATATGGACGGTAGCCACCCCCATGTACTGATCCAGCACCCGCCGATGGCCACCCTCAACCTGCACAGCTACCTGTTCGAGCTGCGCGGCCAGCATGAGCAGCTGCTCGGCCAACTCCACTACGAGCTGGAACACCCGCTCAGCGGCAGCCAGCAGCGTGTGCTGCTGCAGTACCATCAGCTGCTCAGCCTGTTGCTGCCCCTCTACATGCGGTTGGAGAAACTGGATCAGCAGGTGCGCCTCGATCACCTGACCGGCCTTGGCAACCGCTCCTATTTTGACGAAGCCATTGGCCGCGCCATCGAGCAGCACAGCCGCGAGCCCCATGGTCTGGTGCTGGTGTTGCTGGATCTCGACCGCTTCAAGCAGATCAACGACACCTGGGGCCACCCGGTCGGGGATCTGGTACTGAGCCGCTTCGCCCAGCTGCTCAAGGGGTGCATCCGCAGTACGGATCAGGCCTTCCGGCTCGGGGGGGATGAGTTCGCCCTGCTGTTGCAACCGGCCGAACCCGAGGCGTGGCGTCCGGTCTGGCTGCGCCTGCAGCACATGCTGATGACCAACAAGGAGCTCAGCACCTTCTCGGTCGGTTGCAGTCTGGGGGCCGCCAGCTGGCAATCAGGCGTCAGTGTACAAGCTCTTTACGAGGCGGCAGACAGCCACCTCTACGCCCGCAAAAAAGCCGGCAAAGCCGGCCTCGCGGAATAACCGGGTACTCTTCTTTGCTCCGGCACATGCAGTCATGTGACCGGAGCCCTTTTTTTACTCAGGTTCCTGCTCAGGCAACAGCAACCCCTCTTGCGTTGGCAACCATTGATATGAAAGCCCCTCCTGCTCTGCCATAAATCCGTCGCAGACAAAGAGTCCGACCACAGCAGCTACCTGCTCGCCATAGTAGAGGATAGGGATCCGCCCCCGCTGCCACGAAGGAACGCCGTACTCCTGCAGCAGCTTCTTCAAGCGGCGGCTGCCACCACGTCCCACCGGCTTCAGCATGGCGCCCGGCACCACGCCAAAGCGCACCGACAGAGGCTCCTCTGGTCGGGGCAAACGCAGCCCCCCCTCTCCCGCTTTCTCCATACGTACCACCAGTTCACCCAATCCATCCGGCAGGGTAAGCGGCTCGCCCGGCGTCAACGGCAACACCTGATGGCAAGGTTGCAGATCCGGGGCTACCAGATAGAGGCGCTCCTGAAAACGGCGGCAACTCAGGCCGCCCCAGTTGAGCTGCGGATTGGCATCGGGCCGCGCCAGCGCTACCTCCTGCCACAGCCGGGCAAGCTGCTCGCGCGATGGCATCTCCCCCCCCTGACGGCGGATCCAGTAGCGCAGCAGGTTGTTGCGCCGGGTCGGCGAGAGTGCATGCAGCGGGCCTATATGGAGTGCCTCCCCCTCGCCGGCCAGCTGCCAGTCGCTCTCGGCCAGCTCGTCCAGCAGCGCCTCCTGCTCGGCGCACAGCGCCATGCTGCGGACGGCGGTGCGGGCAATGGCAGGCCAGCGCGCCTTGAGCCGGGGGATAAGCTGCTGGCGCAGAAAATTGCGGTCATAACTCACATCCTGATTGCTCTCATCCTCGACCCAACCATAAGGCAGGGTGGCGGCAACTTCGGCCAGCTCGGCCCGGCTGATATCGAGCAGCGGCCGCAGCAGCAGACCGCCAGCAAAGGGCTGGCTTGGCAAGATGCCGGCCAGACCGCGCAGACCGGCGCCGCGCTTGAGGGCCAGCAGCAGGGTCTCCAGCTGATCATCCTGATGGTGGGCAGTGAGCAGCCACTCCCCCTCCGTCATGTGCACCATCAGCCGCTGGTAGCGGGCGGTGCGTGCCTGCGCTTCCAGACTCTCGCCATTGCCGCGGGCAAGGGTTACCCGCTCGACAATGAGCGGCACCGCCAGCTGCTGGCAGACCGACTCGCAGTGAGCCACCCACTCATCGGCATGGGCGCTGAGACCGTGGTGCACGTGCAGCGCCCGAAGCGGCAAGCCGTACTCACGGGCAAACTGCGCCGCCAGCGCCAGCAGCAGGGTGGAGTCGAGGCCACCGCTGAAGGCCACCAGCAGGCGAGTGGAACCTTCCGGTTCTGGCAGAGTCTGACAAAAGCGAGAATAAAGATGAGAAATCATAGGCTTCCCCAAAACGGATCGGCCGATCTTAGCAGAGTCGCGGCTGGCAAGCTGCACTGTGGCGACTCGGGGCTCGTTCGGGATTATTCATCCTGACGACGCCGCTTGCGCCGGCACGGCAACCCACCCTAGAGTAGGGCTCGCCTGTGCAGACCCGAAAGTCACCAGTTCAGAAGAGGCGCAGGCAGGGAAGCAAACAACCCGATGTGGAATCAGATCCCATGAACAACAAGAAAAGCATTCTGGCCGGCCTTATCGGGCTGGCCCTGTTGGCTGGTTGCAGCCAGGCGCCCGAGAGCGCGCCGAAACACTCCGGACTGGCGCTGGCCAATATGGATACCCGGGTCAAACCCGGCGATGACTTCTTCCGCTACGTCAACGGCAAGTGGCTCGCCACCGCCAAGATCCCCGACGATCGCCCCGCCGACGGCGCCTTCTACATGTTGCGAGACAAATCCCTCGCCGATGTGCGGGTGCTGGTCGAGGGGCTGGCCAAGCAGGAGGCTGCCACCGGTACGCCGACCCAGCAGATCCGCGATCTCTACGCCAGTTATCTGGACCAAGCGGGCCGTGATGCCAAGGGGCTCACCCCGCTGGCACCGGCGCTGGCCGACATCGACCGGATCGGTGATCAGGCCGCACTGGCCCGCGCCTTTGCCCAATCAGGCCGCATGGGCGGCGGCGCACCGTTCGGTATCTGGATCGATGCCGACGCCAAGGCGCCGGATCGCTATGCGGTCTACCTCTATCAGGGCGGACTTGGGCTGCCGGATCGCGACTACTACCTCAAGCAGGATCCCGACAGTCAGGCGCTGCGCCAGAAGTACCAGCAACATATCGCCGCCATGCTGAACCGCCTCGGTGAGTCTGATCCGAGCGGCAAGGCCAAGCGGATTCTCGCCCTCGAAACCCGGCTCGCCACCATCCAGTGGGACAACGTCGCGCTGCGGGATCGGGAGAAGAACTACAACAAGCGCCCCGCCAGCGAGCTGGCACGCCTTGCCCCTCAGCTCGACTGGCAAGCCTATCTCGATGCGGCCGGCATTGCCGCCCAGCCGGAGCTCGTCATCGGTCAGCCGACCTATCTGAGCGCGCTGGATCAGGTGATGGCCCAGACCCCCATTGCCGACTGGCAGGCCTACCTCAAGTGGCAACTGCTGACCGACTACGCCCCCTATCTCGACAGCGAGACCGATCGGGCCAACTTCGCCTTCTACGGCACCACGTTGAGCGGCACGCCCAAACAGCGCGCCAGCTGGGAGCGTGGACTGGGGGTGCTGAACGATCATCTGGGTGAAGCGGTTGGCCAGCTCTATGTGGCCCGCTACTTCCCGCCTGCGGCCAAGGAGCGGATGGAGCAGCTGGTGGAGAACCTGCGCACCGCCTACCGCCAGAGCATTGAAGAGCTGGACTGGATGTCGCCGGAGACCAAGACCCAGGCGCTCGAGAAGCTGGCCAAGTTCCGACCCAAGATCGGCTATCCGGACAAGTGGAAGGATTACAGCGCCATCGCCATCAAACCGGACGATCTGGTGGGCAACCTGCAGCGCTCGCAAGCCTTCGAATATGCCGACAATCTGACTCGCCTCGGCAAGCCGGTCGATCGGGACGAGTGGCACATGTCGCCGCAGACGGTGAACGCCTACTACAACCCGAGCAACAACGAGATCGTCTTCCCGGCGGCCATTTTGCAGCCCCCCTTCTTCGACATGACAGCGGATGACGCAGTCAACTACGGCGCCATCGGCGGGGTGATCGGCCACGAGATGGGCCACGGTTTTGATGATCAGGGGGCCAAATCCGACGGTGACGGCATGATGCGCGACTGGTGGACACCGCAGGATCTCAAGGAGTTCCGCTTCCGCACCAGCCGGCTGGTGGCCCAGTACAACCGCTTCGAGCCCATCAACGGCCAGTTCGTCAACGGCCAGTTCACCCTGGGCGAGAACATCGGCGATCTGGGCGGCCTCACCATAGCCCACAAGGCCTACGAGCTGTCACTGGATGGCAAGGAGGCGCCGGTGCTGGATGGCTTCACCGGCGAGCAGCGCTTCTTCCTCGGCTGGGCGCAGGTGTGGAAAGGGATGTATCGTCCCGAACTGATGCAGATGTTGCTGCGCTCCGACCCCCACTCGCCGCCCGAGTACCGGGTCAACGGCGTGGTGCCGAACATTCCCGCCTTCTACGAGGCATTCAACATCCAGCCGGGGGACAAGCTCTATCTGCCGCCCCAGAAACGGGTGAAGATCTGGTAATGATAAAAAAGCAGGGCCCAATCATGGGCCCTGATACAAAAGAGAAAAATATGAACAAGACTCTTCTGGCTCTGGGACTTCTTTCCCTATGTGCGAGTGCTACTGAAGCTTGGGCCAGTACCATAAAACAGCGAGAGTGCTATCCCTCACAGGATCTTCGTATTTGTCTGTATCAGGATTCTCGCGTTGCATCGGATCCAAATGCGGGTTTTTATTCTGAAGCAGAAGGCCCTTGGGAACCACCTCTGGTCAACGCAGAAATACGCATTTTTGGCAAAAACAATGAACAACTTGCTCGATTGAAAGTATTTCGTTTAGCAAAAATCAGTCCTACCAAGTTGATAGATCAAACAAAACCAGTTTTTCTTCTGGATGAAGATCGCTCTATGGGAGCCGGAGGATTTAATGGTGTGGAATCACGACCTTTTACTGCATCACCCAAAGGCATCCATTTTTTACCGCTAAAAGGATCTGATATAAACAAAACATGGACACTTTTATCAGCACTCAGGGCTAATTGGCGCGAAGTTCCCTCCGGTTTTTTGGTAGTAAGTTCTTTCCCAGATATCCCTAAACAAGGTGAGTGGGATGGCGAGTCGACCAAAACCACATTTAGCAGACTAACTCTCGACAAAGGCATATTTACTATTTCAAGTAGAAGCGAACCCATATATTGGGAAAGTGAAAGTGATTTTCCAGAAGAACAGTTGTTTCCAAAGTAGTGAACTCAAGAAACAAATGAATACCTTTCCTCCAAATAGCCAACACATGACAGGAGCTGCCATGAAGCGAGCATTATTATTTCTTTTGGTTATTGGTACATCAGTTCAAGCCGAAGAGGGATTTAGCAAACAGCTGACACTCCCCTCCGGTCAGGTGATCACGGTGGCTGAAGGACGTGGCGAACCCGCCTCCATCGGCAGCTACGATGTGCGCCTCTACTCCGGCGCCAATCCCCAGTTCCCGCTGGATCAGTTCATCGACGGCAAGGTGCTACCGCGCGATGGCTCCATCAAGGAGCTGAAATTGCTGGATCTCAACGGTGACAAGCAGCCCGAGCTGGTGGTCATCATGGAGAGCGCCGGCAGCGGCAGCTACCTGAGTGCCGACGCCTTTACCATCAGTGCGCAGGAGGGGCTCGACACCTTCAACCATGTCGAGGGACTCGGCCCCAAGGAGGATGTGATCGAGGCGCTCAAGGATCCCAAGGATTAAGGCGCGACTACCCACATCCTTCAGAAATAGAAAAAGCCCTGACCAGCAGGGCTTTTTTGTATCCAGAATCGGCGACGCTGCTACTCAAGGCGAGTGGCACGGGTACGCACCAGCGGCAACGCCATTTCGTGCTGGGCCGCCACCAGTTGCAGCTCGTAGGCCCCCGTCAGCCAGGTGCGAGCCAGCACTGCATCGACACTGGCGTTGGTCCGCTCGAACGCCACCACCGGAGTGAAACCGGCCAGCAGATTGGCAAGCATGGTGGCGCTTAGCAGATCCCCGACTCCGATGGGATGGCGAGCAAAGGGGTAGAGCGGGCGCGAGAGGTGAAATGCCCCCTCCTCGCACACCAGCAACATCTCGAAGCGGTCCATGGCAAAGCCGGCCTTGCCCAGATGTTTCACCAGCACCATCTTGACCCCCTGCTCGCGCAGCTGCTGGCACGCCGCCAGCGCCTGAGAGACATTGCCGATGTCGCGACCGGTCAGCTGCTCCAGCTCCAGCAGGTTGGGGGCCAGCAGGTCGGCACGGGGCAAGGCTCGCTCCCGGAAAAAGTCGGTGACGCCGGGCGCCACTATGCACCCCTTGTCCGGGTGACCCATCACGGGATCGCAGAAGTAGAGGGCACCAGGATTGCACGCCTTGAGCCGGGCCACCGCCGCCAGGATCTCCTCCCCCTGCTCGGCCGAGCCGAGATAGCCGCTGAGCAGCGCATCGCACCGGGCCAGCACGCCGATCTCCGCCAGCCCATCCACCAGCTGGGCGATATGACCTGCCGGCATCACCATCCCCTGCCACCCCTCACTGTACTGGGTGTGGTTGGAGAACTGCACCGTGTTCATCGGCCACACTTCGATGCCAAGGCGACGCATGGGAAAGACGGCGGCACTGTTGCCGGCACAGCCAAAGACCACATGGGATTGAATGGAGAGCACTCGCTTCATGATGACTCACGCAAGAAAAGAGAAATTCCGGAGGGAAAAACGGGCCTTGCGGCCCGTTGTTGTCACTGTGATTAACGCAGCACCTTGACGGTGTAGCTGCCATCGGCCTGACGATAGAGGCCGTGGATGTCGGTCTCGAAGCCCGGGTAGTGGGCGCCGATCTCGCACAGCATCTCGAGGAACTCGAGCACTGGCAGAGAATCCTGGGTCACCATCTCGCCCGGCAGAACCAGCGGTACTCCCGGCGGGTACGGCAGGATCATGTTGGCGCTGATGCGGTCAACCATGTCACGCAGCGGCACTTCCACCACGTTGCCGGCCAGCTCTTGCTGCCATGCGGCGTGCGGAGTCATCTTCATCTCCGGCAGTACGTCGAACGCCTTGAACATCAGCTCCGGCAGACGGTACTTGCTGGTCAGCTCGTGAATGCGTTGCGCCAGCTCCTGGATACGCATCCCTTCGTAGAAGCTCGGGTCTTCACGATAGAGGCTCGGCAGGATGCTCTTGATGGTCAGGTTCAGATCGTAACCACGCTTGAACTCGGTCAGGGCGCGCAGCAGCTGCATCGCCTTGGACTGATCGATACCGATGGAGAAGAGGAACAGCATGTTGTAGGGGCCGGTCTTCTCGACCACGATGCCGCGCTCGTCCAGGAACTTGGAGACCAGAGAGGCAGGGATGCCCTTCTCCAGCAGCTGGCCGTCACGGCCCATACCCGGAGTCAGCAGAGTGACCTTGATCGGATCCAGGTACATGTGGTTGTCATCGATGTCCTTGAAGCCGTGCCAGTCATCTTTCGGATCCAGCTTCCAGCACTCGACGGTGTCGATGTTGTCCGGCTGCCATACGTCGAAGAACCAGCCTTCGCTCTGATCCCGCAGACGCTTGATCTCTTTGCGGAAGGAGATGGCGCGATCGATGGAGTCCTTGATCAGACGCTTGCCGGTGTTGCCACGCATCATGGCAGCAGAGATCTCGGTAGAGGCCACGATGCCGTACTGCGGCGAGGTGGAGGTGTGCATCATGAAGGCTTCGTTGAAGGTCTCTTCCTCCACGTCACCCTTGATGTGGATCATCGAGGCCTGGGAGAAGGCCGCCAGCAGCTTGTGGGTGGACTGGGTTTCGTAGAACACCTTGCCCGGCATCGCTTCACCGCTCATGCCGCACTTGCCTTCATAGATCGGGCTGAAGTTGGTGTAAGGCACCCAGGCACTGTCGAAGTGGATGTAAGGAGTATCCAGACTCTCCTTGATGAAGCCGGTGTTGTAGAGCAGGCCATCATAGGTGGAGTTGGTGACGACGGCGTAACGGGGAGCCTGGGCACCCGGTGTCGCGGCAACCTTGGCAGCGATGGTCTCGCGGCTGAATTCGCTCTGCGGGATACCACCCAGAATGCCGTAGGCGTTGCGGGTCGGACGGAAATAGATCGGCGTCACGTCGTTCATCATCATCAGGTGAGTGAGCGACTTGTGGCAGTTGCGGTCAACCAGCACGGTGCTGCCGGCCGGCGCGGAGTACATGCCGACGATCTTGTTGGCAGTGGAGGTACCGTTGGTAACGATGTAGGAGCGATCGGCGTTGAAGGTACGGGCGATGTACTCTTCGGCTTCCTTGTGCGGACCTGAGTGATCCAGCAGGGAGCCCAGCTCCGGCATGGAGATGGAGACGTCGGCCTTGAACGCGTTCGGGCCATAGAAGTCATAGAAGATGCTGCCGGCCGGGCTCATCTGGAAGGCGGTACCGCCCATGTGACCCGGAGTACAGAAGGTGTATTTACCCTCTTCCACGTACTTGAACAGTGCCTTGGTGAACGGCGGCAGGATGGCGTCCTGATACTCCTGAGTAGCCTGACCCATCTTGAGGGCGATGTCGTCAGCCATGCCGAGACGGTACTCGAAGAAGTGCACGTTCAGACGCAGGTCGGTCAGGTGAATATCCAGGGTGGACTGGTCGTTGGCAAAGGCGAAGATCGGCAGCTTCTCGTTGCGATCGTGGATCTCCTTGCACAGACCCAGAGAGTATTTGTCCCAGTCGAAGATGGCGCCGCAAACGCGGGGGTTCTTCTCAATCAGTTTCAGCAGGTCGGCGACGTCGACCGGATAAACAACCTCGAAACCCTTGCGCTCGAGGGAGGCTTGCAGCTGGCGAATGGGCTCTTCTTTAAAGAAAACGCCGAGGTGGTTGAGGATGGCAATGATATTCATCGTAATGCTCCACACGTAAAGGGGCGCTCTCCATCAGGGATGGTGAGTGAAGAGTGCTCGGAAGATAAAAGGGGAAATCAGTTGCTGGGTTGTTCGTTCAGCAGGGCATCGTGCTGACGCAGACCCAGTTTTTTGGCGTAGAACATCAGGATGATGAGCGACACCACGAAGGTAGCTGTGAGGTTGGAACCCTTGGCACCCATCAGGGCTACCAGACAGAAGACGCAGGCCACACCGGAGAAGATCATGGCGCCGATGCTGCGGGAGGTCATGCCTTCAAAGCGGATCAGGTTAATGCTGGAGTAGAAGTAGGGCAGCATGGTCAGCAACACCGCATCTGTGGTCAGCACGTTGAAGAGATCGGCAGCGTGGGCAGACTGGGAGGTGAAAGCGGTCAGGCCAATCATCAGGGCAGTCATCTTCAGGGAGCCCAGGATCAGACCCTTCTTGGCCACGCCGTTCTTGTCCACTTCACCGTAGATTTTCGGGAAGTTGCCGTCGTTGGCGGCACGCTTGCCCGCCTCGCCCACCAGCATCATCCAGGAACCGAGCGAGGTGAAGCAGGCCAGGGCGGTGAAGGCAGAGACGAAGGGGGCAGACCAGCTACCGAAGATGGCAGAAGAGGCCATGGCAAACGGGGCGCCGGAAGCAGCCACTTCACCGGCCGGGAACATGCCGCTGATCACCTGGGTAGAGAGGATGTAGATAACACCAGCGATACCGGTACCCAGCATGGTGGCGAGCGGTACGGTACGCTTGGGATTCTTCACCATGCCGGAAGAGACGGCGGCAGATTCAACACCGACGAAGGACCAGAGGCAGATCAGCACGGCGCTGATGACCGCATGCAGGTCGCTGCCACTGGTGGTGTTCCAGTTCTGGCTGTAAACGGCACTGTCAAAGTGAGTCCAGCCCACCAGAGCGGTACCCACCACCGGCAGCAGGATCAGTACCAGACCCAGAGTACAGAGTCGGCTCACCCAGCTACCGCCAAGCAGGTTGACGAAGGTGAAGATCCAGACGGCGGCGATGGTGGCTGCAGCGGCCGGGATCGGGCTGTTGAGAATGGGGAAGAAGACGGAGAGGTAGGAGACGCCGGTAATGGCGATGGCCAGGTTACCGATCCAGTTGGCGTGGTAATAGAGCACACCGGTCTGGAAACCGAAAACCGGAGAGATCTCACCGGCGTAGGCAATGGGGCCACCCTCTTGCGGGTTCTTGGTAGCGAGGCGGGCGAAAACGAAGGCGAGGCCCATGGCACCTACCAGACAGATAGCCCAGCTGAATACAGAAATGGAACCTATGTTGGCCAGTGCCGAAGGCAGCAGTGCGATACCGCTCCCCATCATGTTGCCGGCCACTACACCTGTACAGGCGATAAGGCCGATCTTCTTGCTCGTATCTAGGGACATAAGATCTCCGGGTCTTTAAAAAGGTCGGGTCGTCACATACACAGTTGGCACAACGTCCGGCCAACGAATGGGCACAGACTAGGCCTCTCGTCCCCGAAAAACATAAGGAGCAGCTAACGGATAAAAATATGAGGCAACTTTTTTCACCCTCCTCGCCAACTCGATAAAAAACCTTTAAAAACAGCAAATTGATGATGGCTCGCCGAGCTTTCTTGATAAAACCTTGATATCCGGCAGCCCGGTTTTTTCGCCTTGATAACCCCTTTATCTCGCCGTCTTGATATTTTCCCCGCGATAACCCCGGGATAAAGGGGCTCGCACAGAACCTTCCCGCTCTCGCCCACCCTGCCCATCTCATCAACCCGGCCAATCCCATCGCCGTAAGCGCCATCTGCCATGGAATTTACCCTCCCCCTGAATGGCAACAGCTCTGCCTATCCGGGGTCATCGGCTCGCTCAATTCGCTGTTGGCAACCAGTGCAGCGCCAAGGCCACACACGCCAAATGACGTAATCGGAAGAAATTCGCTCCGGCTGGACATAGCTGAAGGAATGCGGGAATGCGGGAATGCGGGAATGCGGGAATGCGGGAAATGGATGATACGAAGAAACGACAAAAGCAAGCGGTATGCCCGGCACGGTTAGCCGGAAGCTCACCCGGGGTAGCTCACCACGATATGGTGTGCAGAGCTCCTCTTTTCAGGAGTAGCAAGCCTGATGAAAGGCGGCCAGAAACGGCTCAGGCCACCCGAAGGTGGCCTGAGCGAAGGGCCGGATGTCATGCCGGCAGCAACAAAGGGCGCGGAATTAGAAGAGCTTCACCTTGCTCTGACCCAGTGCATCGAACAGCGCCGGGGTGAGGGTCTCCATATTGCTGTAGAAACCGAGCTGCTGGCAGAGCAGATAGGTCTGCTCGGTCGCCTCCATCAGGAAGGCCTGACTGTAGGCATCACCGGCCTCTTCCGGACGGCCATCCAGCTCCGCCAGCTTGCCCTGCAGTATGTAATAGAGCACCGAGCGGCCGCGTTTTGCCGCCTGATCCAGCAGATAGTTGGCCTGCTGCTGCTCGCTGTTGAGCACCGCCTGCAGCGCCAGCGCCTCCCACACCCGGGATGGCAGGGCGCCGCCATTTTGCACCACGCGGGCGAGATGGGTTCCCACCTCCTGCAGTCGCTCGCTCTCGGATTGCCCCGCCAGGGTGGCCAGCACCTCACCGGCCAGATAGCGCTCCGCCAGCAGCAGCGGCTGATCAGGCTGGAGCGCCAGCGCCTCCTCCAGCAACTCGATACCGCGCTTGAGGGCGACCGGATCCCGGCTGTTGGTGTAGTAGTGAGCCTCCATCATCGCCATCAGGGAGGCATCATCGGTGGGCCACCCCATCCCCGGCTCGGCATCCGGCTGGTCGAGGGCACGCAGCAGATCCTGACTGCTCTCTTGCAGCACGCCGTGCACGTTGTGGCGGCTCAGCTGGTACTGGTGGCTGAACAGCACCCGGTTGGTGTTGATATTGCGGTACTCCAGATCGAGGTAGGTGCCGCGCGGCTGGCGCGAGACCCGCACGCTCAGCTCCTTGCCGGGCATGATGCCTCCCATCAGGGTGGTGGCGCCATACTGCACCCGCAGTGGCGTCGCCGCCGCCACCTCGGCCATCAGGGCACGAGTGATGCCGTCGGCAAGGCGGACGTTCTCGTTGTTGTCATCCATGCCGGAGTGGAAACGGAACACCAGCAGGTTGGGATCCAGCATGGAGTGCACCTGCGGCGCCGTGTGCTGGTAACTGAGCAGGCTGACGATGGCAACCAGAATGACGGCCACGAAGATATCGAAACTCACCATCTTCCAGCGGCTGCGGGCATCCTTGGCATGGTTGGAGATGGCGCGGGTCAGGGGCCCGGCGGGAAAAGGGGCCACATTGGCGAGCGGCTCATCCTCAGCGGGAGGGCTGAGATCGGAGAGGGTCGGATTAAGATGGGAATTGGCAGAGGAGACCGCATGCTCCTCGGCAGCAACCAGCTCCTGCTGCGGCCGTACCGGCGCCACCAGCTTGTAGCCACGCTTGGGCACGGTAACGATATAGTCGGTCGCGTCGGTGCGACCATCTTTGAGGATCTTGCGCAGTTCGAAGATGGACTGGGTCACTACCTGATCGGTCACCTCGGCACCGTCCCACACCTCGTTGATCAGGGCATCGCGACCAAACACGGTACCGGCATTGCGGGCCAGAAACCGCAACAGGTTGACCAGCCGGGGTTCGAGGTAGACCTCGCGGTCGGGACGGCAGAGCGTGTTGTCGTCAACGCTCAGGGTCCAGTCATGGATCTCAAAAACCGATTCGCTCATGATTCACTCGCAGCAGATGGAGACAATGCTCGATGAGAGTGACGCAGGACCCGGGCTGACTGAACGGAACGAAGCGCTGTCACGCAAGGGCGACAGAGAAGAAGAGAACCGAAGCAGTAATCTCTGTGAGCCAGTCTGACCAGGCCATCCTGTTGACGTCTGAAGGGCATCCTTGCGGGCATTCCGGGCTGAGCCGGAAAAGAGTCACTTTAAGCAAAACGAGAGCCGGATCCCACTTTTTTTGCCGACAAATCACCGATGAGTTGATCCAACAGGGGGTTTGGGGCCAGGGATAAGAGAATAGCGGGCCCATATGGACAACCTCTCCATAGCTCCTTCCACAACGATGATGAATTGTTGAACTGGATCCGGCTCTCTTCTTATAATCGCCGCACCGTGCCATAACGAAACACAAGGAGGTAAAACATGGTTATCCAAGCGTGCCCGATCATTTCGGCCCGCCTGTTCGGCACATTTGCCTGCTCTTGCCTGCATACCATCGCGCTGCGATAGCGGGTTCGAGCAAAGCCGACTCCCCTCCATACCGAGACCTTTCTCGACTCTGCCGTTGTCGCCAGCGCTCCTGATGACAGGGATTTCCGATCCCGCGATTTAAGAGAGCAAGAGCATGACAACCCTGATGAGTACCCATTCCCTGCAGATCAGTGCGGGGCACCTTCCGTTATTTGACAATCTCGAACTCGGCATCCGCGCAGGTGACAGGCTCGGCCTGATTGGCGCCAACGGTTGCGGCAAGAGCACCCTGCTGGCGCTGCTGGCGGGCGAGCGCACGCCTCAAGCCGGCCGTGTCGTGCAGGCCGCAGCCTGCCGCTGCGAGTTCGTGGCCCAGCAACTGCCCGCCGGGCTCTCTACCCTCAGCACCCGCGCCGTGCTGTTTGACGTGCTGGGCAACGACCCCGCCGCCGAATGGCAGGTGGACAAGATGCTGACCGAGTTGCAGCTGGAGGCTCAGGCCACGCTGCCGGTCAGTGCACTCAGCGGCGGCCAGCACAGCCGACTGCAGATAGGCCGTGCCCTGCTGCGCCAACCCAATCTGCTGCTGCTCGATGAGCCCAGCAACCATCTGGATCTGCCCGCCCTGCTCTGGCTCGAGCAGTTTCTGCTGGGCTGGCGCGGCGCCTTCGTGCTGGTCTCCCACGATGGCCGCCTGCTGGATCGGGTCACCGAGCAGACCCTGATCCTGCGCGATGGCGAGCTGCACCGCTTCGCCCTACCCTGCAGCGAGGCGCGAGCGGCGCTGGCCGCCGAGGATGAGCAGGCCCTCCTGCACCGGGCTGACGAGCAAAAAGAGATAGACCGCCTGAGCGCCAGCAGCAAACGCCTCGCCATCTGGGGGCGAGAGCATGACAACGAGAAGCTGGTGCGTCAGGCCAAATCCATGGAGAAGCGCATCGCCCGCCTGCAGGAGGAGCAGAGCCAAGTGGCAGCGCTGGCCCCCTGGCGGCTCGAGCTGCGCGGAGTGAGCCTGCCTGCCGACACGCTGCTTCGACTGGAGACCCTCGACGTATCGCCAGCGCCAGCATTGCCGCCGCTGCTGCGCGCCGAAGGGCTCTGGCTGCGGGCAGGAGACAAGGTCGCGCTGCTCGGAGCCAACGGCACCGGCAAGTCCTCCCTGCTTCGCCAGTGCTGGCGCGAACTGGCAGCGCAGAGCCCGCAGGCGGGCTGGTACTGCCACCCCGGCGCCAGCATCGCCTATTACGATCAGTCGCTGCAGCAGCTGGCTGACGACGCCACCCTGAGCGATGCCCTCTACCCGCTGGCTCCTCTGCCGGAGACGACCCGGCGTCAGGCGCTGATCCGGGCGGGCTTCCCCTATGCCCGTCACGGCCAGCAGGTACGTACCTTGAGCGGGGGCGAGCGGGCACGGCTGCTGTTTCTCGCCCTGTCCCTCGGCAGCCACCACATGCTCTGGCTCGACGAGCCCACCAACCACCTGGATCTGGCAGGCAAGGAGGAGCTGGCCGAGGCGATTGCAGCCTTCCCGGGGGGCGTGCTGCTGGTCTCCCACGATCGGGAGCTGATCGAGCGCAGCTGCAACCGCTTCTGGCTGATCAGGGAAGGGCAGATCCGGGAGGCCCACAGCGCCGAGCGGGCCTATGCCGAGCTGCTCGGCGATGCGCCCTTGCTGGCAACAGACAAGGCAAGCAGGGCCCTCCCCGCAACGGCGCAGGCACTGACCGCCCCCGCCATGAGGCAGACCTCAGTTGGCCCGGCGGATGACGAAGAGGCGCTGCTGGCACGCTGGTATGAACTCGATGCCCTGCTCGCCGCCGACCTGGCCCGCAAGCCCAGACACCAGACTCCGCGCCTGCAGCAGCAGTGGCAGAGCGAGCTGACGCACCTTGCCGAGCGGCTCGGCTTTGTCTGATGCCAGCATCATCCATCCATTACTACTCAACTCACGCGGCCAACCCGGGTTGGTCGCAAGGAGTCATCATGACATCAACACAACCCGACATCAGACTGGACCCCGTCACCGATGCCGACCTGCCCCACATCTTCCGCGGTCTGTCGGATCCGCGGGTCGTTGCCTACTACGGCGTCAGCTACGACAGCCTGACGGCGTGCCAGGCCCAGATGACGTGGTATGCAGAGTTGACCCGTACCGGCAGTGGCGCCTGGCACCTCATTCGTGACCGGCACACGGGCGAACCACTCGGCGCCATCGGCTACAACGATGCCGACCCGACTCACCAGCGAGCCGAGCTGGGCTACTGGCTCTATCCCGAGCATTGGGGCAAGGGGGTGATGAGCGCGGCGCTGCAACAGTGGCTGCCGCTCACTTACCGCACTACCGACCTGCACCGGCTGCTGGCGGTGGTGGAGGAGCCCAACTTCTCCTCCGCCCGTCTGCTGGAACGGGCCGGTTTTCACTACGAGGGCACGGCGCGGGAGTGCGAACGCAAGGGGGATGGCTTCATCTCCCTGCGCCACTACGCCATCTTGCGCAGCGACCTGCCCGCAAGCCGCTGACAGGCAACAACAAGCCCCGCACTGCGGGGCTTTTTTCGGGGGCTACTTGATTGCGCAAATATCGTCAGAGGTCAGCAGCCGACGTCTGCGCCGCCACAGGGAGAAGCAGCCGTAGCCAAGACTGAGCACCACCGCATAGAGCACCTGAGTGGCGAGCGCCACCAGCACCAGAGTACAGAGCAGCACACTCACCCCCGCCAGCCCCTTGCCCACCCCGCCGAGCAGGCGCCAGCCCGCCGCCATGCAGAGCAGGTAGACCAGCACGAAGTTGCCGTTGGCATAGCGGATCAGCTCATCGAGCGGCAGTCGCAGCCAGATGATCAGGGTGATGCAGAGCAGACAGATGGCGAGTACCAGAGTAAGCGCCCGCAACGGCGCGCCGCGGGCGGTGAGTACGGCCAGCGAGGGGGGCAACTTGCCTTCGCGCGCCATGCTCCAGATCAGCCGGGCAAAGCCCTGAATGTAGATATTGATGCTGGCAAAGCAGGAGAGGTAGCCGAGCACCGCCACCAACCACTTGGCGGTGGGGCCGAATAGCAGCGCCAGCAGGGAAGGGATAGCGGTAGCGTTTTTCGCCTCATCGCCGTAGAGGCCGTACTTGAGCACCACCAGCGAGTGGATCCAGTAGATAAGCCCCGCCAGCAGCACCCCGCCGAGCAGGGCGATGGGGTAATCCCGCTCCGGCCGCTTGAACTCCTCCCCCATATGGGCGAAGGCTTCCAGCCCGACGAAACACCAGAACATCACCGCCAGCGCGGTGGCCATGGCGGGCCACTCGTCCGCGCTCGGCAAGGGCCGGGCCGCATCGCGCCAGCTCACCTCCCCCTTGAACCAGATAAGCAGGGTGAGCCCCAGAATGGCGAGCGCGATCAGCAGTTGCAGATTGCCGGAGGAGCGCGCCCCGCGCAGCCCCAGCAGAAAGACCCCGAGCAGGGTGAGCAGCTGGATGGCCCAGAGGGTCCACTCCCCCATATCGAACAGGGCGTGCCAGAAACCGGCGGCAATCATCAGGGCGGCGGGCAGACCCACCGGCAGCACTGCCAGAAACAGGAAGGCGGAGAAGCGCTCGGCGCCGTTGCCAAAGGCGAGGCCGATGAGGTGCGGCGCACCGCCCGCATGGGGATAGCGGCGGCCGAGGCGGGCGAAGGTAAAGGCGATGGGCAGCACCAGCGCAATCAGCAGCAACCAAGCCCAGAGCGAGGCCCCCCCCGCCAGCGAGGCGGCGGTCGCCGGTACCACGAAGATCCCGGTACCCAGCAGCGAGGTGGCGAGCAGCCCCATCCCCTGCCAGAGCCCGAGATCCTTTTTCAACCCAGACATATCCTTTTGTCCTGACTAAAAAAACATCCCGCCATGTTAGGCCTGCCCCGCGCCTTTGTTAAGTACGATGGTTAAGAGCGGTGGCGAAAATATGCAGCCTTTTATTCAGGCTCGGGCTCAGCTTGCAGGGATTCGGCCAGAAAATCCCCCAGCAGGGTGATCTTGAGCACCTGCCGCCGCGCCGCCGGATAGATGAAGTAGAGGGTCTTGGCCGGGCTCTGATAGTTGCCAAACAGCGGCAGCAGACGTCCCGCAGCGATATGGTCATGCACCTGTTCGGCAGGCTGCAAGGTGATGCCGGCCCCGGACAGTGCCGCCGTCAGCAGCGCCGGCCAGTGGTTGATGCGCAGGCGCGAGGCGACCCGCACCTCCTCGCTCTGGCCATCGCCCCCGACAAACTGCCAGCGCTCGTGCTCGCCCCAGTTGCCATGCAGACACTGGTGGCGGGCGAGATCGGCCGGATGACGGGGTACCCCGTGACGATTGAGGTAGTCGGGCGCCGCGCAGAGCCGGTAGTGCTGGGTCAGCAATGGGCGGGCAATCAGCGCCTCATCCTGCGGGCGCAGGGTACGGATGGCGGCGTCAAACCCCTCCTCCACCAGATCGACCCAGCGCGGGGTAAGCTGCAGATCCACCTCCAGCTTGGGATAACGGTCGAGAAAAGCAGGCAACAGCGGCACCAGCCGGTGGTGGCCAAAACTGAGGGGGGCGGCGATGCGCAGCCGTCCGGCCGGCTCGGCCAGCAGGTTCTGGGTGAGTGACTCGGTCAGTGCCAGCTCCTCCAGCACCCGCTGGCAACGAGCGAGAAAGAGCTGGCCCAGCTCGGTCAGGGTCTGCTGGCGGGTGGTTTTGTGAAACAGCTTGCCCCCCAGCCACTGCTCCAGCCCCAGCACATGCTTGCCCACCATCTGGGCGCTGATCCCCTCTTCGCTCGCCACCGCGCTGTAGGAGCCGAGATCCACCACCCGGGTGAAGATACGCATGCTGGTCAATCGGTCCACAACCCCTCCTTTTTGCCCGTTTCAAGGCCATTTGGCCTGCGACAAGGGCTCAGATTCACAACCAGAAGTTTAGTAAGAAATGATTTTTAGCCAATTTATCGCACTTTTGGTTACCAATATAGTGACCAGCAACGCCACCAAACAGGACATATCCCCATGAAAAGCACCTATCTGGCCGCCCTGCTGGTCGGTCTGCTGGCCACCGGTGTCAGCCAGGCGGCCGAAAGCAGCTTTATCAGTAACCTCGATCACGCCCCGGCCACGGCAACTCAAGCCCGGCCCGATATCTTCCGGGTCAGCCTGCTCGGCACAGGCACCCCGGTGCCCCAGATCAGCCGCGGCGGCTACAGCACCCTGGTCGAGGCGGGCAACCAGAAGCTGGTGTTCGACTTTGGCCGCAACTCCGCCACCCGCCTGTGGCAGTTGCATATCCCCATCGGCCGGGTCAACGCCTTCTTCCTCACCCACTTTCACTCGGACCACACCAACGGGCTGGCGGATCTCTGGCTGACCGGCTGGCTGCAACCGGCCTATGGCCAGCGCCACGCGCCGATGGAGCTTTACGGGCCCAAGGGCACCGATGCCCTGGCTCACGGCCTGCAGCAGGCCTACGCCACCGATATCGCTACCCGGGTCAAGGATGAGGGGACGCCGCTCGACGGGGTGAAGATCAACAGCCACGAGGTGACTGCCGGGGTGGTCTACGACCGGGATGGGGTCAAGGTAACCGCCTTTGACAACGATCACGGGGTCAACATCAAGCCGTCGTTTGGCTATCGCATCGACTACCACGGCCACAGCGTGGTGCTCTCCGGCGATACCCGCTACAGCCCGCAGGTGGTGAAAGAGGCCAAGGGAGCGGATCTGCTGGTGCACTGCGTCTCCATGACCTCGGCCGAGCAGATGAAGGCCAACCCGGGCTACAAGGCGATCGCCGGTCACCTCGCCTCCCCCGAGCAGGCCGCCCGCGTTCTCAACGAAGCCAGACCGGCCCTGACCGTGTTCAGCCACATCGGGCTCAACGGCAAGATTACGGTCAAAGATCTGGCGCAGGATCTGCGTGCCCGCTACACAGGGCCGTTCGTCATCGGCAATGACCTGATGCAGATTGACCTGCCCACCACGCCGTCCGGCAAGGGCTACGCCCTCTGGCAGGCGGAGAACATCGACAACAAATAGGTGATGTGGATGGCGCTCAGTCATGGTCGGCATCCGCAATCGGCACCACAGGGCTATCTTTAAGAGGTGTTTGACCACAAGGAGTTATCTCATGAGTCTGAAATGGAAGCACCTCGCCCTGGCCACCCTTCCCCTGCTCGGCATGTCGGCCGCTCAGGCGGCGCAGTTGACCAGCCTTGAATGGCCACCCTACACCAGTGCCAGCCTGCCTGAACAGGGCAAGACCAGTCAGGTGGTGACCGCAGCCTTTGCCCTGGCCGGCGACCCGCTGACCATCAAGTTCTACCCCTGGCAGCGGGCGGTGGACGAGGCGACCAACAACCCCGAGGTGCTCGGCTACTTCCCCGAGTATCTCGATCCCAAGAGCAGCTGCCTCTTCTCCGATCCCATCGGCCACGGCCCCCTCGGCTTTGCCCAGCGGGCCGATCAGCCGGTGAGCTGGCAGAGTCTGGACGACCTGAAGGGCAAGAAGATCGGGGTCGTCACCGGTTACGTCAACACCACCGAGTTTGACCAGAAGGTTGCCAGCAAAGCGCTCTCGGCCGATGCCACCACCTCGGATAGCCAGAACCTGCTCAAGCTGGGCAACGGCCGGCTCGATCTGGCGGTCATCGACCAGAATGTGATGACCTATCTGCTGGAGAGCGATCCCCACCTCAAGGGGGTCGCCGCCAACCTCGCTTTCAACAGCAAGATCCTCGAGGACAAGTCGCTCCACGTCTGCTTTACCAACTCCGCCAAGGGCAAGGAGGCGCGGGACAAATTCAACAAGGCGCTGGCCAGCGACGAGGTGAAGAAGCTGATGAAGTGACGCTCTCCACCGCAAACAGCCATAAAAAAAGCCGCCTCTTGCGAGGCGGCTTTTCATTCAACAGATTGACCGGAGTTATCAGGCAATCAGCTTGTAGATGATACCGGACATGGCGATCAGGCCGATGATGGTCACGAAGCCGTTGCTGATGTTGCCAGCGTATTTGCGCATGGCCGGAACCTTGGCGATGGCGTACATCGGCATCAGGAACAGCAGCATCGCGATGATGGGGCCGCCCAGATCTTCGATCATGCCGAGGATGCTCGGGTTGATGGTAGCGATGGCCCAGGTGGTCAGGATCATGAAGATCGCGGTCACTTTGTTCAGCTGCTTGACGTCAACGTTCTTGCCCTTTTCACGCAGAGCCTTGGCCATCAGGCCGTTCATGCCCTCTTGCGCACCCAGGTAGTGACCCAGGAAGGATTTGCTGATGGCAACCATGGCGATCAGCGGAGCCACAGTGGCGATAACCGGGTTGTCGAAGTGGTTGGCCAGATAGGACAGGATGGAAATGTTCTGTTCTTTGGCAGCAGCCAGGTCAGCCGGGGAGAGGCTCAGTACGCAGCTGAATACGAAGAACATAACGGTCATCACCATCATGACGTGGGCGCCCAGCAGGATGTTGCTGCACTTCTTCTCGGCGTTCTCACCGTAACGACCTTTGTTGTCCACCGCGAAGGAGGAGATGATCGGGGAGTGGTTGAAGGAGAACACCATTACCGGGATAGCCAGCCACAGGGTCTTGATGAAGTCGCCGTTGAAGGCATCACCCAGCGCCGGAGCTTCAGTGATGATGGCACCGTTCCAGTGCGGGATCAGGTAGAGCGCCAGGCCCATCAGGGTGATCACGAACGGGAATACCAGCACGCTCATCGCTTTGACGATAACCTGGCCGCCGAGGCGAACGATCGCCATCAGACCGAGGATCAGCGCCAGAGACAGGATGGCACGGGGAGGTGCAGTCATGCCCAGCTGGTGAACCATCAGGCTTTCGACGGTGTTGGTGATGGCTACTGAATACATCAGCAGGATCGGGTAGATGGCAAAGAAGTAGAGCAGGGTGATGAACTTGCCTGCGGTCTTACCGAAGTGCTCTTCTACTACTTCGGTGATGTCGCCATCACGGGTAGAACCGGACAGCACGAAGCGGGTCAGGCCACGGTGGGCGAAGAAGGTCAGCGGCAGGGCCAGGATCAGCATGGCAACCAGCGGCCACAGGCCACCTACACCGGCGTTGATCGGCAGGAAGAGCACACCGGCACCGATTGCGGTACCGTACAGGCCCAGCATCCAGACCACATCGGCCTTGTTGATGCCACGAGCGGCGTTGCTGGCTACACGACCATCAGCTGCAATATTCATGTCAGACATAAGTTGTTCCTGTCATCTAGGAAAAATGGGATTCTTGTTCATTCGGGCCTTGGCCCGGTTCCATCTCCCTGGAACGCCTGCTCTTCTTCCCTGTAGCTCTCACGCCCCGGCAATCTGGTCATCACTCCATGTAACAACAAGAATGCAACAAACAACGGCATGAGTTTTTGACTCTGAGGGGGGACACCTGCTCGCCTTAACAACTCGACAACATGCGTCTCTCTCGATGGGGTGACTTTAATTAAATGACCTTATTAATCACAGCGTTTTTTTGAATTAATCAACCAAAGTTTGATTCGAGTCGCCTTTCGGACGACTAAGATCACACTCAAGGCGCCTTGTTGTGAGTTTTTTTTAACATTTAAAATTAGTTTCATTGGATTCAATGAATTTTGATAATTTACATTTTTAAAACAAGCGACCATTTCCGGGTGGATTGTATGCAACATCCCCTTGGCGTACCCTTGTGACTCACGCCTTTTTGTTGACTCAAGATGACCATAACCCGTACCGATCTCGCCGAACTGGCGGTGTTTGCCGCCGTCGCCCGCCACCGCAGTTTCAGCAAGGCCGCCCTTGAACTCGGCGTCTCCGCCTCCGCCATCAGCCACAGTCTGAAGGGGATGGAGGAGCGACTGGGGGTACGGTTGCTCAACCGCAGTACCCGGGCCGTGGTGCCGACCGAAGCGGGCCAACGGCTGCTCAAGCAGCTGCTCCCCACCCTCAATACCCTGGAAGAGGCGCTCGCCGAGCTGGCCCGCAACAGCGATGAACCAGTGGGCAGGCTCAAGCTCTGCGCCCCGCGCAACGCCATCGACAGCCTGCTGGCACCGGTGCTCATCGACTATCTGGCTCGTTATCCGCGGATGCAGGTGGAGGTGGTGGAGCAGGAGCTGATGCCGCGCATGATCGAGGATGGCTTCGATGCCGCCCTCTTTTACGGGGATCTGCTGCCCAAGGAGATGATCGCCATTCCGCTCGGGCCGCCCCAGCGCTATCTGGTGGTGGGCTCTCCCGCCTATCTGGCGCAAAACGGCACGCCGGAGCACCCGAGCGAACTGAGCCGCCACGCCTGCATCGGCTATCGCCTCACCCCGCACCACCACTACCGCTGGGCCTTTGCCGCCGATGGCAACCTGCTGGAGATCGAGGTAACCGGGCCGCTCACCACCAGCACGCCGGCCCTCTATCTGGGCGCTGCCGAAGCGGGGTTGGGACTGGCCTACTGCCTTGAGGAGGAGGTGAGCCAGAAAGTTGCAGAGGGGAAACTCATCACGGTGCTGGAGCCCTGGAGCCCCACCTTTGCCGGCTTCTATCTCTTCTATCCGAGCCGCCATCAGCTTGGCAGCGGGCTGCGCATCCTGATCGACATGCTCAAGGCGCACTATCAAAACAGCGGATTACTGAGTAACATTCAGCAATTCATCAAGTAGAAACCGGATTATCACCAAAAAAGTATTAATCTAGACTAACTGTTCGATAACCGAGCACATCGAGAGAACAGATATGTCTGCCTACTTCACATTACGGCAACGGGCCATGACCCGTCGCTTTTGGGCCTATGCCCTCCCTTCGATCCTTGCCATGCTGGTGTCCGGTGCCTACTACCTGGTCGATGGCATCTTCGTCGGCCACTATGTGGGGGCGGCCGGTCTGGCCGGCATCAATCTGGTCTACCCGGTGATCATGGTGCTGCTCGGTCTGGCCGCCATGATCAGCATGGGTGCCGCCACCGGCATCTCCTACCAGCAGGGTGCCCGCAACTTCGCGCTGGCGCGCAAGACGCTGGTCAATGCCCTCTGGCTGCTGCTGGTGCTCGGTATTACCGCCCCCATCCTGCTCTATTACCTCCACACCGATATTCTGCTGGGGCTCGGCATCGAGCAGGGCACCGAGACCTGGAAGCAGGCGAGCGACTATCTGCTCTGGATTGGCGGCGGTACCCTGCTGCTGGCGAGCAACCTGGCGGTGCCCTACTTGCTGCGCAACGATGGTCGCCCGAAACTGGCCATGGTGCTGGTGAGCAGCGGCGCCGTGCTCAACATCCTGCTCAACTACGTGATGGTGGCCAGACTGGGGCTGGGACTGATCGGTACCGCCCAGGCGACCCTGATGGCGGAAGGGGCGGTGAGCCTGATCGGCCTTGGCTACTTCTTTACCCCCTGGGCCCGACTGCGCCTCGGTTGGCGCGACATGGTGCCGAGCCTGCCTACGGTGCCGAACCTGCTCTTTACCGGTCTGCCGAGCCTGATTGCCCAGTTCAACCTCGGCCTGCTGCTGATGCTGCACAACAGCCAGCTGATGGTGTATGGCAATGTGAAGGATCTCGCCGGCTTTACCGTGGCCGGTTACACCGAGGCGGTCTTTATCGTCATCCTGCAGGGGCTGGCCTTCGGCATTCAGCCACTCATCAGCAAGGCGGCCGGGGCCAAGCGCAATCGCGACCTCAAGTATCTGATGGAGATGGGGCTCAAGTTCACCTTCATCTACGGCATGCTGGTCTGGATCACCATCCAGCTGCTGCCCCAGCAGGTGGCCATGCTCTATACCGGCGATGACGACCCCGAGCTGCTGGCCGCCGCCGTCAGCAGTCTGCTGCTCAATCTGGGCGCTATTCCGCTGGAGGGGATCATCATGTTCGGCATCGTGCTGCTGCAATCCATGGCCCGTACCCGTCAGGCGCTGGTTATCTCGATTGCCAAAACCGTGCTGCTGCTGCCGCTCATCTTCCTGCTGCCGCTGCTGTGGGGGCGTGATGGGGTGCTGATGGCCCAGCCGGCCACCGTGCTGCTGCTCACCCTGCCGCTCTGCTGGCTGCTGTGGCGTGAATGGCTGCGCCTCAAGCGCGCCTGCGCCCCCACAATCAAGCGCCGCGCCAAGCCGGTCAGGGCCGACGGGGCCATTCAGCTGGCTCGCTAAATTCGGCCTGAACCCTGCCTGCAATCGGCATAAAAAAACCGGCATCCCTGATGCCGGTTTTTTCATCTCTCAGCGCCCGAGCCAACTCAAGCCATCACTTCCGGCCTGAGCTGGGCCATCAACCCGGGGTTGTCGCTGTAATCCACCGGAATGGCCACCACGGCCGGCCCCTCCACCGCCAGCGCGGCACGCAGGGTGGCGCGCAGCTCGTCGGCCGAGCGCACCGCAAAACCGGCCGCCCCGAACGACTCGGCGTAGCGCTTGAAGTCGATGGCACCGAACGACACGCCGGAGGTGCGGCAATACTTCTGCTGCTCCTGGATCGCCACCATGTTGTAGCCGTTATCGACCCAGATGATGTGGACGATATTGCTCTTGAGCCGTACCGCCGTCTCCAGCTCCATGCTCGACTGCATAAAGCTGCCATCCCCCGATACCGAGATCACCTTCTCCCCAGGCCGTACCAGCGCAGCGCCGATGGCCCACGGCAGGGCGACCCCCATGGTCTGCTGACCGTTGGAGATCAGCACCTGACGGGCGCGGAAGCTGTAGAGGTAGCGGGCGATCCAGATATGGAAGCTGCCCATATCGACGCAGAGGGTCATGTCATCGCGCACCAGATCCTGCAGCTCGCGCACGATCCGCAGCGGGTGCACCGGCGTGCCGTGCAGATCGTCGGCCCGCATCGCCAGCCGCAGCCGCTGCTGGCGCACCCCTTGCAGCAGGCGATCCACCTCGGGGATGCGCAGCTTGGGCGACCCCATACGGCGGGTCAGTTGCAGCAGGTTGGCGCGGATCGATCCCAGCAGCTCCGCCGCCGGGCAGTAGCAACTGTCGATATCGGCGGGCAGCACATCGATATGGAGGATGCGGCGCACCCGGTCGCCATTCCACAACACGGGGTCGTATTCGATGGGGCTGTAGCCGATGGCGATCACCAGATCGGCCCCCGCCAGCAGCTGATCTCCCGGCTGGTTGTTAAAGAGCCCCACCCGCCCGGCGAAATCATCGAAGTGGCAACTGTCGACCACCCCGGCCGCCTGATAGGTACCGGTCACCGGCAGCCGCGCCTTGTCGAGGAAGGCGCGCACCGCCTCGGCGTTCTCCGGCCGGCTCGCCATCAGGCCGAGCAGCACCACCGGATTGTCCGCCTCGCGAATGAGCTCCAGCGCCTGGGTCATGCTCGCCTCGTCGGCGGCGCCGGGCTCCGGCATCTCGCGCGGCACCAGCACCTCCCCCTGCACCGGCTTGTTGATGATGTCCATCGGCAGGCTGACAAAGGCAGCACCCGGGCGGCCAAACTCGGCGGCACGAAAAGCGTTGGCCATCACCTCGGAGAGGGCCGCCCCGCTGTTGACCTGAGCGCTGAACTTGGTCACCGGACGGCAGAGGTTGACCGTATCCATGCTCTGGTGGGTGAGCTTGAGGCAGTCGGCACGGCGCACCGCACCGCCCAGCGCCACCATGGGATCCCCCTCCGAGGTTGCGGTCGCCAGCCCGGTAATAAGGTTGGAGCAACCGGGGCCCGAGGTGACTAGCGCCACCCCCGCCTTGCCGGTCAGGCGCCCCACCGCGGCAGCCATAAAGGCGGCGTTGGCCTCGTGGCGCACCACTATGGTCTCGATGGGGGAGTCCTCCAGCGCATCGAACACCCGGTCAATCTTGGCGCCGGGAATACCGAACACCTGCTTGACCCCCTGCGCCTCCAGATGGCGCACCACCAGCTCGGCGCCGCACTTCCACTGTCTGTTTGCCATGATATTGCTCCTTCTATATCAGCCTTCCGCGGCCTGAATGGCGCGATCGAGATCGGCGGGGTTGAGGTCGGCCTGCCGGAAAGCGGGATCCGATGGCAGGGCCAGATTGAGATGACGCACCACCGAGAGACGCAGGGTGCCGTGGGCCATGGTGTAGTCGAGCAGATGGCCGCCGCCGCTGCGATCGGCGGTGATCATGTGCTCGTGAAAGCCCGCCACATTGATCCCCTGCACAAACGGCGGGCAGCGAAAGCCCACCAAAGTCCCCGCTACCGCGGCAAAGCGGAACAGCGGCTGCTGCTCGATGGCCTCCAGCATGGGGCGATAGGGCGGCTCCTGACGCGGCACGGTGCGCACCTTGGCCGACTCGAACTGGCCATCGAGGCGCATGGCGACGAAGACGTTGTCGGAGCCCACCAGCCGGTCGACCCACTGGTGAATTTCGTCGCGGCTGAGGGGATGGTCGAAGCGACGCTCCAGACAGGGGCGAAAGTGGGTCATCACCGCAAAGGGAGTCTTCTGATCGGCGCGGGCGGGCCGGGCCGAGCCATCGGCCCGCAACTGGTGGATCTGGCGCTCGAAGGCGATCAGCTCGCCATCGAGGTGGTTGAAGGTACCGAGACCAAAGTCGCCGTGGCGCAGCAGCTCGCTCATGGTGGTCTCCCCTTCGTAGACCCCCGCCAGCAGGGCGCTCATCAGCGAGCTTTGGTAGATCTCGCCGCCATCGTGCTGCCTGCGCCAGCGGGAAAACTGCTGGCTCACTTCGAGGGCACACGCGCATCCGGCACTGTCAGATGTTGCAATACGTTCCATTCGGGTTTCACCTCCGGCCTGAATCCTGTTAGCGTTCGGATTCAATGGTGACCCAGATCACATTTCAACACCAATACACCGATCCCGCGACTTTGAGACTCTTTCGATATGGAACTGCGAACCCTGCGCTACTTCATGGCGGTCGTCGACAAACAGAACTTCACCCGGGCAGCCGAGGCGCTCAACATGGCCCAGCCGCCCCTGAGCCAGCAGATCCGCAAGCTGGAGGAGAGCCTCGGCACCCCGCTGCTGCGCCGCCTGACTCGCGGCGTCGAGCTGACCGAGGCGGGCGCGAGCCTCTATCGGGATGCCACCCAGATCCTGGCGCTGGCCGATGCCGCCAAACAGAAGGTGAAGCGGATCGCCCGCGGCGAGCAGGGGGCGCTGCGTATCGGCTTTGCCGGCTCTACCGTGCTCCACCCCGCAGTGCTGACCCTGCTGCACGACTATCGGGAACGCTACCCCGAGGTGGCGCTCACTCCGCAGGAGGGCACCATGCCGGCACTGGTGGAGGCGCTGCGCCACGACCGTCTCGATGCCGCCATCCTGCGCCTCCCCTGCAGCGGCAGTCAGGGGCTGGATCACCACCTCATCGAACAGGAGCCGCTGCTGATCGCCCTGCCCACCAGCCACCCCAAGGCCAAGCTCGGCCCCATCGCCCTCGCCAGCCTGCGCGATGAGAGCTTTATCCTGTTCCCCCGCGAGATTGGCCCGGGCCTTCACGACGGCATCATGGCCCTCTGCCGGGAGGCGGGATTCGAGCCGCAGCTCGGCCCCGTCTGCCCGCAGGTGATCTCCACCGTCGGCATGGTGCAGGCGGGCTTTGGCGTGACCCTGGTGCCAAGTTCGGTGGCGGCGTTGCGTCCGGTCGGGGTGAGCTATCACCCCATCGCCGGCAGCGGCCTGATGACCACCATCAGCCTCGCCACCCGCTCCCACCCCGGCAGCGCCGTGCTGCGCCGCTTTATCGCCCAGATACAAAAAAGGCCTCCCGAAGGAGGCCTGTTACGGCAATCTTGATGCCTTGCTTGACGGTCGCGGTTTACTTGACGGTCACGCGGGCGAACTTGCGCTTGCCGACCTGATAGACGGCGGTACCGGCACCGATGAGAGCCTTGCCATCTTCCAGCTTCTCGCCATCAACCTTGACCGCGCCCTGCTTGATCATCCGCAGCGCTTCGGAGGTGGTGGCCACCAGATCGGCATCTTTCAGCAGGTTGGCAATGGCCAGACCTTCACCTTCCAGAGCCAGCTCGACTTCCGGCATTTCGTCCGGAATGGCGTTCTTGGAGAAGCGCTGGGTGAAATCTTCGTGGGCCGCTTCGGCTGCCGCTTCGTCGTGATAACGGGCGATGATCTCTTTGGCCAGCCAGATCTTCACGTCGCGCGGGTTGAGAGTGCCGGCAGCGATGCCTGCCTTGAACTCTTCAATTTCAGCCAGCGGACGGAAGGAGAGCAGCTCGTAGTAGTTCCACATCAGATCGTCGGTGATGGACATGATCTTGCCGAACATCTCGCCCGGAGCGTCATGGACACCGATGTAGTTGCCTGCGGACTTGGACATCTTCTTGACGCCGTCCAGACCCACCAGCAGCGGCATCATCAGCACGCACTGGGTCGCCATGCCGGCATCTTTTTGCAGCTCGCGGCCCATCAGCAGGTTGAACTTCTGGTCGGTACCGCCCAGCTCAACGTCCGCCTTCAGCGCGACCGAGTCATAGCCTTGCAGCAGCGGATAGAGGAATTCGTGAATCGCGATGGACTGGCCATTGCTGTAGCGCTTTTTGAAGTCGTCGCGCTCCATCATGCGGGCCACGGTCTGCTTGGCCGCCAGCTTGATCATGCCGGTCGCACCCAGCTCGCTCAGCCAGCTGGAGTTGTACTCGATGCGGGTCTTGGCCGGATCGAGGATCTTGAACGCCTGCTCGGCATAGGTGAGGGCGTTGTGCTTGATCGCCTCTTCGGAGAGCGGCGGACGGGTGGCGTTCTTGCCGGAGGGGTCACCCACCATGGCAGTGAAGTCACCGATCAGCAGGATCACTTCATGGCCCAGATCCTGGAAGGTTTTCAGCTTGTTGAGGATCACGGTGTGACCCAGGTGAATGTCGGGGGCCGTCGGGTCCATGCCCAGCTTGATGCGCAGCGGGCGCCCTTCCTTCAACTTGGCAACCAGTTCCTCTTCAACCAGAATTTCTTCCGCTCCGCGCTTGATCTCGGCTAGCGCCACCTCGAGCTGGGACATTTTTTGACTCTCCATCACGATTCCACAGGGCCAAACATATTACTGGAATGGCGGGCCAATTGGAAAGGCTGTAAAATCCGTCCATTCTGCCCGACTTCATCTGCATCTCATGGTTATTTGGCACGCCTTCAACTCTCTCCCACACTGGCACCGCAAGATGGTGCTGATTTTGAGCATCATGATCATGATGCTGGCGGCCTGGCCCAGCGAACAGGCGGTCGCCACCCGGGTCGATGAAAACGGCAACGAGATTGCCCTGCGACAGCAACAGGAAGAGAACAGCGACGACAATCTGCCCCAGGACGACATCACCGCAGATGCCGTGCAACCGGCCACCCCGCCCAAGCCGAGCTATGTCACCAAACATGTGAAGGTGCGTCGTGGCGACAACATGGGGGTGATCTTCCAGCGTCTGGGGCTCAGCACCACGGATCTGCACCTGATCGACCAGCTCGATGACAGCAACCCGCTGCGCATGTTGCAGCCGGGGCAGGAGCTCACCTTCAAGCTGACCGAAGATGGCCAGCTGCACAGCCTCTACTACCCCCACAGCCTCGAACAGGCGCTCAAGGTGAGCCGCAAGGATGACACCTTCGTCGCCCGCAGCGTCAAGATCGCCCTCGACACCCGTGAACAGGTGACCAAGGGGGAGATCCGCTCCAGCTTCTGGAGCTCCGCCGTCGAGGCGGGCATGACCGAAGATCAGATCATGGACTTGGCCGCCATCTTCGGCTGGGACATCGACTTTGCCCAGGACTTGCAACCGGGCGACAGCTTCCGGGTGGTCTACGAAGACAAGTTCCGCGATGACGAGCGGGTTGCCTCCGGCGATATTCTGGCCGCCGAGTTCGTCAACCAGGGCACCGCCTACCGCGCCGTGCTCAATGAAGATGGCAACTACTACACCCCGGAAGGCAAAGCGATGCGCAAGAGCTTCCTGCGCGCGCCGGTCAACTTCAAATACATCAGCTCCAACTTCAACCCGCGCCGCCTCCATCCGGTGACCGGCAAGATCCGCCCCCACAACGGCATCGACTATGTGGCGCCGGTGGGCACCCCCATCATGGCGGCAGGCTCCGGCAACGTCGTGGCGGCGGGTTACAACCAGTTCAACGGCAACTACGTCTTTATCAAGCATGCCGGCAACTATGTGACCAAGTACCTGCACCTCTCCAAACGTACCGTCAACAAGGGGCAGCGAGTCAAGCAGGGGCAGACCATCGGCCTGTTGGGTGGCACCGGTCGCGTCACCGGCCCGCACCTGCACTATGAATTCGTGGTGGGCGGCGTACACAAGAACCCGCGCACCCTCAACCTGCCGCAGGCGGAGTCCCTGAGCGGACGCGAGCTGGCCAACTTCAGAAAACTGGCGACACCGCAACTGGCCAAGCTCGACAGCCCCGAGCTGCAGCTGGCCCAGAACAAGCGGGAGAGTCGCGGCAACTAAAGCCTTCAGGGCTGGCGGGGTAGCAGCCCCGTCAGCCCTTTTTATTTTGCCTGCGCATGGCTCTGCGCCATGCTGCATCGGTGTCGGGAAGCGGACTATCCCGACCAGCGAGTGAGGAGAGCCAATGGCTGAACGCTATATCGGATTGATGTCAGGCACCAGCATGGACGGCATCGACGCCGTACTGGTGGTGATCGACGGGGATCAACTGCGGGTCGAGGCGGCCCTCAGCCACCCCTGGCCCACCGCCCATGAGCTCCATGAGCTCTGCACGCCGAGCGACAACGAGATCGATCGCATGGGGGTGGCCGACAATCTGGTGGCGCGCGAATTTGCCGCCGCCACCCACGCCCTGCTGGCCAAGACGGGCCTCACGCCCGCCGATATTCGCGCCATCGGCAGCCACGGCCAGACCATCCGCCACCGCCCCCAGCTTGGCTTTACCCTGCAGATCGGCAACGCGGCCCTGCTGGCGGCGCTGACCGGCATCGACGTTATCGCCGACTTTCGCACCATGGACATGGCCCTCGGCGGTCAGGGAGCGCCGCTGGTGCCCGCCTTCCATCAAGCCTTCTTTGCCCGCCCCGGCGCCCTGCGGGTGGTGCTGAACCTCGGCGGCATCGCCAATATCTCGGTGCTGCCTGGCCATGCCAACGGGGTCTATGGCTTCGATACCGGCCCGGCCAACACCCTGCTCGACGGCTGGTATCGCCGCCATCACCCCAAGGGCGCCGGTTACGATGCCGGCGGCCAGTGGGCAGCCAGCGGCCAGCTCATTCCCGAGTTGCTGGAGCAGCTCTTGGCTCACCCCTACTTCGCCGCCCCCCATCCCAAGAGCACCGGGCGAGAGATGTTCACCCTGGCGTGGCTCGATGGCGAGCTGGCAGGTCGCCCCTATGCTCCGGCGGACGTGCAGCGCACCCTGCAGGCGCTCACCTGCCACAGCATCGCCCGCCAGCTGCCTGCGACTCCCGCGGCGTTCGGGGCCAGCCAACCCAAGACCGAGCTCTTTGTCTGCGGCGGCGGTGCCTACAACACCCCGCTGCTGGCGGAACTGGCCAGCCTGCTGCCCGGCTGGCGCATCGCCAACACCGCCGAGCTGGGGATTGCTCCCGACTGGATGGAAGGAGCTGCCTTTGCCTGGCTGGCGGAGCGTTTTATCAAGCGCAAACCCGGCAACCTGCCCGCCGTCACCGGCGCCAGCCGTCCGGCGGTGCTCGGCGCCCTCTATCCGGCGGGCTGACGGGCCCATACCCGGCCTTGCTATCGCCTGTCAGCCTGCGGCTGGCAGGCTTGTTCCCCTCCCCGGTTCACCCACACCTGTTAATGCAGCCCCTCGATATTGAGGCTGTAGTAGTGCTCATCCTTCTCGATCTTGCCGGTAAAGCGAAAACCGAACGAGGCGTAGAGCTCTTTGGCAATCCGGTTATCCTCGTCGATCATCAGCAGCACCTCCCGATACCCCTCGCGGCCAAAGTGGGCCAGCAGCTCGCCAAAGACCTGCCGCCCCAGCCCCTGCCCCATAAAGCGGGCATCCAGCATAAAGCGGAAGATCTCGACCATGTCGCCCGGCGCATCACCCCCCTTGTACATGACAAAGCCCACCAGCTCCTCCCCGCGATAAATCGCTCTGGGCTCAAAGCCTAGGAAGTAGGCCGCCTCCACCAGCGAGATGGCATTGCAGCAGAGATACTGCTCGAACAGGGTGCCTACCCCGTCCTTGTTGGTTGTCAGCTCGCACACCTCGAAGCAGTTCGAGGCATCGATCTTCTCGATCCTGATCATCTACATCCTTCCGTTGTATCCGGCCCGCTGGCCGCGCTAAATAAGCCCTCTCCTCTCTTTGCGCTGTCTTAACGCTGCACAGTCATAACGCTTGCACCGTCATCACGGGCAAAACCGGAGGGGAAGCCTGCCACAACAACACAGGGTTGTGCGCCCGATGGCAGGCTCAAATTGTTTCACCTGAGTAACAAAGAACAGAAACACCATTTCACTGGTGCAAAAATAGCGGGGAGCCCTGACAACCACCGGTCGGGAAACCGGAGTCAGGGCCGGTGGCCGATCCTGACATGCAGGGGTGAAGGGAGTCTGAACGAGCCCGCTTGCCCGGCTCGGCACCGCTGAAAATTCATGGCATACGGCTGATGCGGTGGACTCCTTGCAGCGGCGTGCCACGGGATATCCGGAAAGCCTTTTCACCGGCCCCATGCAAAAGCGCTGAATTATATTCCCGTTACATCTTTGCGGGGGCCTGAATATCCCGCGGCTACCATATTTTTGCTCTGCCAGATAGTGCTTATAAAAATGCAAAAATAGATATTTATGCGGCAAAAAATGAATGCGCTGCCAGCAAGCCTGAATAATTTGCAATTATCCTGAGTGCCAGCCACCCCTATTTCTGGCGCCAATACCGTTGGCGCGGGCCTCGCCCTGCAGGCCGCTAAAAATGGCCGCCAGATGCCTCTTATCATCCCTGAATTGATCCGCACCGGAGATATATTTCAGGGCGTTGAGCCATCTCATAGAAACGCGATCCCGGTTTGCATCGCTATTTTGCGGTTCATAGAATCGCGCTTGTCTGAACCCTCTCCCCCTCTGGTGCCACAATGGTTGCCGGGCGCGCTATATCGCCGCGCTCTGCCCACATTTTTTGTCGCTGGCGGGAGGAACCCCTGACCCCAATAACGATGATTACAACGAGGTGTATCCCAATGAGTGGCACTATTATCAAGTCGGCCCGCAATACCCCCAATGCTCCGCAGCATATCGGCCCCTATACCCAGAGCGTGGCCTTCTCCCACTACAACAATATCTCCGCCCAGCTGCCGATCGACCCGAAAAGCGGCGCCCTGATCGAGGGTGATATCAAGGCGCAAGCCAGACAGTGCCTCACCAATATCAAGGCCATCGTCGAGAGCATCGACCATGTGATGGACGACGTGGTGAAAGTGACCCTCTTCCTGCAAGAGATGGCTGACCTCGAGGCAGTCAACGAGGTCTATCGCGAGTTCTTCCCGCGCAACCTGCCGACCCGCACCGTGCTGGCCGTGGCGGGTCTGCCGCTGCACGCCAAAGTGCAGATGGATGCGCTCATCTCCAACGGCGAAGGCACCTTCCCGCAGGCTCCCTGCCCGCTGGTGAAGCTCGCCCGCAACAGCGCCCGTGCACCGCAAGACCCGCTCTCCACCCAGACCGTCGCCTTCTCCCACTACAACAACATCGGCGCCCAGCTGCCGGTTGAGCCCGCATCCGGCGCCCTGATTGGCGGCGGCATTCGCGAGCAGGCGGCCCAGTGTCTGCACAACATCAAGGCGGTGCTGGAGGGGATCGACGTGCCCTTCGACGATATCGTCAAGGTGACCGTCTACCTGACCAATCTGGACGATCTGGATGCCGTCAACGAGGTCTACACCACCTTCTTCCCCGACTCTGCCATTGCCCGCGCCGCCGCCTATATGCCGGCCCGCAGCGTGATTGCCGCCTCTGCGCTGCCCATGGGTGCGCTGGTGCAGATGGATGCGGTCATCTCCCACGGTGACGGCACCCCGCCGCAACTGGTGGAAGACAGACACAATCTGGTGATCCGCCCGCGCAATACCGACAAGGCACCGCGCAGCCCGCTGCACACCCAGACCGTCGCCTTCTCCCACTACAACCATATCGCCGCTCAGCTGCCGGTTGATCTGGCCACCGGCAAGATCCTGACCGGCTGCGTGCGGGAGCAGACCGCCCAGTGTCTCAGCCATATCAAGGCGATTGTGGAGAGCATCGGCCATGTGATGGACGATATCGTCAAGGTCAATATCCAGCTCGCCAATATCGCGGATCTGGCCGAGGTGGATGCCATCTACACCAAATACTTCCCGGCCTACCTGCCCGCCCGCACCGTGATCGCGGTGCGCGAGCTGCCCGCCGGCGCACGAATCCAGATGGATGCGGTGATGTCCAACGCGGAAAGTACCCCGCCGCAGGCGTAAGCTGTTTCGTTGACGATAAAAGGACACCGGCTTATGGCCGGTGTCCTCTTATTACGCTATTTAAATAATATGTCGTTGGATTGAGTCTTGTAACACCTAGATTTTCTCAATTTTTTTATCGCTGAATCTATCAGTGCAATACACCCAGAAAAGAAGAACATTCCTCCGACCATAAACCCGGTGAGCAATACTGCATTGAATTTAGCAGGTTCATCCATGGCTGTAACAGCATACGCATGCTCTTTTCCGAAGCCAGCCTCTCCTAGCAGCAACTCTTTGAATGAAAGAGATAAAATAAAAACACCAAACCCAATCATGGCAATAAAATTTAATACAGCACACAGCGATTTATATTTTTCACCATGATACCCCTCTAGAGTTTCGCTGATTAAAACTAAGCCACATGCGCCTCCCACAATGTATAGAGCATTATCTGAAAAAGGGGTCACATATATTAGAAAAGCTCGCATTCCTGGCGTATGGTATGAAAATGACTCTGCGAATCCATGAAGCTTAGGAAATACATCGATCCCATTATCCATCAAAACAACATTTAATATATCAATACATGGCGCCCCCAAGAGCATATAGAGCGCAACCTTGAATATTATGCCTTGTACTTTTAAATAGACTTTTTCATTATCTCTCTTGTCATAGTGATCTATTATTTTCAATGCCGCGACAATAGAGAATAAAAACGATGAAATGGCAATGATTAATGTTGGAATGCCAGATATAAAGAAGCCACCTCTTTTCGCTGGCACATAAGTATACCCATTAGCCAGTTCTGCAACACCATAGATCACAAAAAAAACCATTACGAAAGCACAAATTAGGCGTATTCCAACTGGGATATGATTTGGTTTATATTTTGGCATACAGGCCTCGGAACCTAGGAAGTTGATGTCACACCAGAAATTGATAAATGTGTTTTTAAAGGCGGCTATGTTGATTTAGCTAAATTTTTAAATTTTTTACAACACCCTATAACCTTAAAATATAGTATTTCATTTATTATTATGACTGTCTCATAAACCAGTATCCAAGTAGGAATATTGTACGCATCAACATCCATTTGATAAATGGTCTCGCTAACAACACCTCTGTTTGGAACCCATTTATTTCATAAAGTCTCCTGTTGAAATTTTAGTGGCGTCATAAAAAATGCCCCCCATCTTGCGATGGAGGGCGTTTTATTTTCCGGCTATTGGGCCAGGGTGGCCCAATGGTCAGCTATTACAGGGACTCTGCGGTCGCAACCACGTTTTCCACGGTAAAGCCGAATTCCTTGAACAGCAGCTCGGCCGGGGCGGACTCACCGAAGGTGGTCATACCGATGATCTTGCCGCCGAAACCGACGTACTTGTACCAGTAGTCGGCGATGCCAGCTTCGATGGCCACACGCTTGGTGACGGAGGACGGCAGAACGGACTCTTTGTACTCGGCAGACTGGGCGTCGAACACGTCGGTAGACGGCAGAGAGACCACGCGCACGGCACGGCCCTTGGCAGTCAGCTGCTCATAGGCGGCAACAGCCAGTTCCACTTCGGAACCGGTGGCGATCAGGATCAGCTCCGGAGTACCGGCGCAATCCTTCAGCACGTAGCCACCCTTGGCGGTGTCGGCCAGCTGCTGGGCGGTACGATCCATCTGGGCCAGGTTCTGACGAGAGAAGATCAGAGAGGTCGGGCCGTCGGTACGCTCGATGGCGTGTTTCCAGGCGATGGCAGATTCAACCTGGTCACACGGACGCCAGGTGCTCATGTTCGGAGTCAGACGCAGGGAGGCGATCTGCTCAACCGGCTGGTGAGTCGGGCCATCTTCACCCAGACCGATGGAGTCGTGGGTGTAAACGAAGATGGAACGCTGCTTCATCAGGGCAGCCATGCGCAGGGCGTTGCGGGCATACTCCATGAACATCAGGAAGGTGGCGCCGTAGGGGATGAAACCACCGTGCAGGGCGATACCGTTCATGATGGCGGACATGCCGAACTCGCGGACACCGTAGTGGATGTAGTTGCCGGAGGCGTCGTCGTTGGTCAGGGACTTGGAACCGGACCACATGGTCAGGTTGGACGGAGCCAGGTCAGCGGAGCCACCCATGAATTCCGGCAGCAGCTTGCCGAACGCTTCCAGTGCGTTTTGGGACGCTTTACGGGTTGCGATCTTGGCCGGGTTGGCTTGCAGGGTTTCGATGATCTTGGCGGATTCAGCAGCCCAGTTGGCCGGCAAGTCGCCTGCGGTGCGGCGCTTGAATTCGGCAGCCAGAGCCGGGTGAGCGGCTTCATAGGCAGCGAACTTGGCAGCCCAGTCGGCTTCCAGTGCAGCGCCCTTCTCCTGACCGTTCCACTCGGCAGCGATGTCGGCCGGGATAACGAACGGAGCGTGGTCCCACTTCAGGAAGGCGCGAGCAGCGGCGATCTCGTCGTTGCCCAGCGGTGAGCCGTGGCAGTCGTGAGAACCGGATTTGTTCGGGGAACCGTAACCGATGATGGTGCGGCAGCAGATCAGGGTCGGCTTGCCGGTCTCGGCCTTGGCGGCTTCGATGGCAGCGTTGATCGCTTCCGGGTTGTGGCCGTCAACAGCCGGGATAACGTGCCAGCCGTAGGCTTCGAAGCGCTTGACGGTGTCGTCGGTGAACCAGCCTTCTACGTGACCGTCGATGGAGATGCCGTTGTCATCCCAGAACGCGATCAGTTTGCCCAGTTGCAGGGTACCGGCCAGAGAGCAAGCCTCGTGGGAGATACCTTCCATCAGGCAGCCGTCGCCCATGAAGGCGTAGGTGTAGTGGTCAACGATGTCGTGACCCGGCTTATTGAACTGGTCAGCCATGGCCTTCTCGGCGATCGCCATACCAACGGCGTTGGTGATGCCCTGACCCAGCGGTCCAGTGGTGGTTTCAACGCCCGGCGCATAACCGTACTCCGGGTGACCCGGGGTGCGAGAGTGCAGCTGGCGGAAGTTTTTCAGATCGTCGATGGAGAGGTCATAACCGGAGAGGTGCAGCAGGGAGTACAGCAGCATGGAGCCGTGGCCGTTGGAGAGGATGAAACGGTCGCGGTCGGCCCACTTGGGGTTGTTCGGGTTATGTCTGAGGTGGCTGCGCCACAATACTTCGGCGATATCCGCCATTCCCATGGGGGCGCCCGGGTGACCGGAGTTGGCTTTTTGAACGGCATCCATACTCAATGCGCGAACGGCATTGGCAAGCTCTTTACGAGAAGGCATCTGTATCTCCTGCGATTGCTTCATTTGATGGCCAAGATGTAAGGCGCGTTATTGTCCCAGCAGGGCGCGCGGCGTGCAAATGTTATCTGGACGAATAAAGCCGCTTTGGGAGGACAATCGCTTTTCTTGGCGGCGTTTGACCAGCCGGAACAGCCGCAAACGTTTGATTTTCATCCCCTTGGGGATAGTAAGGAGCCAATAGTGGCCTTCTTGCGACACAGCGACAAAATAGTGCTGGCAATCGGGGGGGGCGCTAACTAAAATAGACGTCCAGATGTAGATACCTCTACACCGTCCTATTCATCCGGTTATTGCCGTGGCGATAACCCAGACAAGCTGAGATTAAAATCATGGCAAAGCTGTTTACTTCCGAGTCGGTCTCCGAAGGCCATCCCGACAAGATTGCGGACCAGATCTCCGATGCGGTACTGGACGCCATCCTCAAGCAAGATACCAAGGCACGCGTTGCCTGCGAGACCCTGGTCAAGACCGGTATGGTCATGGTGGCCGGTGAAGTAACCACCTCTGCCTGGGTAGACATCGAGCAGATCGTGCGCGATACCGTGCGTGACATCGGCTACACCCACTCCGACATGGGCTTCGATGCCGACTCCTGCGCCGTGCTGAACGCCATCGGCAAGCAGTCCCCGGACATCAATCAGGGTGTTGACCGCAGCGATCCGCTGGAGCAGGGTGCTGGCGACCAGGGCCTGATGTTCGGCTACGCCACCAACGAAACCGACGTGCTGATGCCGGCCCCCATCACCTACTCTCACCTGCTGGTGAAGCGTCAGGCTGAAGTGCGCAAGAACGGCACCCTGCCGTGGCTGCGTCCGGATGCCAAGAGCCAACTGACCTTTGCCTACGACGACGCAGGCAAGATCATCGGTGTGGATGCCGTGGTTCTCTCTACCCAGCACGCTGAATCCATCAGCCACAAAGATCTGGTTGAAGCGGTACGCGAAGAGATCATCAAGCCGGTACTGCCGGCCGAGTGGGTCAACAAGGACACCAAATACTTCATCAACCCGACCGGCCGTTTCGTTATCGGCGGCCCGATGGGTGACTGCGGTCTGACCGGTCGCAAGATCATCGTCGACACCTACGGCGGCATGGCCCGTCACGGTGGTGGCGCCTTCTCCGGTAAGGATCCGTCCAAGGTTGACCGTTCTGCTGCCTACGCCGCCCGCTACGTTGCCAAAAACATCGTTGCCGCCGGTCTGGCCGATCGCTGTGAAATCCAGATCTCCTACGCCATCGGCGTGGCCGAGCCGACCTCCATCAGCGTGGAAACCTTCGGTACCGCCAAGGTTGCCGAGGATCTGCTGGTCAAGCTGGTACGCGAGCACTTCGAACTGCGCCCGTACGGCCTGATCCAGATGCTGGATCTGAAGCGCCCGATCTACCAGGCTACCGCTGCCTACGGTCACTTCGGTCGCAACGAGTTCCCGTGGGAGCAGACCGATAAGGCCGAACTGCTGCGCTCTGCCGCTGGCCTGTAAGGTTCACGGTTGTGATAAAAGGGGAGCCTGGCTCCCCTTTTGCTTATCCGCCATTTGACGAGAACCCGATGTCTGCCACCCCTACCCGCCTCGACCCCGCCCTGCACCAGCAGCTGCTCGCACGCGTCGATGCCTGCTTTGCACAAGCCGAAGCGCGCCTTGGCCGCACCTTCCCCCGCCCGCAAGTCCATTGCAACATGCGTGGTCGGGCGGCGGGATCGGCGCGGCTGCAAACCTGGGAGCTGCGCTTCAATCCCGCCCTCTGTCAGGCCAACCAGCAGGCGTTTCTGGATGAGGTGGTGCCCCACGAGGTGGCCCATCTGCTGGTCTATGCCCTGTGGGGGGAAGGCCGCGGCAGATCGCGGGTGCTGCCCCACGGCCGCCAGTGGCAATCGGTGATGCGGGAGGTGTTCGGCCTTGAACCCAGAACCACCCACAGCTTCGATCTGGCGGTTCTGGCCCAGCGCACCATCCCCTATCGCTGCCTCTGTCAGCAGCATCAGCTGTCGGTACGCCGCCACAACAAGGTGGTGCGCGGCGAAGCCCGCTATCACTGCCGCCGCTGCAAGCAGCCGCTGGAGCGGGAACGGCCGGAGCACCAACAGTAAGCCAGCCGGTGTCGCGCTCTTGTGGTAGGGTGCCCGCCATCGTTCGTCAATCATCCCGTTTGCAAGGAATCCCATGCGTTTCATCTCCTCCCTCGCCCTGACCCTGCTGGCCGGTTTGCCGCTGCTCAGCGCGCCTCTGCACGCCCAGACCTTTCGCGAAGCCAAGCAGGATCTGGTCAAGCTCTACCGCAGCCAGCCAGACGCGACCACCTTCTACTGCGGCTGTGACATCAACTATCAGGGCAAGAAAATGAGCCCGGATCTCGCCAGCTGCGGCTATGAGCCGCGCAAGCAGCCCAAGCGGGCCGCCCGTATCGAGTGGGAGCACGTGGTCCCCGCCTGGGAGTTTGGCCACCAGCTGCAGTGCTGGCAGGATGGCGGTCGCAAGAACTGCGAGAAAGTGAGCCCGGAGTTCAACAAGATGGAGGGGGACATGCACAACCTCTTCCCCGCCATTGGCGAGGTGAACGGCGATCGCGCCAACTTCCGCTTCTCCGACTGGAACGGCAAGCCGGATCAGTACGGCCAGTGCCAGATGCTGGTGGATTTCAAGGAGCGCCGGGTGCAGCCGCCCAAGGGGCCGGTACGGGGTCAGATCGCCCGCGCCTACCTCTACATGAGCGAGCAGTATGGGCTGCGTCTGGCAGCGCAACAGCGTAAACTGTTCGAAGCTTGGGATCGCCAGTACCCGGCAGAGGGCTGGGAGTGCGAGCGTAACCGCCGCATCGGCAAGCTGCAGGGCAATACCAATCCCTTTATTGAAAAGCAGTGCCAATAACCCCATTTGACCAGGGAGGGGGATCGCCCCTCCTATCATGAAACTCTTTCCTTCTGCCGCGTGAGCCTTGCTCGCCGCAGGATATGAAGGGTTTCCAAGCAAGAGACTGACTAGCAGACATGCGCATTCCACGTATCTATGAACCGGCCACCCTGCAAGTTGGCCAGACCATCGCCCTGTCGGAAGACGGCGCCAACCATATCGGCCGGGTACTGCGCATGCAGCCGGGCCAGCAGCTCGAGCTGTTCAACGGCGATGGCAATCAATATCCCGCCACCATCGCCAGCGTCGGCAAGAAGTCGGTGGAAGTGACCATCGACAGCTGCGACGTCCAATCAGTGGAGTCACCGCTGGCCATCCACTTGGGTCAGGTGATCAGCCGCGGCGACAAGATGGACTTCACCATCCAGAAATCGGTGGAGCTGGGCGTCACCTGCATCACCCCGCTCTTCTCCGAGCGCTGCGGCGTCAAGCTGCCAGCCGATCGACTGGAGAAGAAGCGCGAGCAGTGGCAGAAGGTGGTGATCAGCGCCTGCGAACAGTGCGGCCGCAACGTGGTGCCCGAGGTGCGTATGCCGATGGAGCTCGACGCCTGGCTCGCGGAAGAGACCAAGGAGCTCAAGCTCAACCTGCACCCGCGCGCCGAGTACAGCATCAACACCCTGCCCGTTCCCGAGCACGGCGTGCGCCTGCTGATTGGCCCGGAAGGGGGATTGTCGAGCGACGAGATCGCCCGTACCGTGCAGGAAGATTTCAAAGAGATGCTGCTGGGGCCGCGGGTGCTGCGCACCGAAACCGCCGCCCTGACGGCGATTACTGCGCTGCAGTGCCGCTTTGGCGATCTCGCTTGATACTATCGGCCGCATCAATCAGCCCTATGGCTGCATCGACGCAGCCGCAAGCGGCCGATTACGCTGCGCTAATCGACCCTACAACCCTATCGAGCCATTAAGAAGGAACAGCGGATGACCATTAAACTCGGCATCGTGATGGACCCCATCTCGGCCATCAACATCAAGAAAGATTCCAGCTTTGCCATGCTCGAAGAGGCGCAAAAGCGCGGCTATGAGCTCTTCTATCTGGAGATGAAGGATCTCTACATGGAAGCCGGTCGCGCCTTTGGCACCATGCGCCCGCTCACCGTCAAATATGACTATGCCGACTGGTACACCCTGGGCGAGGTGGTGGATCAGCCCCTCTCCAACCTCGATGTGATCCTGATGCGCAAGGATCCGCCGTTCGACACCGAATTTATCTATGCCACCTACATGCTGGAGCGGGCCGAGGATGAGGGTTGCCTTATCGTCAACAAGCCGCAGAGCCTGCGCGACGCCAACGAGAAGCTCTACACCGCCTGGTTTGCCGAGCACACCCCGACCACGCTGGTGACCCGCCGCGCCGACAAGCTGCGCGCCTTCCACGCGAAGCACAAAGACGTGATCTTGAAGCCGCTGGACGGCATGGGCGGCGCCTCCATCTTCCGCATGAAGGAGGATGACGCCAACGTCGGCGTGATTATCGAAACCCTGACCGCCCACGGCAGCCAGTACTGCATGGCGCAGACCTATCTGCCCGCCATCAAGGATGGCGACAAGCGGGTACTGGTAGTGGACGGCGAACCGGTTCCCTACTGTCTGGCGCGCATTCCGGCGCAGGGGGAAACCCGTGGCAATCTGGCGGCCGGTGGCCGTGGTGAAGCACGTCCCCTGAGCGAAGCCGACTGGGCCATCGCCCGCGCGGTGGGCCCGACGTTGAAAGAGAAGGGGCTCATCTTCGTCGGCCTCGATATCATCGGGGACCGCCTGACCGAGATTAACGTCACCAGCCCGACCTGCATTCGCGAGATTGAAGCGGCCTTCGACGTGCACATTACCGGCATGCTGATGGATGCCATCGAGCGCCGACTGGCCAAGGCCTGAGCCCGCCACAGTTAAATTGCTGCTCGATGTAGTGAGCGAGTGTTAATGCAAAGAGGCGGCCCCGGGGCCGCCTCTTCTATTTCATGCCTTGCTCATTGGTAGGAAGGCTTAACAGCGGAACTGCCCCACCTTCAGCTTGAGATCGCTCGATAGCAGCTCCAGCTCGTGACAACTCTGGTTCATATCGGAGGCAGCTGCCGTCGACTCGGTCGCAATCTGGGCAATATTGACCACGTTGCGGGTGATATCCTCGGCCACCTTGCTCTGCTCCTCGGCGGCGGTGGCGATATGGGTATTGAGCTCGTTGATCATCTCCACCGAGGTGACGATCTCGCCGAGCGCCTTGCCACAGGCAAGCACGGTGCGGTTGGACTCCTCGACCTGCTCCAGCCCGTGCATCATGCTGTTGGCGGCCTCGCTCGCCCCCTGCTGCAGCTTGACGATGGTCTTGCCGATCTCTTCAGTCGAGCGCTGGGTACGCTGGGAGAGTGTACGCACCTCATCCGCCACTACCGCAAAACCGCGCCCCTGATCCCCTGCCCGCGCCGCTTCGATGGCGGCGTTGAGCGCCAGCAGGTTGGTCTGCTCGGCAATGCCGCGAATGGCATCCATCACGCTGCTGATATCGCGGCTGTCATCGGCCAGCTGGGTGATCATCGCCGCCGTACTCTGGATATGGGAAGAGAGGGAGGACATGTGCTGGATGGCATCTTCCACCACTTCATGACCGTGACGGGCACTCTGGTCGGCCACCCTGGCCGCATCGGCCGCTCCGGACGAGCTGTTAGCCACCTCGGCCACGGTCGCGCTCATCTGGTTCATGGCCGTCGCGCTCTGATCGGTCTCGGCCTGCTGCTGGGCAAAGCGCTGGCGGCTCTCCATCCCGATATGAGCAAGACGAGCGGACTCCTTGGCAAGGTGCTCCGCCATCTCGTTGATCTGGTTAATCAAACCGCGGAAGTGGCTGATCACCTGATTAAGCGATTGGGCCAGCGCCCCCATCTCGTCCTTACGCAATACCGGCGCCTGTTGGCTCAGATCGAGCTCGGTCTGCATGCCGCGCAGCACCTGACTCATTGCCGCCAGCGGCTGACTCACGCTGCGGCCGGCCCACATGCCGAAGAAGAGCACGCAACCGCCCCCGATCAGAAACAGCAGGAGAAAGAGCTGGAAGAGGCGATCCTTGAGCTGGGTCAGCTCGGTCATGCTCTGTTCGGCAGCGGTCAGCTGATACTGCACCAGAGCGCTGACCGCATCGCTGAGGGGGTCGATGGCACCATAGAGGGGCATGATCCGGGCACCAAGATGCGCGCGTACCTCCTCCGGCCCGCCATCAAGCACCTGCAATACGGCGGCAATCTGCTGATCGGCCGCAGCGAAGAGCATCTGCACCCGATCCGCCTCCTGCGTCTCCCCCTGATCCATCGCCATGTTGCGGTAATTCTGCCATCCCTGGGTCACATCGTGCTGAGCCTGCATGATGGCCGCTTTCGCCTTCTCCGGCGTAAAGCCGCCCACATTGGCCTTGTTGGTGGCATCAATGACGTTGACGGCGTAGAGATCGGCAATGTGCTTGAGCTCCTTCAGTTGCACCACCTCCCCCTGGTACATGGCGTTCATGCCTGCCATCAGCTGGGACATCGCCTGGGTTGCCCCCACCAGCAAGGCCAACAGTGCCAGCAGAGGCACCACACAACCCAGAATCAACTTCTGCCTGATTGAAATCCCTTCCATGGTTTTCTCTCCCTACCCGGATAAATGGCGGGCCGGCACGCCTTCGATAAAAAGCGGTTTTGCCCACAGAGTCGAGCTGCCATAATTGCCGCAAATACCTTTGCAATATCTGGCCCATATGCAAACACTGCAAAATCACTTTCTTCTTGCCATGCCAAGCCTCTCGGACCCCTATTTCGAGCGTTCGCTGGTCTACTTGTGCGAACACAACGAAGAGGGCGCCATGGGGCTGGTCGTCAACATCCCGGTCGACATGTCCGTTGAGGCCATGCTGACCCAGCTCAAGCTCACGCCCCCGACCGTTGCGGAACTCAAGCAGCCGGTGGTGCAAGGGGGGCCGGTGCACGCCGATCGTGGCTTTGTACTGCACAGCTTCCGCCCCGGTTTCGGCTCAACGATGCAGGTGGGGGACGAAATGATGGTGACCACTTCAAAGGATATACTGGAAACCCTGGGTACGAGTGAGGCTCCCGATCATTGGCTGGTGGCGCTTGGTTACGCTGGCTGGAGTGCCGGACAGCTGGAACAGGAGCTGGTTGATGGCGCCTGGCTGGTGATTCCGCCCAATCCTGACCTTATCTTCAAAACCCCCATCCACAAACGGTGGCAGCAGGCTGCCGCCAGCATCGGGGTTAATCCGATCCATCTCTCCAGCGATGTAGGCCACAGCTGAGCCGCTGGCGAACCCCGCTTTATTTCGAGGATTTTTCATGTCATCACGCAGCATCATGGGCTTTGACTACGGCACCAAGAGCATTGGCGTTGCCATCGGCCAGGAGCTGACCGGCACTGCCCGTCCCTTGCGCGCCCTCAAGGCCAATGACGGCATCCCCAACTGGGACGAAATCGAGAAGCTGCTCAAGGAGTGGCAACCGGATCTGCTCATTGTCGGCCTGCCCCTGAACATGGATGGCACCGATCAGGAGATCACGGTTCGTGCCCGCAAGTTCGGCAACCGCTTGCATGGTCGCTTCGGCAAACCGGTCGAGTTCAAGGATGAGCGACTCACCACCACGGACGCCCGTGCCCGTCTCTTCGAACAGGGTGGATATCGCGCGCTGGAGAAGGGCAGCGTGGACGGCGTATCGGCGCAGCTGATCGTCGAAGCCTGGATGGAAGAGCAGTACAACTAAGCCATCAACAACAAGGCAGGGGGTGTGCCCCTGCCTTGTTTGCATCTATCTCCCCGTCACGCCTGTGACTGCGGCGCCAGCAGCCCCTCTTCCTCCTGCGGTGCGGCATTCATCATCCGGTTCAGCCAGGGCACCATCAGGCCCATCACCACGGCGATAATCAGGGTCGCTATCCCGATCTTGCCAAACACGCCGGTATAGATGGGCAAAGTCAGCAGCGGATCCGTAATCCCTTGCGGTACGGCGGTGAAGGTGGCGACATAGCCCCCAAGCAGTGATGCCATCGCCTGGGTCAGGAACCACATCCCGAGGATAAAACCCATCAGGCGTTGCGGCACCAGCGCTGCCACCATGGCCAGACCCAGCGCACTGATCATCAGCTCGCCGATGCTCTGGAACAGGTAAATAAGCACCATAAACCAGGGCGAGGTGAGACCCTGCTCATCGGCAAACCACCAGCCGGAAGAAGCGGCGGTCAGGAAACCGAGCGAGCAGAAGAACATCCCGAGGGTAAATTTGAGCGGCATGGTGAGATCCCGCCCCTTGCTGCCCATCCGGGTATAGATCACCGCCAGCACCGGGCTACCCACCACCACCCAGAAGGGGTTGAGCGCCTGGAAGCTGACCGGGTTGACGCTCATGCCCAGCATCTCGTGATGCATGTTGTTGATGGCAAAGAAGTTCAGTGAAGTCGGCATCTGGGCGTACAGCACATAGAAGAGCACCGCCTCCAGCATCAGCACGAAGGCCACATACATCTTGTTGCGACCCACGGTGTCGAGCTTGAACGCCTCGCGAAAAAAGACAATTACCACGGCGATAGTCACCGTCATCAGCACCATGTTGGCGATCACTACGTGGTGCATCAACCAGGCACAGAAGAAGACCATGACCACCGAGCCAGCCAATACCATCAGCAACTTACCGTAGTTGAGGGGCAGATGATCCGGCTCGGAGCCAATGTCTTTCACCATATTGCGGCAGGCAAAGAAGGTGAGCAGCGCAATCACCAGCCCGACACCGCAGAGGTTGTAGGTGACGGTATAGCCGTAGTGATCGGCGATGACCGGAGCCAGCGACAGGGAGATAAGCGAGCCAATATTGATCGACATGTAGAAGAGGGTAAAGGCACCATCCAGCCGCGGATCCTTCGGGGCATAACATTTGGAGAGCAGACTGGCCGGGTTGGCCTTGAACAGGCAGTTGCCGACCGCGATGGTACCGAGCGCATAGAAAATCAGGTCAGGATTGTAAATCGACATGCCGGTCATGAAATAGCCGATAACCAGTACAACCGCCCCCAATACCATGGTGCGCTTGGTCCCGAGAATATGGTCGCCAACATAACCACCGATCGAGATAAGGCCATACACCAGCGCCGAAAAGGCACCGAAGGTGATAAACGACTGCTCCTGGGAAAAACCCAGTTGCTGTACAAAGAAAACTGCCAGGATCCCCTGCACGCCGTAATAACCGAAGCGCTCCCAGAGTTCGACAAAAAATATCATGAAGAAGGGTTTGGGCTGTTGTAACAACCCGGTCGGTGCTGTTGCTGGACGCATAGTAACCTGCCTTGATAGCTGCTTATTGTTATTAATCTGATGGCGGTGAGCCCATGAAATGAAATACCTGCCAAGCCACCCGGCTGCGACCTTGCCCTGTGCCGGCAAGCCGCCGCTCGATATCTGGCAACAGATGTTTCATTCGTCATCTTCAAGGTGCTAAGTGGGGCAAGAAGCGACACTGATGCACCGCAAAGGGGCGAGCAGCAATAAGGGGGCACGCCCCGTCATTTCAAGGTGAGGCATGTTATGTCACTGGCAATTAACTGACTTAATGGTTGATCACACTTTAAAACCCGACTTTCATGATGTTTTCTAATGAAACAGGATTACAAATTCTCTTGCAAAGAGTGTCACTCAAGACGTGATTTATCTTCTATTCTGTGTATTGAACGACAGCAAATGGCTCTCTGTGCTGCTATCGCAGACTCAGGACAACTGGCAGGCACAAAAAAGCCGGCGCAGATCCGCCGGCTGAATTCAGGTAGCCCCCCGGGCTGGCGCTCGCTGATAGAGCCGCCTTATCTCCTGCAGTAACCACCTAACCTTTGAGTCCTGATTATGCCGCTTGTGCCAAAGCAGGATAAAAGTGAGTTCCAGCTTGCTGTAGAGGCGCTCGGGCAGAGGTAGCGGCAAGGTAACGAGATTGGGATGATATTTGGCCGCAAACGCGGTGCAGTAGGAGGGCGCAACCGCAATAAGCTCCTGCTGCGACTGGGCTGCCATATACAGAGCCTGCTCGAAGCTGGATACCATCACGGATACATTTCGCTTGAGCCCTTCATCCTCCAGCAACATATCCAGACTCCATGTCTCTTTGACCTCCAGCACCACGCTGCAATGGGAACAGGCCAAAAAGTTCTCCAGCGACCACAGTTGCCGAAGCAGCGGATGATCTCTGCGCAGGAAGACTACGGGCCTGTCGCAAAAGAGCTCTTCATGATCGATGTAGTAGGGAAGATTACCCAGTTTGAGCAGAGAGCGGTCGTAACTTTCGCGCACACAGACACCCAAATCTGCGTCGCCATTGACAAGGTCGCCAAGGGAGTGGCGATTCCATGCCAGCATCTTGACTATCGAGTTGGGGTACTTCTCATGAATTTTGATGGGCAGGTCACTGAGTAGATAGAAAGGGGATTGCACCATCAGACTGAAGCGAGCCCCATCGGGGATAGCATCACGATTAAGCGAGGCGATCACCCCGGTAAGCTGGAACCAGAGTTCCAGCTCATCCCCCAACGTCAAGGCAAGATTGGTAGGTTGCAACCCCCTGCGCCCTCTCACAAAAAGCGGATCGGCAAACCACTCCCGCAACTTGGCCAATCCCTTGCTCACCGTGGAAGGCGTAACATTGAGCAGCTTGGCCGCACCGGCCACACTGCGCTCAGCCAGCAGGTATTTGAAAAGCACCAGCAGATTCAAATCAAGATCTTTGAGCGCACGCATATCTCTTCTCGTCAGGCATTAGCCATAGCTGCCTTGATACAATAGCGGCCCGTCATAACGCTTGCCATCGCAGCGTAATGACGGGCCGATAGAATGGCTTGCCGTTGAACCTCAACAGCAAGAGACTAATTCCCGTACTGCCATCAACCTGATTTGTGACGACTCAAACTTTGCCTAGCTCTTTGGCACCACAAAGAAGAGACCTTCCAGATTCGGGAAACCAATCACCAGCATCTCTGCCCCCCCGTCATTTTTAAATGATTGCGATATAAGCAACCACACCATCCATCTATATTATCCAATTGCTCTGGAGCATTTTGGTTTTTATTTTTACTAGAACGACTTTATATTAGTTATAACTACAAATATAAAAAGCTCCTACACCAAGCGCAACCGACAATATAATATTCTGTTTTCACACCCTCGGTATCCTCTCTTTGTCATCCTGCGCAATCAATTCTTGTCGTACGAGGCGCATACAGGCCTGCGCTCAAACTGCCAAACACAGAGTCCCAAAATCCCCGTTTTGTCTCTATCTGCACGACATTTTCAACACCATGACAAATAGCTGCCGCATCAATTTTGTCATTTAGACCGAAGTCGACATCAGAAAAGAAGAAATGGCTGGTAATCTCTTCTGAATGGATAATCGCACCTTTATTAAGTGCAATAGTCTGTGAGCCATCAGAGTGAACAGTATTCTTGGCACAGCCACAGAGTAATACTGTCAATAAACTGATGACCGTTATAGTTTTGCAATTAATCATATAAACAACCTTTTCAGTTCCACTCACCAACCACATCGAACCTTTACTGCTATAACCATGGGGTCAAATAGAGCTTTTTGGGTATAAATAAAAATAAAAGTCGTAATAATTTACTTCATGAGGGTTCAAATACTAATAGACGCCCCCTGAATAAACATCCAGATGTAGAACAGGGTAATAATATCAAACAAGTCAATATTATTAATATTGTAATTACTGCGTAGCCTCTGGCATACACAGAAAACAATATTTTCAGTGCAATGCAGAGGCGTTTATTATAAGTGGCAGTATCTAACAGAGGGAGGTATAGAGTCTATAGCAAAACAGGAAGTCAGAACGTTCCATTACGGAATCAGTGTTAAGAGAATGTATCAATATAAATACATTTTTATCAGTATCAGCTATTCAGCGCGCATAAAAAAACCGGAGCAAGCGCTCCGGTTTTTATCCATTCAATTATTCCGACTCGCGATTGTAGAGCCGCCTTATCTCGTTGCGCAGCCACATTACCTTGGCATCCTGATTGTGCCGCTTGTGCCAGAGCAGGATAAAAGCGATCTCCAGCTGTTGATAGAGTTTCTCCGGCAGTGGCAAGGGCATGGCAATCAGGTTGGCATGGTGCCTGGCCGCATACCCCCCGCAGTAGGAGGGCGCCACCGCGATAAGCTCGTGACTAGACTGGGCGGCAATATGCAGCGCCTGCTCGAAGCTGGAGACCATGATGGGCACCTCCCGCTTCAGCCCCTCGTCCTCCAACAGACTATCAAGAGCCCAGGTATCATTCGCTTCCCACACCATGCTGACCTGGGGACAAGCCAGAAAATTCTCCAACGACCACTTCTGCTGCAGCAGGGGGTGATCCTTACGCAGAAAAGCGACTGGACGATCGCTGAACAACACTTCGTGATCGATGTAATAGGGCAGCCGGTTTACCTTGGCCCGGGAGCGGGAATAGGTCTCCCGGGCACAAAAACCGAGATCGGCATCGCCATTGACGATGTCGTTGAGCGAGTGATGATCCCAACCCAGCATCCTGACCACCGAGTTGGGATACTTTTCGTAGATGGTCATCGGCAGATCGCTCAGGAAGCTGATGTAGAAGGGGGACTCCATCACCAGACTGAAGCGGGCACCATCAGGGATCGCCTCGCTGTTGAGCGAGGTGATGCTGTCGGTCAGCTGATACCAGACCTTGAGCTCCTCTTCCAGCGTCAGGGAGAGATTGGTCGGCTGCAGCCCCTGTCGTACCCGGACAAAGAGGGGATCGTCAAACCACTCCCGCAGCTTGGCCAGCGCCTTGCTAACCGCCGACGGGGTGACGCAGAGCCTCTTGGCTGCACCGGCGACACTGCGCTCCTGCATCAGATACTTGAATACAATCAGCAGGTTCAGATCGAGCTCAACCAACGTACGCATATCCCTCCTCATTCCAGTTTATCCCCGCGATTGCGCTTCGCGAACAGCAAGCCATGGTACCAGCCCTTTCACTCCCAGGTAACTGAGCAGCGTCAGCAGCAGGGAGCAGAAAAGCATAGCCAGCGGGGAAAAGCCCAGCTGCCCCGTCAGCCAAATATAGAGGCCGGACAGGCTGATCTGCATGACGCAGAGCACCGCGCTGGCGAAGGCCACATTGTGCTGGCAGCCATCCAGCGCTTTTCCCATGGCCACCCCGAAGCCGCAGGAAAAGCCGACACAGACCAGTGCAAAGCCCGCCAGCAGCAGCGTGACATCATTGCCCCGCAACCAGCTGCCCAGCAGCAGGCATGCCGCCAGCAGGTAGGCAAGGTGGGAGAGCGCCAGCACTCGCTGTTTGCCCAACCAGCGCAACAGCAGTGGCGTCAGGAAGGAGGTCGACATGCTCACTCCTGCCATCACCATCATGACGACGGAGTACTGCTCGGGGGAGAACCCATGCTCCTGCATCAGGATCAGGGGAGAGACACTGACGTAGACCAGAATGGCGGTCACGCTGGTGCTGGTCAGCAACGAGATCAGCATAAAGCGCGGGGAGCGCAACAAGGTAAATGGCAAACCGCCGGCACTCTCCTGTCTGTTTGCCGGCCGGGTCTCCTTGAGCAGCAGGAAGTTGATCAGACCGGTCAATGCCGCCACCAGAGCCATCGTGATGAAGATCCCCTGCCATTGAAAACGGGAGAGGATGAGGTAGCCCAACACCGGCGCCAGTACCGGAATGACGCAGATAACCCCGTTGATCATGGAGAGTGCCATCGCCAGCCGCTCTTCGCTCAGCACATCCCGCAACACGGTAAAAGTCATGATATAGAGTGCCCCCGCCCCGACCCCCTGCCAGAATCGCCCCAGATAAAACTGGGTGACATCGGTTGAATGGGCTGCCACCAGCGAGGCGGCAAGAAATATGATGGCACCACCCAGCACCACGGGGCGACGGCCATAACGATCGGCAATCATGCCTCCCAACAGGACTGTCGCAGCCATGCCAAAGAGGTAGATGGAGAAGGCGGTGTGGATCTGCGCCTCATTGGCCTGCAGGCTCTCGGCAATCCGGGGGACGGCGACCAGATAGAGATCAATGCCGACCGGATAGAGGATGATCATCAGAAAGGCGCACAGCAGAAAAGTTCTCATGGAGGCTCCGTAACAGAAATCTGGCCCCTGTTCTGCCAAAAGCGCGGCAAACAGCAGGCAAGCAAGTGACTATGCGGAGCACTATAGGGGGGGCTTACCACCACACCTAGTGAAGAGATGGCGATCGATACATTCCAAAATGGAAATATTGTTTCTGCCAATGTGCGATTAAGGCAACTGAATGGACAAGCCGCCGGGCAGAAGAGAACTATGAACTGAGTAAAAATAAACGCGATAAAAAGTGCGCAGGGCAATCCCGGCGCACTTGCTTACGGTAAAACGCTATCCCCGTGATCAGTCGGCCAGCTTGCTCAAAATGGCGTAAGCCGCCTTGACCCGGGCATCATTGGGATAGTTGCGGTTGGCCAGCATGACGATGCCAATCCCCTTGGCCGGGACAAAGGCAACATAGGCACCAAAGCCGTTGGTCGAGCCGGTCTTGTTGTAGAGTCGCGCCCCCCCCGTCTCTTGGGACGCGGCAACAGGTTTGACCGGGTTGGCATTGTAAATCACCGCCGAGGAGTTGCCCGCCAGCAGCGTCTGCTCGCTGACGGGATAGGCATAACTCTCCCAGCCCAGTCCCTGGGTCATCTCGCCTACCGAGTAGCGCCCTTGGTGGGTCAGGGAGATGGCCTGCTGCAACGCCTTGTCATCAACCCCGCTGATATTGGCCTTCACGAAGGCGAGCAGATCCGCCGAGCTGGTCTTGATGCCGTAGGCCTCGTCGGCCAGCATACCGGGATTGACCCTGATGGGCTTGTCCTCTTTCGAATAGCCATAGGCGTAGTCCCCCATGGCCTGCTTCGGCACCTCGAGATAGGTGTGGTGCATACCCAGCCCAGGCAGCAGGGTCTGCTCCATCAAGCGGGCAAATGGCTGCTGCAGGCTGCTCGCCGCCAGATAGCCGAACAGGCCGATGCTGGGGTTGGAGTACTGGCGATGGCTGCCCGGCTGATAGGCCGGCGTCCACTGGCGATAGTAAGCCTGCATCTGCTCGACCGATTCCACCTCATCGGGGAACTGCAGGGGCAAGCCGCCTGCGCTGTAGGTGGCGAGCTCGGCCATGGTGATGCCATCAAAGGCGGAGCCCTTGAGCCAGGGCGCGTGCCGGCTCACCTTGTCATCGAGCTTGAAGCCCCCCTTGACCACGGCGTAGGCGCCGAGGGTGGAGGTATAGGTCTTGCTGACCGAACCAATCTCGAACAGGGTCTGCTCGCTGACGCGCTGACCGCTCTCCCGGTTGGCAACGCCATAGTTGAAGTAGTGGGCCTTGCCATCTTTCAGTACGGCAACCGCCATTCCCGGGATCCGGTACTCCTTGAGTACGGGTTGAATGGTGCCGTCCACGATGGTAGCGAGCGGAACATCCTGCGCGGCAGAAGCAAATGAAGAGATCAGCAGGGAACCCAGCGTCAGCAGCGAGAGAGTTGTTGGTTGTTTCATGACATCTGTCTTGTGGTGAGTTGAGAAGTGCATCATAAGGACGCTTGGTGAGCTGAGCGTGAACAACTGTGAAGTCGGTGTGAAGTCATTGAAAAAAAGCAATTTCAATGGTTTTACGGCGTACTGAGCCCGCCCTGAGCGACTGGCGTATAAGCTGTAGGAGCCAAAAGAGAGAAGCAAGATACGGACAAGGCGAAAGCGGGAGGAATAGTGAAATCACAGGAACAGATCACGGCGGTGCTGACAACACTGGAACGGGTCATTCTGGGTAAACCGCTGCAGCTCAAGGTTGCACTGGTCACCCTGCTGGCCCGTGGCCACCTGCTGATCGAGGATCTGCCCGGCATGGGCAAGACCACTCTGGCTCAGGCGCTGGCACAGGTATTGGGACTGAGCTGCCGCCGGATGCAGTTTACCGCCGATCTGCTACCTGCCGATTTGCTGGGCCTGCAGATCTTTGATCCCCGCCAGCAGCACTTCACCTTTCACCCCGGCCCCATCTTCACCCAGGTGTTGCTGGCCGACGAGATCAACCGCGCCAGCCCCAAGGTGCAGAGCGCGCTGCTGGAGGCGATGGCCGAGCAGAAGGTGAGCATCGAGGGCCACACTCACCCGCTGCCAACACCCTTCTTCGTCATCGCCACCCAGAACCCAGCCGATCAGGCGGGTACCTATCCCCTGCCCGAATCCCAGCTCGACCGCTTTGCCGTGCGGCTTTCACTCGGTTTCCCTCCTCGCGAGGCGGAGCGCAGACTGCTGCGCGGCCAGCAGCTGAGCCAGCCTCTCCCCTGCCTGCTGGACGCCGATGCCCTGGCCCTGTTGCAAGCCGAAGCCGGGGCCATTCACCTCTCGGATGCCACCCTCGACTACCTGCTGGCACTGGTACAGCAGAGCCGGTTTGATGGCGAGCTGCCACAGCCCCTCTCCCCCCGGGCGGCCCAGACCCTGCTGGCAGTGAGCCGGGCCTGGGCGCTGGCAGCGGGGCGACGCTTCGTCACGGTGGAGGATGTGCAGGCGGTCTTTCCCTATGTGGCGGAGCATCGGCTGCGGGGCAGCTTTGGCGTGCAGCACGGCGAAGCCTGCCCCCTGAGCCAGCGGCTGCTGGCCAGCATCGATCCGGATCGGCCATGACTGACTGGCGCCGGTTAAGGGATCGCTGGCAGCTGCGCTGGCTTGATCGCCGCATTCCCCCGTCACGCCAGATCACGCTGGGGCCGCGCAGCCTCTTCATCCTGCCCACCCGCATGGGGTTGATCTATCTGCTGGTACTGCTCGCCATCTACCTGCTCGGCACCAACTACCAGAACAATCTGGTGTTGCTGGTCGCCTACTGCCTCGGCAGCCTGTTTATGACGGCCATGTGGCTCACCCATCGCAACCTGCTGGGTCTGGCCTTGATGGGCGGACCCACAGCTACCGGCGAGGCGGGCAGCCAGCTTCCCATCAGAATACGGGTACAGAGCACGCGCCCGATCTACGGCGTTAAGTTCACCCTGGGTGATGGCGCGCTCTGGCAGGCCGAGATAGGCTCGACGCCCCTCGACCTGCTGTTGCCGGTCACAGGTCGGCGCCGCGGTCGCCTGCCCCTTGGCCGGCTTAAAGTCGAGAGCCGCTATCCCCTCGGCCTCTTTCGCTGCTGGTCGCTGCCGGATCTGCAACTCGAAGGGTGGGTCTACCCCAAGGCTGTCCATGGCCCGCTGCGGGAGGGTGAGAGCACCACAGCCGACGGGCAGCAGGGGGATATGTTGCCAGCCGCGATTGGCGACTTTGATACCTTGCGGGCCCACCAGCAGGGCGAAGCCATGAGCCGGATCGCTTGGAAGCAACTGGCACAGGGGCGCGGCCTGTTGAGCAAACAGTTTTGTGAGCCGCATCGGGCTGGCCGCCATCTCACTCTGTCGCGGGTAGCAGGCGGCGATCTGGAGCAGCGGCTGGCGGTACTTGCCTGGTGGTGCTGCGACTATGGCAAACAGGGGCTCCTCTTCTCCCTGACGCTGGCCCGGGAGACGCTGGGGCCTGATAGCGGCCCCGCATTTGTACAGCGCTGCCTGCTGGCACTGGCGCAACTGGATAACCCGGCAGACGAGGGCAGAACAGATGCTGCTCGATAACCGGCGCCTGCTGCCCCTCATCGCCCTGCAACAGCTGCTGATCATTGCCGCACTCTGGCCCCAGCTACAGCTATGGGTCATGGCGGTGGGCGCCATCACCCTGTTTACCCGCGCCATGATGCTGTGGCGCGGATGGCGGCCTCCACCGGCACGAGTGCTGGCGATACTGGCCATCGGCTGTTTGCTGATGCTCCTGCTGCAGTGGCGGGGATTGGGCACCCTGCCCGCGCTGGTCAACCTGCTCTGGCTCGGCTACAGCCTCAAGCTCATCGAGGTCCGGCGCGATCGGGATGTCGAACAGGTGCTGCTGCTCGCCTTCTTCCTGATTGCGCTGGCACTGGTGCAGCGCCAGAGCATCGGCTGGGCGCTGTTGCTGGCACTCTCGCTCTGGCTGGCGGTCACTGCACTGGTCAATGCCGCAGCCCCGCAGCAGAAGCGTCCATGGTGCAGCGCGGGCGGCGCCCTGCTGCTCGCCCTTCCCCTGCTGCTGACCCTCTTTATCGTGCTGCCAAGGTTGCCACCGCTCTGGCAGATGCCCACCGCAAGCCGAGCCCTGACAGGCCTCTCGGAAGAGGTGGCCCCTGGCGACATCAACGAGCTGGTCAGCTCCTCCGAGCTGGTGTTTCGCGTCACCTTTGCCGATGACCCGCCGCCGCAGTACGAGCGCTACTTTCCGGTCATGCGGCAGGAGTATTTTGACGGACGGCGCTGGCAACTGAGCACCGAGGTGAAAAGATGGCAGCAAACAGTCCCCTTGCTGAACGCGACATCAACGCTATCAGATAGCCCGCTGCCTGCGGGAAGCTATGAAGTGCTCGCAGAGCCACAGCGCCATCGCTGGGCCTTCGCCATGACGGCGCCCCGCGTGGTGGCGGGGCCGGTACAAACCACTCCGATCGCAACCCTCTACCGACAGGGGAGCAACGATCTGGCCATCCGCTATCGGGCAAGCACAGCGACGCTCCCCGACGCGACAGAGCGTGAACGGCAGCGCAACCTCCAGCTACCTGCCAAGGGCAACCCGCAGGCGCGGGCCTATGCCCGGGAGCTTGCCAACCGTTATCCCGAACCGAGCGCGCTGGTCGGGGCCCTGATGACCCGATTTCGCAGCCAGCCTTACACCTATACTCTGACACCGCCGCGGCTTGGCCCGGATGGGGTGGACGATTTTCTGTTCGATACCCGGCGGGGATTTTGTGGCCACTACGCCATGGCAACTGCCTTTGTGCTGCGGGCAGCCGGTATTCCGGCACGACTGGTGACCGGCTACCTCGGTGGCGAGTGGAATCCGCAGGGCAGCTATCTGGCAGTCCGCCAGTTCGATGCCCACGCCTGGGTGGAGTATCTCGACCGGAAGCAGCATTGGCAGCGCATCGACCCGACCGCAGCCGTCGCACCGGATCGGATCGAGGGCAATATGGCGCAGGCGCTTGGCGAGCAGTTTGCCGCCGCCGATCCCCTCTCTTTGCAGCGCTATCGCAGTTGGGCCCTGCTCAACCAGTTGCGTTGGTGGGGCAACAATCTCGACTACCAGTGGAGCCGGTGGGTATTGGGGCACGATGCCAGCCAGCTCTGGCAACAGGTTGCGCTGCGCTGGCCATCGCTGGCCGGGCAGATCCCCTGGCTTATCCTGCTCAGTTTGCTGCTGGTCGCTCTGATGGTCAGCCTGCCGCTCCTCTGGCCTGCCCGCGAACCCGCAACCCTGCGGATCTGGCAGCCACTGCTGCGTCGGGGAACAGCGGCCGGCTGCACAGTGCAAGCGGGCGAGACGCTGGGCCAGTGGTGTGAACGACTGGCAACGCTGCGTCCCGCTCTATCCCGCCCCTTGCTGCAGGCGGCCTGGCTCTACCGGCGCTGGCGTTACGGGCCGCTCACCGCCCATCAGCAGAAACGCTGCCAGCGACAGCTGACACGGCGAGTGCACCAGATTTGCCAGAGCTGGGATCGCCAGCCATAAGCGCATCACACAAGGCATAAAAAGAGAGGGGAGCCACCGGCTCCCCTCTCTTGCACATCATGCAACACGGATTACTTTTTGACGGGATTATCCCAGATACCCTCTTCCAGCTGAGAGCGGATCTCGGGATACTTGTTGGCATCAAAGGTAGGCACCTTGCCCAGCCTGAGCTGGTCGTTGTAATCCTTCGCCAGCTTGATGGCGACGCCAGAGAGCAGCAGGATGGCCACCAGGTTGACGATGGCCATCAACCCCATGGAGACATCCGCCATCGCCCAGACGGTCGGCAACTCTCCTACCGAGCCGAACATCACCATTCCCAGCACAAACATCCGGAACAGCATCAGGCCGCCCTTGTGGTTGTGCTCGAGGAACACCAGGTTGGTCTCGGCATAGGAGTAGTTCGCCACGATGGAGGTAAAGGCGAAGAAGAAGATGGCCGCCGCGATAAAGATATTGCCGCCATGACCAATCTGGGAGGAGAGCGCCCGCTGGGTCAGCTCCACCCCGGTCACACCGGAGCCCGGCTCAAACTGGCCTGACATCAGGATGATGGCAGCGGTACAGGTGCAGATGATGATGGTGTCCATAAAGACCCCCAGCATCTGCACATAACCCTGTGAGGCCGGGTGCGGCGGATAGGGAGTGGCGGTGGCCGCTGCGTTGGGGGCCGAGCCCATCCCCGCCTCGTTGGAGAAGAGACCGCGCTTGATACCGTTGATCATCGCCTGGGAGATGGCATAGCCGAGCGCCCCCGAACCAGCCTGCTCAATGCCGAAGGCAGATTTGAAGATCAGCATCATCACGTGGGGCAGCTCGCTGATATTCATGGCTACGATGACCAGCGCCAGCAGGATGTAGGCCAGCGCCATGAAGGGTACCACCAGCTCGGCAAAACGGGCGATACCGCGAATGCCGCCGAAGATGATGAGACCGGAGAGCGCCACCAGTGCCAGACCGCTGACCCAGTCAGGAATGCCGAAGGCCACCTTCATCGCCAGACTGATGGAGTTGGCCTGCACCGCATTGAAGACCAGACCAAACGCCAGAATGAGGCAGAGCGAAAAGAGCACCCCCATCCAGCGCATGCCAAGCCCCTTCTCCATGTAGTAGGCAGGGCCGCCACGGTAGTTGCCATCCTCATCCTTGACCTTGTAGAGCTGGGCCAGAGTGCTTTCGACGAAGGCGGTCGACATGCCGATAAAGGCGATCAGCCACATCCAGAAGATGGCACCGGGGCCCCCCAGATAGATGGCAACGGCCACACCGGCCAGATTGCCGGTGCCGACCCGGGCGGCAAGGCTGGTGCAGAGAGCCTGAAAGGAGGAGATGCCGGCGTTGTCCGATTTGCGGCTGTTTTTCAGCACGGAGAACATGTGGCCGAAGTGGCGGATCTGGATAAAACCCAGGCGGAAGGTGAAGAAGATACCGACCCCGATGAGCAGGTAGATGAGCACGGCTCCCCACATCAGGTCGTTTAGCATCGCAATCAAGGTGTCCATAATTCTCTCGTTGTTATTCACATCCATGGCCAGTGCAAATCTGCGTACACAGGCCGCTTTCTGTCTGTTGTTTAATTATCGTGTCGCTAAAGGGGCGGAATCTAGCACAGCGGAAGAACCCGGAATAGTGATCCCGATCACCCTGGACACAAAAAACGAACGGAAAACGCCACTAAAGCTCCATTTAAATCGCAAACTTTCAACAAATCCAATAATTTAATCAGACAAACGCGAATATAGCTCCATAGGAGTATTTTTCTGCCGGCCTATTTCTCTCCGTCAGAAACAGGCAAACGCTTGCATGAAACGGCTTTCAAGAGGGGATATTTCGCAAAACGTTTTCGCTGTAAGAAAATTTCAAGTATGCAACTCAACAATTTATGTGATCGGCCACGCAAATATGAATATTGGCTAAAAAAAATGGCTTGGCGGCAAACCGGAAATAGTCTGCCGAAAAATATAAAAAACCTTATTAATCAGTAGGTTTTGCACATTAAAACGGAATATCTCAACAGCCTGAATATTTAACAGCCAAGTGCCCCTATTGCAGGAAGCACCACATAAGTATTAATTAGGCAGGCAATGATGATGGGTCATACCCATCGCGCTTTTCTGAGCCTGAGGCATCAAGATCCTGTAATTTTATTTCAGAACCACCGTCTCAAGCCCGCAACCCAGGGATTACTCCCTCATTAAGAGATGACATTCGCTATGGCCGATAAATTAACCCAGCTGAAAGCCCTGACCACTGTTGTTGCCGACACCGGCGATATCGAAGCGATCAAACGCTATCAGCCCATCGATGCCACCACCAACCCCTCTCTGGTTCTGAAAGCCTCCGAGATCCCCGAGTACGCACCGCTGATCGAAGACGCCATCAAGTGGGCCAAATCCCAGAGCCAGGACAAGGCACAGCAAATCATCGACGCGGGCGACAAGCTGGCAGTCAACATCGGTCTGGAAGTGCTGAAGATCGTTCCGGGCCGCATCTCCACCGAAGTGGATGCCCGTCTCTCCTTCGATACCGGCGCCAGCATCGCCAAGGCCCGCAAACTGATCCGTCTCTACAACGAAGCCGGCATCAGCAACGACCGCATCCTGATCAAACTGGCTTCCACCTGGGAAGGGATCCGTGCCGCCGAGGTGCTGGAGAAAGAGGGTATCCAGTGCAACCTGACCCTGCTGTTCTCCTTCGCCCAGGCTCGCGCCTGTGCCGAAGCCGGCGCCTTCCTGATCTCCCCGTTCGTGGGCCGCATCCTCGACTGGTACAAAGCCAAAAATGGCCGTGATTACACTGCCAGCGAAGATCCGGGCGTGGTCTCCGTTACCTCCATCTACAACTACTACAAGCAGCACGACTACCCGACCGTGGTCATGGGCGCCAGCTTCCGCAACACTGGCGAGATCCTGGAGCTGGCAGGCTGCGACCGTCTGACCATTGGCCCGGCCCTGCTGGAAGAGTTGAGCAAGGCTGAAGGCGCTGTGGTACGCAAGCTGGACTACACCGGCGAGCGCAAAGCGAAACCGGCCCCGATGACCGAGGCCGAATTCCGCTGGGAGCTGAACCAGGACGCCATGGCTCACGAGAAGCTGGGCGAAGGTATCCGCATGTTTGCCATCGACCAGGGCAAGCTGGAAACCATGCTGGCTGGCCGCCTGTAATCGGTTAATTTTTCTACGAAAAACCGGGCTCCCTCAGGGGAGCCCGGTTTTTTTGTACCCGACTTTTAGCACGGTCATAGAGCTGTAACGAAAACGTTTTATTTTCAACCTCGTTATGTTATACGGATGGTGAAAACGATAAAAACCAAGGAGGGAGCCATGGAAATGTTCAACTTCGATTATGACGAGGTAGTTGAGCTCGGTTCACGTAGCCGCGGGACAACGGGAAAAAAACGCAAATGGCGCGAGATTGAGGCGTTGAAAGACAAGCACCGCCTGCAGAAGGAGCTGCAATCAATCGATATCGCCTATGAAGGTCTGACCGACGAGATTGAGCTGTAATCGAGTCAATCTTGGCAAAAGCGCCCCGCTCACCCGGGGCGCTTTTTTGTTGCCTCCAACCGGCGTTCAGAAACACGCCAGACAGCTTGTTAAAGGGCCATAAAACAAAAGCCCCCGTATCGACGGGGGCTTGGTGCAGAGCGAGTGGACTTAGCAGTAGCCGTAGCCCAGCAGACGCTGGTAACGCTGCTCCAGCAGCTGCTCGCTATCGAGCGGGCGCAGGGCATCCAGATCCTGCTTGATGCGCGCCTTGAGGCTTTTGGCCATCTTGGCGACATCACGGTGAGCGCCACCAAGCGGCTCCTCGACGATGGAGTCGATGAGCTTGAGCTCTTTCAGGCGCTGGGCAGTGATCCCCATCGCATCGGCCGCTACGGAGGCCTTGTCGGCACTCTTCCACAGGATGGAAGCACACCCTTCCGGCGAGATGACGGAATAAGTGGAGTACTGCAGCATGTTGACGCGGTCACCCACACCGATAGCCAGTGCGCCGCCGGAGCCGCCTTCACCGATCACGGTGCAGACTACCGGCACGGTCAGACCGGCCATCACCTTCAGGTTGCGGGCAATCGCTTCGGACTGACCACGCTCCTCGGCACCCACGCCCGGGTAGGCGCCCGGAGTGTCGATAAAGGTGATGATCGGCATCTTGAAGCGTTCAGCCATCTCCATCAGGCGCAGGGCCTTGCGGTACCCTTCCGGGCGCGGCATGCCGAAGTTGCGCTTGATCTTCTCCTTGGTCTCGCGACCCTTCTGGTGACCAATCACCATCACCGGCTCGCCGTCGAGACGGGCGATACCGCCCACGATGGCCTTGTCGTCGGCATAGGCGCGATCGCCAGCCAGCTCGTCAAAATCGGTGAAGATATGCTCGAGGTAGTCGAGGGTGTAAGGGCGCTGGGGATGACGCGCCATCTGGGATACCTGCCAGGCACCCAGATCACCGAAGATCTTCTTGGTCAGCTCTTCGTTTTTCTTCTCCAGCCGATGGATCTCGTCTTTAAGATCCACGGCACGATTGCCTTCACTCACATGTTTGAGTTCATCAATCTGCGCCTGCAACTCGGCAATCGGCTGTTCAAAATCCAGAAAAAGACTCATAGGGCCTTAGAACCTCTAATCAAAAACCAACTCGACCCGCTCTCGCCCAAGCAGGACGCGCAAGTCATCTAACAGTTGATCGGTGGGCGTCACCCGCCACTCGGTACCGAGCGTCAATCGCACCCGGGAACCGGGGCGACGATAGTTTACCTGAACCGGACAGACTCCGGCACGGGCGGGCTCCAAAATCTCGCACAAACGCGGAAAAAAGCGATCATCGATACGCTGTTCATCAAGGGAGATGCGAATTGCTCTGGCAAAACGCTCCCTCGCATCGTTGATATCCAGTAATTCACGGGCCGACATTTTAAGGCCACCGGAGAAGTCATCAAAGCTGACCTGTCCAGAAACCACCAAAATACGGTCTTTTTGCATCAACTCTTCGTACTTTTCCAGCGCTTCGCTGAAAAGTGTCACATCGAGACGGCCGGAGCGGTCGTCCAGAGTGAAGATCCCCATCTTGTTGCCGCGCTTGGTCACCATGCTGCGGGCGGCAATCACCAGCCCCGCCGCCGTGGTCACCGTATCGCGGGAAGTAGGATGCAGATCGCACAACCGGCCCGACGTATAACGACGCAGCTCGCCGCTGTACTGGTTGATCGGGTGGCCGGTGAGATAGAGCCCGAGGGTCTCGCGCTCCCCTTCCAGCCACACCTTGTCAGGCCAGTGCGGCACGTTGGCGAACGCCTTCTTGACGTCGTCGATCTCCTCGGTGAGCACGCCGAACATGTCGACCTGCCCCACCGCCTGCGCCTTGGCGTGCTGCTCGGCGGCGCGCATCGCCTCCTCCAGGGTCGCCATCAGGGCGGCGCGGTGGGGGCCGAGCCGATCCATGGCACCGGAGAGAATAAGCTTCTCCATCACCCGCTTGTTGAGCTTCTTGATGTCGACCCGGTTGCAGAAGTCGAACAGGTCGCGGAACGGGCCGTCCCGATCCCGCGCGTCCAGAATCGCGTCGATAGGGCCTTCACCCACCCCCTTCACCGCGCCGATACCGTAGACGATATGACCATCTTCATTGACGCTGAAGCGGTAGCGGCCGGTATTGACGTCCGGCGGGATCACGGTGAGCCCCATCCGCTGGCACTCGTCCACCAAGGTCACGATCTTGTCGGTGTTGTCCATATCGGCGGTCATGACCGCCGCCATGAACTCGGCCGGGAAGTGGGTCTTGAGCCAGAGGGTCTGGTAGGAGACCAGCGCATAGGCGGCGGAGTGCGACTTGTTGAAGCCGTAGCCCGCAAACTTCTCCACCAGATCGAAGATCTTCATCGCCAGTTCGCCGTCGACGCCATTCTTGATGGCGCCCTCTTCGAAACCGGCCCGCTGCTTGGCCATCTCCTCGGGTTTTTTCTTACCCATCGCCCGGCGCAGCATGTCCGCGCCACCGAGCGTGTAGCCCGCCAGCGTCTGGGCAATCTGCATCACCTGCTCCTGATAGAGGATGATGCCGTAGGTGGGTTCGAGGATGGGCTTGAGGCTCTCGTGCTGCCACTTTTCGTCCGGATAGGAGATGGCTTCATTACCGTGTTTACGGTCGATGAAGTTATCCACCATGCCTGATTGGAGCGGGCCCGGTCGGAACAGGGCCACCAGTGCGATCATGTCTTCGAAACAGTCGGGCTGCAGCCGCTTGATGAGGTCCTTCATACCGCGGGATTCAAGCTGGAATACCGCTGTGGTCTCGTAGCGCTGCAGCAGGTCGAACGAGCGCTTGTCATCGATGGGAATGGCGGCGATGTCGACCGGCGGCTTGCCCTCTTTGGCAAGGCGCGGGTTAATCATGCCGAGCGCCCAGTCGATGATGGTGAGCGTTCGCAGACCGAGGAAGTCGAACTTCACCAGACCGGCGTATTCCACGTCGTTCTTGTCGAACTGGGTGACCGGGTGATGACCCTCGTCATCGCAGTAGAGCGGCGCAAAGTCGGTGATCTTGGTGGGCGCGATCACCACGCCACCAGCGTGTTTACCGGCGTTGCGCACTACCCCTTCGAGCCGGCGGGCCATGTCGATGAGGTCCTTGACCTCCTCATCCTGCTCGTAGAGCTCGGGCAGCTTGGGCTCAGCCTCGAATGCCTTGGCCAAGGTCATGCCCGGATCCGGCGGAATGAGCTTGGAGATGCGATCGACAAAGCCGTAGGCGTGGCCCAGCACCCGGCCCACATCCCGCACCACCGCCTTGGCCGCCATGCTGCCGAAGGTGATGATCTGCGACACCGCCTCCCGACCATACATGTCGGAGACATGCTCGATCACCTCGTCGCGCCGATCCATGCAGAAGTCGACGTCGAAATCGGGCATGGATACCCGCTCGGGGTTGAGGAAACGTTCGAACAGCAGGTCAAATTCCAGCGGGTCGAGGTCGGTGATCTTGAGGGCGTAGGCCACCAGAGAGCCTGCACCGGAGCCACGGCCCGGGCCAACGGGGATGCCGTTGTCCTTGGACCACTGGATAAACTCCATCACGATGAGGAAGTAACCCGGGAACCCCATCTGGTTGATTACTTTCAGCTCGATATCGAGGCGCTCGTCATACTCGGGACGGCGCTCGGCCCGCACCGCCGGATCCGGGAACAGGAACTCGAGACGCTCCTCCAGACCCTCTTTCGATTTGGCCACCAGAAAATCTTCGGTGGTCATGTCGCCGGTCGGGAAGTTGGGCAGGAAATATTCGCCGAGACGCACCGTCACGTTGCAGCGCTTGGCGATCTCCACCGTGTTCTCCAGCGCCTCGGGGATGTCGGCAAAGAGCTCGCACATCTCCTCCTGGCTGCGCAGATACTGCTGGGGGCTATAGCGGCGCGGACGGCGCTTGTCCATCAGGGTATAGCCATCGTGGATGGCGACCCGGATCTCGTGGGCGTCGAAATCATCGGCGTTGAGGAACACCACCTCATTGGTGGCTACTACCGGCAGCTCGAACTCGGTGGCAATGGCCACCGCCATATGCAGACAGACCTCCTCGTCGGAGCGACCGGTGCGCAGCAGCTCGAGGTAATAGGCATCCGGGAAGTGGGTCTGATAGAAGGCGACGCACTGCTCGGTCATCTGGCGGTTACCCTTGAGCAGGAATTTGCCCACATCCCCCTCGCGCCCGCCGGAGAGGACGATCACCCCCTTGGCGTGTTCGGCAAGCCAGGCCTTGTCGATGACCGGACGCCCCTGCACATGGCCGCGCTGGTAACCGCGGGAGATGAGCAGGGTGATGTTTTGGTAGCCCTCGTTGTCCATGGCAAGCAGGGTGAGGCGGAACTGCTCGTCGCCAAGCTCGTCACTCTGTACCCAGAAGTCGGCACCGACGATGGGTTTGATCCCCTTGCCGTGGGCGGCACCATAGAAGCGCACCAGACCGCACATGTTCATCTGGTCGGTCAGGGCAATCGCCGGCATGTTGTCGGCCGCGGCAGCCCCGACGATGGGATTGATCTTCTGCAGTCCATCCACCATGGAGAAGTCGGTGTGGACTCGCAAATGGATAAAACGGGGGTCAGCCATCGTCATGCCCTCTCATTACGCAAGCAGAACCAGCCAAGGCAGAAATCGTTCAGACAGATCAGCATGGATTATTCGAGCCCCAGTGCGCGGCGCACCGGCTTGAAGCTTTTGCGATACTCCGGCAGCGGGCCGCGCTCGGCCAGAATGGCGAGGTGCTCTGCAGTCGGATAACCCTTGTGGCGGGCAAAGCCGTATTCGGGATGACGGCTGTCCAGCTCGGTCATTTCCGCATCACGGGTCACCTTGGCGAGGATCGAGGCGGCGCTGATGGCGGCCACCAGACTATCGCCCTTGACCACGGCGCGCGCCTCCATCGGCAGAGCCGGGCAGCGGTTACCATCGATAAAGACCAGCTCGGGGGTCACCTTCAACCCCGCTACGGCGCGCTGCATCGCCAGCATGGTGGCATGCAGGATGTTGAGCTCGTCGATCTCCTCCGGTGTGGCACGGCCGATGGCGAAGGCCAGCGCCTTCTCTTTGATCTCATCAAACAGGGCTAGGCGCTTCTTCTCGGAAAGCTTCTTGGAGTCAGCCAGCCCGGCAATCGGATTGGCCGGGTCGAGAATGACCGCGGCGGTGACCACGTCGCCCACCAGCGGGCCACGGCCCACTTCGTCCACACCGGCAACCAGCTTGTCGTCAGGAATATCGATCATCATCTTGTAGCCTTGAATCAAAACAAGGAAGGTAGGTTCGAATAGCGAAGCGTATTCGAACGTTCCCTGGACATGTATTAGTTAGGTGAGCGTTCGGCGACACAGTGACGCGATCGTCCGATTACGCCGCAGCGCGGCTAATCGAACCTACAGCTGCTATCTGCCGAGCAGCTCGGCTACCGCCTCGGCAGCCTGCAGATCGGCGTTGCAGCGAATGAGTTGATGGAGCTCGGTGAAGGTGTTGACCAGCGCACTGTTGTCGTGCTCGAAATACTTGCTCACCTCTTCCACCAGATTCTCCGGGGTGCACTCGTGCTGGATGAGTTCCGGCACCAGCATGCGCCCGGCCAGCAGGTTGGGCAGGGAGACAAATTCGGTCTTCACCAGCCGCTGGGCCAGCCAGTAGCTGAAGGGCTTGAGCTTGTAACCCACCACCATCGGCTTTTTCACCAGCATGGCTTCGAGCGCCGCGGTGCCGGAGGCGAGCATCACCACGTCGGCTGCGATCATCGCCTCGCGCCCCTGCCCTTCCAGCAGCACCATCTCGAGATCCGGCGCCACTTCGGCCTTGATAGCCATGAATTGCTCACGCCGTTTCTGGTTGACCAGCGGCACGATAAAACCGAGATCCGGATAGCGCACCGTCAGGTGTTTGCACGCTTCGAGAAACAGAGGGGACATAAAGCCCACTTCCGCCGTGCGGCTGCCCGGCAGTACCGCCAGCCAGCGGCGGTTAGCATCGATGCCCAGCTTGCGACGCACGGCAGCCTGATCCGGCACCAGCGGAATGTCATCTGCCATGGTGTGGCCAACAAAACGGCAAGGGGCGTCGAAACGGTCGTAGAAGGCTTTCTCGAACGGCAGGAAGGCGAGCACCATGTCGGTGGCGGCCTTGATCTTGTGAATGCGGTTCTGACGCCATGCCCACACCGAGGGGCTGACATAGTGAACCGTCTTGATACCGGCGCGGCGCAGTTTAAGCTCCACCCCGATATTGAAATCCGGTGCATCCACGCCGATGAAGATATCGGGCGGATTGGCAATGAAGTGGCGCAGCAGTTCGCGACGAACCTTGAGAATACGCGGCAGACGCCCCAGCACCTCGGTGATCCCCATGACGGAGAGTTCTTCCATCTCGAACAGGGCCTTGACGCCCAGAGCCTGCATGCGCGGCCCGGCGATCCCTTCAAACTGCGCGTCCGGATAGCGGACTTGCAGCTCGCGCACCAGACCGGCAGCCAGAATGTCGCCGGAGACCTCTCCGGCGACGATACCGATACGAACCGGATCAGGCACGGATGATCCCGCGCTCGTTGTCTTTGAGGAAGTCCACATAGAGCTGGACGGCCGGCTCGGCTTGCGCCATCTCGATCAGCACCGGCAGCACCTCTTCGATGGTCTTGCCAGAGCGGAAGATCTCTTTGTAGGCACGCTTGACGGCGGAGATAGCCTCGGCGCTGAAACCGCGGCGACGCAGACCTTCGGAGTTTACCCCGAACGGCTTGGCGTAGTTGCCTGCTGCCATCACGTAGGGCGGCACATCCTTGTTCAGGGCGGCACAGCCACCGACGAAGGCGTGGGAACCGACACGGCCAAACTGGTGAATGGCAGAGAGACCACCGAAGATCACGAAATCGCCGATCACCACGTGGCCCGCCAGGGTCGCGTTGTTGGCGAAAATGCAGTTGTCACCGATGATGCAGTCGTGGGCAACGTGAACGTTGACCATGAACAGGTTGCCGCTACCGACCTTGGTCAGGCTCTGATCCTGGATGGTGCCGCGGTGCACGGTGCAGTTCTCGCGAAAGACGTTGTTGTCGCCAATCTCGAGGAAGGTGCGCTCACCGGCGTACTTCTTGTCCTGGCAATCCTCACCGATGGAGGTGTGCTGGAAGATCTTGTTGCCGCGACCAATCTTGGTCGGGCCCTTGATCACCACGTGGGAGCCCACCCAGGTGTTGTCGCCGATTTCTACCTCGGCGCCGATGACAGAAAAGGGGCCGATTTCAACCCCTTTACCGATCACGGCAGACTCATGGACGATAGCAGTATCGTGAATGGTGGCAGTCTGGTCGATCACGTGTGTTAAACCTCGCGTTTGGCGCACATCAGCTCGGCGGTACAGACCACTTCACCGTCGACGGTGGCGACACCGGTGAACTTGGCAATACCGCGACGCTCTTTCAGGAACTCCACGTCGAGCACCAGCTGGTCACCGGGGCCGACTGGACGCTTGAAGCGAGCGTTGTCGATTGAGGCAAAGTAATAGAGTTCATTGGGGGACGGCTTGCCCACCATGGTAAAGGCCAGGATACCGGTGGCCTGCGCCATCGCTTCCAGGATCAGTACGCCCGGGAACACCGGCTTGGCCGGGAAGTGTCCCTGGAAGATCGGCTCGTTGAAGGAGACGTTCTTGATGGCGCGCAGGGTTTTACGCTCATCGCTGATCTCGTAGTCGTCTACACGATCCACCATCAGGAACGGATAACGGTGGGGCAGCAGATCCATGATTTCCTGGATGCCCAGGCTCTTCTTTTCAGTAGTCAAAACAGTACCCTATACCAATCGTGATTATTCTTGATCCAGCTTCTTCTCAAGCTTGCTTAACCGCTTGTGCATCTCTTCGATACGCATCACCCGGGCGGCGGTCTTGCGCCACTCTTTATTGGTTTGCAGAGGGATGCCGGAAGAGTAGACACCGGGCTCGGTAATGGGTCGCATCACCATGGCCATACCGGTGACGGTGGCCTGGTCGCAGATCTCCATATGCCCGTTAAAGACGGAAGCGCCGCCAATGATACAGTATTTGCCGACCTTGAGACTACCTGCCATCACGGTGGAGCCCGCCACGGCGGTGCCGTAGCCGATCTCGACGTTGTGGGCGATCTGGCACTGGTTGTCGATGATAACGTTGTCAGCGATGCGGGTATCTTCCAGCGCACCGCGGTCGATGGTGGTGCAGGCACCGATCTCGACCCGGTTGCCAATGGTCACGCCGCCGAGCTGGGGGATCTTGATCCACTCGCCACGCTCGTTGGCATAACCGAAACCATCGGCACCGATCACTGTGCCGGATTGAACCAGACAGTCGGTACCCATGGTTACATTGTGATAGAGGGTGACGTTGGCCCACAGCCGGGAGCGAGCTCCCAGCCGGGTATTCTTGCCAACGAAACAACCCGGGCCAATACGGACATCGTCACCCAGCACGACGCCGGATTCGATCACTGCATTGGCACCGATGGCCACTCTCTCGCCCAGCTGGACGTCGGCCGCGATGACGGCACTCGGATGGATATCCATGGCCGGCTGCGGGGTGGTGTCCAGCAGTTGGGCTACCCGGGCAAAACCCACGTAGGGATCCTTGAGCACCAGCGCATTGGTAGGACAGAAAGGGAGATCCGCCTCAGTGATGAGCACGGCAGTCGCCTTGCTCTGCTCCAGATAAGAGCGGTACTTCTTGTTGGACAGGAAGGTAATCTCACCCTCCCCGGCCTTTTCCAGTGTCGCTACCTTGCGGATTTCCAGGGTTCCGTCGCCATGGACCTGGGCCCCCAGTTGCTGGGCCAGCTGTGCGAGAGTAAATGCCATCAATTAGTTGCTCTTGCTTACCTGAGAAATAACCTGGCCGGAGATGTCCAGCTTGCTGGCGGCATACGGGGCGGCGTTACGCTCCAGCACCAGATCGTAACCATTGCTCTTGGCGATGGAGTCGATGGCAGCTTGCACCTTGGTCAGGATCTTGTTGCGCTCTTCAGACTGACGACGGCCGTTGTCCTGCTCGAATGCCTGGCGCTTCTGGTTGAACTCCATCTGCAGCTTGGCCAGCTTCTCCTGGCTCTGCTTCTTCTGCTCGGCGCTCATGAAGGCTTCATCCTTGCGGAACTTCTCGACCAGCTTCTGGCCTTCCTGTTCCAGCTTCTGCAGCTCGCGCATGCGCGGCTCGAATTCGCCTTTCAGCTTGGCGGCAACGGCTTCACGCTGGGGCAGCTTTTGGAAAACTTCGCCCATGTCGACCACGGCAATCTTGGTCTCAGCGAAGGCAGAACCCATGCCGGCAGCCATCAGTGCAAAGCTCAAACCAGCTACTTTCAACGCTTTATTCACACTTACTCCTTGTTCCCTCATGGCGAGGGCTACCTGATTTACCCGATTATGCAAGCGGCATTGACACCGTCTTGTTACCTGGTGAGGCACGCAAGCTGCGCGTCCCATCATTGAATACCCCCACCGCATGGGTGGGGGTGAAACACTCATCAGAAGGTTCGGCCGATGTTGAACGAGAAGAACTCGGTACGGTCACCCTCATATTTCTTGATCGGCTTGGCCAATGCGAATACCAGCGGGCCCATCGGCGAGAGCCACTGCAGGGAGACACCGGCAGAGACCCGGATGTTACCTGGGCTGGAGTAGTCCTGGCTCAAGTAGTTGCAATCCGCCCCGGAAGCACAGGGGTAGGCACCATTGGCAAAATCGGTGCTCCAGACCGTACCGGCATCAATAAAGGCGGTAGAGCGGATCTGCGGACGGTAGGTCTCGGAGACGAACGGAGTCGGGAAGACCAGTTCGAACGAGGCCACTGCCAGAGCGTTGCCACCGACCGAGGTGTCGGAACCTTCGTACAAGCAAGAACCGTCAGCATTTGTCTGACAAGTCGGACTTTGTCCAGCAACAGTTGGCTTGTTATAGACCTTGTAGATCGCCTTGGGACCGATGGTATTGCTCTTGAAGCCACGCACCGTATCGAAACCACCGGCATAGTAGTTTTCGAAGAACGGCAGCATGGAGTCATTGCCATAGCCATTGCCGTAGGAGACACGCCCCTTGCCGATCATCACCCAGCTATGATCCGCATCGAGCGGAAAGTAGTGGGCATCTTCGGCGGAGAGCTTGTAGTACTGCAGCTCCATGCCCGGCACGGTCACCTTGGCGTTGACCCGCTGGCGATCACCGGCCGTCGGGAACATCCCCTTGTTCAGGGTGGAGCGGGTCCAGCCTGCGGTCAAGTCGACGGTCACGAAGTCGAGGTTGGAGCCATCCTGAGAATAGAGGTTCCAGAACTGATCCATCTGCACCGACTGGCGGTTGTCGTTCCACTGATCCCAGCAGTAGGTGTTGCCGTTGGTATCCGGGTTGTCTTTCAGACACTCCTGATAGTTCTGGGCATTGAATGACGGACGGCTCAGTTTGGTACTCTCAACACCGGTACTGAAGTCGAGACGGTTGAACTCGTTGACCGGGAAACCGCTGGAGAGACGGAAACCGATGGTTTCGTTTTCGTAATCAACGATATCCGCATCATCGGCGCGGAACTGGTTATAGTAGACCCGACCACCCAGGCTGACGCCATCGACGGTGAAGTAGGGGTCGTTGTAACTCAAATCGACGTTCTTGGAGTAGTCGTTAGTGCTGGCGTTGATGGCAACCCGTTTGCCCGTTCCCATGAAGTTGTCCTGGGAGATCCCCGCCTGCAGGCTCAGGCCCGATTCGGTACCGTAACCCACACCCGCGTTGATGGAGCCGGCCGGCTGCTCTTTGACCTTGAAGTCGAGATCGACCAGATCCTCGTTGCCCGGCACCCGCTTGGTGTCCACTTCCACGCTCTCGAAGTAGCCGAGGCGGTTGAGACGGCTCTTGGACTGCTCGATGTTGTCGGAAGAGAGCCAGGTCCCCTCCATCTGGCGCATCTCGCGGCGCAGTACCTGATCTTCGGTGGTGGCGTTACCGGTGAAGTTGATGTTGCGCACATAGACGCGCGGACCCGGCTCAACGTTGACGATGAGCTCGACTTCCTTGGTCTTGTCGTTGATCTGCGGGAAAGTGACCACTTTCGGATAGGCGTAGCCATAACGACCGAGGAACTTGGAGAGTACCTCTTCGGTGTGGGTGACCTGGCTTGCAGAGTAGATGCTGCCCGCTTCGATGGGGATCAGCCCCTTCATCTCGCCGCCGCGATCGATCAGATCCCCCTTGAGCTGGACGCCGGAGACCTTGTACTGATCCCCTTCCTTGATATTGAGGGTGACGTAAACGCCCTTCTTGTCCGGGGTCATGGAGACCTGGGTGGACTCCTGCTGGAAACGGATATAACCGCGGTCCATGTAGTAGGAGCGCAGGGTTTCGATATCACCGGCCAGCTTCTGCTTCTGATAGCGCTGATCCGCGGTGAAGTTCCACCAGGGTACCTCGTCACGCAGGGAGAGCTGGGCAATCAGCTTGTCTTCCGGGAAAACGCTGTTGCCAACGATGTTGATCTGCTGGATCTTGGCGGCCTGACCTTCGACGAAAGTGAACTTCAGATCGACCCGGTTGCGCGGCAGCGGGGTGACGATGGCCTTGACCTTGGCGGAGTACTTGCCCACGCCATAGTAGAAATCTTCCAGCCCTTTCTCGAGGGAGGTAAGCACGGTGCGATCCAGCGGGTCGCCGACACGGATGCCGGAGGACTCCAGACTCTGGGTCAGCTGCTCCTCTTTGATATCCTTGTTGCCGGAGAACTCGATGCTGGAGATGGTCGGACGCTCCTTGACCATGACCTGCAGCACCTGACCATCACGGTAGACCTTCACATCCTCGAAGTTGCCCGAGGAGTAGAGCTTCTTGATGGCATTCGCCAATGCGACGGAGTCGACAGAGTCGCCAACCCGGATCGGCAGGTTCAAGAGTGCCGCCCCCAGGGTCACCCGTTGCAAACCTTCGACCTGGATATCTTGCACCACAAAAGAGGCAGGGGCCGCCTGGGCCAGGAAACTGGCGCCCAGCAGGCAACTCAACACCAATGCTTTTTTAACAGCCATTTTGTTCTTATGTGTCCTTGTTGATGCTCTGGCCTCAGAGGCGAGCGAAATCGTTAAACAGCGCAATGCCCATCAATAACATCAGAATGGCGGCACCGATCCTGAAACCCACTTCCTGAATTCTCTCCGACACCGGTTTGCCAGTGACCGCTTCGATAAGGAAATAGACCAGATGGCCACCATCGAGCACCGGCAGGGGGAACAGGTTGATGATCCCCAGGTTGACGCTGATCAGCGCCAGAAAACTCAAGAAATAGACCAGACCATAGTCGGCACTGCTGCCCGCCCCCTTGGCAATGGAGATGGGGCCGCTCAGGTTATCCAGCGACACTATGCCAGCAACCAGCTTGCCGATCATGTCAAAGGTGAGCGTGATCAGGCTCCAGGTCTTCTGGGCTCCCTGCCACAGGGCCTGCAAAGGGCCATACTGTAACAGAATTCGGTATTCATCCGGTAATGGAACCAGTTGCGGCGAGAGACCGACAAAACCAACCAGTTTGCCCTGCACCTTTCTGGTATCCGGGGTCAGGGTCACATCAAGGTCGCGGTTGTTGCGCTCGACCACCACCTGCAGCGGTACGCCCGGTGCGTGCTGCACCAGCTCGACAAACTGGGCCCACTCGGTGATCTCCTGCTCGCCGACCCGCTTGATGCGATCGCCAACCTGCAAACCCGCCTTTTCACTGGCACTCTTGGCTACCACGGCCGACACCACAGGCAATACCTTGCCACCAAGGGGCACGATCCCCAAGCTGCCGATCGGGGATTCCCGGTCCGGATCAAACTTCCAGCTCTCCAGCGACAGATTCTTGTCGGTGGCATAGCTGGTCTGGGGGGCTTTGACCTTGAGGGTGACCGACTGATCGCCCAGATGGCTCAGCAGGGCATAAGTGACGCTCTCCCAGTCGCCGGTCTGCTCATCACCGACCCCGACAATCTCCATGCCCGGCAGGATGCCCGCCTCGGCCACGATGGAAGCAGGGCGTACCTCGCCAATCACCGGTTTTACCGCCGGTACGCCGATCATGAACATCAGCCAGAGGGCAAACAGGGCAAAAACGAAGTTGGCCATGGGGCCAGCCGCAACGATGCCCATCCGGGCCCATACCGATTTGTGATTGAAGGCATACTGCTCGTCACCGGGTTTGAGCTCATCCACCCGGCCATCGAGCATCTTGACGTAACCACCCAGCGGGATCAGGGCCAGCACGTATTCGGTGCCGTCCTTGCCAAGACGACGCCAGATCGCCTTGCCAAAACCGATGGAGAAACGCTCAACCTTGACGCCGCAACGGCGGGCAACCCAGAAGTGGCCAAACTCGTGCACTGCGACCAGCAGGCCAAGGGCAACGACAAAGGCCCCGATATTCCACAACACACCGCCCATCAGCCAAGCTCCTCAATCAGGTGGCGAGCACGGGCACGCGCTACGCCATCCAGGGCAAAGAGATCGTCGAGGGAGCTGACGGCACTGCTCTCCAGCGCCAGCATCACCGCCTCGTTGATCCGGGCAATATCCATAAAGCCAATCCGCTCGGTCAGGAAGGCGGCAACCGCCTCTTCATTGGCCGCATTGAGCGCAGTAGTCGCTGCTTGCCCCTTGTGGCAGGCATTGATGGCCAGTGCCAGGCAGGGATAGCGATCGTAATCAGGCCGGATAAAGCTGAACTCTCCGACACTGAAGAAATCCAAAGGTTCCACGCTGGAAGGGATGCGATTGGGATATGCCAGCGCGTGGGCGATAGGAGTGCACATATCGGGATTGCCGAGCTGGGCCAGCACGGAGCCATCCTTGTACTGCACCATGGAGTGGATCACCGACTGCGGGTGGATCACCACCTGGATCTGCTCGGACGCCGCGTTGAACAACCAGCGCGCCTCGATATACTCCAGCCCCTTGTTCATCATGGTGGCAGAGTCGACCGAAATCTTGGCCCCCATCGACCAGTTGGGGTGAGCGATGGCTTGTGCCGGCGTGACATGGGCCAGTTCGCCAACCTCGGTATAACGGAACGGGCCACCGGAACCGGTCAGCAGGATTTTGCTGATCCCCGCCGCCGCCAGATCGCAGAAACCGGGCTGACGCTGCACTTCGGTCGGCAGGCACTGAAAGATGGCGTTATGTTCGCTGTCGATGGGCAGCAGCTCGGCACCATGCTCACGCACGGCCTCCATGAAGAAGGCACCGGACATCACCAGCGCCTCCTTGTTGGCCAGCAGAATGCGCTTGCCGGCACGTACCGCGGCCATGGTGGGGGCGAGTCCGGCCGCACCGACAATGGCCGCCATTACGCTGTGAGCATCGGGGTGTGCGGCTACGTCGCACAGGGCGGCGGCACCAGACATGACCCGAGTCGCACTGCCGTGCGCTTGCAGACGAGCAGCCAGCTCACGGGCGGCCTCTTCATCGACCATCACGGCAAAACGGGGGGAGAATTCGAGACAATCCCGCAACATGGCATCCACGTTGCGGGCGGCGGTCAGCGCCAATACTTGCCAACTGCCCGGGTTGTGGCGCAGCACCTTCAGGGTACTCTGACCAATGGAGCCGGACGCCCCCAGAATAACCAGAGACTTGTGCATCAGAACTCCTGACTGAGTAGCAGATAGCTGAGCAGGAACACCGGCAGGGCGGCCGTCAGGCTGTCGATCCGGTCGAGGATGCCGCCATGGCCCGGCAGCAGGGAGCCGGAATCCTTGATACCGGCCTCACGCTTGAACATGCTCTCGGTCAGATCGCCGAGTACAGAGGCGAGCACCGCCAGCAGCGAGCAGAACAGCACGATCCCCATCTTGGCGGGCACGAAGCCCATGAACCAGGTCACCCCTACCGCCAGCAGGCTGGCAGTAAAGAGGCCACCACACATCCCTTCGATGGTTTTACCGGGGCTCACGGCCGGTGCCAGCTTGTGTTTGCCGAACGCCTTGCCGAAAAAATACGCGCCAGAATCTGCCGCCCAGACCAGTCCCATGACGAACAGCAGGATCCAGGCCCCCATCATGGGGTCGTGATAGAAGTTGTAACCACGGATGGCTACCAGTGACCAGAAGAAGGGAACCAGAGTCACCAGACCAAACAGGGACTTGAGCCAGACCGACTCTTTCCACAGCTTGGCGCTTTGCGGATAGCGCAACACCAGCAGCAAGCCGAGCAGCCACCAGCTGACGGCGGTCCAGAGTACGCCCATCACCAGCGGATGCAGATGAGGCGTCCAGAGCTGCTCCACCGGCAGCCAGAACAGGCTAGCCCCGAGCAGCAGGCAGAATACGATGGGTAACCATTGTTGCGGGGCGGCAGAAACAAAGCCGCTCCATTCACGGCTGGCCAGCAAAAAGACCAGCGCAGCCAACAGGGCAAAAAACTTCAATGGCAGAAAGAAAAGCGCCCCCAATACCAGGGGGATCAACATCAAAGCAGTAATAATTCGTTGTTTTAGCAAAAGAAACCTCTCTCTTGGGAGCGGGGTTTAGCCGGTCTGCTGCTCGGCGATCAATTCCCGGATCTGTTCACCCGTGCAACCGAAGCGGCGCTCGCGGGCAACAAAGGAGGCAACGGCCTCACTGAACTCGGCCTCGTTGAAATCGGGCCACAACACCGGGGTAAAGTAGAGCTCGGCATAGGCGAGCTGCCATAAAACAAAATTGCTGATGCGATGGTCACCACCGGTACGGATCAGAAGATCCACCGGGGGCAGATCGGCCATGCATACCTCGCGGCCAAGCATGGACTCATCAATCTGGTCGGCAGATAATTCACCGGCCGCCACGGCAGTGGCCAGCTTGCGGGCCGCCTGGGCAATATCCCACTGGCCGCCATAGTTGGCCGCAATGTTCAGGGTCAAACCCTTGTTGTTGGCGGTCAGCGCTTCCGCCTTGGCGATCTTGGCCTGCAGCCGCTCGCTAAAGCGTGCGGTATCGCCGATCACCTTGAGCCGGATGCCGTTGCTGTGAAGCTTGCTCACCTCACGGCCCAGCACGGTAATGAAGAGCTCCATCAAGGCACTGACCTCCCCTTCCGGGCGCCGCCAGTTCTCGCTGGAGAAGGCGAACAGGGTCAATGCTTCGATCTTGGCCCGGGCGGCAAAGGTCACCGCCTCACGCACCGACTTGACGCCAGCCTTGTGCCCATAGACCCGCATCTTGCCACGGTTCTGGGCCCAGCGGCCGTTGCCATCCATGATGATGGCGACGTGACGGGGCAAAGAGGTGTTGGCGCAATCACCCAACGCAGCCAAAAGCGACATGGTTTTCTCCCACAAAGACAAAAGCGCCGTGCAGGGGCACTACACGGCGCTCGTAATATACCTTTCAGGCGCTTAGATTTCCATTAGCTCCTTCTCCTTTGCAGCAAGGGCCTCATCGACCAGCTTGATGTAGGAGTCGGTCAGTTTCTGGATCTCTTCCTGGGCGCGACGGTCGTCGTCTTCGGAGATCTCTTTGTCCTTCAGCAGCGCTTTCAGATCGGCGTTGGCATCGCGACGGATGTTGCGCACGGCAACACGGGCGTTTTCCGCTTCACCACGAACAACCTTGGTCAGGTCGCGGCGACGCTCTTCGGTCAGCGGCGGCAGCGGCACACGCAGGCTCTGGCCGTTGCTGGAGGGGTTCAGGCCCAGATCGGAAGTCAGGATCGCTTTCTCTACCGCCTGGATCATGGAGCGGTCAAATACGGAGATGGAGAGGGTGCGAGAGTCTTCGGCTACCACGTTGGCCAGCTGCTTCAGCGGAGTGGCCGCACCGTAGTACTCAACCTGGATACCGTCGAGCAGGCTCGGGTGAGCACGGCCGGTACGGATCTTGGACATCTGGGTTTTGAGTGACTCGACACTCTTGCCCATGCGCTCCTTGGCGTCGTTTTTAATCTCGTTGATCACAGCGGTTTTCCTTTTGGCGAACGAGCCGCCGCGCGGCTCGCATCTATCTTATTTGCTGACGTGATGGATCAGGGTACCTTCCGGCTCACCCATGATAACCCGGCGCAGGGCACCCGGTTTGTTCATGTTGAACACGCGGATCGGCAGATCATGGTCACGTGCCAGAGTAAAGGCAGCAAGATCCATCACCTTGAGCTCTTTTTCAAGAACTTCATCATAACTCAATTCATGGTACAGCACGGCATCCGGATTCTTGACCGGATCCTCGTTGTATACACCATCGACCTTGGTGGCTTTCAGCACCACGTCGGCTTCGATTTCGATCCCGCGCAGACAGGCCGCAGAATCGGTAGTAAAGAAGGGGTTGCCAGTACCGGCAGAGAAGATTACCACTTTGCCTGCACGCAGCTGGCTGATGGCTTCGGCCCAGACGTAGGAGTCACAGATCCCCTGCAGGGAGATGGCAGACATCAGACGGGCATTCACATAAGCACGATGCAGGGCATCACGCATGGCCAGACCGTTCATCACGGTTGCCAGCATACCCATGTGGTCGCCCACCACGCGGTTCATACCCGCTTTGGCAAGACCGGCACCACGGAACAGGTTGCCGCCACCGATGACCAGACCGACCTGAACACCCAACTCAACCAGCTCCTTGATCTCTTGGGCCATCCGATCCAGTACCGCCGGATCAATGCCGAAACCCTCGGCGCCTTGCAGGGCTTCACCACTCAACTTCAGAAGAACACGTCTGTATGCAGGTTTGGGATTGGTACTCATGTCACTGATTCCTGGTCATATAAAGACCGCGACATAAGTCGCGGTCTGGGGAAACGGAAAAACCGGTTCGATTAAGCCTTCTGAGCAGCCGCGATTTGAGCTGCAACTTCAGCAGCGAAATCGGTCTCTTGCTTCTCGATGCCTTCGCCCACTTCGAAACGGGTGAAGGAGACAACGTCAGCGCCTTCTTTCTTCAGCAGCTCGGCAACGGTCATGGAAGGATCTTTCACGAACGGCTGACCAGTCAGGGAAACCTCACCGGTGAACTTCTTCATGCGGCCTTCAACCATCTTCTCGGCGATCTCTTTCGGCTTGCCGGAGTTGATGGCGATGTCGATCTGGATTTCGCGCTCTTTGGCAACGACGTCAGCGGAAACATCTTCCGGCTTGACGAACTGCGGGCTGTTGGCAGCTACGTGCATGGCCAGATCTTTGGCCAGCTCGTCGGTACCACCAGTCAGCTTGGTGATAACACCAATGCGGGAACCGTGAACGTAGGTGCCCAGGTTGTCACCTTCAACCAGCATCACGCGACGCAGGTTCATGTTCTCACCGATCTTGGCGATCAGGTTGGTGATGGTCAGCTCTACGGACTCACCGTTGCCGAAGTCAGCGGCTTTCAGCGCGTCAACGTCAGCAATCTTCTGGGTAGCAGCGATCTCGACGATCTTCTGACCCATGGCCAGGAAACCAGCATCCTTGGAAACGAAGTCAGTCTCGCAGTTCAGCTCGATCATGACGGCAACGTTGCCTTCGGTACGGGCGAAGATCACACCTTCAGCGGCGATACGGCCAGCTTTCTTGGCGGCTTTGGCCTGACCGGATTTACGCATGTTCTCGATGGCCAGCTCGATATCGCCGTTGGCCTCTTCCAGTGCTTTTTTGCAATCCATCATGCCAGCGGCGGTGCGCTCGCGCAGTTCTTTTACCAGGGCGGCAGAAATGTTTGCCATGTCCAGTATCCTCGGTCTTGAATTGACAAGAAACAGGGGCCACAAGGGCCCCTGCTAACCAATTACATCAGCTTGGTTAATAAGGGCTTTGCAGTCCTTATCAATTACTCAGCTTCAACGAAGCCATCTTGTTCAGCTTGAACAACGATGTCCTGAGCGCGAGCTTCCAGTACGGTGTCAGCAGCAGCATTCAGGTACAGCTGAACAGCACGGATAGCGTCGTCGTTACCCGGGATGACGTAATCAACGCCGTCCGGGTTGGAGTTGGTATCAACGATGGAAACTACCGGGATACCCAGGTTGTTGGCTTCTTTGATAGCGATGTGCTCGTGGTCGGCATCGACAACGAACAGAACGTCAGGCAGGCCGCCCATGTTCTTGATACCACCCAGGCTCTTCTCCAGCTTTTCCATTTCGCGAGTACGCATCAGCGCCTCTTTCTTGGTCAGCTTGTCGAAGGTACCGTCCTGGCTCTGGGTTTCCAGATCTTTCAGGCGCTTGATGGACTGACGAACGGTTTTCCAGTTGGTCAGCATGCCGCCCAGCCAGCGGTGGTTAACATAGAACTGGTCGCAACGCTCAGCGGCTTCTTTTACGGCTTCAGACGCGGCACGCTTGGTACCTACGAACAGTACCTTGCCTTTCTTGGCAGCTACGGAGCTGATGAAGTTCATGGCATCGTCAAACATCGGAACGGTTTTTTCCAGGTTGATGATGTGAACTTTGCTGCGAGCACCGAAGATGTAGGATTTCATTTTCGGGTTCCAGTAACGAGTCTGGTGACCGAAGTGAACGCCGGCTTGCAGCATGTCGCGCATAGAAACTTTAGCCATTTTATACCTCTGTATTGGGGTTAGGCCTCCACACATCCCATATAACCGACCCGTTAAGGCACCCCGGCATATGTGTCGATGTGTGTGTGTTGTTTAAGTAAGGGTGATGAAATCGGGACGCAAGTTCCCCATTCCGGCGCGCTTTATATCATAACTTTGGCCACGACACCACCGAAGCGAGGCTAAACGAGCGCTAAATATGGATCCCGTCAACGGAGGTTGCGACTGTCATTTGACGTTGTGATGACAATCACACTGGAAGTACGAAGGGGTTGCGGATAAAATTTTGGCCTGATTGCAAACGCATCTATTTTTCATTACCTGTCCAGCCTGCCCTCGCAGGCCCGGTGGCAGGCCGCAAGAGAGATCCCATGTCCATTAAAATCAAGACACCGGAAGAGATTGAAAAGATGCGCGTTGCCGGCCAATTGGCCGCCGATGTGCTGGTCATGATTGCGCCCCATGTCAAAGCCGGCGTCACCACTGACGAACTGAACACCCTTTGCCACAACTACATCGTTGACGTGCAGCAGGCTATCCCGGCTCCGCTCAACTACCACGGCTTCCCCAAGTCCATCTGCACCTCAGTGAACGATGTGATCTGCCACGGCATCCCGAACCACAAGAAGCTGCGTGATGGCGACATCATCAACCTCGACATCACCGTCATCAAGGATGGCTACCACGGCGACACCTCCGCCATGTTCATCGTGGGCGAGACCACCCCGCTGCGTCGTCAGCTCTGCAAGGTTGCGCAAGAGAGCCTCTACGCCGCCATCAAGAAGGTGCGCCCGGGCGCCTGCATCACCGAGATCGGCGCCGTGATCCAGCCCATCGTCGAGAAGGCCGGCTTCTCCGTGGTGCGTGACTACTGTGGCCACGGCATCGGTGCCGAGTTCCACGAAGAGCCGCAGATCCTCCACTACCGCAACGGCGGCAAGCTGGAGCTGAAAGCGGGCATGTGCTTCACCATCGAGCCGATGGTCAACAGCAAGAAGTACCACTGCAAGGTCAATCCGAAGGATGGCTGGACCGTCACCACCAAGGATGGCGGCGACTCTGCCCAGTGGGAACACACCCTGCTGGTGACCGAAGATGGCTGCGAAGTGCTGACCCTGCGCCCCGACGACACTATCGACCGCTTCATCAAACACAGCTAACATCGAACCCCGGCCCTTTAGCGAAAAGCGCCGGGGTTTTTACTGCCCGTTTCAGCCATATGCCTGCCACTTGTGTGTGAGATGCCATGGACGCCAGCCTGCTTTCCCCCCACCTGTTACCCGACGACCAGCTCACCCGCGACAACTGCAAAGAGTACCTGAGCCGCTTTCTCGGCTGGCTGCACGCCCGCTTCGATGCCGGTGACAATATCATCGAGCTGGTTGCCACCCGCTCCGAATATATGGATCAACTGCTCTGCCGCCTCTGGCAGAAGTTTGGCTTCGACAAGAGCGACCTCACCCTCATCGCGGTAGGCGGTTATGGCCGAGGCGAGCTGCACCCTCACTCCGACATCGACCTGCTGATCCTCTATGACGGCGACGAGCTGGACGAAGTGCTGGGGCTGCGCATCGGCGAGTTCATCACCCTGCTGTGGGATCTCAAGCTGGAGGTGGGTCAGGCGGTACGCAACGTGGCGGAGTGCATCGAGCAGGGCAAGGCCGACATCACAGTCGCCACCAACCTCATTGAGGCGCGCTACATCACGGGCCGCAAGGAGGGTTTCCGGCAACTGAAGGAGGCGACCGGCCCCCAACACTTCTGGCCGAGCGAAGCCTTCTTTCGCGCCAAGCGCCAGGAGCAGGCGGAGCGGCACCAGCAGTTTCTCGGTACCGCCTACAAACTGGAGCCGGATCTCAAGTGCAATCCTGGCGGCCTGCGCGACATCCAGACCCTCGCCTGGGTCGCCCGTCGCCACTTCGGTGCCACCACCCTGTTCGAGATGACCAGTCACGGCTTCCTCAACCGCGCCGAGTACCGCGAGCTGCTCGACTGCCAGAATTTCCTCTGGAAGGTACGCTTTGCCCTGCACATGGCCATCAACAAAGGGGATAACCGCCTGCTGTTCGACCGCCAGCGCACCGTGGCCCAGATGCTGGGCTTCGAGGGGGAAGGCAACGCGCCGATCGAGCAGATGATGAAGCGCTTCTACCAGACAGTGCGGCGGGTTGCCGAGCTCAACGAGATGCTGCTGCAACTGTTTGACGAGGCGATTCTTGGCAACAGCGCCATGGATGTGCGCCGCCTCTCCGACGAGTTCCAGCTCCGTGGCCGCCTCATCGATGCAGTAGATGCCGAGCTGTTCGCCCGCGAGCCTGCCGCTATCCTGCGCCTCTTCTACCAGATGGCCCAGCATCCCGAGATTGCCGGTATCCACTCCGCCACCCTGCGCCAGCTGCGCGAAGCGCGGCGCAAGCTCAACTGCTGGCTGCAGGATCTGCCGGAGTGCCGTCGCCTGTTCATGGCGCTGCTGCGCCACCCCAACGGTATCGGCCTGCCGATGAGCCTGATGCACAAGTACGGCATTCTGGCGGCTTACCTGCCGCAGTGGAACCTCATCGTCGGCCAGATGCAGTTCGACATGTTCCACGCCTACACGGTGGATGAGCACACCCATCGGCTGCTCAAGAACATTCACGGCTTTCCCAACCCGGCCAACCGCCAGAGTCACCCGCTCTGCCACGAGGTGTTCACCCGGTTGCGCAAACCGGAGCTGCTCAGCATCGCTGCCCTGTTCCACGATATCGCCAAGGGGCGGCGTGGCGATCACTCGGAACTTGGCGCCGTCGATGCGCTGGAGTTCTGCCAGCTGCACGGCCTCGATCGCTACGAGAGCCGGCTGGTCGCCTGGCTGGTGCGCCACCATCTGCTGATGTCGGTCACCGCCCAGCGCCGCGATATCTATGACCCCGACGTGGTCACCGACTTTGCCCAGAAGGTGCGCGACGAGCAGCATCTCGACCTGCTCTACTGCCTCACCGTGGCCGATATCTGCGCCACCAACGACACCCTGTGGAACGACTGGAAGGGCACCCTGCTGCGCGAGCTCTACTTTGCTACCCAGAAGGCGCTGCGCCAGGGGCTGGAGAACCCGCCCGACATGCGGCTGCGCATTCGCGAGAACCAGCGTCAGGCCAAACAGCTGCTGGCGCAGCGCGACGTGCCGGAGGAGGCGATCAACCAGCTCTGGAGCGACTTCAAGGCCGATTACTTCCTGCGTCACAGCCCGGAACAGATCGCCTGGCACTGCCGCCACATCATCGAGCATGGCAACAACCAGGCCCCACTGGTGCTGATCGGCAAACACCCGACCCGCGGTGGCAGCGAGGTGTTCATCTACTGCCGCGACACGCCGAACCTGTTTGCCACCGTCGCCTCGGCGCTGGATCAGAAGAACCTCAACATTCACGACGCCCAGATCATGAACTCGCGCAGCAACTTCGTGCTCGATACCTTTGTGGTGCTGGAACCGAACGGCGAACCCATCAGCCCCAACCGCACCGCCACCATCAAGAAGGCGCTGGAGAAGGCGCTGCAGGAGCCGGGCAAGCTGGTGCTGCGCAACAAGCCACTGTCGCGGCGCCACCGCCAGTTCAGCGTGCCGACCCGGGTCGTTTTTCTGCCGCACAAGGGGGAGAGCCGCCACACCCTGATGGAGCTGACCGCCCTCGATACTCCCGGCCTGCTGGCTCGGATCGGCGCCGTGTTCCAGCAGTGCGGCCTGTCGCTGCACGCCGCCAAGATCGCCACCTTCGGCGAACGGGTCGAGGACTTTTTCAGTCTGACCAGCCTCGATGGCGAGCCATTGACACCGGAGCAGCAACTGCAGCTGGAAGAGCGGCTGGTGCATCAGCTCAACCCGCAGCAATTTGCTATGGAATGAGTGCAATCTGATTCGAAAGAGGCTGTTTTCACCTCCATTTTCCCATACCAAACAAATGGTTGGCCGGGAAATATGAAAGAAATGGTCGCTGGCCGGAAGAATTCCGGTCAGCCACTTAAAAACAGTCGGAAAAGTGTGATACAACAAACAGAATTTTTTAAAGGAAACCTGTCATGACCGAGTTGCAACAGATCATTGAAGCGGCCTTCGAGCGCCGCGACACCATTACCCCGAGCACTGTGGACAGCGCTACCAAATCCGCCATCCTGCAAGTCATCGAGCTGCTGGACTCCGGCAAGGCCCGGGTTGCCGAGAAGATCGCCGGTGAGTGGGTTGTTCATCAGTGGCTGAAGAAGGCGGTACTGCTCTCGTTCCGTATCAACGACAACGGCATCATCAAGGGCGACGACGCCCAGTACTACGACAAGGTTCCCCTCAAGTTCTCCAACTACACCGAAGAGCAGTTCAAGGCTGCCGGTGTACGTGTGGTGCCGCCGGCGACCGCCCGCAAAGGCTCCTTTATCGCCCCCAACACTGTGCTGATGCCCTCCTACGTCAACATCGGCGCCTACGTTGACGAAGGCACCATGGTCGATACCTGGGCCACCGTCGGTTCCTGCGCCCAGATCGGCAAGAACGTACACCTCTCCGGCGGCGTCGGCATCGGCGGCGTACTGGAGCCACTCCAGGCCAACCCGACCATCATAGAAGACAACTGCTTTATCGGTGCCCGCTCCGAAGTGGTTGAAGGGGTGATCGTCGAGGAAGGTTCCGTTATCTCAATGGGCGTCTTCATCGGTCAGTCCACCCGCATCTATGACCGCGAAACCGGCGAAATCCACTACGGCCGCGTACCGGCTGGCTCAGTGGTCGTTTCCGGCTCCCTGCCCTCCAAGTGCGGCAAGTACAGCCTCTACGCAGCCGTGATCGTCAAAAAGGTCGATGCCAAGACCCGCGCCAAGGTCGGCATCAACGCCCTGCTGCGCTCCATCGACGAGTAAGCCGTTTTACCGTGATTTAAAGGGCGCCTGATGGCGCCCTTTTGATTTTGGCGCCGCTGTCACAGGCAAGCAGCACAAGCTCGGTTAAGATAGATGGGACAGGATCGTTTCAAACCGAGGAAGCCTGATGTACGAGAATCTCAAGAGCCTGGGGATCCAGGATCCCGCCTCCGTCGACAGCTACACCCTGCGCCAGGAGGCCAACCACGACATCCTCAAGATCTACTTCAAGAAGCAGAAGGGCGAGTTCTTCGCCAAGAGTGTCAAATTCAAATACCCGCGCCAGCGCAAGACCATGCTGGTCGACTCGGGCACCCATGAGTACAAGGATGTCACCGAGATCAACGCCAACCTCAAATACGTGGTGGACGAGCTCGACAGCCTGACCCTGGGTGTGCATGTTCATGCCGACCCGGATATCAAGCAGAAGATCCTGCGCGACTTGCGCCATCTGGAGAAGGTGGTACAGAACAAGATCAGCGAGATTGAGCGGGATCTGGAGAAACTCTAACCCTCCCCCTCTTGCTTAAAGAGCGCCCGATGTGGCGCTCTTTTTATTGCCGCGTACCAGCAATACCGGTCAAGTGTTTCATGGCAGACTCCGTTCCCAGTCACCAAACGGCACAAAAAGAAGAGGGAGGCTTGCGCCTCCCTCTTCCGGAACCTGATGTCAGGCAACTGAATTAGTTGCTCTTCATCCAGATATCCATGTCGGTTTTCAGGTTGTCGGACTTGGTACCGAAGATGGCTTGTACGCCGGAACCAGCCACTACCACACCGGCAGCACCCAGTTTCTTCAGACCAGCCTGGTCAACCTTGGCAACATCTTTCACGCCAACACGCAGACGGGTGATGCAGGCATCCAGAGAAGCGATGTTCTCTTTGCCACCGAAGGCAGCAACCAGAGCGGCAGACATTTCGTCTTTGCCTTGACCAACAGTGGACTCGGCGCTCTCGTCTTCACGACCCGGAGTTTTCAGGTTCATGGCACGGATAACGAAGCTGAATACCACGTAGTAGATGGCAGCGTATACCAGACCCAGACCAACCAGCAGCATCATGTGGCTGGCACGCGGGGACTGAACAACGAAGTCGATGAAACCGTTGGAGAAGGTGTGACCGTGTACGATACCCAGGGTGTTGGTCAGCACGTAAGCCAGACCAGCCAGTACAGCGTGGATGGCGTACAGTACCGGAGCAACGAACAGGAAGGAGAACTCGATCGGCTCGGTAATACCGGTCAGGAAAGAGGTCAGGGCTGCAGAGGCCATGATACCTACTACCTTGGCACGGTTCTCCGGCTTGGCGGCGTGAGCGATGGCAAACGCAGCGGCAGGCAGGCCGAACATTTTGAACAGGTAGCCACCAGCCAGCTGACCGAAGCCGTTACCGGCAGCGCGGGACGCGTCATCAGCGGTCAGGAAGCAGGTCATGATACCGTGAACAGTTTCACCGGCACCGTTGACACAGGTACCAGCCTGATAGAAGAACGGTACGTTCCAGATGTGGTGCAGGCCGAACGGGATCAGAGAACGCTCAACCACACCGTAGATACCGAAGGCCAGTACCGGGTTCTGGTTGGCAGCCCAGTCAGAGAAGGCACCGATAGCGCCACCTACAGGCGGCCAAATGACGGAGAGGATGACACCCAGACCGATAGAGAGGAAACCGGTGATGATGGGTACGGCACGCTTGCCGGCGAAGAAACCCAGATACTCGGGCAGCTGGATCTTGTAGAAGCGGTTGAAGGCCCAGGCAGCGATACCACCGGCCAGGATACCACCCAGCACACCGGTCTCGATGCTTTCAACACCCATGACAGGTGCCATTACCTTCAGAGTGGCGACCATGATGCCGTAGCCAACGATGGCAGACAGACCGGATACACCGTCGTTATTGGTAAAGCCAAGGGCGACACCCACTGCGAACAGCAGGGCCATCTGGCCAAATACGGAACCACCGGCCTGTTCCATCAACTGGGAAACAATTTCCGGCAGCCAGCTGAAGTGGGCAGCACCCACCCCCAACAGAATACCTGCGACTGGCAGGACTGATACTGGCAGCATCAGCGCCTTACCAACCTTTTGCAGATTAGCGAAAGCATTTTTCAACATTGTGTGCGCTCCTGAATGGATTGTCGTCCCTGAACGATTTATTAGGATGAACTAACGACTCTTCATCGAAATATTATCGAATGGGGTTTGCTTATTTTGACCATCAGAATATAACCCAGCGGGTCGTAAATTTCTGCTTTCGATGGAAGTGGAATATTGATTTTGGAGGGAAGATCACAACTTGTTCTGGAGGGAGAATTGCACATATTTTTTGAATGCAATTCTGCACAATCACTCTATTACACCTAAATATAAATTACAGTTTCGCATTGTATTTTTATCATTCCAAACAATGCGAACGGAAACAACGTGTAACTCAATGTAACAAGCTTATTCTCTATTATTACAGTCTACCGATTAAAAAGGCCTCCAACAAGGGAGGCCTTAATAAATATAGTGATCACTCAAATTTGCTTGAGCTTATTTTTGCGAGCGCTTCACCGCATCGACAAATACCTGTTTCGCTTTGGTCGAACCGGCACGCTCAGCTTCATTGACCAGCTGCATCGCCTTGTCGATATCGCCCGCTTTCACCGCCTTCTCGATCTGGGATTGATAGAAGGCTTCGGTTTCACTCAGCATGGCAGGAGCAGGTGTGGCTGGTGCTGCCACCACAGCTGCCGTGACACTACCAGCAGCAACAGCAGAGGTCACCGCTGGTGCGCCTTTACCCATCGCAACCTTGTCTGCATATTCAGGCTTGAATACTGCCTCCAGTCCCTGGCCTTTGGCCATATCCACAACCTTGATCTGTACAAGACCCCATGGGGAATGAGGGATCACAGGATCCTTGATATCCGGCTCGACCGAGCCATTCGCTCGGGCAAACGCTTTAGAAGGGTGCAGTATGGTTGTACTATCGGCCAATTTGCTGGCTGGTGCATAAATAATCATGTAGGTTTCTGCCGCAGGGTTACCCGGCATACTGCGATCAACAAAAAGCTTGCCCTCCACCCGATCATTATCCAGCAGGTGTGCTGGCTGATAAGTGAATACCGAATCGCCCAGCACACGAGTCACCTTGAACTGGGCATCCAGCATGATGACTTGCGGGATCAGCACTGTCTTACCTACTTGGGACGCAATATTGATAGCCAAATTGCCAGTGTTGGCCGGCAGGCGATAAGCTGCGAAGTAGCTCATCCCCTCATCAAACTGAAAAGTGGGTTGCTTGCCATCGATGGTCAGCAGAGTATCGCCTTCGGGCAAAGCTACATAATTGAAATCTTTGAACCCATTGCAACAGCTGCTCACCATTGAAAGAGCCTGTTTGGCCTGTTCGGCATTACTCAGGATGGATGCATGCTCTTGCACGGGTACAACCATGCTACCGGCACAACCAGCCAGCAGCGCAGTAACCACTGCTGTGATAGATATCTTTACCAGTTTCATTCTTCTTATCTCCATAACCCGGTTGCCGTCACACGGCGAAACAAAACTGCCCCCATACGGGGGCAGTCACTAACTTAACTGAAACTACGGTTTACCACCAAGCTTCTGCCTGAACACCAAAGTTCCAAGTATCTTTAGACAGACCACCATCGAACGCATACTTATCCTGACCAACATTAACGCTTGTTGCATCGAATTTGTCTGATGTCTTGTCTTGTTTCAAGTAGGTAGCAAATACACGAATCTCCGGTCGAGCCCAGAAGCTGGAACCAGCAGACCATGCTTGAGCCAGAGTCAGCTTGTAACCAGAATCTTTAGCCGTCGTGCCACTGGTAGACTTATTATTGTCTTTGAAATAACCGCCCTCAAAGATTGTCTTGTTGAAATCATCCCATTTGAACATGGGGCGAACAACAGCGGACATGGCTTCATACTTGTCGTTGCCGACCCACATGTCGTTACCTACACCGTAGACCAGCTGGTGACCCATCTCCCAGGAGTTACCCATCGGGATGACACCGTGGTTGATGATACGGAAACCATCAGCCCCATCTTTGGCTTCAGCACCATACCAGGAACCATCACCGTAGAAGGCCATTGTCTTGGCGTAACCTTCAGTACCGTACTGCAGCACGGTCTTGTTGAAGCCACCCAGAACACCTTGGGTCATTTCAGCAGTCAGCATTACGCCATCTTTGGCATTTTTATACTGGCTATTGGAAGAGCTCTTCTGGGCATCGGTTGGATTAACGATTGCGTAATCAACACCCATTTCCAGAGAGGCATCTTGCCACAACGGAATACCTGCATAACGCAGATCAAGGGTGTTTACATCCATACTGCTGAATTTGGTCCAGCCATCCTTACCATCCCAGCCGCGATCATTGCGGATCCAAGCAAAGGATACTTTGCCCGGGCCGGCCTGGATGCCTTCGATACCGGCACCAGCACCGGAAATGTTCCAGTAGTAGAAATCTGAGATGTGAATGTCGTGACGTTGATAGTAACGTTTACCTGCCCAAAGAGTGGCTTCCGGAGCAAAGCCCAGCAGCCCCTTGGCCTGAACGTTGAACTGGCGCAGAGCGAACTCGGAATCGTTACTGCATTGTTTTTCATCGAAGTTACATACTGTGCCAGTACCTTCCCAATCGTTGGAACCATTTGAAGTCATGGCGACCATAGAATCAACGTAGAAAGTCTTGCCATCCTTGTTAAATACTTCCTGGCCAAGCTGCACTTCACCATAGGTATCGTCTTCGTTACCCAAACGGCCTACCTTTTGTTTGCTCCAAGTCTGCATGTCACCATCACTGGAAACACCAACACCGGAACGGAAGTAACCGTGGAAATCTACGGCAAAGGCGGCTTGGGAAGCCAGGGCGGCAGTAACAGCTGCAGCAATCGGGAGCCACTTCATTTTCATTGTCATATTCCTTATTTCCCGCTGTGAGGAGTGTGATCCTGAATATTTATCACCGGGCAATCCTGCTGGTGATAACCGAGGTCGATTATAGGGAGCACATATCACGACAAATATGAACCGACTCACAAAATGGCGACAAATCGCTCGGCAAACGATCGCCTCACACCAATGACGCAAAAAATCCAAAGACAAAGCAATAACTAACCAATCACATCAAAAATGAAGCGATCAAGATCAATCTGAAACCGCTCTCATTAATTAATTCGCGACGAGATGAAAGTGAATATTTGATGGTTCATTGGCAAAAACATGACTGAAATCGCTTTCATGATTGAACTTTTATTTGCCTGATATGTCTTGCTGCCTTTTGGAACAGCACAAACAAGAAAACGGTGTCAGTGAGAAATATATCGTTATTGTCAGTGCGGATATTTGATGAACATGGGGAGAATGGCGCACAAATAATAATCCCCTGCCGAACCGGACAGGGGACTTATATGAGGCAAATTACAGCGTAATTTTCCGGCTATATATGCCAGCTTTTTAGCCAGGCCAGAGCGACCCGCTCCGGCTCATCGTGCAGGGTCGCATCCAGCTCAAGGCGCGGGACAACCGCTGTCGCCCCCAGCTCCTGCAACTGGCTATCCAGCCGACGGCCGGCACCGCAAAAATGGTCGTAACTGCTGTCCCCCATGGCGACCAGAGCATAACGCAACCCCTTGAGCCAGGGGGCGCGCTCAGCCAGATCGGTAGCAAAGGGCTGCAGATTGGGGGGAATGTCCCCCTGCCCCGTGGTGGCGCTGACCAGCAATAAAAAACGGCCGGGGTCGATATCCTCCAGCCGTGCCTCTTCATAAAGCGCTGTCTTGTGCCCTTGCCGTGCCAGCTCATCTGCCAGCGTCTCGGCCACCAGCATGGCCGCACCATAGACGCTCCCTACCACGATATCGATCTGTGCCATCACCTGCTCCCTGCCATTTCAGTCGGATGATGAGTCACTTTATCGACAAGCTGGCGCCAGATGCAACCTGATGCGGATCAGTAGTCGCTCTCGCTGGCAGGCCAGCCCAACTCGGCAAACAGACGCAGCACATCCTGACCAAGCGGCGCCTCGATCCGCATCGGCACTTTGAGGATCGGGTGGGTAAAGCTCAGGGTGCGGGCCACCAGCAGCAGGCGCTCGCAGCCGTAGTGCTCGCGGAAGAAGCGGTTATGGCGGCCATCGCCGTGGGTGGTGTCGCCCACAATCGGGTGGAACAGATGATCCATATGGCGACGCAGCTGATGCTTGCGGCCGGTTTTCGGGAACAATCTGACCAGACTGTAGCGACTGGTGGGGTGTTTCTTGGAGACCGCATGGGGCAGCTCGACCCGGTGCAGCCGGCGGAAGGTGGTGACCGCCTCCTGCGCCGGCCGATCCGGGTCGCTCATGGCGTCGGCGATCTTGTCCAGCTGCTCCTTGAGGGGGTAGTCGATCACCCCCTGCTCGGGCGCCCAGCCGCGCACCAGCGCCAGATACTCCTTGTGCACCTGACGGTTGGCAAACGCCTCGGTCAGGGTACGAGCCACCGCCGGATCGAGGGCAAACAGCAGCACCCCGGAGGTGGGCCGGTCGAGACGATGAACCGGATAGACGTGGCGACCGCCGATCAGATCCCGGGTCATCTGCATGGCAAAGCGGGTCTCGGCCTTGTCGAGCCAGCTGCGATGCACCAACAAGCCGGAGGGCTTGTTGACCGCCACCAGCCACTCATCCTGATAGAGCAGGGTGAGCTGCAGCGCTTTCTCTTCTTTGCTCTGCTCGTCCATCATTGCTCGACCACTTTGCCGGAGAGCAGCAGGTCGAAGCGGGCGATCAGCCGCAGCAGGGCCTCCACCTCGGCCAGCTCCTCTTTATAGACTTCGCTGGCCATGGGGTAGAGGGAGACGCTGCTCGGCAACGGCGCCTGCATCACCACCAGCTGCTCCATGCGCGGGATCAGCACGAACTGCAACCACTGGTCAAAGCTCAGGGTATCGACACAAAAAGGCAGGGTACTGGCCAGTGCCTCCTCGCCCGGATGCTCCGCCTGCCAGCGCTCGAGGCGCTGCAGCTCGGCCGTGAGTTCCCCCAGCAAGCCGGCGACCAGCAAATATTGATTCATATCGTGCACTTCCTCATCACCACAGGTTGATCCGGGATGGCCGTGCGCTTGCCGAGCAAGGCAACAACAAGACGCCAGCCAGAGCGGCAGCCTTCGCAGCCAACCGCCCGTAAAAAAGGGCGATACTATACACCTCCTCCCGAGCGGCTGCCATGCAGAGATCCCGCCACAGACTCGCCATCAGGGCCGGAGCCAACGCTGGCTATCCGTGGCCATGGCCTTATAATCGGCCCGCATCATATTCAAGCCGGAGCTCTCCATGTCTGCGACGCCGACCGCCATCAATACTCTGACCGACTTTCTGACCCAGGCTGGCACCCAGTTCCAGCTGTTTGACATGGGCCGCCAGGTGCGGCCGCTGGCCAGCGACACCTTTGTGCGCATCGAACAGCAGCAGGAGCCCTACCCCTGGCCGCTGCAGCAGCACGCCTGGCTCGGCGTCCACTTCTTCCAGCCGAGCGAGTCGCGCCACTACCTCTGGTTCCTCAAGTTTGCCCTCGACGAGCGCGGTCTGCTCATCTCGAGCGGCCCCAAGCACTTCATGGATCAGGTGGTGGAGACGCTGGGCTACAAGCTGACCGGCGAGCTCGACGAGGAGAAAGCCAAGCGACTGGCTGACAACCCCTACACCTTCCGCCCGGCCGAGGCCAAGATGGCCAGCCTGCACGCCAAGCTGGCGCGCCAGCTGGAGCAGGCCCCGTCAGCCTATTACGAAGCGCTCTGCCACTATCTGGCAGCCCCCAACGACACCGGCTGGCAGACACTGGGGCTGCAGGGGTTTGCCGATCTGGCGGAGCGGCTGCATGATGAGCGCAATCTGGCGCTGGTCTGCAAGGCGCTGCCCAAGTTGCCGCAAGAGCCGCTCTACGCCCTCTGCCAGAGTCTGGAGAGCGCCCCCTTGCCACCGGCCGTGCAAGGCGCCCTGCTCGAGCGGATCGGCAAGGAGCAGGAGTGTGCCGCCCCCAACCCGGAGACCCTGGCTTACCTCTGCCGCGCCATGGCCTCCTGCCCCGGCAGCGCGCTGCGCACCAACAAGCTGCTGACCCTGCTGCAAACCCAACCGAGCCCGGCGCTACTGCTCGCCATCGCAGGCCGGCTCTGGCCCGATCTGCAGGATGCCAGACTGCTCGGCGACTATCTGGAGCAGCTCGCCCTGCAACCGACCCAGTTCTTCAATCAGGTTTTTGCCGAGCTCGTCACTTTACCGGCCCTGCGCAATGATATGCTGGCCAGACTGCGTGACCCGGAACGCAGCGAGGAGCTGGGCAAGGCGATTGGCCGCCTGTTTGCTTCTGCCTGATCTGCGACACCGCCGGGCCCATTGGCCACGGCCCGGGCAACAAGGGAGTCTGACCACAGGCTCCCGCTATCTGGCTGACAGCCGACTCTGACAATGATCCGACAACAAGGAAGCTGCCTATGGGAGAGATGCTCGGAATTCTGGCGCTGATGGCAATAGCCGGTGCGTTCTGGCTGCAACGCCGTCAGGCCGAACTGGCGTGGCAATATATGCGTCGCTACTGCCAGCACCACGACCTGCAACTGCTGTCGCTGGCTCGCAGCCGTCGTGAAGTGGCCGGCAAGCCGCTCAGGCTGCTCACCCACTACCAGTTCGAGTTCTCCAGCGATGGCGAGAGCCACTATCAGGGCACCCTCAAGATGCAGGGCCTGCACGTTATCGGCGTCGAGCTGCCGCCCCATCGCATTCCCACGGTTTGACATCCCCTTGCTTCATTAATCGGCCTGCTTATCCCCCTCCCCATCCGGGTCGGGGCCGGCAAGCCATATGACAGAGATCGGACGAATGCCTTTGATGAGCACAAACGGCATGGTGAATGCCGCCAGCTGTGCGCCCTCCTTGGTATAAGCTAAAGTCGGGTCATTTTCCTAAAACCCATAAATTTTGTTTATAGCGACCAAGCCGGGCCATCTCTCCTCTCTTCAGCCCTCGTCATAAGCGGCGCAATGCCCCCTCCGCCATCAGGATGAAACCCCAGTCCGTCGCGGGGGGAAGAAATTCGCCTGTCTATAATCTCAGGGATTAGCCAAGGGAGAGACGAGATGGACCCCCTGCACCACGATTTGCCCGCCCTGTTCGCCCAGCTCGGCATGGCCAACGACGAGCTGAGCCTCTATCGCTTCGTCCACGAGCATCATCTCGACAACGAGACCCTGCTGCCGGAAGCGCAGTTCTGGAGCGCCGCTCAGGCCAGCTTTCTGCGCGATGCCCTGTGGCACGACTCCGATTGGTGCGAGGCGATCGACCAGCTCGACCTGATGCTGCGCCAGCCCCGCTGACCCCTCCCCTTTTATCCCCTGCGGGCTTTGGTTAAGATCCCGCCCCGACCAGCCACTTCGGCCCCCCATCTACCCATTCAGCAGAGCACGCTTATGTCCGCCCACGAGATCATCCGTATCGCCAACGAACTGGCCGCCAAGGGGATCACCCCGACCACCGCCATGATCAAGGCTCGCCTAAGCCAGCCGGTTGCCATGGCCGAGCTGCTGAAAGTGCTGAGCCAGTGGAAACAGCAGCCCGCCGGCGCCCCGGAAGCGGCCAGCCAGGAGCAGGCAGCCCCCGCCCCCGTTGCCGAGCCCACCCTGCTGCAGCTTGCCGAACAGCTCAATCGTCTCGAGCGCAAAGTGGATCGGCTGACCGACCTGCTCATCCAGCAGGGGAAAAACTGAGCCATGTATATCGTCGAACTCTGCTTTGAGTGCTATCGCGACACCTCCCTCGGTGAAGCCGAGCGGGCCATCGTCAACTATCTGGATATGCTGCGCTATCAGGGCCAGATCCTCGGCCGCGAGTTTCCCACCAGCATGCACGAGGGCTATTTCGTCAGCCGGGTGGTCTGTCCGGAGCAGGACAGCCTCCACCCGGACAACCAGAGCGAGCAGGTAAAACTGGCCGAGCAGCAGCTCAATCAGGCGGGGCTGCTGGCGCCAAAACTCCATTTGCAGGGGGCGGATCTGCTCTCCGACAGCACAGATCCTTGCGGCCAGCAGGGCGAGCGCCCCAGCTGGATGATGCTCTACACCAGCTTCCTGCATACCTGCTCGCCACTGCGCTGTGGCGACCACTTCGCCCCCATCCCGCTCTATCAGGTGCCAGCCGTCGCCAACGGCGATCACAAACAGATCATCAAGTGGCAGGAGGATTGGGAGGCGTGCGATCAGCTGCAGATGAACGGCTCCATCGCCGAACATGCGGCGCTGCACGAGATTGGGGAAGTGGGCAGTCGTCTCTACCGGCGTGGCAGCGATCTCGCCAAACGGCTGGAAGTGCTGACCGGCATCCCCACCTACTACTACCTCTACCGGGTGGGCGGCGTGAGCGCGTCCGAGGAGAAGGCGCGCCCCTGCCCAAGCTGTGGCGGCGAGTGGGCGCTGGCAGCGCCACTGCACGAGATCTTCGACTTCAAGTGCGACAGCTGCCGGCTGGTCTCCAACCTCTCCTGGGATTTCAAGGATTAAGCGTGCCCTGCCCGTGACGCCATAAAAAGAGCCTCGCCACGCGGCAAGGCTCTTTTTGTTTCGATATTCGTTTCGGCATTTCGTTTCGAGATCTGTTCCGCCAAGCAACAGTCGCGCGAACAGGCGCTATTGCGGCAGGGTCTCCAGCCGCTCCAGAAACGCCGGCAGAGAGGGGGCCAGCGGCAGCCGGCGGCCTGAGTCGAGCCACTCCAGCCACACCTGACCGCTCTCGTTATCCAGAGAGATGAGGGTCATCTCGTTGCGGGTGGTGGCAAGGAAGATGGAGGGGGGGCGCTTGAGCTTGCGCAGCATCAGCAGGTGGCCGATGAGGTTCTCCTTGAGCAGGTCGAGATCCGCCTCGTTCCACGGCAGGATCAGCTCAAGGCGCAGCCCCTTGAAGAGGCAGGGGACAGGTCGGCTGAACCAGTGGCCAAACAGGGTGGTCGCCGCAGGATGAAGCTGCAGCTCCAGCGCCTCGTTCATGGCGGTGAAATCGCCGGGTTCGCTGCGCAGATGGGGGCGCCAGCTGATCTGGCCGTCGACCGGCTCGCCAAGCTGACAGGGGGAGCGCCACTCCGACTCCCACTGGCACAGGGGCAAGCCTCGTCTGGCCTCGCCGTCACGCTGCCAGCGGGTAAAAAAGTGCTTCAGGGCAGACAAAACTTGATCCGACATCGAAAATCCCCACAATTGCTGGCAAAGTCCGCTATTGCACCATCAAACCGGGTGACAGACAAGGTTGCCAGCGCCCCGTTGCAGCTCGGGGTTATCCCCTCTGGCAAGGCTGCGAGCACGCTCTGGCCATGCAATGGCCCGCTTCCTCCCAATCATGATGAACACATTAGGTGAGCAAACCTGTGAGCAAACAAGATAGATACGCCGGCGCCAGCGCCCTCAAGGGCTTGAGTCTGGGCCAGCAATCCGACTACATCAGCCAGTACACCCCCTCCCTGCTGCAACCGGTTCCCCGCAGCCTGAACCGGGATGACCTGAAACTCGGTGACGACCTCCCCTTTACCGGTTGCGATGTCTGGACGCTCTATGAGCTCTCCTGGCTCAACAGCAAGGGCAAGCCGATGGTGGCCGTGGGCGAAGTGACCATTCCGGCCACCAGCCCGAATCTTATCGAGTCCAAATCGTTCAAGCTCTACCTCAACTCCTTCAACCAGACCCGTTGCGACTCCATCGATGCGTTGGCGGCCTTGCTGGAGCAAGATCTCGGCGCCTGCGCCGGCGAGCCGGTCAAGGTGACCCTGTTCCCGCTCGATCGCGCCCCGCACCAGATCGCTACCCTGCCCGGCGAGTGCATCGACGAGCTGGATATCGAGGTCGACCACTACGAGTTTGATGCCGACCTGCTGCAGGGCGCAGCCAGCAGCGAGCTGGTCGAGGAGACCCTGCACAGCCACCTGCTCAAGTCCAACTGTCTGGTCACCAGCCAGCCGGACTGGGGCTCTGTGGTGATCCGCTACAAGGGGCCGCAACTCGATCGGGAGAAACTGCTGCGCTACCTCATCTCGTTCCGCCAGCACAACGAGTTCCACGAGCAGTGCATCGAGCGCATCTTCATCGACCTCAAGCACTACTGCCAGCCGGAGCAGCTCACCGTCTATGCCCGCTATACCCGTCGCGGCGGCCTCGACATCAACCCGTTCCGCTCCGATTTCGAGGCGGTCCCCGCCAATCTGCGGCTGATCCGTCAGTAAAACGGGCTGACAATAGAAATGAGAGGGCGTCGGTTGGACGCCCTCTTCTTATCTGCAGGGGAAGCATGAGTAAACTCTGGACGCACAGGGGGGCGTTGGATAACATGCCCTCACCCCTGTGCCGTCCTTAATCCAATGAATCAACTGTTTTTTCTGGCCATGATGATGTCTTCCCTGTCCGCTCCGAATCTGGATCTGGACAAGGAGCAGCTCTCTGTCGACCTCCAGCAGGCTCAGTCGCTGGTTCAGACCGATCCCGCCAGATGCGTCCAGATCACCTCCGCCTTCCTGACGCGCGCAGCCAACAATCCCCAGCAGATCATCAGCAACCGGCAGGAGTTCGGCTATCGCGAGCCAATCCTGAACTACAGCACCATCGCCCAGTCCGTCGGCGCCTATCTGCTCAAGGGGGAGTGCCTGTTGCAGCTGGGCCAGTATCAGGCGACCCAGCAGGCGCTCGACAAGGCGATGGTTCTGGCAGACAAGGAGAATCTGCCAGAGCTCAAGGCACACGGCCTCTATCTCAAGATCCGCAGCCAGCTGCTCAAGCCTGACCACCAGAGCAGCAGTCGCCCCTTGCTCAGCGAGCTTGAGGAGCAGCTGACAGCCCCCAATCTCAAGCAGAGCCAGCTGCAGATCTACAGCCGGCTGCTACGCACCAGCTATGACATCGACAATCAGCAGCTCGAGGATGCCAAGGTGCATCTGGCCGAGGCCCGCAACTGGGCAGCGAAAGCGGGCTATCCGCTGGCCAGCGCCTGGGTCAGCGCCATCAGTGGCGATCTCTATCGCGCCCTGCAGCAACCCCAGCTGGCCCTTGGCGAATATATCGATGCCCAGCAGCAGGCGAGAAATCTCAACGATCCGCTCTTCCTCGGCCTGCTCTCCAACCAGATCGTCAAGCTCTACCAGCAGGAGCAGGAGCCCCAGAAAGCGCTCCAGTATGCCAATGAAGCGGCCAACTACTTCCACTCCATCGGCAATCCCTCCCTGCTGTGCGACTCGCTCATCGTGCTGGCGCGCCTCAACCGGGATCAGGGAGACCTCAATCTGGCGCTGGTCTACTTCTTCAATGCCCTCGACCTCATCGATGAAGGGAGCAACCGGCCACAGTCCTCCCTGCTCAAGTACGAGATTGGCAAAACCTACCTGCAAAGCGGCAACCTCTCGCTGGCCAGCAACTACCTCAATGCGGCGCGCCAGTCCCATGAGCTGAACGATGCCAAAGAGCCGCTTATCGATACCCTGCTGCTGCTCGGCGAGCTCTATCTGAAAAAGCAGGAGGCCGCCATCGCCATCCTGCAGCTGGAGAATGCCCGGGCACTGGCCGACCAGATTGGCGATACCCGCCGCCAGTACGAAGTGTTCCGCCTGCTCTCGCTGGCCTACGAACAGAAAGGATTCCTGCGCCAGGCGCTGGACAGCTACAAGCGTTTCCACCGACTGGGTGAGGAGGTACGCCAGCAGGAGATCGCCCAGGAGCAGGCCGCCATCCGCGACAACTATGTCCACGTCGAACGGGTGCAACACATCAAGGAGCTGGAGCAGCAGCTAAGCCAGAGCGAGCATCAGCAGGAGCGCTATCTCTGGTCGAGCATCACCACCAGTCTGCTGCTCGCCCTTTTTATCTATCTCTTCTTTACCCTCTGGCTCAAGCTGCGCACCGCCCGTCTGCAGGCCAAGCGCACCGGTGAAGCCCTGCTGATCGAGCCCCGCTCGGGACTGGCCAACTGGCAGCGCCTGATGAATCGCTGGCCGCGGGAGATGGCCAAACGTCAGCTCAAATCGGAGCGCTGGTATCTGAGCGAAGAGCCCACCAGCGAATTTGACGACAAGCTGCACTATTTGCTGTTCCGGGTTCCCTTCCTGCTCAATGTGCGGGAGCAGCACGGCTATCAGGCCAGCAGCGAGATTGAACAGGCCTTTGGCGCCTATATCGAGACCCTGACTCCGCAGGATGGCCGCATCTACGATTTGCGCGAAGGGCACCTGCTCTATGTGGTGCCGCAGCGGCATGTGGCCAATCTGCACCAGCTGGCCGGAGATCTGCTGATCGCCATCGCCGCCTTCCCCTGCGACTACCCTATCGATCGCCGGGTCAGCCTTGGCATCGTCAGCCACCCCTTCCTGCCGAAGGCGGCGACCGCACTCGATCACCATGGCCTGTTTGACCTCTGTTATCTCGCCCTGTCGGGAGCCATTCAGCTCAGTGAAAAACACCAGCAAAACGTCTGGCTGGAGCTGGCCGCCATCGATTGCCAACAAGCAGCATTTTTTAATGGGGATGTGTGGCAATGCGCCCTGATGGCAATTGACAAGGGACTGGTAAAAGTCAATTCTTCTCATGAAAAGCAATGGGTTAATTGGCACCAGCTTGCAAGGAAGCAAGACACCGGCCCACAACCGTAAAATAGATAACAGACGAGGCTCGATAACGGGTTCGGTCACTGTTGCTATCTGACACGAAAAACAATAATGACAACAGGGCGACCTGATAATGAATGATATCGCTGCCGTAGCAGGACAATTGGCAAGGCTAAGGGAATCCCTTCAGCAGAAACAGCTGGAACTCGACGGAGTACTCTCATTCTCCGATGCCGAGCGTGCCCGCGGCATTCAGTTTATCAACAAGCTGATGCTCTCCTGCCGTGGCTTCGACCGTGAGCTGGACAACCGCTTCGCCAAACTCAAGCAGAAACTGGATAATAATCCCGCTTTCACCGCCCTTGACGCCGATCTGCTGGCGATCGAAAAACTGCTGCAGCAGCACAGCAATGCCATCGAAGAGTCGATGACCCTGACCCAGGCTGCTATCGATCTGGGCTCCAGGCAGCTCAAGACCATCAAAGGCTTTCCGGAAGAGACCCGCAAATCCCTCAAGGAGTTTTTGGCCAGTCCCGCCGGTTACGGCATTGCCGACCATCAGAAGAAGGTGATCCGGCTGCTGGAGTTCTACCAGCAAGCCATCAAGATCCAGCTGCTGCCAAGCCAACCCCTGCAGGTCAATCCGGAGCAACCCGCAGCCGAGAGTGAAGCGAACCCCGGCGAGCCCCAAACAGAAAACGATGCCTTCGATCTCAAGGAGCATGTCCGTCTGGCCGACGAGTTGCAGCGTCTCATCACCGAGCTCGATTTTGCCGGTTCCATCGGCGAGAGCCTGAGTGACATTCGCCGCCAGCTGCTGATCGGGATCAACCCCGCTCTGCTGGCTGAAACCAGCCTGCAGGTGATCGAACTCATCATCGAGGGCACTCGTGAGGAGCGCAAAGCTTCCCGCGCCTTCCTGAGCACCCTCAACGAAAGCCTTTCCGCCGTTCACGTCGGTTTTACCGAGTCGCTGGATGAAGGGCGCGCCCTGCACAACGAGACCAAAGAGACCCGCGAGGCGCTGGTTAACGAGTTGCAGGCCATCGATCAGACGCTGGCCAGCCACAACACTCTCGATGCGCTTAAAGAGGCGATTTCCGGCCATATGGGCGCCATCAACCAGCTGTTGCAGGAGCGCGAAAACACGGCGGCAAGGGAGCGCCATCTGCTCACCCGCCTCTCCACCATGGAGTCCAAGCTCAGGTTGATGAAGGAGGAGACTGCCGAGTACAAGAAGCGGCTCACCATCCAGAAGCACAAGCTGTTCCTCGACAGCCTGACCCAGGTGCACAACCGGGCCGCCCTCGACGAACGGCTGGAGCAGGAGTACAAACGTTGGCTGCGCTACCGCACGCCGCTCTGCATGGCCATTATCGACATCGACCACTTCAAGAACATCAATGACAACTACGGTCATATGGCGGGCGACAAGGCGCTGAAAGTGGTTGCCAAGGCGCTGCAAAGTGCACTGCGTGACACCGACTTCATCGCCCGTTTCGGCGGCGAGGAGTTTGTGGTGCTGCTGCCCAACATCAATCCGGACAAGTTCCAGAAGCCCCTTGAAACATTGCGCCAGACCATCAAGAGCATTCCGTTCCGCTTTCGGGATGCCAAGGTGGAGATCACCATCTCCATCGGTGCCACCCTGTTCAAGGAGGGGGATAACCCGTCCGATGTGTTCGAGCGGGCGGACAAGGCGCTATACCACTCCAAGCATACCGGTCGGGATCAAGTGACTCTGGCCTGACTGGCGGTCAAAAAAACAGCGAACAGTCGTCCCCCTATTTCCCTCCCCCCTCAGTTACCACTACTATCGAAGTCAGGGGATGCAAGAAGGCATCCCCTTTTCTCCCCAGGGAAAAGCACAACGATAACAAGATGAGTAAAGGGGAACCCTATGATTACGCATATAAATCCGGTCGGCAGCATGGATTTGCTGTCACAGCTCGAGGTCGATCGCCTCAAGCAGACAGCCTCCAGCGATATCTATCAGCTGTTTCGCAACTGTTCGCTGGCGGTGCTCAACTCTGGCAGCCACACCGATAGCTCCAAAGAGATACTTGAGCGTTTCAAATCGTTTGATATTCACGTGATCCGGCGCGAGCGCGGGGTCAAACTCGAGCTGTTCAACGCGCCGGAGCACGCCTTCGTCGATGGCGAGATCATTCGCGGCATTCAGGAGCACCTCTTCTCGGTGCTGCGCGATATCCTTTATGTCTCCAACCAGCTCGAATCGAACCGTCAGGTCAATCTGACCAATTCGACCCACATCTCCAACGTGGTCTTTGCCATCCTGCGCAATGCCAAGGTGATCCAGCCAGGCGCCGATCCCAACCTGATCGTCTGCTGGGGCGGCCACTCCATCAACGAGATCGAATACCAGTACACCCGGGCAGTCGGCAACGAGCTGGGTCTGCGCGAGCTCAACATCTGTACCGGCTGTGGCCCGGGCGCCATGGAAGGCCCGATGAAGGGTGCTGCGGTTGGCCACGCCAAGCAGCGGGTACGCAACGGCCGTTACATCGGCCTGACCGAACCCTCCATTATCGCGGCCGAGCCGCCCAACCCCATCGTCAACGAGCTGGTGATCCTGCCGGATATCGAGAAGCGACTGGAAGCCTTCGTGCGCCTCGGCCACGGCATCATCATCTTCCCGGGCGGAGTAGGTACGGCAGAAGAGCTGCTCTATCTGCTCGGTATCATGATGAACCCGGCCAACGAACGCCAGCCGATGCCCATCATCCTGACCGGCCCGAAAGAGAGTGCGGACTACTTCCGTGCCATCGACGACTTCGTCAAGGCGACCCTGGGTGAACCGGCTACCCGCCTCTACCGGATCATCGTCGGCGATGCGCCGGAAGTGGCGCGAGTGATGAAAGAGGCGATGCCGAAAATTCGCGAATATCGCAAATCGGTCGGCGATGCCTACTCCTTCAACTGGTCGCTCAAGATTGAGCCGGAGTTTCAGCTCCCCTTCGAGCCGGATCACGCCAATATGGCCAGTCTGGATCTGCACCGCAACCAGCCGCCCCAGCTGCTGGCGGCCAACCTGCGTCGAGCCTTCTCCGGCATCGTCGCGGGCAACGTGAAAGAGGGCGGCATTCGCGCCATCGAGAAGAAAGGCCCCTTCAAGCTGCACGGCGACAAGGAGCTGATGCACCTGATGGACAAGCTGCTGGAGAGCTTCGTCAAGCAGCAGCGGATGAAGCTGCCGGGCAGTCAGTATGTGCCTTGCTACGAAATCGTACGCTGACGGGTACAGCAGGTAAATCAAGGGGCGCAATGCGCCCCTCTCTTTTGCCACTCAGCTGCCAACGGCCATCAATCCCCCATCAGGCTCGCGGGTTTGTTACAATGGGGCGTTCCGACTGCCAAGAGTGCCCCATGTCAAATCCAAGGCCACACCTGCTTATCATCGATGCCCTCAACCTCATCCGCCGTCTGCATGCGGTGCAATCACAGCAGGCGCTGACTCCTGCCCAGGCGCTGGTCGCCACCCGCGCCAACCTCGTCAATACCTGCCGCAAGTTGCTGACCAATAGCGAACCAACCCATGTCATCGCGGTTTTCGACGGGGAGGTGCATAGCTGGCGCAAGGAGATCTATCCGGCCTATAAGGAGGGACGCACACCCATGCCACCAGAGCTGCGCGAAGGGCTGGGCACACTGCAGGATGCCTTCTGGGAGTGCGGCATCGACGCCCTGCTTTCACAAACCGATGAAGCCGACGATCTCATCGCCACCCTTGCCTGTGGCATTGCCCAACACGGGGCAAGAGCTACCATCATCTCCACCGACAAGGGGTTCTGCCAACTTATCTGCCCGCAGATCCAGATCCGCGACTACTTCAACAAGCGCTGGCTGGATGCCGCCTTTGTCGAGCAGCAATACGGGGTTGCGCCGACACAACTGGTCGATTTCTGGGCGCTTACCGGTATCGGGGGCTCCAACATCAAGGGTGTTCCGGGGATTGGCTCCAAGACCGCTACCCAGTTGCTACAGCAATATGGCGATCTGGCCGCCATGCTAGCTGCCAGCGAGCAGGAAGAGGCAGCGAAAGCGCTGCTCAAGCTGCGTCAGCACAGGGAAGAGGCGCTGCTGGCCCAGCGATTGGTGCGGTTGCAACAGGATATTCCGCTGGGATTCAACCTGCGGGACATCCGGTACCCGCCCCAGCCCGAATAACGCCCGAACAAAAATGCAGGCAAGGGTGCGAACCATGACGAGACTCACCCTCGTCGTTGATGAAAATGAGTAGAATGTAAAGGAATGTGGTTGGATTGCTAAGTAAATGATATAAAGCAGCCCCATCCTCCCCTATACCCTGGAAGTGGAACCCTCTCATGTCCAAAAGAACAATTACCGTTATCCCGGGCGACGGCATTGGCCCCAGCATCATCGAATCAGCCATCCAGATCCTGACCCACGCAGGCTGTGATTTCGAATATGAGTATGCAGATGCGGGTCTGGTTGCCCTTGAAAAGCATGGCGAACTGCTGCCACAGGCGACGCTGGATCTGATCGAGAAGAACAAGGTCACCCTGAAAGGGCCGCTCACCACTCCGGTTGGCGGCGGTTTTACCTCCATCAACGTCTCCCTGCGCAAGAAATTCAACCTCTACGCCAACGTGCGTCCGGTCATCTCCTTCAAAGGCACCAAGAGCCGTTACGAAAACATCGACATCATCACGGTGCGCGAAAATACCGAAGGGATGTATTCGGGCGCGGGCCAGAAGCGCAGCGATGACAACAAGAGCGCCGAGGCGATGAGCATCATCACCCGCGAGGGGGCCGAGCGCATCGTCAAATTCGCCTTCGAGCTGGCCCGTCAGGAGGGGCGCAAGAAGGTCACCATCATCCACAAGGCCAACATCCTCAAGTCAACCTCCGGCCTGTTCCTCGAAGTGGCTCGTGAAATCGCCAGCCACTACCCGGATATCCAGAGCGAAGAGATGATTGTCGATGCCGCCTGCATGAATCTGGTGATGTATCCGGAGCGCTTCGATGTGATGGTCACCACCAACCTGTTTGGCGACATTCTCTCGGACCTGTGCGCCGGTCTGGTTGGCGGTCTCGGCATGGCGCCGGGTGCCAACATCGGCGATGGTGCAGCTATCTTCGAAGCGGTACACGGCTCGGCGCCGGATATAGCAGGCAAGAACATCGCCAACCCGACCTCGGTGATCCTCGCCTCCATCCAGATGCTGGAGTACCTCGGCATGCAGGATAAAGCGGAGCGGATCCGCGAGGCGGTACGCACCACTATCGAATCCGGTGATCGGGTTACCCGGGATCTGGGTGGTAGCGCCTCCACCAGCGAATTTACTCAGGCCATCATCGAGCGGTTATGAGTTAATCCATTGATATTGAAAGGGAGCTGCGGCTCCCTTTTTTATCTTCGCAATGACCTCACCCAGCTGTCTTTTGCCGTCTATTTTCATAGGAGAGGTGACAGGGAGGGTCTCCGATGCGTACTACCGGAATGGTATTTTTGACAGGGTTGTTACTCTTGACTGACCGGGCTGTCGCATTGGAAAACAGCACCAATCCGGGAGCCATGCTCCCGCGCCAGCAGGCGCTGACCAGTCGCGAAGTGTGGCGCTCTACGCTGGATACCAACGATCTGCTCAAAGCTCCCAAACCGCTCTCGTTCGGTATTGAAGTCACCACCGACAACTACGGCAACCAGCAGATCTCCTCCTATCCGCAGCTCAATCTCACCCCTGAAAAGAGTGTCAGCCTCTCTTTCGAGCGCTACAAACCCAAGGTCAAGTTCAGAACCGGCACCATGAATACGGCAATCAAACTGAGGGGCAACGGAGTAAAACTGCAGCTCAATCCGGTCGACAAGAGCATTCCCCTCGAGATCGAGCTGAAGGTCACCAATGACGAATCCTCCCTGCGCGTCGATTATCGCTTCTAGCCAGTGCCAGATAGTAAAAAGACCGGTGAGTTTCCTCGCCGGTCTTTTTACTATCTCGGATATGCGTCCTGTCTATCAGGCCTTGGGTTGCAGCTTGGAAACCCAGTACTTGTTGTAGACATGCACAGTGATCTCTTCACGATCGTGGTAGAGCTGCTTGGCCTGGATCACGAACGCGTTGTCGATCTCTTTGAGCATCTCACGCAATACCTCGATATTGTGCACCGATTCGGCATAACGCTTCTTCATCGGCAGCTTGAGGTTGAACATCGCCTCCTGGCAATCATTCTCCCGGAACCAGTCCGCAATCATGTGAACGACCCGCGCCGGTTTATCGACCATGTCGCACACCAGCCAGTAGGTGTTCTTCTTGCTCGGACGCCAGACAAAGCCGTCATCGCGCACATGTTTGACTTGACCGGTATCCATCAGAGATTGCGCCATCATGCCGTTGTCGACCGCCGTCACCATCATGCCACGACGCACCAGCTGATAGGTCCAGCCACCCGGGCAGGCCCCCAGATCCACCGCCTTCAGGCCGGAGCAGAGACGCGTATCCCACTCTTCTCGCGGCACGAACACGTAAAACGCCTCTTCCAGCTTGAGGCTGGAGCGGCTCGGCGCATCGGCCGGGAAGCGCAGACGCGGGATCCCCATATGGAATCCGGAGTTGTTGAAGGAGTAGGAGTAACCCAGCAACACGTGATCATTGGCCATGAAGAATGCGTGGAACACAGGGCGGTTCGGCGTCTCCTTCTTGGTGAGGATTTCGTTGTTGCGCAGCGCCTGACGCAGCGGCACGGTGAACTTGCGGCAGAAGGCCGACAGCTCTTTCGCTTCGTTGGTGTCAGCAGTCTCGACCCGCAGATCGCCGCAAATGGTGTATTCGCGAACAGCTTCGATGATGGGGGTGATCCGATCCGCAACATCCAGATCCTTCAGATCATGGGTGACCACCAGCATCTGACGGATAAAGATAAGTTCGCGGAATGGCAGCTTGCGAGCCAGCAGGTCCGCCTGCTCCTCGTCATACAGTTCAAATATCACATAACCACTGTCGTCCTTGACCCGGGCGAAACCGTAGCACTGCATGTTACCGGCACGCTCGGTGATCTCTGCAGCAGCCTCTTTCTCAAAACCGGGGCGGCAATAAAGCAGCAGATTATTCATTTTTTCCTCCAAGACGACAGCCAGCCCATATCAGAGCCGCCCATCCCAACATAAAACAGAGGCCACCGGCCGGGGTAATGAGCCCCAGCCCCTTGCTGCCAAGCAGCACCATGGCGTAAATACTGCCGGAGAATCCCAGGATCCCCAGCACAAATGCGGTGCCGGCAACGGTAATCACCTTGCTGCGCACCCCGCACCAACCCAGTACCAACAGGGCCAGTGCGTGAAAAAACTGATACTGCACGGCGGTATTAAAGGCCGCCAGACGCTCGGGAGCAATGCCGGTGGCGGCCAGTCCGTGGGCGCCGTAAGCCCCCAGCATGGTTGCCGTCAGCCCGAAAAAACCGGCCAGCACCAGCCAGTGTCGATGGATACTCATCCTGACTCTCCTTCTATGATTCCCCGATGCGTCAAACCGGCATCGGCACAACACCAACGAATTGCCGTATCCGGCTGGCGGCCTGTTGCAGATTATCCTGCTCGCAAAGACCACTGCTCTTTCTCGGCTTGAAACCATGATCACCATCGGTCAGCCAGTGGACCGATACGGCGGATGAGAAAGGAAAATCGGCCAGTTCGACGCGAGAACCGAAAGTGTCGCGCTCCCCTTGCAGCAGCAGGGTCGGCGTCTTGATCTGCTTGAGAACCTCGCCCCGCCAACGGTCGGGCCGAGCCGGGGGGTGGAAAGGATACCCGAGAATGAGCAAACCTGCAGCATTCATCTCGCAATAGATCTCGTCACTGATCTCGGCCGCCATCCGCCCTCCCATCGACTTGCCAGCCAGAAACAGCCGGGGATGGGCAAATTCCCGTACCATCTCGCGCCAATGGTCAAGCAAGACGGGTTGCCGGTCTGGCGGGCGACGCTTGCCATCCAGAGCCCGCTTGCTCATATAGGGAAAGTTGAAGCGCACTACCTCGATATCCGGCCCGGCCAGCAGACGCGACAGCTCGGCGAGAAAGGCGTGTTCCATTCCGGCGCCGGCACCATGTGCCAATAAAATGCGAACGGGGGCATCAACAGCCCCCTCACGGATCACCTCATGCATCGGCGAGTCGCGCTCTGCGGCGAGCCTCTTCCTGCTCAACCAGCTCCAGCATCCAGTCGCGGAAGGCTACGATCTTGCCCTGATCGGACTGCTGCTCCTGACAAACCAGATAGAAGGCATTTTTGCTCACCAGCACCTGCTCGAACGGACAGATGAGGCGGCCAGCCTCAATCTCGGGCTGAGCCAGCACGCTGTGGCCAAGTGCCACTCCCTGACCGTGGATCGCCGCCTGGATCACCATGGTGGAGTGGCTGAAGATGGGGCCCTGATTGACGTTGGGCGCATCGATGTCGAGCTGGCGGAACCACGCCTTCCAGTCGCGGCGGGAAGTGTCGTGCAACAGGGTGTGCAAGGTCAGATCCTGCGGAGTGCGCAGTGGCTTCGGGCCAGTCAGCAGCAAGGGGGAGCAGACGGGGATAAGGTATTCGGTGTGAAGCTTGTCCGAGCGCAGACCCGGCCAGTTGCCACGGCCGTAGTAGATAGCCACATCAACATCATCGGTCAGTGAGCCTTCATCCAGATCGACCGCCTTGATCCGCACATCGATGTCGGGATGGCGCTCGCTGAACTTCACCAGCCGCGGCACCAGCCACTGGATGGCAAAACTCGGCTGCAGGCTCACCGTCAGCGCCCCTTTGGCGCTGCGTGCCAGCAGCTTGTCGGTCGCTTCCGAGATGGAGGCAAAGATATCCTTGATATCGAGGAAGTAGCCCTGCCCCTCTTCCGTCAACAGCAGGGAGCGGTTCTTGCGGCGGAACAGCTTGATGCCAAGATACTCCTCCAGCGCCTTGATCTGATGACTGATGGCAGCCTGGGTAACGAACAGCTCTTCCGCAGCCCGGGTAAAGCTTAAGTGACGAGCCGCAGCTTCGAACGCCTTGAGGGCATTGAGCGGGGGTAAACGACGAGACATGACACCAGCCGACGATGAGTTTTTCTAATGGGGCGCATTATAATTTGTCGGTTGCGGGTCGACCAGTGAATAAACATAATTCGCCCAGCAATCAGTCGCCATATGGCTCACATTTTCTACTACATGTTGGTTTGCATGGGTTTTTCGTGAGTCGTTCGACTGTGATTGTGGTGTTGTGTTTCTTCCTCTGCGGGAAGAGGGGTTTAAATCTTATCGATTTGACCCAGTCTGTCATCTGAATGTGTTTGGCGCCTCCTGTCGGATGGCGCCTTTTTTCATTCCCTTATACCTTGAACTGACCCACCAGCTGCTGCTGCTTGTCGGCCAGCGCCGACAATTCGCGACCGTTTTCGGCGGAGGTCGCAGCCTCGGCGCGGATGGTGTGGCTCACATCGCGAATGTTGCTGACGTTGCGGTTGATCTCGTCTGCGACCCTGCTCTGCTCCTGCGCCGCCCGGGCTATCTGCTCGTTCATCTGGTGGATGGTGGAGACCGACTGGATGATCTGCTCCAGCACCCGCACCGAGAGATCGACCTTGCCCAGCGTCTGGTCAGCCTGACCATGACCATCGTGGATCGCCTTGACCACGGCTCCGGTGCCGGACTGCAACTCGCTGATCAATTTCTGGATCTCGACAATCGCATTCTGGGTACGACCCGCCAGATTGCGCACCTCGTCCGCCACCACGGCAAAACCACGGCCCTGTTCACCGGCCCGCGCAGCCTCGATGGCCGCATTGAGCGCCAGCAGGTTGGTCTGCTCCGCAATCCCCTGGATCACGGTGAGAATATCGTTGATGTTGTCACTGTTGGCGGAGAGCCGTTCAACCACCGGCAGTGCATTGTTGATGATGGCCATCAGCTTGCGCATCGCCTCCTGGGTATCGGCCACCACATACTTGCCCTCTTGGGCTGCCGCGTCGGTTTCATTGGCCGCAGCCACCGCCGAGGAGGCGTTGCCGGAAACCTGCAGAGCCGTTGCGCTGAGCTCTTCAAAGGCAGTAGCGACCAGATCGACCTCCTGATACTGGGTCTGCATGCCACTGCTGGTGCGCTCGGCAACGTGAGCCGCCTGCTCGGCACTGGTACGCGTTCCTTCTACCGTAGCGATGACCTGACTGATGGTCGATTGCAGTTTGTTGAGGAAGCTGTTGAACCACTTGGCCAGCTCGCCGATCTCGTCCTGACGATGAATTTCGATCCGCTGGGTCAAGTCCCCTTCACCAGTGGCAATATCCTTGAGTCGGGCAACCACGGCACGGATGGGGGCAACGATTTGACGGGCCATCAGCCAGATAAAGCTCAAGGCCAGTAAGGAGATAAGCGCGCCAATCCCAAGCTGGGTGGCGACGCTGCGACTCGATTCACTGGCGAGATCCTCTTGCAGCTGCTGGGCCGATGCGAGCACCACGGCTCGGGGCAATTCGATATAGATGCCCCACTTGCGATCGGTACCACGCATGGTCACGGGGACAAAGGTTTGTAGTATAGAGCCATCGCTGCTCCAGCGGCTCAGCTCCTGCCCTTGGTTGAGCCACCCTTTCAGGTCAGCAGCCAACCCCTGATACTTCTGATCCAGTGCTCGCCCCAGCGTGACATCAAATTGATCAGCACCTGCCACACGCCCTTCATGACTGACCAGCAAGATCCTGCCTTTGCCGTCATAGAGCTCCTTGTCCATGGTGGAAACCAGATTCTGCAACGCAGTCAGAGAGATGTCGACGCCAACCATCCCCAGCAAGTTGCCGTTCTCCAATAGAGGGGTGCTCACCGACGTGATCAGAACCTTTTTATCGCCGACGTCATCCAGATATGGTTCAAGCAGGCAGAGCGCCTTGGTGCGAATGCTGCAACGATACCACTCGTTTTCAACGCCACCTGACGCGGTCGGTGTTTCGTCAGCCAGCACATCCTCGTTTTGCACCTCAGGTACCAGCTTGCCGTTGTCATAGGCCCAATAGGTTGAGAAACGCCCTTTGTCATTGGAGCCTATCTCGCTGGAGCCCTGATAGTTGCTGTCCTCTCCGTCCAGCTGATCGGGTTCAAACACAGCGTAAACGCCGAGCAGATTGGTGGAAGAGGCTGCGGCATCGTGCAGCTGCTGGTTGATAGCGCCACGTAGCGCCTCGGAGTGAACAAAGTTGTCGGCCGCATTCTTGCGCTGGAACAGCACATTTTCAGCAAGCAGAGTCGCCCGGAAATAGGCCTCGTCCAGATAACTGGTCACCTTGGCAGCCTGCTCCGCCCCCATCGCTTTCATCCAGTTTTCTGCCGATTGCTGCGCCTCATGCATTGTTGCTTGGCGCACTTGCTCCTGCATCTTGTTGGCATTGAAAAGAGATGAAGCAACCAGTGCGGCTGCGGTAACCAACAAACAACAACCGGCAATCAGGGTGATCCGACCCTGGACAGAAAGAGCACTCATGCCAATATTCCTAACGTCATAGCGATATGGATAGTTTATCGACTTTATAAACAAAAACTTAACTATCTCAGAGCAAATCCAGCGATAGTTGGTTAACTTCTCCCTCTTTCGGCAAACCCACCACCAACCCCAGCAGACGTACCGATCGCCCTTGCGCCCGCAGCAACCCCTCTTTCAATAAGGGTATGAACAACTCGGCCTGATATCCTCCCTGACTGCGATAAACAGTTGTCTGGTGAAAATCAGCAAATTTGAGCTTGATCCCCTGCCCCATAAGCTGTTCTGCCGGGCAGACCTGCTGGAAGCGGCGCTCCAGCTCGGGTAACAGTCGATTTAGCACCTCCATGCAGGCCAATTCATCACAGAGATCGCTTGCCAGTGTGGTTTCCACGCCAACCGTCTTGCGAACCCGCTGTGCCTGCACCGGCTCTTCATCCAGACCCCAGATGCGGCTCGTCAGCATCTCGCCCAGCTTGCCGAACCGGCTTTGCAACTCCTCAGGCGCCAGTGCCCGGGCATCCTCGCAAGTGAACAGCCCTTGCGCCTCCAGCCGCTCTGCCGTCTTGCGCCCGACGCCGGGCAACTTGCCAAGAGGAAGCAGGCAGGTAAACGCCTCCACCTCGTCAGGGCGGATAATGAACAGACCATCCGGTTTACGCTGCTCCGAGGCGAGCTTGGCCAGAAACTTGTTTGGCGCTACCCCAGCCGACGCGGTCAGCCCCAGTTCGGTGACGATGGCATGACGGATCTCCCGGGCCATCAGGGTGGCACTGCCGCCGCAGCAGCGACTGTGAGTGACATCGAGATAAGCCTCATCCAGCGACAAAGGCTCCACCTGATCGGTATAGCGATGAAAAATGGCTCTTAACTGACGGGAAATATCCTTGTAGAGCACCATCCTTCCCGGCAACAGCACCAGCGGCGGACAGAGCTTTTTCGCCAGCGCGGTGGGCATGGCCGAGCGCACACCAAAGCGGCGGGCAACATAATTGCAGGTCGAAATAACGCCACGTCGCTCGGACGCCCCCCCTATCGCCAGCGGTACTTCCCGCAATGCGGGGTTATCCCGCATCTCCACCGCGGCAAAAAAACAGTCCATGTCGATATGGATGATTTTGCGCATACCACTGTATAAATAAACAGACATCGCATCATATTACTGCAAGCCCGGGAGGAGCTCTATCTCAATCAATGGCTGCGTTGCTGTTAGACTCCAAAGAGACCTCATCAATCACTGCAACAAGGAGTGTTGGCAATGAAATACCTCTGGTTGGGACTCTGTCTGCTGCCGTTCGCCGGGATCGGCAAAAACAATCCGACCTCCGAGTGCCGTTGGCTCTACGATCGCATCGCGGCACTGGAACAAGCCATCAAGAAGGGGGACAAGCTGGGCACGCAGGAAGAGCTCTCCCGCTGGCGCACCGAGTTCAAAGAGAAACAGTGCAAAGAGTACGACTACTGACCAGGGGTATCGTTCGGGCATAGAAAAAACGGGCCCCTGCCGATATGGCGGGGGCCCGTTGTCAGACAAGATGAGAGCGCAGCTAAAGGCTCATGAAGCAGATAACCCTTGGTTAAGGCAACACCATAGGCGCCGCTACCGCAGCAGCCAACTCATCACTACGCAGCACCCGCACCAGTTCGAGGGCAAACTCGATAGCGCAGCCCGGCCCCTGGCTGGTGATCAGGCGATGCATCTCATCCCTTACAACCCGAGCGGTGGAGAGCTGCGTTGCCGGTAACCGAGCCTGAAAAGCGGGGTGACAGGTCACGCAAGCCTTATCCAGCAAGCCGTGGTGGTGCAGCACGACGGCAGGAGCTGCGCAGATGGCGGCTCGCCAGCGACCAGCGCTCGCCTGCGCCCTGAGCAGCTCGATAACAAGCGGGGTATCGCGGATCACTTCGCTGCCAGGCAGGCCACCCGGCACCACGATAGCCTCAAAATCACGATGAGCCAGCTCATCGATATGGCAGTCGGCCACCAGCTGGACCCCGCGCGACGCCTTGATCTGGCGCTCGCCAAGCGGGCAACAGGAGGCCAACACCACCTCCAGCTGGGCACGCACCAAGGTATCGACAATCGCCACCGTCTCGATCTCTTCCGATCCGGGCGCAACCAGAACCAGTACGCTCATCTTTGCCTCCTTGCTGTTGACCTCGTCAGAGTCAGGCGGTCTGACTCTTCTCTTTGACCGCCTGATAGAGCCCCTGATTGACCGGGACCGCGATGCCATGCTCGGCCGCTTTGGCCAAGAGGAATCCGGTGATCGCTTCAATCTCGGTCTCTCGACCCAGCTCCATATCCTGACACATGGAGGAGTAGTTGTCGGCGGTCAGCTCGACCACTGTCATCACCCGGCGCAGCAACTCTTCAGCGGTCGTGGCAATGCCTTGCGCGCTCATCACATCGGCCACCTCGACGCAGACCTGCTGCAGTGCATCAGCAAAACGGGGGCCAGCCAGCTCGCCATTTTTCAGCTTGTGCAACGCAGTCAGCGGGTTGATGGCGCAGTTGATGGCCAGCTTTTGCCACTGACGCTGCAAAATCTGCTCATCCCAACCGGCCTGACCGAGCGCCAGTGCCAGTTCGTCAGCCAGAGCGGCATGTGCCCTGGCGGCCTCATTGACCGGCCCGAGCCAGGTTTCGCCCTTGCCGGTGTGGCGAAACACGAAGTGGCCCAACTGCATGGCACCATGGCTGGTCACACCGGCAATAACCGGATTGTGGGGAAACATGGCAACAACCTGCTCGGCAATCCCCATGCCGTTGTGCAGCAGTATGATGGGCACTTCAGCATCCAGCTTGCCAACCAGCGGCGCCAGTGCAGCAACCACCTGACTGGCCTTGGTCATCACCAGCAGGCGCTTGATCTTGCCCGGTTTGCTGGCGAAACCACGTTCGATATTGAGCAGCTGAACGTGCCCTTCCAGCGAGGTGAAATCAAACCCCGGATGCAGGGTGGATTGATGATGCTCGCGCAACAACACTCGGGTTGACTGGCCGCTTTGGGTCAACAGGGAGGCAAAAACGCCGCCGAGAGCACCGCAACCCAATATGGACCATTGAGTAGTGGCAGGCTGTCGGGAATTCTTTAATCCGCTTGGCATGGTGTGACTCTGTCAGGGTAAGGGTTGCAATCCTCTCAACCTGTTACCGGGGATAAGTGAAGCTGTCGCTGGCGGACACTATCGGGTCCACCCATCCTGTGCGCACAAGATTCTAGCAGAGCAGCCCCATCAAAATCAGCAAATTTGCCTTATTTCTGGTAGATTTGGCCCCCGATAACGCAACATGAGGAGCCCGGCTATGCCGTCATTCGATATTGTCTCTGAAGTCAAAATGAACGAGGTGTTGAACGCCGTCGACAACGCCAATCGTGAACTGGCCACCCGTTTCGATTTTCGTGGGGTAGAAGCCAGCTTCGAGTTGAACAAGGAAGAGGTCAAGCTGGAGGCGGATGCCGATTTCCAGCTCAAGCAGATGGTTGAAATCCTGCGTGGCGCCCTGCTCAAGCGCAATATCGAAAACAGCTCGATGGACGTGGGCGATTCCGTTCACTCCGGCAAGCGTTTCCACCTGACCGTAAAGTTCAAGCAGGGGATCGACAAGGAAGTGGCCAAGAAGCTGGTCAAACTGATCAAAGATTCCAAGATCAAGGTGCAGGCTGCCATCCAGGGTGATGAAGTACGTGTCACCGGCAAGAAGCGTGACGATCTGCAAGAGACCATGGCACTGATCCGTGGCGCCGAGCTGGGTCAGCCGATGCAGTTCCAGAATTTCCGCGACTAAATAATGTTGTTGCGTGGCGCCGCTACCGAGCACGTCACGCAATAAGCGCGAAAATAAAAAACCGGAGCCAAGGCTCCGGTTTTTTTGTACCCCAAGCTTTATTAGAACTTGTAGGTAACAGAGAAGTAGTGACCAAAACCGGTAGTGCTCAGACCACCGAACGCACCATTGTTGATACCATAAATTTCGTTGAAGTACTTCAGACCGTAACCGACCGCATAACGATCGGAGTGCCAGTAGATACCATGGAAAGTCCCAAGACCATTGGAGCTCTGGTTGTCATTACCATGAGTATCTTTATCAAACAGATAATCCAGATAGCCCTGATAGGATACGAAGCTACCGTTGGAGAAGGTATAGAAAGGCTTGAACCAGTTCATTGAGAACTGATAACCGTTCCAGTCGCCTTCTTCCTCTGCGAAGCCACTTTCAGTTGCATGACGAGCATACAAGTTCATACCTACTTTGCCGAACCAAGGCACTTGTACATCAGCACCCAGACCGATCATGTTTTCCATCATATTGCCATCGGTACCGTGTCCGGTTTCCACGTTGTTCAAAGTGGCAATATAGAGTTCCTGCACGGGGCCAAAGGAGAGATCTTTACCGGTCAGAGCATCCAGAGAGAGACGCGGTGCAAACTTCATGAAGATGTTGCTGCCATTGTGTTTGTCACTGTGGCTGCTTTGGAAAATATCAAATACGTCTACATAGCCATACAGGTCAAACAGACCAGAGCGACCGCCAAATTCCATTTCCAGATAGGTGTCGTTATAGCCATCTTTCGCGCTCATAGGACGCTGGTCGATGGTGTGCATTACGTTGAACTGCATCCATTTATAATCGTTTTTGTGGATGTCACCACTGTAGTCAGCAGCGAAGGCCGGAGTGGCAGCAGCAGCCATCAGGCCGGCAGCGATCAGAGTCTTGGTAAATTTGGCCATTTTATTGGTCTCTTGTGCGTTAGTTGAGGTTTTCCGTAGCCTGCCCACAAGGAGCGAGAGGAATTCTAATCAAATAAAATAGGGGGAGAAACAACTTCTCGGGAACTTTATCCGGAAGTGTGAATCTAATCACCCCCGATTCTACGCAAACGCTTGCTATTTGTCAGCCGCTGAGAGCAACGCACTCCCCTTTCTGGCTACCAGCACAATCAACAACAACACAGGCAAACCCAATAAACTGGTTCCGACAAAGAAGGCACTGTAGCCAATCTGCTCCACAATTTGTCCGGAAAAACCGGCCAGCAGTTTGGGCAACAGCAACATCACCGAGCTGAACAGGGCGTACTGGGTCGCCGAAAAGGCGACATTGGTAAGACTCGAGAGATAGGTGACAAACGCAGCAGTCGCGATACCGGCGCTGAGGTTGTCGAGGGAAATGATCAGCGTCAGCAGCTCCAGATTGTGGCCTACCTGGTGGAGCAGCGCGAACAGCAGGTTGGTACTGGCAGTGAGCAGCGCGCCAAGAAACAAAATGCGCAATGTGCCAAACCGCATCACCAGCACCCCCCCCACGGCGGCCCCCACCAGCGTCATGATCACCCCGAACACCTTGGTGATGGTGGCCACCTCGGTCTTGCTGAACTGCATGTCTACATAGAAGCTGTTGGACATCACCCCCATCACCACATCGGCAACCCGATAACAGGCGATAAGCGCCAGGATCAGCATTGCCGAGTGACCGTAGCGACGGAAGAAGTCGGCAAAGGGGCTCCAGACCGCCTCATAACCCCAGGCCCCCGCACTGGCCAGCGGTGCAGGCCAGCCACGGGCCAGCAACAGAGCCTTTCGCTCCCCCTGCTGCTGGCTCTGTCCCGCCAGATCGATTTCCGGTTCATGACACAAGAGGGTTGTAATCACCCCAAGGGACATCAGCGCAGCCATCAGCAGATAGGTCACCTGCCAGCCGTGATAGTCATACCCGCTGTTGCTGCCAAACCAGGCCGCCAGCGCCAGTGCGCCGGCACCGGCGATGATCATCGCCAACCGGTAGCCGGTCATATAGGAGGCCGCCATCGCCGCTTGCAGCCGCTCCGGTGCCGACTCGATGCGATAGGCGTCGATCACGATATCCTGCGTCGCTGAAGCAAACGCCACCAGCAGGGCGAATAGTGCCAGCTGGGTCAAACCACTCTTGGGATCACAAAACGCCATACCGACCAGCGCACCGGCGATCAGCAGTTGGGAGAAGAGCATCCAGCTGCGGCGACGCCCCAGCAGGGTAGAGAGCAGTGGCAGCGGCATGCGATCCACCAGTGGCGACCACAGCCACTTGAAGCCATAGGCCAGTGCAACCCAGCTCATATAACCGATATCGGTCAGGCTGACATCCGCTTCCCGCAGCCAGTAAGAGAGGGTGCCAAAGACCAGCAACAGGGGCAGACCCGATGAGAAGCCCATGGCAAAGAGGATCAGCACTCTGGGTTCGAGATAAACGGCGAGGGATTCTCGCCAGCTCGGCTTGCGGATCATGTTGAACTACCTGACGAATCTGGGAAAAGTGCGCCATTTTGGCAGGTTGGAGCGCGATAGCCAAGGCAGGGAGATAGATGAACAAAAGGCTCACCCCAAACGGGATGAGCCTTCAAAACAGTTACCGGACCAGCCAAAGAGAGCGTGGCAGGGAAAACTGGCACCTACTTCTTGGCTTTCTTCTCTACCGGGGGTTCAGCCAGCAACACCACCTTCTTCAGGATGATGGGACTGGTCGGCACATCGTTGGCACGCAGAATGGGGCTGTAGCCAGTCTGCACCTGCGCCAGCTTGTCGAGCACTTCCATCCCCTGCACCACCTGACCAAATACCGTGTAACCGGCACCGCCATCGGCGTTGAGGTTGTTGTTGTCGACCAGATTGAAATAGAACTGACGCGTGGCGCTATCGACCGCCTGGGTACGGGCCATGGCGATGGTACCGCGCTTGTTGGGCAGGCCGCCACGGGATTCGTTGACTACCGGTTCATAGGTTGGCAGCTGCTGGAACTGCTGGTTGTAACCGCCGCCCTGCACCACGAAATCCTGGATCACCCGGTGGAAGATGCTGCCGTCATAGCTGCCATCCGCCACGTAGCGCAGGAAATTCTTCACCGTCTGCGGTGCCTGTTTGGATGCCAGCTCCACCACGATATTACCGTGGTTGGTTTCCAGCTTCACTTTCGGACCAGCGAACGCCAGCGGGGCAATCAACATGGCCAGCAACCAGAGTTTTTTCATCTTTACACCCCTGTGGTCGCAGGCTGACCTTTCAGATAACCACGCAGCGCCTCGTCGGCCATGATCTGCTGCAGTGCGCTACCCAGTTGCAGGTTGAGGGTGGATTCCAGATCCGCCATACTCGGCTCGCTCGGGCTCTCCTTGCTGGAGGACATGTTGAACTGCTTGGTCAGACGGTTACCCTGAAAATCGGCGATCACCTGCAAGCTGACACGGGACTTGGTGACATAGGTAAAGGTCTTCTCTTCCACATTGACCGCGGCGTTGGAGATGACCAGGGTCAGGTTGGTGGTACCGCTGTTGCCCACTTCCAGCCCCTGACTGCGCAGCCCTTCCGCCAGCCGTTCGGCCATCAGCAGGTTGAGCGGACGTTCGCTGTTGACCAGCACAGGTGCTTTCTCCTTGTACTTGATGGAGAAGACATAGGCGGCTTCACGCTTGTCCACCCCTTCCATGGTGATGCGGTTACCAGAGTAGACTTGCTGGTTGGCGGGGATCACCTGCGGGTTGAGCATCGCCGTCTCCGGCCAGTGAGTGGCACACCCGCCCAGCATCAGGGCGGCCAGCAGCAAGAGTGACTTTTTCATCATGGGTTTCCTTTAGCGTTTGATGGCTTTCAAAATAACGAATTTGCTGTTCGACGCAACGACTTGTGCGTTGGCAAACAGACGCTTGAGCTTGTTGTGATAGTCCAGATGACGGTTGCCTACTATCCAGAGTTCGCCCCCCCGAGGCAACACCCGGTGCGCATCGCAGAACATCTGCCAGGCGATATGATCGGTGATTGCCTGCAACTGATGGAAGGGAGGATTGCAGAGAATCCGATCCGCCGAACCAGCCGCGACACCGTCGAGACAGTTGTTGACCATAAAGCGGGCGCGCGGCAGCGCATCGGCCAGATTCTGTTCCACATTGAGCCGAGCCGAGGCAACCGCCATGTAGGACTCATCGATAAAGGTCACCTCCACCTCGGGATCCCGCGCCAGCAGCGAGAGTCCCAGCACGCCGTTGCCGCAACCGAGATCGATCACCTGACGGGCGCTGTGGATAGGCAAGTTGTCCAGCATAAAGCGGGCCCCGATATCGAGACTGGTGCGCGAGAAGACGTTGGCGTGGTTATGGATGAGCATGTCGGTGCCCTCCAGCGGCCAAACGGTCGGAAAGGGGTTGGCCAGCGCCGGCAGGTCAGCCTGCGGCTCGCAGTGAATGAGACGCGCCTTTTTCCAGGCCAGCGAGGTACGAGTCGGCCCCAGATACTTTTCGAACAGCTTGAGGGTCGAGGTATGAATATCCTTCGCCTTGCCGGCTGCGATGACGCGGGTCGCCGGTGTCACCACCTCCCGCAGCGCTAACAGTTGCTGCTCCAGCAGCGCCTGATATTTGGAGACCTTGATTACCACCAGCGCGGGGGTAACAGGCAGCGGTGCCAGCGCATCCTGCAGGGTGATCCCGCCAACATCCAGTCCGTTCTCGGCCAGATTGGCCAGGATCCCGCGCTCGCTGATGTAGGAGTCGGTCACGCAGCAGGGAGCATGGCCATACAGAAAAGCTGTCAGCGCTCCGAAGTTGTCATTCATGATGATGACGGGGCCAACCTGCTCGAGCGGCGCCTCCGCCAGGGTATTGATCAGATATTCGTCAGCCGCATCCCATGCTTGCAGCGTCTCCTGGCTCAGGCGCGGATAACGATAGAGCGTGAGCTGGCAATGGGGCGTCTCGAGAAGGGTTTGCATAGGATGAGTCCAACCTCGGCTTGATTCGGATAACAGGCGCCTGGGACGACGCAAAGTGGCGCTATTCTAGCGAGGAGCAGGAATTTCACCAGTTGCAAGCGCGTCAGAGCGCGCTGCTGATGGATGATTTCCCTCGCAAGGGGGTTATTCAGCCCCGCAACTGCCGATAGAATGGCCCGACATTCACGTTTCGGAAACAACACAGATGACCATGCAACAACTGATCGAAGCCAAGCTGACCGCAGCCCTCTCCCCCAGCCTGCTGGAAGTGATCAACGAAAGCCACATGCATCGGGTTGAACCAGGCTCGGAGAGCCACTTCAAGGTCATCATCGTCAGTGAACAATTTGCCGGACAGCGCCTGCTTGCCCGCCATCGCCAGGTCAACGCCATTCTGGCCGACGAACTGGCAGGGCCGGTTCATGCGCTGGCGCTGCACACCTACACCGGCAGCGAGTGGCAGGAGAAAGGCAATGCCCCGCGGACCCCGAGCTGTGTGGGCAAACCGTCGCTCTCCTGACACAATTGACCTCCCGATAACCTGAACATCGGCAAATAGCCATAAATTAAACAAATACTGTGCATTTCCAGCCTTTTTGACGGGTTGGAAATGCAATTTTCCCGGACGATGTTCAAGGCTGCCTCATCCAGGTCTCCCCCTCCTCTTTCCTCGACAAAGCGCAAATAAAAAACCTTTAAAACCACGAGTTACAAGGGGTTTGGCGATTATTCATTGCAGGTTAATTTTGTGATGCCACGGGGATTTTGCCCATTTGGCATGGAAAAAAATGCACCTTGAGTGGTAAACTCAGGCGCTTTTGAATGACCTCGCATGTTTAATAATCGTTGTGTCAGCCCGCCTGGCACGGCTGCAATGCCGATTCATTCAACCACCCGTCGTGATGTATTTCTCGGCGCTAACCAACCTCTCTTCCCGTAACGGTAGTGCAATTAAGTATGATTACAATCAAAAGAGGACTGGACATCCCCGTGCTGGGTGCGCCAGAGCAAGTAATCTACGATGGCCCCGCCATCACCCGTGTTGCTACACTGGGCGAGGAGTTCGTGGGGATGCGACCTACTATGTTCGTCAAAGTAGGTGATCGCGTCATCAAAGGTCAGGAGCTCTTCGAAGACAAGAAGAATCCGGGCGTTAAATTCACAGCTCCCGCCACCGGTGTGGTCTCAGAGATCAACCGTGGTGCCAAACGTGTTCTCCAGTCCGTGGTCATCGACCTGGACGGCTCCGATGAACAGGTGACCTTCGAGCACTTTGCCTCTGCCGAGCTGGCCAAGCTCGAGCGCAGCAAAGTACAGGAGATCCTGCTTGCATCCGGCCAGTGGACCGCGCTGCGCACTCGCCCCTTCAGCAAAGTTCCCGCGGTAGGCACAGCCCCGCGCGCCATCTTTGTGACCGCCATGGACACCAACCCGCTGGCCGCCAACGCAGAGCTGATCATCAAGGAGCAGTCTCAGGCGTTCCTCGACGGTCTGGCCGTGCTGACTCGTCTGACCGACGGCACCGTCTATGTCTGCAAGGGCGAAGGCAGTCTGCCTCACTCTCCTCTGGCCAAGGTCAAGGAAGAGATCTTTGTTGGCCCGCATCCTGCCGGTCTGCCAGGTACCCACATCCACTTCCTGGATCCGGTCAGCAGCACCAAGGTGCAGTGGCACATCAACTATCAGGACGTGATCGCATTCGGCAAGCTGTTCACCACCGGCCAGATCTTCACTGACAAGGTGATCGCTCTGGCAGGCCCGAACGTGCTCAAGCCGCGTCTGCTGCGTACCCGCATGGGTGCCTGCATCAGCCAGCTCACCAACAACGAGCTGCGCGCTGACGAAAACCGCGTCATCTCCGGTTCTCTGCTGAGCGGTGCCAAGGCTGACGGTGTTCACGACTATCTGGGTCGCTACCACAATCAGGTTTGCGTACTGGGCGAAGGTCGCGAGAAAGAGTTCCTGGGCTGGATCAACCCCAGCGCCAATAAGTTCTCCATCACCCGCACCACCCTTTCTCATCTGATGAAGGGCAAGCTGATCAACTTCACCACCACTACCAACGGTAGTGACCGTGCCATGGTGCCTATCGGCAACTATGAGCGGGTGATGCCACTCGACATCCTGCCGACCCTGCTGCTGCGGGACATGATCTCCGGTGATACCGACGGTGCCCAGGCACTGGGTTGTCTGGAGCTGGATGAGGAAGATTTGGCCCTCTGTACATTCGTCTGCCCCGGCAAGACCGAGTACGGCCCCATCTTGCGTGAGTGCCTGACCAAGATTGAACTGGAAGGTTAAGCGATGAGTTTCAAGCAACTTCTTGAAAAAATGGAACACCACTTCGAACCGGGTGGAAAGTACGAGAAGTACTACGCCCTGTTCGAAGCGGCGTACACCCTGTTCTATACCCCGGGTTCCGTAACCCGCAACGCCTCCCACGTTCGTGATGCGCTCGATCTGAAGCGCATGATGATCATGGTGTGGCTGGCCGTGTTCCCGGCCATGTTCTGGGGCATGTACAACGTTGGTAACCAGGCCATTGCCGCGATCGCCCACATGGGCTCGGCAGCCGGTGCCAGCAGCTGGCAATATGCGCTGGCGACCATGCTGGGTGCCTCCCTCGATCCCGCTGTTGCCGGTATTGGCAGCAAGATGATGATCGGTGCCGCCCACTTCTTCCCTATCTACCTGACCGCCTTCCTGGTCGGTGGCTTCTGGGAAGTGCTGTTCGCCATGGTACGCAAGCACGAGATCAACGAAGGCTTCTTCGTGACCTCCATCCTGTTTGCCCTGATCGTGCCGCCCGAGCTGCCCCTGTGGCAAGCTGCTCTGGGTATCACCTTCGGTGTGGTGATGGCCAAGGAAGTGTTCGGTGGTACCGGCAAAAACTTCCTGAACCCGGCGCTGGCCGGTCGTGCCTTCCTGTTCTTCGCCTACCCGGGCCAGATCTCCGGTGACGCCGTATGGGTTGCTGTTGACGGCTACTCCGGCGCAACCGCGCTGAGCCAGTGGGCACAGGGCGGCCAGATGGCACTGATCAACGGTGCAACCGGTCAGGCTATCAGCTGGATGGACGCTTTCCTGGGGAACCTGCCGGGTTCCATCGGTGAAGTCTCTACCCTGATGATCCTGCTGGGCGCAGCCATGATCGTCTACATGCGCATCGCCTCCTGGCGCATCATCGCCGGCGTGATGATCGGTATGATCGCCACCTCCCTGCTGTTCAACGTCATCGGTTCCGATACCAACCCCATGTTCAACATGCCGTGGCACTGGCATCTGGTGCTGGGTGGCTTTGCCTTCGGTATGGCCTTCATGGCAACCGACCCCGTCTCCGCCGCCTTTACCAACAAGGGCAAATGGTGGTACGGCGCCCTGATCGGCGTGATGGTCGTGCTGGTTCGCGTAGTCAACCCGGCGTTCCCGGAAGGCATGATGCTGGCCATTCTGTTTGCAAACCTGTTTGCTCCCCTGTTTGACCACTTCGTCGCTCAGGCAAACATCAAGCGGAGGATTGCTCGTGGCGTTTAATAAAGACTCAACCTTCGGCACCATCAGCGTGGTAACCGGCCTCTGCCTGGCCTGTTCCATCGTGGTATCCGTTGCTGCCGTTGGCCTGCGTTCTACCCAAGAGGAGAACAAGGCGCTGGACAAGCAGAGCAACATTCTCTCCGTAGCCGGCGTAGACATCAGCGATGTGGCCAAGCGCGATCTGGCCAAGCTGTATGGCGACAAGATCGAAGCCCGTCTGGTGGATCTCGCCACCGGTAACTTTGTTGACGGCGATGCCGACAACTTCGATACCAAGCAGGCGGCCAAAGATCCGGCGCAAAACATCCGTCTGGCTGCTGCCGACGACAAGGCTGGTCTGCGTCAGATCTCCAAGCTGGTTCCGGTGTTCTTCGCCAAGGATGCCGAAGGCAAGATCGACAACATCATCCTGCCCATCTACGGTCAGGGTCTGTGGTCGACCATGTATGCCTTCGTCGCGGTTGCCGCTGATGGCCAGACCATCAAGGGCATCACCTACTACGACCACGGTGAAACCCCGGGTCTGGGCGGTGAAATCGAGAATCCGGCCTGGCGCGAGCTGTTTGTCGGCAAGAAGCTGTTCGATCAGGATGGCATGCCGGCGCTGCGCGTCATCAAGGGTCACGCTCCGGCTGGCTCCGAGCACGAGATCGACGGTCTCTCCGGTGCCACTCTGACCGGTAACGGCGTACAGCATACCTTCGACTTCTGGATGGGTCCCAAGGGCTTCGGTCCTTTCCTGGCCAAGGTTCGTGCAGGAGAAATCAACAATGGCTGACAAGAGCGAAATGAAAAAGTTGCTGTTGACCCCTGTGCTGGGCAACAACCCCATCGCCTTGCAGGTGCTGGGTGTCTGTTCTGCACTCGCGGTTACCAGCCAGATGAAGACAGCGTTTGTAATGACCCTCGCGGTCATGGCGGTCACCGCCTTCTCAAACCTGTTTATCTCTCTGATCCGCAACCAGATCCCGAACAGCGTGCGGATCATTGCCCAGATGGCCATCATCGCTTCGCTGGTTATCGTGGTTGACCAGGTGCTCAAGGCCTATGCCTATGACATCTCCAAGCAGCTGTCGGTATTCGTCGGCCTCATCATCACCAACTGTATCGTGATGGGTCGTGCCGAAGCCTACGCCATGAAGAGCGCGCCGCTCCCCTCCTTCCTGGATGGTATCGGCAACGGTCTGGGCTATGGCGCCATTCTGCTGAGCGTCGCTACCGTGCGTGAACTGCTGGGCTCCGGCACCTGGTTCGGCATCGAGCTGCTGCCGCTGGTGAACAACGGTGGCTGGTATGTACCCAACGGTCTGCTGCTGCTGCCGCCGAGTGCATTCTTCATCATTGGTCTGATCATCTGGGGCGTTCGCACCAAGGATCCCAAGCAGGTGGAGGCGAAGGATTAAGGTATGGAACACTATCTGAGTCTGTTGATTAAATCGATCTTCATCGAAAACCTGGCACTCTCCTTCTTCCTGGGGATGTGTACCTTCCTGGCTGTGTCCAAGAAGGTAAAGACCTCCATGGGTCTTGGTATTGCCGTTATCGTGGTGCAAACCATCGCCGTACCGGTCAACAACCTGATCTACAACTACGTGCTGAAGGCAGGTGCCCTCTCCCCTGACCTGGATCTGAGCTTCCTGAGCTTCATCACCTTCATCGGGGTGATCGCGGCGCTGGTGCAGATTCTGGAGATGGCGCTGGACAAGTACTTCCCGGCGCTCTACAACGCCCTGGGTATCTTCCTGCCGCTCATCACCGTGAACTGCGCCATCTTCGGTGGCGTCTCCTTCATGGTGCAGCGTGACTACAACTTCATGGAGTCTGTGGTCTACGGCGTGGGTTCAGGTGCAGGCTGGATGCTGGCGATCGTTGCGCTGGCAGGTATCCGCGAGAAGATGAAGTACTCTGATGTTCCGGAAGGCCTGCGTGGTCTGGGCATCACCTTCATCACTGCCGGCCTGATGGCGCTGGGCTTTATGTCCTTCTCTGGTATCTCCCTGTAATCGGCTTTCCTGCAATCAGAAAGGAACGATAGATGGAAATTATTTTGGGTGTGGTCATGTTTACCGTGATCCTGCTGGCACTGGTGGCAGTCATTCTGTTCGCCAAGTCCAAGCTGGTGACCGCGGGCGACGTGACAATCAGCATCAACGGTGACCCGGCCAAGGCTGTGACCAGCCCGGCCGGTGGCAAGCTGCTCGGCGTTCTGGCCGGCAACGGTATCTTCGTCTCCTCCGCCTGTGGCGGCGGTGGCTCCTGCGGTCAGTGCAAGGTGCGGGTGAAGTCTGGCGGCGGCGACATCCTGCCGACCGAACTGGATCACATCAGCAAGGGCGAAGCCCGTCACGGCGAGCGTCTGGCCTGTCAGGTCACCGTTCGTGGCGACATGGACATCGAACTGCCGGAAGAGATCTTCGGGGTGAAGAAGTGGGAATGTACTGTTATCTCCAACGATAACAAGGCCACCTTCATCAAGGAGCTCAAGCTGCAGATTCCCGATGGCGAGAGCGTGCCGTTCCGCGCCGGTGGTTATATCCAGATCGAAGCGCCGGCTCACCACGTCTACTACAAAAACTTCGATATTCCCGAGGAGTATCGTGGTGACTGGGATCGCTTCAAGATTTTTGAGCTGGAGTCCAAGGTCGATGAGCCGATCATCCGTGCCTACTCCATGGCCAACTATCCGGAAGAGTTCGGCATCATCATGCTGAACGTGCGTATTGCTACGCCGCCGCCCAGCAACTGGACTGCCCCTCCGGGACAGATGTCCTCCTACATCTTCAACCTGAAAGCGGGTGACAAGGTGACCATCTCCGGTCCGTTCGGCGAGTTCTTCGCCAAGGATACCGATGCCGAAATGGTATTCATCGGTGGTGGTGCGGGTATGGCGCCGATGCGCTCCCACATCTTCGACCAGCTGCGTCGCCTGAAGTCCAAGCGCAAGATGAGCTTCTGGTACGGTGCCCGTTCCAAGCGCGAAATGTTCTATGTCGAAGACTTCGACATGCTCGCCGCCGAGAACGAGAACTTCACCTGGAACGTCGCCCTGTCCGATCCGCAACCGGAAGACAACTGGGACGGCTACACCGGCTTCATCCACAACGTGCTCTACGAGAACTATCTCAAGAACCACGAAGCACCGGAAGATTGCGAGTTCTACATGTGTGGTCCTCCCGTGATGAACGCAGCCGTCATCAACATGCTCAAAGATCTGGGCGTTGAAGACGAAAACATCCTGTTGGATGACTTTGGTGGTTAATCCATGCACAGTGTTGTAAAGACCTGGCTAGCCTTCGGGCTAGCCTTTTTCTTGACTGGGTGCGGTCAGGAAACGGTCCAATCCAAACCGGAGATCCACATCACCGGTAGCACCATGGGCACTTACTACTCCATCAAGGTGGCGGACAGCGTCATCACAGATCCGGCCAAGCTTCAGGCCGAGGTCGATGTGTTGCTGGAGCGGGTCAACGATCAGATGTCCACCTATCGTCCCGACTCCGAGCTGTCGCGCTTCAACCAGCATCGCGGCTCCACGCCGGTGGTGGTCTCGCGGGATACCGCACGGGTAGTCACAGAGGCCATTCACATTGGCCGTGAGAGCCAGGGGGCGCTGGACGTCACCGTCGGCCCCTTGGTCAATCTGTGGGGCTTTGGCCCGGACAAGCGACCAACCAAGATACCGTCCGACGAGCTGATCACCCAGACCCGTCAGAAGACCGGTCTTGGCAACCTGCACGTCATCACCTCGGTGGATGCCGATACCCTGCAAAAGGATATTCCCGACCTCTACGTCGACCTCTCCGCCATCGCCAAGGGCTTTGGCGTCGACAAGGTGGCCGAGTATCTGGAATCCCTGGGGGCGCGCAACTATCTGGTGGAGATTGGCGGCGAGCTGCGGATCAATGGCGTCAACGGCAAGGGTCACCCCTGGCGCGTCGCCATCGAAAAGCCGACTGCCAATGCCGGCTCGGTGCAGGAAGTTATTGTCCCGGGTGACAATGGCGTTGCCACCTCCGGCGATTACCGCAACTACTATGAGCTGGATGGCCAGCGCTTCTCCCACACCATAGACCCGCGCACCGGCAAACCGATCCAGCATCGTCTGGTGTCGGTGACCGTGATCCACCCCTCCTGCATGACCGCAGACGGGCTGGCGACCGTGTTCATGGTGATGGGTACCGAGAAGAGCCTGGCCTATGCCAACGAGCGGGGTCTGGCGATCTTTGTCATCACCAAGACCGACAAGGGCTATGAAGAGGCCTACTCCGAGGCCTTCAAGCCTTATCTGGTCAAGAAGTAAGAGGTAGAGATGCAGATTTTTCTGATCACCTTCGGGGTATTCATGCTGGTGATTGTGGCCATGGCCATTGGCTACATCTTCCAGAAGAAGACCATCTCGGGCTCCTGTGGCGGCCTGGGTGGCGTCGGCATCGAGAAGGAGTGCGACTGCCCCGAACCTTGCGACAATCGCAAGAAGAAGATGGCCAAGGAAGAGGCCCGTCGCAAGATGCTGGAGGAGAACCGGATCATCTGATCTGCCTGCCTTGCGATAGACAAAAGCGCGCCATCGGCGCGCTTTTTTATTGGCTTGAATGCGAAGCACATCGGTCAGGATGTTCGCTCGATGTAGAGGATCACCTCACCCAGATGGATGCCGAATTTGCTGATGGCGGCACGATTGATCAGGCGATACTCATCCAGCAGATACATCCAGTCATCGAAGCTCACCCGCACCACCTCGCCGTCCGGCAGCGCCAGATCGAGTTGATAACGCCAGTTGAGGGCAAACCCTTCACTCTTGCCCACGGCCTCCCCGACTACATCCGATGCCGTACCACGCCAGTGGCCATCAGCCCCCTTGCTGAGATACCAGGTACGAGTCTGCTGGCGACCATCGTCAAAATAGAACTGCTCGAACAGCTCGCCCTTGCCGTTCTGCCATTGCCCGGTCATCTCGACCCGAAAGCGGCTGGTCACTTCGCCGCTGCGGTCGGTCACCAGACCATGGGCCACCAGCTTGCCATTGAAGAAACGGGCGAGATCCCAGTTCGGCCCCTGGCCCCGATAACTGTCGAGACTGGCGCCACAACCACTGAGCAGCAGGCCGAGGCACAATACAAATAGACACCGCCCAAGTAGCAGTGGCCGTAACAACGACGGGATAAACAGCATGGCAGACTCCACTATCAGGATTGGCCGCGTAGACGGCGGGTCAGTGCAGGATCCAGACTGTTGTCAGCCAGCCAGATGGCGAGAAAGGCAGCCGAAAAGCGGGGATCGTCGAGGGAGCCAAGGCGTTTGTCTTGCCACCAGAAGTGGCCATGGCCCTCCTCATCGACATAGAAGGTGAGCCGATCGCCCGCAGCCACATCCGGCCAGATTGCAGCAAGTTGCTCCAGCCACTGTTTGCGCTCGGTATCGCTCCCCACTCCGAGGCGCTGCCACTCGGACGAAGTGGCGCCGAGCAGATCATCCCGTTCGATGGCTTTGGCATAGGTGAGGGTAAGCGCTTGTGGATAGTGGCCCGGCTGGTAGCGACCACTCTCGCTAAACAGGGTTGCGTCGTAGAGCTTGAACCAGAGCCAATGCATCTGTCCCTGACCGACCGGACGCAGCTTCTGCCAGGGGAGTGTTGCCGCATCGCTGGTGGTCGCAACGAGCAGGCTAAGGGCGGCAAGGTGGAGGCTAATTCCACCCCATATGCCAGTGATTGGGGTCTTCGAGTTCATGCCAGTCCATCTCCTGTTCCTGCAGGGTATTGATATCCTGCATCACCACCTGCACCAGCTGTCCCTGCGCATTCCGCTGGCAGGCAACCACCAGATAGAAGCGATCCGTCAGCTCGTGCTGGCTCTCTTTGGTCCACTTGGAAAAAAGCAGCGTGTCGGTCGAAAAGGAGTTCATCATGACTCACCCTCCAGCTTGACCATTACCCACAGGAGTACGGGTAACCACCACATCCAGATCACTGCCAGCAGTGCCGCACTGATCCCGATGCCCCAAGGTAAGTGTACTGCCCCCATGGCGGCTCCCGCCACATAGGAGGAGGTGCCGCCAACCATGCCAAACAGCGCCTGTTGCCAGCGAGGCAAGCGCAGCAGCCAGCGCATGCCATGAGCAAGCGTCAGGGCAAAACCGAGCCAGAGCAGTACCAGCCAGAGAGGAAAACCGGCAGGAAAGCGGAACAAGCCGAGCTGCCAGAGCAGGGCATCCAGCAGACAGCCGGCCACCGCGATGGGGAGCAGCCGCCAGTCACGCTGACGGCTGGGTGAGAAGAGAAAGTGCAACAGCAAGATCACCAGCAGCGGGCCCGGCTGCTGCCACTTCACCGCCAGCAACCAGTAGAGGTTGAATCCCAGCAGGTGAGCCCACTGCCACATGGTCAGTGACCGCTTACTGGCAAATCACCCGACCAGCCAGCGGGCCCCGGCTTGGCGGCCTCCAGCTGCACCAGACTGATGCTGCGCTCCCAGAATCCCCCCTCGCAATAGGCGAAGTAGAAGTGCCACAGCCGGATGAAATCCTGGCTGTAACCGAGCTTGGGCAGCTCGGGCGCCAGCGCCAGAAAGCGCTCGCACCAGTGAGCCAGGGTGCGAGCATAGTGATGGCCGTGATCGTGCAGCCGCACCAGCTGCATATCGGTCTCCCGTGCCAGCAACCCCGCCATCTGGGAGACGCTCGGCAGGCAGCCACCGGGGAAGATGTAGCGCTGGATGAAATCAACCCCGCGCAGATACTGGGCATGACGCTGATCGGCGATGGTAATGGCCTGAATGAGCAGGCGGCCACCCGGCTTGAGCAACCGTGACAACTGGCGGAAATAGTCGGGCAGGAAGGCGTGGCCCACCGCCTCGATCATCTCGATGGAGACCAGCTTGTCATAGGTGCCCTCCAGCTTGCGGTAATCCTCCAGCAGCAAGGTGATGCGATCCTCCAGCCCCTCCCGCGCAATCCACTCCTTGGCATAGTCGTGCTGAGCCCGGGAGATAGTCGTGGTGGTCACCCGGCAGCCATAGCGGCGGGCGGCATAAACGGCGAGGCCACCCCAGCCGGTGCCGATCTCCAGCAGATGATCGTCAGGCCCCAGCGCCAGTCGCTCGCAGATGGTGCGCAGCTTGGCCTGCTGTCCCTCTTCGAGAGTGGCCCCGGCGCTCGGATAGATGGCGCTCGAGTACTGCATATGGCTGTCGAGAAAACCCTGATAGAGGGTATTGCCGAGATCGTAGTGGGCGGCGATGTTGGAGCGCGAGCCGGTCAGGGTATTGCGGTTGAGCCAGTGACGCACCTTGTTGAAGGGGAAGCTGAGCCAGCCCAAGCGCCGCTCGAGGGAGCCGAGCAGGGTCAGATTGCGGGCCAGCAGCCGCACCAGCGCCACCGGATCCGGGCTGGTCCATAGCCCCTCTACCCAGGTTTCCCCGGCGGCAATGCTGCCTCCCAGCAACAGGCGGCGATAGAAGGCCGGATCCTGCACCACCAGTTCGGCATGCAGATCGGTACCCGCGACGCCAAAGCTGTAGCGCTCACCGCCATCTCGCAGCAGCAGCTGGCCATGTTCGAGGCGACCCAGCAGATTGAGCAGCAGTTGCCTTGCCCCCTTGTCGATGAAAGAGGCAGAGAGGGTTGATTGAGCAAGTTCCATTAGCGGCTCTCCGGATGGGTAAAAATCGGGGTTCGTTTGATAAAAAGACGCAGGGCCTGCCAGTAGATCCCGAGCAGCACCTTCATGGTCATCCAGGGCCAGCGGGCCAGCAGGGCCACCAGCCCCTTGCGCGACAAGGGTTCGCGCGTGAGCGCCAGGGTTGCGTCAAACAGCTTGGCTTCACCGGATACGGGATGACTCTCGATATGGATCAGTGTCTCCCGCGCGGGCGGCCTGATCCGCCAGTGATAACGCATCGCCAGCCCCATAAAGGGGGAGACGTGAAAATCCTTGTCATGTGGCGCCAGCACCGCCAGATCCAGCAGGTAGTAGTGACGCTCGTTCCAGGGGGTGTTGGAGACCTCTGCCAGCAGATAGCGGGCGTCTCCCTGCCGGTAGCAGAAGTAGAAGTTGACCGGGCTGAAGTAGAACCCGAGACAGCGCACATTGCCGAGCAGCAGTACCCGCCCCTCAGGGTCGGCATCGCCACCCAGTTCGCTCACCTTCTGCCACACGGCCTGCTTGAGGCTTCCCTCACTCCCCTTGAGATAGTCATGGCGGTGAAACGAGAGCAGCCCCGAGCGCTCCACACCGAACCAGCGCCCCTGATCGAGCTGCGGCAGCTCGTCGAGATCCAGTCCCAGCATAAAGAGGCTGTAGGAGAAGGCGTGGGCCCGCGGTGCAAAACGGCGGTGGCGCACCGAACCCTGCCAGATGGCGCTGGTGACGCCGGCCAGTTCGTCGGCACGCTCATGTTCGGTGGCCACGGTGGCGCCGTTCATAGCTCGGCCCCGAACCGTCTGGCCACGTCCAGCGCGCTGCGCACCCCATCCTCATGAAAGCCGTTGTACCAGTAGGCGCCGCAGAAGTGGGTGTGCTGCTGGCCGCAGATCTCCGCGCGGCGCTGCTGGGCAGCGATGGAGGCCTGATTGAACACCGGATGGTGGTAAACGAAGCGGCGCAGTACCTTGCTCTCATCCACCTTGCCCCTGGGGTTGAGGCTGACGCAGAAGGGCTCCGGCGAGCTCACCCCCTGCAGGATGTTCATGTTGTAGCTCACCAGCGGCCGCGCCTCGTCATTACCATCGAGCTGATAATTCCAGCTGGCCCATGCCTTGCGGCGGGTAGGCAGGCAGCGCGCATCGGTGTGGAGCCAGACATCGTTGGCCTGATAGGGCATGTCGCCGAGAATGGCCTGCTCCCGCTCGCCGGGATCCGCCAGCAGCGCCAGCGCCTGATCGCTGTGGCAGGCGAAGATCACCTCGTCAAACCGCTCCTCGCCGTAACTGCTCAGGATCACCACGCCGTCCGCTTCCCGCCGCACGCTCTGCACCGGACAGGCGAGGCGGATCTGCGATTGCCAACCCGCGGTAAGGGGGCCGATATATTCCCGCGAGCCGCCCGGGATCACGTACCACTGGGGGCGATTGGCTACATCGAGCAGGCCGTGGTTGGCAAAAAAGCGCAGGAAGAAGCCAAGGGGGAAGGCGCGCATATCGGCCAGGGTCGATGACCAGATCGCCGCCCCCATCGGCAAGATGTAGTGGCGGGCGAAGTAGTCGCTAAACTCCCCCGCCAGCAGAAAGTCCCCCAAGGTCAGCTCGGGGACTGCATCCTGATGTTGACCATCTGCCAGCCAAGCTCGTGCCTCCCGGTTGAACCGCAAAATCTCGGCGACGAAACCGTAGAAGCGCGGACTCAGCAGATTGCTGCGCTGGGCAAACAGGGTATCTAGATTGTGGCCGTTATACTCCAGCCCCTCCGGGCTCTTTACTGAGAAGCTCATCTCGGCCGGTTGCCGCGCCATGCCGATCCGAGCCAGCAACTTCAAGAAGTTGGGGTAGGTGCGATCATTGAAGACGATAAAACCGGTGTCGATGGCATAGCTGCGGCCAGCCTGATTAACATCGACAGTGGCTGTATGCCCCCCCAGGGTCGGCGCCGCCTCGAACAGGGTGATGTCATGGAGTTTGTGGAGCAGAAAACCGGCGGTGAGCCCCGAGATCCCTGAACCGACGATGGCGATCTTTTTCTTCATGAATGGCTTCCTTTCGATACGAGTGCGCGGCCAAGGCGCAGCCAGAGCCCCACCGGCAGCGCACCAAGCAGGCGCAGCAACCAGATGAAACGGCGGGGAAAGTGGATCTGGTGACGACCAGCGGTCAGCCCGTCCATGATGGCGCGGGAGGCCTCTTCCACCGTCACCAGACAGGGCATGGGAAAATCATTTTTGGCGGTCAGCGGCGTCTGGACAAAGCCGGGGCGGATCAGGGTCACCCCGATCCGTTTGCTGGCCAAATCGAGGCGCAAAGTATCCGCCAGATAGTCGAGGGCCGCCTTGGAGGCACCATACGCCTCGGCTCGCGGCAGCGGCAGCCAACTCACCGACGAGCTGACGATGGCAAGGCGTGATCCCGCCCCTAGCAGCGGCAAGAAGGCGGCCAGCGCATGGCCGGTAGCGGTCAGATTGGTGTCGATCACCCGGGCAAACAGCTCGCTGTCAAACCCCTCGCCGACATCCATGTACTCGCAGTTGCCTGCGTTGAGGATCAGCAGATCGAGGGATGGCAACGTGGCAGCCACCCCGCTCATTGCGGCCAGATCCCGGGCATCGAACTGCAGCGGGGTAATGCCGTGCAGCCCCAGCTCCTGCAGCCGTTCGCCATCGCGGCCACAGCCCCACACCTGCCAGCCTGCCCGCCGGTAATCCAGCGCCAGTTGACGACCGATGCCGGAGGTCGCGCCTGTAATAAGCACTCGGCCGCTCATGCGCCAAGCCTCCTTTTGATGGTGCGCACCACGGGCCCGAGCAGCGGCAACTGCTCGTAGAGCATGGCGCCCAGATCAAAATAGTCCCGGTGCTGGCACACCTTGCCCGCCTCGTCGAACTCGAGGCGGGTGGCCCCCTCCACCGTCACCGGCTCACCACCACGCAATCTGGGGTGAGAGAAGGTCATGGTCCAGCCGAGCCAGGCCTGCTGCCCTTGCTGCTGCTGACTGGTGATGACGAAGCGACAGTAGGCGAGGCGCTGATAGAGGGCGGCAAAATAGTCGCCAAGGGCCGCCAGCCCCTCGATACGGTGGGCCGGATCGGTAAAGACCACCTGTTCGGCATAGACCTCGGGCAAGCGGTGCAACTGCTGTTTGTCCAGTTGCTGATAGAGGCCAATAAAGCGGGCCAGCGGCTCGTTCATCCTATTTCTCCAGAGAGCGAAACATCTCGATGGCTCTAACCCGGGCAACGGCGTGATCCACCATGGGTGCCGGATAATTCTGTCGCCCCTTGAGCCGCAGCCAGTCGTGGGGCTGATGCACATAAGCGGCGGGAATATCGGCAAGTTCAGTTACCCAAGTACGGATAAACTCCCCTTGTGGATCAAATCGTTGCCCCTGAGTGGTGGGGTTGAAGACCCGGAAATAGGGCGCCGCATCGGCGCCGGTACCCGCAGCCCACTGCCAGCCGCCGTTGTTGGCCGCCAGATCGCCGTCGATCAACCGACTCATGAAGTAATCCTCCCCGAGCCGCCAGTGGATATGGAGATCCTTGGTGAGAAAGCTCGCCACTATCATCCGCAGCCGGTTGTGCATCCAGCCGGTGGCGTTGAGGCAGCGCATCGCCGCATCGACGATGGGGTAGCCGGTGCGCCCCTCGCACCAGGCGGCGAAGGCATCCGGGTCCCAGCTCCACGGCAAGGCCGCCGTCTCGGGCTTGAAGGGGCGATTCATGGAGAGGGTCGGGATCAGCACCAGCAGGTGGCGATAGAACTCGCGCCAGATGAGCTCATTGAGCCAGACAAAGCCGGGCTGGGCATTCGACTGGGGCCGATAGCCGAGCCGCTGCTGGAGCGCCGCCACGCACTGACGCGGGCTGATGATGCCCGCCGCCAGATAGGGGGAGAGCACGGACGTGCCCGCGATGGCAGGAAAATCCCGGGTCTCCCCATAGTCGAGCACCGCCTGCTCCAGAAAATCGTTCAAACGACGCCGGGCTTCCGCCTCCCCCACCGGCCAGCGTGGATCAGTCGTCAGCTCGCCGAGTGCTTCATCAACCCACTCCCGCTCAGCCAGCGGCTGCCACGGCAAAGGCTCACCACGAGGTGTCGGCGCCCGATGAATGACAAACCCCTCCTCATCGAGTGCCTTGAGCCAGGCGCGGCTGAAAGGGGTGAAGACCTTGAACATCTCACCCGAGCCGGTCAGCACCCGCCCCGGCGGCAATACGCAACAACCGTTGAGCCAGTGACAACTCACCCCCTGCTCTGCCAGCGCCGCGCTGACGGCATGATCGCGACGCTGCTCGTCGATCTCGATAGCCTGATTGGCGTAGAGCTGGGTCACCCCCTGCTCGCGGCAGAGGTCTGCCAACGCGGCGGGCGCCTCGGCAAAAGTCTCCACTCGCAGCAGATGGAGCGGGATACCGAGCGCCGCCAGCTCGCGGCCCAGCACATCGACCTGCGCCAACATAAAGCGCTGACGGATGGGGGCCATTTTGTGCTGCTGCCACTGGGTGGGGGAGATGATAAAGAGCGCGGCCACTGGCTCATCACCGGCGCAGGCATGCCGTAGCGCGGGGTTGTCGGCAAGGCGCAGATCATTGCGCAACCAGACCAGCTTCATGATTTTTTCCTCCCGCGTCCACTGGCGCCAGCCGCAGCAGGTACGTCCACCATCAGCTCGGCAAGGCTCGCCTGCCAGCCGTGGGCTTTAAGCCACTCATCATCGTAGAGGCGCCCCAACTCGCCAAACAGGCGCGTACCGGCGGGCCACCCGGCGGCCAGCTCCTGTTTGCCAAGACCGGCTCCCAGCAATACCAGCCAGGGGGTAACGGCACGTCCTTCCAACAGGCTGACATGGCGAGGCTCCACCGCTCCCAGCAGTTGCACCTCATAGCCCTGACCGATCAGCTCGTAGGCGGCCCAGACCAGATCGAGGGGGCCGACCTGTCCCCAGCTCGCCAAGGTGATCGGCACGCCCTTCTCCTGCTCGATCAGGTGGCGGGCGAAGCGGGTATGGAGCCAACCCAGCCACACCTGTTGCAGCAGCTCGCCATCGGGCCGCTCGCGCCACAGCCCCAGCAGTCGCTCCACCAGCGGTTGCAGTACCCGGCTGCGCACCAGCTCGAACGGGTAGCTCGCCAGCAGATCGTTGAGCTCGGCCTCCGCCTTGCGCTGGTTGAAGGCGAGCAGCGCCTGACTGAACTGCTCCAGGGTCTGCTGCCAGTGATCGCTCACCGGCTCGGAATGGGGTTCACTCAAGAGCCCCTTCACCTGCCCGATACTCACCCCCCGCTCCAGCCAGCTCAGGATCTCGCCGATCTGGCGAATATCCTGCTCGCTGTAGAGGCGGTGGCCCTTTTCGGTACGGGCCGGCTGCACCAGACCGTAGCGACGTTGCCAGGCGCGCAGGGTCACGGCGTTGACGCCGGTGAGGCGGGAGACCTCGCGAATGGGGTAGATCCCCTCATCAGCCAGAGGAGCAACTTCTTGCGGTAAATCAGACATGACAACGTCCATCAAACAGAGGGGTGAAGCGCTCCGGCGCAAGCCATGCGCCGGGGCAACAGAACGGATTCAGAGCCCGTAACGCAATTTGAGAGTATCGGGGTGGGGATTGAGATAAACCTGCTCGGCGAGATAGGGATTGGGGTACTCGCGCAGGTAGTGGCGGATCAGGGTGAGCGGTACCAGCAAGGGGAATATGCCGGTGCGGTACTTGTCGATGGTATCGGCCAGCTCCTGCTTCTGGGCCGGGGTCAGCACCCGCTTGAAATAGCCCTGCAGGTGCATCAGCACATTGGTATGGCTGCGGCGGTTGGCCCGCAGGGTCAGCGCAGCCATCAACCCCTTGATGTAGTTGTCGGCTACCTCCTGCAGGTTGGCGGACTTGCCCAGATTGCCGAGCAGCTTGCCAAGCGCCCGGTAGTGGGTGGTGGCGTGGGAGAGCACCAGATACTTGTAGCGGGAGTGGAAGCGGATCAGCGCAGAGGCGGTGATGCCGCGGGCGCAGAGCTGCTGCCAGTCGTGGTAGGCAAAGACCCGCAGCACGAAGTTCTCGCGCAGGATGGGGTCGCACAGGCGGCCATCCTCTTCGACCGGCAACAGGGGGTTGGCCTCCATCAACGCCCTGGCAAAGAGGCCTATCCCCTCCTTGGCGCTCCCCTCGTTGTTGGCACCATAAATTCTCACCCGCTCCATGCCGCAGCTGGGGGATTTGGCACAGAGGATGTAGCCGGAGATAAAGTCGAGCTGGCGCGCTTTCTGCTCGCTGAAGGCAATCAGCTTTTCGGTGACATCGAAGCTGCCGTTGCTCGCCTCGGCGCGGATCTCGCCGTGGCGCTTGACCAGCCGGATGGCGGCGCGGGGCGCCCCGAGACCGATAGCCATCTCGGGACAGACGGGGTGATAGTCAAAGTGAGCGCCAAGATCCCGTTCGCAGAAGCTGGAGCGCTTGTGGCCCCCGTCGAAACGCACCTCTTGTCCCAACAGGCAGGCACTGATACCGACTTTAATCTTGTACATGATGACGCTCCTTGTATAAGCATTGATTCAGTTATAGCAGTTATACAAAGAAATGGAAGTTGTATAACTATTGCCAACTGATACGACACAAGGAGAAAAAGAGGATCACCGGAAAAAGAAAAAACCCATGGCAAACGCCATGGGTAAAAATCAAGACACTACGGACTACGGGAAGGGGGATTAGAAGCTGTACTTCACACCCAGGCTGGAGATGGAACCCTGTTGCACATCCCACTTGCGGTAGGTGTAGTCGGCAGTCAGTGCCCAGTTCTGGTTGAGCTTGTAGGCGCCGCCCACTTTGAAGTCGTGCATATCGCCGGTCATGTTGGCGTAGCGGTAGGCTGTGGAGAGCTCGACATTGCCGATGTCGTAGCGCAGGCCCACTTCACCGTACATGCTGCCGCTGTTTTTGCGCACGATTGCATCCCAACCCTTGTTGTCAACGTTGCTCATCACCTCTCGCTCCAGGGTATAACCCATCACACCGGTTTCACCGTAGAGGTTCAGGCCAGTGCTGAGCGGGGTAAAGACACCAACACCCAGACTACCGATAGCCATGCTGTCATTGCCGCTCTGAGCAGAGGTACCCTCGGAAAGCAAACGGCCGTAGAAGTGATCGGCAAAGGATTTGGACAAGTCCAGAGTCAAACCGCCAAAATCACGTGAGCCGCCATTATCCCGCGAGAAGTCCCCGCCGAATTGATCGGACTTGAGAAAATCGGACTTGGTGTGGGCCCAGGTAGCCGCGCCCTTGGCGTAGCTGAAAGCATCCTGTGCCAGTGCAGAGGTGGAAGCAAAACCGGCCAGAACCAGAAGGGAAACAGCGCTCTTTTTCATCTCATTAACTCCATTGATAAGCTCGTCGAGCTGGTATGGAGTCATTGTGCGGCGAGGTTCCCTGCTTGCCGAGCGGCAAGCTGTTGCCAAATCATGTCAGATGTAAGCAGATATTGCGGATGATGACAGGAGTTACAAATGGCTGGCGTGAGGCTCACGCCAGCCGGTAAACATCAGCGGAAGACCACCTCGTCGATCTCGACTCGCACCAGCGGCTGACCGGTCAATCCGGCCGGACGGGCAACCTCGAGGGCCAGTGATGGACGCTCCTGCCCCTTGCGCAGATAGGTCTCCGGCAGACGGTTCTCGGCGACCCAGAAACGGGCCTCCTGACGGGAGAGCTGTACCCCCTCCTGACTGAAGAGCGTGACCCAGCCACGGACACCGACCACATTGCGGGTACCGGTATTGCCCACCATAAAGGTAAGCATCAGGGGATCAGTTCCCTCAACCTTGTCGAGCTTGACCACGATCCCGTCGCGCGCAGCCTGTGACAGCAATTCGGGGTGTGCCTTGGCCTGATCGGTCAGCACGGGTGCCGCTACCGCAACCACAGCACTCGCTTTCGCCCCTTCGGCCAGCGCCTTGACGGGCTCGGCCGGCTTGACCACCAGATATTCCCAGGTGAAGTCATCGTTCAGTTGCACCTGACGACCATCAGGCAAGGTCACCTGGGTAACAGGAGCAGCCTGCGCCAACACAGGCGAGAGACAGAGAGCAACCAGCAGACGGGAGAAAGATTTCATGGCATGAACACTCGGTAACGGGTGAAAGGGCGACAGTATAAACAGTCGCCCCCCTCCTTGCCTATGACGGGACTCACGTTCCCGCTGTCGCAGGAGCCTAGATAGCCAGGTCGTGGCGCTCTTCCTGCACCATGTCGAGGGTCACCAGATCGAACTCGGTTCCTTTGAGCGCCATCAGGATATCCGGCTGGAGATCAAAGGCCTGCGCCCGCTGGTGTTCAGGCAGACGCACCCGGGCCAGGGTCATGCCGCAATCGGAGAGGGTGTGAAAAAACACCTGCGCCTCGTCCAGCCCCATGTCGGCCAGCATCTGCTCGGCTTGATCCACCATCCGCAGGTAACGCTGCTCAAGCAGCCGTGGATTGGTGAAGCGATGGCTCAGGCAGCCATTGCCCCCCTTGCCCCAGCGACCAAGCTGGCGCTTGTTGAAGCCATAGCGAAAATCCCGCCGGGTCATCTGGTTGTCGGCAAAGAACCAGATAGTGTGGTCAGGCAGAGAACCGAATTCAGCCAGATACTCATCCCGCTCTTCCAGCGCCGCCGGCACCAGCAGCGGGAGATGGTTCCACTTTGGATGTGCCCCCACATGTTCACGCAAGCGGCGCACCGGATCGATCAGCCCCTCCATGTGGGGCAGGCGATCACAGAAGATCATTTCGTCGGTCTTGATAATCCAGTGATCGATACCGTAGCGCTGGCAGTAACGGCGGGCTCGCGCCACTTCGCTACGGCTGCGGGTGGGATTATCAAAGGTGATGGCATGGATCTTCACGCCGCTGGCACGGCACATGTCGATGCTGTAACAGGACTCCAGTCGCCCGGAAAAAGAGACCACGACCTCCTCAAACCCGGCCAACCGCTCAAGCATCTGCTGCTCGCGGGCCAGGAACGCATGATCATATCCCTGATTCAATAGAACGACATTGGCACCCATGACAACAGCTCCGGCGGATCAACAACAGGTTCCGGTATTGTGCAACGGGCAAGCTGAATAGACCCTTAAAAAGGTCAGGATTTGTGGTTAAAACTTGATAATGATCTCTTGCGATTCGGCCCCGACATCCTCGTTCTGGGCATCATAAACCCGCAGCCGTGCCTGATGGATCTGGTGCGCACGAAGGAAACCTTCCGCTTGCGCCAGCGAGGTGAAGGTAAGCCGCCCTCCCTCGCTGTCGGTCAGGCAGAGGCACTCCCCTTCCGCTTCGATACATAGTTGATAACCGCTGCCATCCTTGCAGGCGATCAGCAGGCTCGACTCAGGATAGTGACTGAGCCAATTGCGAAACCGGCCATGCTCCATAACGCTCCCAAAGGGGCATTACCCCTTGCCGGTGGCGGGCAAACAGCCCAGCTCAACCAGCTGCTGGCGGCAACTCGCCGCGTCGGTGAATACCATGCCCCTGATGCCAAGGGCCTCTGCCGCCGCTACGTTGGCGGGACTGTCATCGATGAAGATGCACTCTGCCGGTTTGAGATCGAACGACACCTGCAGGTAGCGATAGATATCCGGCTCCGGCTTCATCATCCGCACCCGCGCCGAGACCACCTTGCCGCTGAAAAAGCGCCAGAAATCCTGATGCTGCTCCAGCCAGTCGATGCTGGCGTGCCCCATATTGGAGAGGGCATAGAGCGAATGGCCTGCTCCGTGCAGCTCGGCCATCAAGGTTAGCATAGCGGGATCTGGCTGCAGCGACGGAGGCACCGCCTGCAAAATCGCCAGGTTTTCTGCGGCGCTCAGGCCGGTTCTGCGCTCTGCCTGACGAGCCATGGTGTGCAGTGACATAGTGCCTCTGTCCACCTCCAGCCAGTCCTGATGATTAAACAGCCGCTCCGCCAGCTGCTCGGCCCCTTCCGGGCCACGCACCGAGCTCACTATGCCTACCGGATCCCAGCTCACCACCACCCGTCCCAAATCGAAAATAATCGCCATCGCAACCTCCTGCAGCTCTGAATCGCGGGCAAACACTCAGCTTCATATAAAGCCGTTTATACGCTTGCCACTTGACCGGATACCCTGCCCCCATCTCGCGGTGCGGGCAAGTTTTACTTGCATCGCAGCGGCAAATCCCTTAATGGTTATGACGTTACTTCAAGGACACACCTATGCACGCACCGTTCTTCTTTGCTTTCTCGTTTATCCGGCCCGCTTGAGGGAAGGCCTGTCGTCGTGTGAACAGAAAGCAAAGACGAATCAAGCCTCCCCTCGCGGAGGCTTTTTTTTGCATCAATATCAATCGATTAATTGGATAGGGAACCATCATGGCAACGCTCGACAAGATCAGACAAGACATCACCCGGTTGGATCAGGAGCTGCTTGCCCTGCTGGCAAAACGCAAGACCCTCAGCATCGAGGTAGCCCGAGCCAAGCAAGCCAACCCGCGCCCTATCCGTGACCACCAGCGCGAGCAGGAGCTGCTGGTCGCCCTGATCCAGCAAGGGCGCGTGCTGGGGCTGGACGCCCAGTACATCACCCGCATCTACCACACCATCATCGAGGACTCGGTGCTCTCCCAGCAGGCCTATCTGCAGAGCCTGCTCAACCCGGAGCAGCAGGAGCCGATGACCAGCGTCGCCTATCTGGGACCACGCGGTTCTTACTCCAGCCTGGCCGCCCGCAAATATCTGGCGCGCTACAAGGATCAGGTGATCGAGGTGAACTGCCAGAACTTCCGCGAAGTGCTGGATGCGGTGGAGTCGGGTCGCGCCGCCTTCGGCGTGCTGCCCATCGAGAACACCAGCTCGGGCTCCATCAACGAAGTCTATGACGTGATGCAGCATACCAGCCTCTCCATCGTTGGCGAGCTCACCTACCCCATCGAGCACTGCATCCTCACCGCCGTGCCGACCGAGCTGAGTCGCATCAAAACCTTCTATGCCCACCCGCAGGTGTTCCAGCAGTGCTCCCACTATCTGAGCAAGCTGGAAGGGGCGCGTCACGAGATCTGCGACTCCTCCTCCAGCGCCATGATGAAGGTGAAAGAGCTGGCGAGCCCGGAGGCCGCCGCCATCGGCAGCGCCGCCGGTGGCGAACTCTATGGTCTGGACGTACTGGCCGAGCAGCTCGCCAACCAGAAAGAGAACTACAGCCGCTTTATCGTGGTGGCGCGCAAGCCCATCGACGTGGCGCCGCAGATCCCGGCCAAGACCACCCTCATCATGTCCACCTCCCAGAAGCCGGGCTCGCTGGTGGAAGCGCTGCTGGTGCTGCGCAACCACGAGATCAACATGACCAAACTCGAATCCCGTCCGGTGCAGGGCAACCCGTGGGAAGAGATGTTCTACCTCGACGTCTCCGCCAACCTCAACACCCCGGCGATGCAGGCCGCACTGGTGGAGCTGACCAAGATCACCCGCTACATCAAGGTGCTGGGCTGCTATCCGAGCGAGGATGTCAAACCGACCGCAGTGCCGCCGGTACTGATGGGCAAATAATCGAGCCAATCGGCAAGAGGCGGGCATCATGCCCGCCTCTGTTTTTTCTGCCACCTGCCCACCTGAAGCGCTAAACAGGCTGTAGCCAGGTGCCAAAACTCGCCATCACGGGCCATTTATTGTTCAGAAAAGCTAAATAACTGCTCACCAGCATCAAGCAAAAATTGACGATAAAGCCCGCTAAAAAGGCCATTGCCGCAGCTAAATTGCCTGTCCAGAGCCATTTTTTCCCTGCCGGACCCCGGCTCCTGACTCTTCCCGATAACAAAAAGGCGAGCCGCTGGCTCGCCTTGAACACACAACTTTCGACCGGTTCACATCAGAACTGACCGGCCATCAGCTGGTTGATGTTGTAGAGGGCGCGGGTATCGAGCTCCATCTCGGTGGCATAGGTGTTGCCGCGGGGATAGGAGGCTACGACACGGGCACCACGCACCACACCGGCGACCGAAACATCGAGCGAGTTGGAGGTCTGGGTCAGGTCACGATAACTGCTCTGGCCGCGCACCTGCTGGCCATTGAGCTGCTCGGCCAGCTCGCGGTAGGCATCCATTTTGGAAGCCCGGATCGCCTGCAGCATCTTCTCCGACTGGGAGGGGCCGGGCTGGATGTCGATCACCGCATAGCCCACCGCCTTGAGCACCGGAAAATCATCGGGCTTGCCACCCTGGGTGTAATCCGTCACCCGGTTGTAGCTGCAACCGGTGAGCAAGAGAGCCAGCAGGCAACCAAACAACATCTTCATGACTCGCTCCTTATGGGGTCAGGTTGACCAGATGACCACCCGGTCGGGCCTGACTGTCACGCATCAGATAACCGCGGTTAATCGATGCCCGACCAAACGAGTTGTTGGCACCGAACAGATATTTCTGCGGGATCAGGCTCTGGGCCGTGGTCTCGACCATCTTGGTACGCATGTCGATGATGCGGGCGTTGACCAGAACCCCCTTGCTGTTGCGACTGAAGGTGCCGACCAGAATACGCGAGATGGGCAGACGGGGAGAGAGCTCCTTGTAGTTGCGGCTCAGCACAAAATCCCCTTGCGGCGTTACCTTGATGCTGCCGGTCAGCTTGAAGTCCACCACCACCTCGCCGCGGCGGTTGAGCTCGTAGATAAAGCTCTCCTCAATCTGCTGCCCCATCCAGTTGGTATCCTGCAGGGTATCGAGATCGACAAAAGAAGCTACCGCAATGGGATCGGTCAGGGTGGAGAGCGATTTGCGCTCCATCAGCTGATCGGTCATGCGTGCCACCAGCCAGTTGAGCTCCATCCCCTGCGCCGCCTGACGCGGATCACCCTGATCCCGATTGATAGGGTCGGAGCCGCAGCCGGCCAATGCCAAAGCGAGCGCCAACGCCGTGATGAATTTGTTCATGGATACCTTTCCTGTATCTGCACCTGATTTGTTATCGGACGCGTCGGCCAAACCTTGAGCCGGGAATGAGGCATGATTCTTGCTGAAACACTCGCTGTTAAGCCAATCTCTGGCGGATGGTCAGAAAAACGCCATCGAACAACTGTTGTGATCCATGTCGGCCTGCCATGCCCTCTTCAAGAGAAGAGGCTGCGAGTCGCCTAATCAAGGTATCTGCTATGAAATTACCGCTGCTGTTGACCCTGCTGCTGGCCAGCCTGAGCGCCCGCGCCGAGCTTATCGAAGCACAGGGCAGTGCTGCCATTCTGGGGGGGGATGAAGTCTACGCCCGTGAACAGGCGACTCGCGATGCCCTGCGTCAGGCGCTGCTGGCCAGCGGCGCCGCCGTCTCCAGCGTGCAGCGTCTGGAAAATGGCAGCCTGCGATCCGAGCAGATCCAGATCCGCTCCGGCGGCGACATTCGCCAATACCGCCTCAAACGGGAAGAGGTGCGCAACGGCCGCATGTACATCACCCTGGTGGCCGACATTCAGGCCGAACGCCAGATCTGCCAGACCCAGCACTTCGCCAAGGATTTGACACTGGTCAGGCTGCGCCTGCGCTACCCCGATCAGGCTAGCTACGGCGCCATGGACGACATGCCGGAAAACCTCTCGCGACGGCTGTTCGAAACCCTCGCCAACGCCCAGCAAGGGGTCGCGGTGCGTCAGTGGCTGGATGAAAACCTGCGCATCGACCCGCTTCACCTGCAACAGGGGGATCGCAGCGCCCTCGAGGAGATCAAAGCGCTCAGCCTGCGCACCGACAGCCAGTATCTGGTACTCGGCAGCATCGACGATCTCTCCATCGAACCGCAGGGCAACCAGCTGACCAGCTGGTATCAGGATCCCGTGCGCAACTTTCGCATGCAGCTCTACCTGTTCGACGGCATCAACGGCAGCCTGATCAACCGCAAGGTCTATGAAGGGCGCGCCACCTGGACATTCGGCAAACGGGATCAGGTGGGCAGCAACAGCGGCCAGTTCTGGCAGTCGAGCTACGGCCAGGAGGTCAACTACCAGCTGCAGCAGGCCGCTCAGGATCTGGTGGCCCAACTCACCTGTGCCCCGGTCACCGCACGGGTGGTCGGCCAGAACGAACGCGGTCCCTACATCAATCTCGGCCGACGCAACGGCGTCAAGCTCGGCGACCAGTTCCGCATACAGCACAACGCCGACTTCATCGACCCCTACGGCAAGTCCCGCATGATGCGCAACCCAGCCGACGGTCTGTTCGAAGTGGTGCAGGTGTTCGACGACGGCGCCATCATTCGCAGCCAGAACAAATATTCACCATTCAACATCCAGAACGGGGATTTGGCAGTATTGGAATAGGAATCAAGGGTTTAAAAGGGAGTTGCTTCTTGTATAATGCCCGCCACAAGGCTCCCGTAGCTCAGTAGGATAGAGCGGTCCCCTCCTAAGGGACAGGCCACTGGTTCGACTCCAGTCGGGAGCGCCATATAAAACAAGGGGTTAGCATCTTCATGGTGCTAACCCCTTGGTCGTTTTTGACGGTGGTCAATCCCGTCTCCTCTCATCTGTGACACCCTCTGCATTCTTGGCTTGCACTCTCTCTGATAGACTGACTCTCTTTGGCTGGGCCCAGCGCCCAAGCCAGCAGCTTCATCTTGCAAAGGAGTGTTGGATGTCCGGTTGTTCCTGGTGGGATAGATCCACCGGTTTTGCCTTGCTGACCATTGTGCTGTGGGCCTCGCTGGCCGCACTGACTTCGCGCATTACCAGTGTTTCACCACTCGTTCTGGTGGGACTGGTGCTGTTTTTCTGCGGGGCCGGGGCATTACCGTTCTGGCGCCAGTGGCGAGCCAGCCCGCTCACCTGGCTGATTACCATCACAGCCCTGCTCTTTTATCATCTGCTGCTTTTTATGAGCTTTCGCCACGCCCCGGTGCTTGAAGCCAACCTCATCAACTACCTCTGGCCGCTCTGCATCATCCTCTTCACTCCGCTGTTGCTGCCAAATCATCCCCTCCACCTTCGCCACATTCTGGCGGGGATCTGCGGGCTGGCTGGCTCCATGCTGGTGATGGTCGATGGCGAGCTGCAACTGCAGCAAGCATATTTGCCCGGCTATATGCTGGCGCTGGGTGCCGCCATCATCTGGGGCGCCTACTCGGTACTGTCGCGCCGTCTGCCACCGGCGCCTGCCGTGGTCACTGCAGCAGCCTGTCTGCCCGCCGGCGTGCTGGCGCTGCTGCTCGCCCGTCTGCTGGAGGGGCCTCTGCCACTGACACAGATCCCGGCCAGCGACTGGAGCCTCATCATCGGGCTGGCTCTTGGCCCCATGGGGGCCGCCTTTGTTACCTGGTATCTGGCGCTGCGAGACGGCGATCCACGCCGGATCGGTGCCCTTGCCTACCTGACCCCACTGCTGAGTACCTTGCTGCTGGTGACATTGAACGGAGAGGAGCTGACCTCTCGCCATCTGCTGGCCGGTGCCCTGATCATGGGCGGCGCCCTGCTTGGCATGCGGAGCAAAAAAGCCCCTCCAGCCATCGCCGCCGCAAGCTAACCCCTGCTGCACTGGCAAAAATCGATGCGTTAAAGATGGTGTCATAAAAACGCCATCTCTCCCCGTTAGGCTCAGGCCATGCCCCATGGATGGCCTACCGCTGACAGGAACCACATCGTGAAAATTGCCCACTACGTCACCCTCTCCTCCCTCGTTCTACTGCTGGTCGCGGGAGGCGAGGCGCTGGCGCTCTACCGGGGGTGGCAACAGCTGGCGCAAACCGAGCAGACTCAGCGACAGCATGAGGCGTTGCAGCAACAGGTCACGGTCGCGTTGCAAAACAGCTTGCGTGACTACCTCGCCGCAGGTGATCCCCAACAACTGGCCGCCGCAGAGAAGATCCGCACACGGGTTCTGGTTGCGCTGGAAAATCAGCCACAAGAGATAGCCGCCCCTCTGCAGCATCAGCTGGAGGAGATGGGCAAGCGCATCGAGCACGACTATCAGGCGGCGGGCAAGCTCTCCGGCAACAGCCAGTTGCTGTTGCAAAATGCAGAGAACGAGATCGCCAGTCAGGCGCTGGCTCTGCTGCGCTACGGAGAACAGGGGGAAGGCGGTGAGCAGGCCAATGCTGCCCGGCAATACCGCTTGGCAGCCTCGGAGATTCTCGCCAGCCTGTCGCAGCTCGGCCACCAGCGTCAAAGCTACATGGAGCAGGGAAGCAGCAAACTGCTGGAAGGGCTCACTCTCGAGCTGGAAGGGATGGCGAAGCTGGCGAACCAGCTGCAAGCGCTGCCACTGCTCGGCATCTATGAACAGCCAGCGGCGGACGAATTCACTCTGGGAGAGCCTGAGCGCAAGGAGATAGGTGATCAGCCGCGCAGCGAGGTGCAATCACTCATCAAGCGCTATCCACAGGAGCTCGCTAACAGCCGCATGGCGCTGCAACAACAGCAGACTGCCCGCCATGCCGTACAGCAGGATATTACCCGGATGGTGCAGCTCACCCGCGAGATGGGCGACACGATTGCCAGCGAACGGCAGGCCGTCAACCAGAGACTGGCCACCATACTCGGCACGCTGGCGCTGATCCTGGTGGCGGTAGCCCTCCTTTTTGCGCTGGTGCAGCGCCGCTGGCTGCTTGTCCCCTTGTTGCGCTTGCGTCACGCCTTTTTGCAGCTGGATAACACCGGACAGGCGGAGCCCTTGCCTGCTGCTCGCGAGCGCAACGAGCTGGGGGACATAGTTACCAGCTACAACCGTCTGATTGGCCGCCTGCAACAGGATCAGCAGCAGAAAACGGGGCAACTCTCGGCGGTCTCCACCAGCCTGCAGGGGATGGTGAGCCAGGTGGAGGAGATCCACCAGAGCACCCGCACCACCGAACAGGTCGTCGATGAAAGCGGCCAGATGATGGGAGAACTCAATCAGCTGGCTGGCGAGGTGCATCAGGTAGCTGCCGAGATAGCCCGCCATGCCAGCCACAACGAACAGGCCATGAGCCAGAGTGAAGGGCTGGTTGGCAGCATGCTGCATGCGACCACCCAGACCGGGCTTGCCATCGACGAGAGCGGCGAAGCGCTGCAGGCACTCAAACGCTCGGTCAGCGACGTGACCGCCATCGTCGACGTGATTGGCCACATTGCCCAGCAGACCAACCTGCTGGCCCTCAATGCCGCCATCGAAGCCGCCCGTGCCGGCGAGCAGGGGCGCGGTTTTGCCGTGGTTGCAGACGAGGTGCGCCATCTCTCTGCCAACACCCAGCGCTCGCTCAACCAGATCACCGAGATCCTCGGGCGACTGACCCAGTCAGGCGACCAGCTTGGAACCGTGCTCGACCGCATCACCAGCGAGGCAAACAGCCAGCGCGAGCAGGCCGAGCGACTGCGGGAAACAACCCGGGCGGTGCGGGAGATCGCGCGCAATACCGCGGTGATCGCCCTGCAGGGCGCCGACAATGCCAAAAGTCAGGAGCACAAACTGGCCAGCTTTGCCGACCTGATCGCCCGCATTCATCAGCATGCCAGTCAGGTCAACCAGCTCTCGGTGCAGGTCTCCTCCCACATTCACCATCAGGCCCGCCAAATCCCGCTGATCCTGGGCCAGCCAAATTGAATATTGCGCGCTAACAGCCCCGCCCCCTCTCTCGCCTGTCAGCGGGAGAGTTTTTTTGTTGCGCAAAATTATCTGTTACCTGCAGGTTAATATTGACCACGGACCGGCCGTCGTCCTGCTCGCCCCCCACCTCCTTCTGCAACCCATTGAAAACGCTCTCATGGCCGCATGACGTGGAATGAGAGCCCTTCGCCTTCACGCAATGAATATTTGCACTCTGTCATACTTTTGAAACTTGGCGGGAACTTTTCATTGATATTTCGCACCGCGAACGTACTCTTGTGATTGTCCGATAGCCAAGAATCGGAACATAAAAAACAAAGAGTGATGAACAGAACTGCACTGCCACAGATGTGCCAAGACATCGGGGTTGCAGAGATCAAACTGAACGATTTTTTGCCCTGCGGGGTTTTGATTGCAATGCCAATACCGAGCGGTGGGCCAGATGCCGACTGCCGGAACAAAAAAAGCTAAGTCCATAAAATCAGGAGCAATACAAAATGGAAAAAGTGATCTTCAAGCGCGCCGCGTTGAGTGCCGCTGTGGTAGCCGCTCTGGTAGCACCCGGTATGGCATTGGCAGCTCAGGACATGATGAGCCCAACCTACGGTAAATCCTACGAAGCCTTCGTCAATGATTCCAAGCTGACAGGTGGTGTTTTCTACTTCCAGCGTGAGCGTGACCGCAAACAGGGCCAAGAAGCCCACTACGATGACGATGGCAAATATGTACCTGCCCAAGATGGCAAGTACCATAGCAACCTCAGCCACTCTACTGCGCAGGTAGCTCTGAACTTCAACTCCGGTTATGCATGGGACATGATCGGTGTCGATGTGGGTGGTTTCGCCGCTGCCAACCTTGCCGTTGACGAAAGCAACGGTGTCAACGAAGAGAACGAGTTCTCCTTCTGGGGCAACAGCTGGTCGCAAGGGGATGGTCTTTCCGAAAATGGAGCCAGCCTCTCCAACGCGGCTCTGAAGCTGAAATTCCTGGATGGCGCTCTGACTGCCAAGGGTGGTTTGACCCAGCTCTATGTTCCGGGCGTAATGGGTGTTAACTGGTCATATCAGCCAGGTACCTATCGTGGTGGCCAGATTGAAGGCAACTTCGGCGGCCTCTACCTGACCTATGCCATCGCTGACGAGTACAAGGCCCCCTGGTTCAAAGATACCAACGGCTTCTCCAAAGCAGGCAACTACGCCGGTGCAGCTACCCAGTATTCTGATGAAAACCAGATCGACTACATCCACGCCCTGGCTGCTCGCTATACCTTTGAGAATGGCACTGCCATTACCGGTGCTTTCGGTCAGTCCGAAGGCTATATGGACAGCTACCACTTCAAACTGGCTCACAAGTTTGACGTGCTGGGTGGCCTCACCACCAGTTATCAGTTCTACGGTTCCGAAACTGACAACACTGACTATGACGGTCTTGCATGGCAGCAAGCTCTGACTGCCGCTTGGGCCATGGGGCCTTATGGTTTCCGCCTGGAAGGCTTGTGGACTAAAGCTGAAGGTGACATGGGGAACTACCTGCCCCGTCTGACCAAAGGCTACGGCAACTCCCAGGGTGCCAACGAAATTTGGTGGGATTCCCGCTCTGACTGGAACGAAAACAACGAGAAAGCACTGTTTGCCGGTGTAACTCGCTCTCTGGACGATCTGGTTGGTGCCCCTGGCTGGTCTGTTGGCGTATCCGGTGCCTATGGCTGGGATGCCGAAAATGGCAATAGCACCCGTGTGGATGGCAAAGAGTGGGCCGCCAACTTTGACGTCATGTATACCGTGCAGGATGGCAAGCTGAAAGGCACTCTGTTCAAACTGCACTATACCGATTACAACAACATGCAGGATGAGAAAGGTAACTGGTACTATCCGAACATGTTCCAATCCGAACACGACGTCAAGTTCCACATCATCATGCCGTTTACCATCATGTAATCAGGCAATACGATGTCAGCAAACCGGGCCAAGTGGCCCGGTTTTCTTTTTTCTGATCAGCAGGTTAACATGCTGACAGACCCCCACTTTCCATCCGTCGCCCCTCTTACAAGGATCTCCCTATGCCCCGATTTGTTCTTGTCACCGGATGTTCCAGCGGGATTGGTCTGGCTGCCGCCCAGGCGCTGGGTCAGCACGGCTTTACCGTGATCGCTTCGGCGCGCAAGGCGGAGGATGTGGAGCGCTTGCAGCAGCAGGGGTTGCTGGCAGTACAGCTGGATCTGGCGGATCCCGCCTCCATCGAGCTGGGGGCCAGTGCGGCACTCCATCTTGCTGGTGGTCGCCTCTATGGCCTGTTCAACAACGGCGCTTATGGCCAGCCGGGGGCGCTGGAAGATCTTCCAACAGAGGCGCTGCGCGAGCAGTTCAACATCAACCTGTTTGGCTGGCATCACCTCATTCGTCAGGTGCTGCCCGCCATGCTGGAGGCCAGAGAGGGGCGGATAGTCCAGAACAGCTCGGTGCTGGGGCTGGTCGCCATGAAGTATCGCGGCGCCTACAACGCCAGCAAGTTTGCGCTAGAAGGTTATTCGGATACCCTGCGTCTCGAGCTGGCCGGCAGCGGCGTCCATATCAGCCTCATTGAACCCGGTCCCATCGATACCCGCTTTCGTGCCAACGCCCGCGCCGCCTTTCTGCGCCATATCGACCCGACCAAGAGCCGCCATCAGGCGGCCTACCAACAGACCCTCAACCGGCTGGAGCGAGAGGGCGGCGCCCGTGGCTTTACCCTGCCAAGCGAAGCCTGTCTGCCGCCGCTAATCCATGCACTGAGCAGCGCTCGCCCCAAGGCGCGCTATCCGGTCACCACCCCGACCAGAGTTTTTGCACTGCTAAGACGGATCCTGCCCACTCGCTGGCTCGACAAGCTATTGGCAAAGTCAGCCTGAGCCCTTGCGCTGGCGACGACCTGAGTCGCCTCGCTCAATAGTGCTCTCCATTGCTGTAGTAGGCGCTTTTATCGATGAGGAAAACCTGCACCACCACATAGGTCTGTTCCCCCAGCGCCGCCTTCAGATGGCGGGTGATAAGGTCTGCCGCCTCATCCTGAATCTCCTGCGGCCTAGCAAACCAGTGCAGCTCGACAAACGGAAAACCGGACTCCAGCTCACCGTCACGAACCCAGTGGCTCTCGACCCGCTCCATGGTGACAAACTCCGGCTTGCCACCGGTCAGGGCACAGAGATCCGCAAGCAGCGGCGCGCTGATCTCCTTGAGGGTATCGAGTGAAACGGCGCGAAAACGAAGATGGGGCATGGCAAACCTCTTGGCTATCAGAAATGAGCACTTATCATAGAGTCTCCTGCGATGAAAAGAAGTCACCAGCCCGGATAAGGATCACCATGAAATTCCAGCGCTCCCTGTTTGCCTTTCTGCTCTGCCTGCTGCTGCCGCTCAGCGCCTTTGCCGATCCCGCCTTCTACAAAATCAGCAAGGGCAACCAGCAACACTGGCTGCTGGGCTCCATTCATGCGGGCAAGCCCTCCCTCTATCCGCTACCGGAGCCGGTCGAACGGGCCTGGCTGCAGAGCCGCGCACTGGTGATGGAGGTCGACATGAACAGCATCGCACAGGCGCAGTGGCAAGAGATGGGCTCTCTCACCCGCCTGGTAGATGGCAAGGCACTCAAGGAGCATCTGCCTGCCGAGCTCTACCAGCGCACCCTGATGGCTGGCGCGCGTCTTGGCCTCAATGAAGCTGCGCTCGCCCCGCTGCGCCCCTGGTTTGTTGCCATCACCCTGACTCAGGCCGCCATGGCCCGCTCCGACTTCAAGAGCGAGCTCGGGATCGATCAACACTTTGCTGCACTGGCCGCCAAAGAGGGCAAACCCGTGGTGGGCTTCGAGACCCTGCTGGAGCAGCTCGGCTATCTTGCCAGCGTAGGTGATAACCAGACCCTGATGCTCTCCAGCACCCTCGACGAGCTGCCGATGCTTGACACCGGCTTCGCCGCCGTGATGAAGGCGTGGCAGCAAGGGGACGAGGCAACCCTGATCAATCTGCTCAAGGAGGAGATGGCACCGCCCGCTCTGCAGAGCTGGATGGAGCAGACCCTGCTGGCCGAACGCAACCACAACTGGCTGACCAAGTGGCAGACCCTGCCCAACGAGAGCTTTATTGTGGTCGGCGCGCTGCATCTTTATGGCGAACAGGGACTGCTGGCGCTGCTGGAACAACAGGGGTGGCGCGTCACTCTGCTGACCACGCCCACCGTGCTGCAAAGCACCAAATAAGGATTCGAGTGAGATTTATCACAATTTGCGGCTGGTCATAAAACAATCTTGTGGGGAGTTGATCGGGATCATCTCCCTGAAGATAAAGGGGTATTTATGATGCCTGTCATCCACCGGATGACAGGAGCAATGAAATGGACTTTTGGCTGGATCTGATGTTTGGCAACAGCGTGGGCTTGATGTCGATGATGGTGATTATCGGCACCTTCATCCTGATCAGCTCTTACGCTGCCTACTTCATCTACAAGGTGATGCACTCGCAACCACCCAAAGCAGAGAAGTAACCCCCACAGGCGGCAGCAACTGGCCGCCTGTTTCGTCTCCGGCGCCCCGGTTTATCCCTCCCCACTCTATTGAACCGGACGATCGTTTTGCGGATCGGCTGGCACCGCTATAATGGCCCCCACTTTGTTTCATATGGGGAGCCTGCCGTGTCACATAGCGACGAACTCTCGCTTTTTCTGAATGAAGTGGCCGATGTCAGGCCCATTCGCAGCGACAATTTCCATCCCCAGGGGGTGAAATCCACCCCGACAGAAGCCCAGCTGGCCCGCCGTCAGGCCGCCACAGCCGAGCAGCTGGCGCTCGATCACCTCACCATGGAGGCGATCGAGATGCTCGACCCGCACGATATCACCGGCTTCAAGCGCGATGGCGTACAAGAAGGGGTCTACAAAAAGCTGCGGCTCGGCAAGTACGAGCTGCAGGCAAGCCTGGACTTGCACCAGAAAACGCTCAATGAAGCGCGTCAGACGCTGGTGCAGTTCATCGCCGATTGCGAGCAGCGCGATATCCGCTGTCTGCTGATCCTGCACGGCAAGGGGGAGCGCAGCACGCCGCGCGCCCTGCTGAAAAGCTATGTCAGCGCCTGGCTGCCGCAGTTGCCGGCGGTGATGGCCATCCACAGCGCCGAGCGCCGCCACGGCGGCAGCGGCGCCCTCTATGTGCTGCTGCGCAAGAGCGAGCGCAAGAAAGCGGAAAACCGCGAACGCCACCAGAAGCGCCTCGGCTGATCCCGGGCGCCCGTCAGGGACGATCACAAGGACAACACCATGTCATACCAGAAACTTGAACAGCACCAGCAACAGCTGCACCGCCTCAACCACCTCTCCGCCATCTGCGGCTGGGATCGCGCCGCCATGATGCCGGAAGGGGGCAATGAGGCGCGTGCCGAAGCGTTGGCCGAGCTCGGCCTCATCATCCACCACAAGCGCACCGCCCCCGAACTTGGCGACTGGATTGCCAAGGCAGAGAGCGAGCAGCTGGATGAGGTGCAGCGCGCCAACCTGCGCGAAATCAAGCGCCAGTGGCAGGATGCCAGCCTGCTGCCCGGCGAGCTGGTCGAGGCGCTGTCGCTTGCCGGCAGCAAGTGCGAGCACGCCTGGCGCAGCCAGCGCAAAAACAACGACTGGGCCGGTTTTGCCCCCAATCTCGAAGAGGTGGTGAAGCTCTCCCGCGAGGTGGCACGTTTGCGGGCAGACAAGCTTGGCGTGCGCCCCTACGACGCCATGCTGGCGCTCTATGAGCCGGGCATGACCAGCGAGCGGCTGGATCAGATCTTCGGCGATCTCGCCAGCTGGCTGCCGCCCCTTATAAAGCAGGTCAGCGAGCGGCAGAAGGAAGAGTCCGTACTGCTGCCGCAAGGCCCCTTCCCCATCGCCGCCCAGCAGGCGCTCGGTCAGGAGGTGATGGGGCTGCTCGGTTTTGACTTCGCCCATGGCCGGCTTGATGTGAGCAGTCACCCCTTCTGCGGCGGTGTGCCGACCGATGTGCGCATCACCACCAGATACAACGAGCAGGAGTTTATCTCCAGCCTGATGGGCATAGTCCATGAAACCGGCCACGCCCGTTACGAGCAGGGCTTGCCACGCCAGCTGTCGGGGCAGCCGGTTGCCGAGGCGCGCTCCATGGCGATTCACGAGAGCCAGAGCCTGTTTTGCGAGATGCAGCTCGGCCACGATCCCGCCTTCCTCTCGTTGCTGGCGCCCCATATTCGCGGCCATTTCGGCGATCAGCCGGCCCTGAGCCCGACCAATCTCGCCAGACTCTACAGCCGGGTCGAGCCCGGTTTCATCCGGGTCGATGCGGATGAGGTGACCTATCCTGCCCACGTCATCCTGCGCTACGAACTGGAGCGAGACCTGATAGAAGGGCGGATCGAAGTAGCAGACATACCCGAACTGTGGGATGCGAAGATGCAGCAGTGGCTGGGACTCTCCACCAGGGGCAACTACCGCAATGGTTGCATGCAGGATATTCACTGGACTGACGGCTCCTTCGGCTACTTCCCGAGCTACACGCTCGGCGCCATGTATGCCGCTCAGCTGCGCTTTGCGCTGGAGCAAGAGCTCGGCAGCATGAGTGAGGTGATCGCGGCAGGCCGCCTGCCGGAGATCTTCGCCTGGCTCGGCCGCCACATCTGGTCGCAGGGCAGCCGCTACAGCACTGATGAGCTGATCAGCCGCGCTACCGGCGAGGCGCTGAACCCGCACTGGCTGCGCCAGCATCTGGAACTGCGCTATCTGAAGTGATCCGTGCAATACGGGTAAAACATGACGGGGCCATGACAGGCCCCGTTTTTTATTGGAAAACGATCCGTGTCAGAGCGGATCCTGCGCGTTCAAAAACTCGCGCAGTTGCAAGATATTGCCCTCCGGGTCAAACGCATTGCGCACCACGAAACCGGGCCCGGACCACTGCTGCGGCAGCAGGCCGCCACCAAGATCCGCCGCTTTCGCCTCCGCCCACGCAAGGCTTGGCACGGTAAAGAAGAGCTTGATGGCCCCCTGCTCACGCAGCGCCGGTGGCGTCGTGACAACGACCTGTCCGATATAGGGCTCGGGGATGGCATGCACAAGCAGCTGGATGTCGCCGTTCTCCAGCACGATCAGCTGCTCGCTCTGACTGCGGATCTCCATCTGCAGCAAGGTTCGGTAAAAGTGGCTCAGCAAGCCCGGTTCCCTGGCATAGATCAGGGCGCCGGCACGGGCGGGACCTGGCATAGTGCAATCCTCGGTGATAAAGGCTCATCCACCTTCGCACAGTTGCGCATGACCTTCACCTGTTTCAGCGCACATTCCATGCAAACTTAATTGCTATCTCTGTCCGTTTCTGGCTAGTCATCCCTCGCGATCCTGCTTAGTCTCTCACTCATCCCTTTTGTGCCGCATCAGCAAATCCCCGGTACTCAACAGCAAGAGAGCCATACCATGACGCCGCAGCACGAGCGTGACCAGCCACAGGATCACCAGATCAACGCCCTCAGTCGCGAGCAGTGCCACGCCGCACGGCTCGCCCGCGACGCTCGCTTCGATGGCCGCTTTTTTACCGGCGTCATCTCGACCGGCATCTACTGCCGACCGGTCTGTCCGGCACGTCCGCCGCACGAGCACAATGTGCGTTACTTCCCGAGCGCCGCTGCCGCCGAGCAGTATGGCCTGCGCCCCTGCCTGCGCTGCCGCCCGGAGCTGGCCCCCGCTGCCCGTGGCGATCTGCCGGTTGAGCTGACACGGCTGCTGGCGCGTATCGATCGCGGCGAGCTGGCAGACTGCACGCTCGCCGAACTTGCGGCAGAGTGCGGTATCAGTGAGCGCACGCTACGCCGCCAGTTTGAGGCATACCTTGGCGCCTCACCAAAGCAGGTGGAGCAGACGCGCCGCCTGCTGCTGGCGAAACGGCTGCTGACCGAGACCCGGATCCCCATCACAGATATCGCGTTTGCCGCCGGTTTTGCCAGCATCCGTCGCTTCAACGATGCCTGGCTTAACGCCTACGGGCTACCCCCGCGTACCCTACGCCAACAGGAAGGCTGCAACGATATGGCCGACCACTGTGCTTCAGGCCAGCGTGGGGCAACGTTGACGCTGCAACTGCCCTACCGCCCTCCGTATGATGTGGCGGCCATGCTGGCGTTCTATCGGCTGCGGGCGATCCCCGGGCTGGAGCGGGTGGATGGCGAAGTGTATGAGCGACGCTATCTGGTTGGCGATCAGGTTGCACTGGTGCGCATCGCACAGGGCAAGGGGCACAGCCTGCAGCTCACCGTCCATGATCTGCCGCTCGCCGCGCTGCCGGATCTGCTCTATCGGGTCCGTCGGATGTGGGATCTCGATGCCGACATGCAGCGGATCGGCGATCTGCTCGGTCGGGATCCGCTACTGGCCCGTTTGCAAGCGCGCTGGCCCGGCGTTCGGCTGCCGGGTGGCTGGGACGAGTACGAGGTGATGCTGCGCGCCATCGTCGGCCAGCAGGTCTCGGTCAAGGGAGCCATCACCATACTCGGGCGACTGGTGGCACGCACCGAGGCCCAATTCGGGGTGGCGCAACTACCGACCCCCGTCCAGCTGTGTGAACTCGATCTCGACGGCATCGGCATGCCCGGCAGCCGCATTCGCACCCTGCGGGGCGTGGCGAAGGCACTGGCCAGCGGCGAGCTGACCCTCACTACAGCCAGTGATGAACAGTTGCTGGCGCTACCGGGCATAGGTCCCTGGACGGTCGCTTACTGGCGGCTGCGCTGCGGGCTCGATACCGATGCCTTCCCCGCTTCCGATCTGGTGCTGCAAAAGGCACTCGGAGGCGGCACCAAACTACCGGTGAAAGAGGTGTTAACCCAAAGTGCAACGTGGCAGCCGTGGCGCAGCTATGCCGCAAGCTGGCTGTGGCATGCCATGAGCGAAGCGCCCGATTTGCTGCTCCGTGCCACCGGCAACGTACAACAGCCAGATACCCAACAACAGGAGATAACCCCATGATCCGCTACGATATCCTGCCGACCCGCTGCGGCGATCTGCTGGTTGCCATCAACGAGCATGGCTTGGTGCACGTGGACTTTGTCACGGGCCTGCGGGCGCTACCCGATATAAGTGGCTGGCAGCAAGACGCCGCAGCGCTGGCCCCCTTCCTCGCCGAGTTTGACGCCTATTTTGCTGGTCGCTTGCAGCGTTTCTCCCTGCCCCTTGCCGCCCGTGGCACCGCCTTTCAGCAAGCCGTGTGGCAAGCGCTGTGCGACATCCCCTATGGTGAGACCCGCAGCTATAGCGATATTGCCCGTGCTATCGGCAAACCCGATGCGGTGCGGGCAGTGGGCGCGGCGAACGGCCGCAATCCGCTCTCGATCATCGTCCCCTGCCATCGGGTGATCGGCCAAAACGGCAGTCTGACCGGCTATGCGGGGGGATTGGAGATTAAAAAGGTGCTGCTGGCGCTGGAGAAGCAGGAGGGGGAGCTAGCCACCGCGCAATAGCGGTGCGCAGGCCGAAGAGGGATATCAACCACCTCCACCCAGTCGGGTCGAGAAAAATATGCCCCCGAAGCGGGGGCATAAGGGTTCTGCCATGACAGCGATACATCACTCATGGCAATGCACCGCTCGCAGCCTATTCAACCAGCTGATAGATCGCGTGGTTGACGAACTTGGGATCATTCGGCTTGACCCCTTCGACTCGCTTCAGCTTGCTCCCCGCCAGTTTTTCAGTTTCCGGGTTGGTTGAGGAGTAGAAGTACACCTTGGCACCGGCCGGCAACGCAGCAAGACTCCAGTTGTTATCCACTTTCTGCTCAAACCCTTCCGGATGCTGCTTCGCCATCTCCTTGACGTAAGCAGAGAGCACTTCGCGGGTCTCCATGGGATCTTCATGCACTACCGCTTTGCTGTCGATGCCCGGGAAATTGCCGCCACCGCTACCGCGATAGTTGTTGGTGACCACATAGAAGTTCTGCTTCAGGTCGATCGGTTTGCCCTGATAGGTGAGCTCGGTGATCCTGTGCTTATCGCTGATCTGCTTGCCATCTTGGTCATAACGGGCTGGCTGGGTAATATCAATCTTGTATTGCACCCCTTTGATCATGTCGAAGTTATAGGGGCGGAAGTCATCTACCACCAGCCACTGCGCCTTGCTGGCATCGGGGACGATCTGGTTGTACTGGCTGACGCTCTTCTCCAGCCACTCTTTCACCGTTGCACCGTTAACTTTGGTCACTTGCAGGGTGTTGGGGAAGACATAAAGATCCGCCACGTTGCGCAGGGAGATCTTGCCTGCCGGTACCCAGGTAAAATCGTTCGGGCCGTTGCGGCCACCACGGAATGGCGCCACCGCCGACAGAACCGGCAGATCCTCGTTGAGGGCACAGTTCACGCCGTTATGACTCAGACAATCCGCCTTAACTTGATCAATATGCCACTTCTGGGCATCGCTCACGATCTGGAGGGAGGCATCGTCCTGCACCACCGAGAAGAAGCTGTAGATCGGCTTGGCGATTTCGCTGATGGGGTCGGCCAGCCACTGATTGGTCGCATCATGAGTTTTGTCGACCAGCGCCTCGATTTGACTATCTCCCGGCACATCCATGCTCTTGTCGACCAGCCGCACTTCCGAGTGGCTGGAAGCCACCTGCCAGCGACCATCCTTCTGAGTCAGTTTGAGGTCGATAACCCCAAGATGGTTACCCGCAACCCCCGGCATTACAGCAGGCACGCCGGCAATCCGGCCCTGGGCATTATCGACCTGAGCGACATCCGGATACTCGCCCGGGAAAGCCTTGTGGGCATGGCCCAGCAACAGAGCGTCAACCCCTTTCACCTGCGCCAGATAAAGCGCGGCGTTCTCCATAAAGGGCTCCTGCGGCGTCCCCGTGATACCGGTATGAGCCACTACAACCACCAGGTCGGCCCCTTTGGCACGCATCTCGGGGATGTAGTGCTCAGCCGTCTCGACCATATCGGCTACTATGACCTTGCCTTCCAGATTACGGCGATCCCACTGCATTATCTGGGGCGGATTCACCCCCAGAACCCCTACCTTGACCGTCTGCACGTTGCCATTGACGTCCTTCACCTGACGGTCGAGCAGCACATAAGGCTTGAAGCGGTTGGGCATGGCACTCCAGTCGATCTTGCCATTGCTATCGCGTTTGAAATCGCGGGCATCGAACACGTTGGCATTCAAGACCGGATAATTGGCCCCCGACAGTGCATCGGCCAGATAGTCGAGGCCATAGTTGAACTCGTGGTTACCGAGGTTGCCGACGTCATATTGCAACTGGTTGAGCGCATTGATGGCGGGATGCCCCAGCTTTTTCAGGTAATCCGGATTGCCTCTGTATTGCGCAAACACATAATCCGACAACGGCGTGCCCTGGATCAGGTCGCCATTATCGATCAGCAGGTTGTTGCCATTTTCCTCACGGGCTTTATGGATCAACAGCGCAGTACGGGAGAGCCCGAGAGAGTGGTCGACCTTGTTCTGGTAGTAGTCAAAACCAAGCAGATTGGAGTGAATATCAGAGGTCTCGATCAGACGCAGATTGACATCGCCGGGGGCGACTTTTCCATTATCGCTATTGCAACCGGAGAGCAACAGCAATACGGCTACCGAGCTCAGCGTGAGGGTCGTCTTCATTGGAATTGTCATGAGTTGTTTCTCACTTTATGTTGTGTTTATCGTTGGTGCCAGCTCGCACATTCTACCTGCAAACCAGACAGATTCATGTGAGCAAAATTGCATAAATGGCTCATACCACTATCTGCCTTTCATATGCCATGACAACGAGACAGAACTTAAAACAATGCCAATTAATGATGTTCGCAGCACCACGGTCATTTTTCAGCAGCAATACAACATCAAACCATTACCTCGACATGAATGTATAACCACTTGAAATGGAGTTTATTTTCCCGTCCGAACGGTCAAACTTGATTACGACCAACTTCCATTGCATTACTTTTAATATAGTGCCGACAAAAATAGCCATTGTATAAACACCGGTGATAATATTATTTTATGAATGAATTTACCAACAGCGCCTTAATAATAAAGGCCCGACTCAAAACAAGAATATCAGAGTAAGCACACTGGCTGATTGAAAAATAAACCCTTAAAAATCCAATGATGGAGTCAAACCTTATATCTACATACTAACTTTATTAAATTTTGATATTGCATTGGGAATGAATGTATTACTCAAAATAGGTGACAACGTAGTTACCCAATTAATCTTATTCAGCGAATAGGTGTGCAAAGGCGCCATTCCGGGCCGGGAAGAGACCGAACAGTTCCAACCATAATTGCCAAACAAAAGCCCCGGAGCCATGCTCCGGGGCTTTTTCATTTCTTCCCGACCAACTCTGATTTAACAGAGCCGCGCTCCAGCAATTACTTCTTCAAACTGCCCATCACATGCATTTCGCAGCGGTTGCAGTCAAAGCGCAGGCGGAAGGTATCCTTACCCATCTTGAGCTCCAGCGGCTCGGCCTTGAGACCGGGCACCTCGTTCGGGCAGAGGTTCTGGCTATAGCGGATGCAGTGCTTGGTGATCATCAGCACCACTTCCCGCTCCTCCTTGTTCGCCTCATAGGCAGGAGCAATGCGCTCCACCCCGTGCTCATGGAAGAACTTTTCAGCCGCGCTATTAAGCACATTGCCAAGGTAGGAGAGACGGTGCTGGGGATAGTTGATATCCCGCAGGGCGATGCGTCGCTCGGGACGCTGGTAGCTGGCCACCCGCGCCGCCTCCAGCGCGGCGATGCCATCCCGGCGCAAGCCGTTGAGCTGTGAGGCGGCGATAAATAGCGGGTGAGTGAATCCCAACTCAATCTTGCGCGCCACAAACAGGGTATTGCCGAGCTTGCCAAGTTGATCCCGCGCCTGTTGCAGCGCCCGCTCCGGATTGTCGGCAGGCTGTTTATCGCAAGACAGCGTCACCATGGCGCTGATGCCCTGCTCGTCGGTGAGCGTGAGGCTCACGCCCTCATCGCACTCTGCCAGCACCATATCGACCCGGATACGGCGATCCGCGCTCGCCTTCTCCAGCATCTTGCTGAAGGCCTGATCGTGGTTGCGGTAGATTTCGGTGCCCACCTTCAACCCCGGCATACGTTCTGACAAGAGTAACTGCTTACCTTCGACCTTGTTGAGGCGCATTCCCACCAGCTCGTTATTCGGCTTGAAGAAGCCCAGACCGTCGCCGTTGTTGAGAGTGACCTGTTTGCCATCGATCTCGATACCGTCACGGGTCACCTTGGTGACCCGCCCCAGCGGCTCACCCACATATTTTGGGCTCTTGGTGGAGTCGATCCCCTGCTGGCGACCATGGAGGAAGTAATCGGTGCTGCCGCGGTTGAAACTCTTCTTGGGGTCAGGCGTGAAGCTGTAGCTGCAACGGCCAGCAGAGGCAGCCACCAAATCGGAGCGACTATCCAGAATGGCGTCCAGCTTCTGCCGATACCAGGCAGTGACGTTTTTGACGTAGTCGAGCCCCTTGAGACGCCCTTCAATCTTGAAGGAGCGGATCCCCGCCTCGATCAAGGCCTCCAGGTTGTCGGTCTGATCCATATCCTTGAGGGACAACAGGTGGCTGTCGGCCACCAGCACTTCGCCATCTGGCTTTTGCAGCGAGCAAGGCAGACGGCAGAGCTGGGCACACTCACCGCGGTTGGCGCTGCGACCGGTACGGGCATGGCTGATGTTGCACTGGCCGCTGTAGGAAACGCAGAGCGCGCCGTGGATAAAAAACTCCAGCTGCACATTGGTCGCCGCACTGATCTCGCGGATCTGCGCAAGAGACAGTTCGCGCGCCAGCACCACCTGAGAGAAACCCACATCCTGCAGAAACTTCACCTTCTCCGGCGTGCGGTTGTCGGTCTGGGTACTGGCATGAAGGGCGATGGGTGGCAGATCGAGCGCCAGCAGTCCCATATCCTGCACGATGAGCGCATCGGCACCCGCTTCATAGATCTGGTGGGTCAGGCGCAGGGCCTGTTCCAGCTCGTGATCGTGCAGCAGGGTGTTGAAGGCGACAAAGACCTGGGCTCCGAAGCGATGGGCGTGGCGCGCCAGCGCTTCGATATCTTCAATGGTGTTGCCCGCCGCGCTGCGGGCGCCAAAGGCAGGGCCGCCCATGTAGACGGCATCGGCGCCATGGTTGATGGCTTCGATGCCGTAGGCGAGGTTCTTGGCCGGAGCCAGCAGCTCCAACCGGTTGTTGTGGCTTAACGGGTGCTTGTTCTGGTGCATGGTCTCGGGATCAGGGCGGACAGCAAATGGGCGCTACTCTAGCCCATTCACCACCCACATGCCTTGATCCCGCTTAAGGTATCTGCGAAATACAGGATTACATAACCACCTTAAGTGCCAGCCCGAGCAGCACCAGCCCGCTCACCTTGTCGATGACAAAGGATTTGGCTTTAAGCCACACCAGCACCGGCCCACGAGAGAGCACCAGCGCCACCAGCACGTACCAGACGGCATCGATCCCGCCAGCGGTGAGCATCATGATGCCCCCTTCGCTCCAGCCGGTATCGGCCCGCACAAACTGGCTGAACAGGGCGATGAAGAAGACCGCCAGCTGGGGATTGAGGAAGGCCACCATAAAACCTTCAAAGGCCCCTTGCCTACCACGCAGCTGGTGCGCCTCTTCACTCGCTTCACCACTGGCTGGTTTTGCCAGCAGAGCTTTCACCCCAAGCCAGGCAAGAAACGCAGCACCGCCGTAGCGGATCAGATCAAACAGGATTGGGGTCTGGGTGATCAGGATGGAGAGGCCAAGCGCGGTAACCAGCGCATAGATACCAACCCCGAGGCCGTGGCCAAGCGCGGTGGCGACGCCATGCCCCTGCCCGCCCTGCACCGTGTTGCGGATGATCAGCGCCAGGCTCGGCCCCGGGCTGATGGCGCCCATCACGCAGATTGCGGCCAGTGCCAGCCAACTCGTCAGTTCCATGCTTTTCCTCTTTATATGCTCGATATGATGCCCTGCATTCAGGGTACGGGCTGAGCCATTATGCCAGTAGTGAAAGTTATGAATAGATTCCATAACCAATGGCTATGGCACCACACAACTGACTGCGGCTAACCGCCGGGACCGAGCAGCTTGCGACTCTCGCCGACGGTACGTTGCAGGTGATCCCGCAGGAATGGGTAGGCCAGCTCGCGAAACCAGCGGTGGGCCGGATCCTGATGGTGGCGCTGATGCCACAGCAGATGATACTGCTGGTCGCGGGTAGCAAATGGCAGATCGACAAAGGTGAGCTCATGGCTGCAGGAGAGCTGCCAGGCGATATGGGCCGGGGTTGTCATCAGACAATCCGTGCGCAACAACACCTCCACTGCGGCCTGGAAGAATGGGACTCGGGCAAACCAGCGCCGACTCAGTCCCTGCGGCGCCAACACCTGCTCCACCGGACTGTCCTTGTCGCCTCCCCCGCTCACCTGCAGGTGAGGCCAGGCGAGATAGTCATCGAGACTCAGCACCTTGCCCGCCAGCGGGTGATGACGTCCCATCAACACCGCCAACCGATCTTCCCCCTGATGCAGACCGCGGATCTGATCCGGCACCTGTTCGGTGATGGTGGAGACCAGATCAAGCTCCGACTGCCACAGTTGCGGCAGCTGACGTTTGTCCCACAGGCTGTACTCCAGCGCCGCCAACGGCGCCTCTTTGGCGAGCGCGGCGCAGATATCGGGCAGGATATGCTGGGCAACATAATCAGAAGAGGCGAGCCGAAATACCCGCTCACAGCGGCTCGGGTCAAACCCAGGCGCCTCATAGAGCCGCTCCAGCGCACCGAGAGAATCCGCCAGCTGGGCTGCCAGCGCTTCGGCCCGTGGCGTCAGCAGCCAGCGTTGCCCCTCCCGCACCAGCAGCTCGTCGTCAAACTCACTGCGCAACTGGGCAAGCTGCTTGCTGATGGAGGGCTGGCTTAGGTGCAGCAGCTCGGCGGCGCGGCTGATATTGCGGGTCTCCAGCAGCACCTTGAGGGTGGGCAGCAGGTTGAGATTGGCTCTGAGCAAAGAGATACCCTCATCGGTGGCGAAACGCCTATCTTAGGGCAGACGAGTCCCGTGTTTTAAGCAAAATTTCCTGCCATGTTCAGCACGTTGCGACCCTTTGCGGCTAGATGGCGCAGCCACTTGCCCGGCACATAACCATGACCACAAGATGACAGTGGTTGTCTCGTGCGGCATAATTGCACGATTTTCCGCCCGCGGGGCGCTCCACTTTGAGAAGCGGTAACAAGATGAAATACGCCAATATCACAGGCTGGGGCAAATGCCTGCCCCCCTCAGTGCTGACCAATGACGACCTCAGCACCATCATGGATACGTCAGATGAGTGGATCTATCCCCGTACCGGCATCAAGCAGCGTCGGGTCTCCCATGTCAGTACCTCTGACCTGGCGACTCTGGCTGGCCGTCGCGCGCTGGCCTGTGCTGGTCTCGAAGCGAGCGACCTCGATGGCATCATCCTGGCTACCGCCACTCCGGACAACCTGCTGCCAAGCGCAGCCTCTGCGGTGCAGAAGAAGCTGGGTGCCGTCAACGCAGCCGTGTTCGACCTCAACGCCGCCTGCACCGGTTTCGTATATTCCCTCTCGGTCGCTACCTCGCTGGTACAGACCGGCATGATGAAGAAGGTGCTGGTGATCGGCGCCGAGCGCCTCACCTACCTGCTGGACTGGGCCCGTCGCGATACCGCGGTACTGTTTGGCGACGGTGCCGGTGCCGTGGTGATCGAGGCAAGCGAGCAGGAGTGTGGTTTGATTGCCAACAAGCTGGGCTGTGACAGCGAAGCGCGGGAGATCCTGCATGTGCCGAACTTCGGCACCGATCGGGTGCGCTTTGCCGATATCGACGGTCTGTTCACCTTCAACTTCGAAGGTCAGGAGATCTTCAAGCGTGCCGTACGCGGAATGGGCGAAGCGACTGCTACCGTTTTGTCTCAGGCGGGAGTGACCCCCGAGCAGATCGACCTGATCGTCCCCCATCAGGCCAATATCCGCATCATCGAAACCCTCGCCAAGCGGATGAATGCGCCGATGGAGAAGGTGATGGTCAATATCGAAAACTACGGCAACACCTCGGCCGCCACCGTGCCCATAGCCCTGTGCGAAGCGCTGGAGCAGGGCCGTGTCCAGCCAAACTCCTATCTGCTGACCGCCGCTTTCGGTGCCGGCCTGACCTGGGGTGCCGCCATCATCAAGTGGGGCGATCGCGTCACCCCTATCAACAAGTGCGAGGCGGAGCTGCCGCCATGCGACAAGAGCGCACTGGAGCTCATCGCCCATGCAGTGGAAGGGTGCCAGAAAGCCCACGCCAACGAAGCCTGACAGCTACCGCTTTCAGCAAAAGAGCCTGCAACTGCAGGCTCTTTTTTTATCCAGTTCACCCTACCCCTGTTCTTGTCCCCTTAACAGCGCCTCTGGCTACCTGCCATAACAGACCAATTTGCAGCCAAGTATTTTTTTTACGCTACCCTTATTGTGCCAACTATAAATAAAGAAAGAGATTCAAGAGACCCTCACATTAAAACCATCGGCTCTTGAACCCAAAAAAATTTTGCACTGGGATAAAACTTCAAATGACACAACCAAAAAGTGGCGTAAACACACCGCTTTGGGAACCGGTTTGCTGGTTCTGCGGTATCGGTCTTGGCGTACTGAGCTGCCTGCTGTTACAGCTTGCCGGCGGCCTTTCGCTCATTTACCTGCTTGTTACCGTGCTCTTCTCCTGCGGGGCCTCTCTCTGGACATCTCGCCATTTCCATCAGCAGTTGCACCACCAGCAAACTCGCTCAGCTGATTCTGCGGCCATAGATAACAGCGTACATGCCCACTCCATTGCTGGTCTCGAACAGGTGTGTGAAAAAGTTCTCCCCATCTGGTCAAAACAGATTGAAAACTCTCGCCAACAGACCGAGGAGGCAATGATCGATCTGACTCAACGCTTCAGCGGATTGGCCACCAAGCTGGAAGAAGCCGTCAATGCCTCTCATCTTGCTGCGGGGGAACTGGGAGATGCCAACTCTCGCGGCATGGCAGGAGTTCTGAGCGAAAGCCAACAACAGCTCAATGAAGTCGTGGTCATCTTGCACTCGGCGCAAGCCAATCGGGATGCCATGCTGGCCGAGATAAAGAGCCTGACAACCTACACTATCGAACTCAATGCCATGGCGATGGATGTTGCCAAGATTGCCTCCCAGACCAACCTTCTGGCACTCAACGCAGCCATTGAAGCAGCACGGGCTGGCGAAGCCGGACGTGGTTTTGCCGTAGTAGCGGATGAAGTGCGCAACCTGTCACGCCTCTCCAGCGAAACAGCCCAAAAAATGACGGATAAAGTCGACACCATCAACACAGGGATCAGCCGTGCATTTCAGATTGCCGAAAATGCCGCGGCACGGGATCACGCTTCGGCCCTCAATTCCGAGCAAACCATCGAGCAGGTGCTGAGCCGCTTTCGTCATGCCACCGACAGTCTGGCTGAGTCAGCGTCTTTACTGCAAAACGAAAGCACCGAAATCCATCGCGAGATCTCCAGCGTTATTGTCTCACTGCAATTTCAGGACAGGGTTAGCCAGATCCTGAGCCATATCCGGAAAAATATGGAGAACCTCTCGAACCACCTGCAATCGGAGCAAAACAACCAGCAATCGGGCCCCATCCAGATCGATGCCAACCGGTGGTTGGCTGATATGGAACTCTCATACGCAACCGATGAGCAACGCAATATTCACCATGGTCGCACTACCCGTACAGTCCAAGCGCAAACAAGCAGCGCTGACATCACATTTTTCTAGGAGAGATATATGGGCAAAACGATCCTGATCGTGGATGACTCGGCAACCATTCGCCAAGTTGTAGGCATGACGCTCAAAGGCGCCGGTTATGAAGTAATGGAGGCTTGTGATGGCAAGGACGCGCTCAAAAAACTCGACGGCAAGAAGATCAACCTGATCATCAGCGACGTCAACATGCCCAACATGGATGGCATCACCTTTGTCAAAGAGGCGAAAAAGCTGGCCAGCTACAAATTCACTCCCGTCATCATGCTGACGACTGAGTCGCAGGATAGCAAAAAGCAGGAAGGCCAGGCTGCAGGCGCCAAAGCATGGGTAGTCAAACCGTTCCAGCCGGAACAGATGCTCTCCGCGGTATCCAAACTGATCATGCCATGATCTCGGAGCTCATATGTCATTGCAAAGCGAGATGCTGGATAACAAGACAGTGGTCACTCTACCTGACGAGCTCACCATATACACAGTGGGCGAAATCAAAGAGGCACTCACCCCCTTGCTCTATCAAGGACGGGAACTGGAACTCAATCTGGCAAATATTGCCGAGATAGATAGTGCGGGACTCCAACTGCTGATCGCTGCCAAAAAAAGTGCACAGCAACAGGGTTACCCCCTCTCGCTGGTCTGGCATAGCAACGTCGTGCTGGAACTTCTGGAACTTTGCCAATTATCCGGATTCTTTGGCGATCCAACTCTCATCACTCATGACGAGCGGCCCTGAGCCACCATGACAAGGAGTCACTGTGAGTATCGATCTTGATCAGGCTTTACAAACCTATATTGCCGAGGCGCGTGATCTACTCGAAGAGATGGAGTCCGCTCTACTCTCACTGGAAGGTGAGCCAGATAATGGCGAACTGATAGGTGCCATCTTCCGAGCGGCTCACACCATCAAAGGCTCCGCAGGGCTGTTTGGGCTGCAACCGATTGTCGGGTTTACCCACATCGTAGAAGATCTGCTCGACCAGATAAGAAACCAGCAACTTGCTGTCACCTCTCCCTTGATAAAGGATCTGCTGGAGAGTTGTGACCACATCCAGCTACTCATCAGCGTCGTGGCCGAACAGGGCTCAGCATTGAGCGATAGCGACGAAATGCAGGATCAACGCTTGCGGCTCGCTCTCACCCGTTACCAATGCGTACCGCAAACCACGTTGCCAGATACGGTGCCCACTCCCGAAGCCAAAATAGAAAAAGAGGGAGCTGTCACCAGCTCAGCATCTCTATGGCATATCTCTCTGCGCTTTGGTCCGGACGTGCTGCGCAACGGCATGGATCCTGCGGCCTTTCTCCGCTATCTCTGCACGCTCGGAACTATCAGTGCACTGGAGACCATTCACCAGGCCATACCGGATTGGGAGCAATTTGATCCGGAAAATTGCTATCTCGGTTACGAAATTGATTTTGACTCGCAAGCAGACAAGGCTGCTATCAGCGACGTCTTTGAATTTGTCAGAGATGACTGCCAGATTGTCATTCTCCCCCCCCACAGCAAGATCACCGAGTTCATCAATCTCATTGAATCGCTGCCGGAAGATAACGCCATGCTGGGGCAACTGCTGGTCAATACCGGAGCCCTGACCGCAGAAGAGCTGGCCGCTGGACTGCAAACCCAGCAAGCGACATCAAATGAAACCGCCCCCAAGCTTGGTGAAATCCTTATCGCACAAGGCGCTGTCAATGAAGCCGTTGTCGATGCCGCATTGAAAAAACAAAACCAGACCAAAGAGAGCAAAAACAAGGAGGGACGCTACGTAAGGGTACATGCCGACAAGCTGGATGACCTGATTAATCTGGTTGGGGAGCTGGTAGTCGCCAGTTCAGGGGCAAACTTGCTCGCACAGCGCATCAGGGAAGCCCAGCTACAGGAAGCCACATCGGTGATCGCCATGCTGGTGGAAGAGATCCGCGATAACGCATTGCGCCTGAGAATGGTCCCCATTGGTGATACCTTCAACCGCTTTCAACGAGTTGTACGAGATGTAAGTCAGGAGCTAAACAAAGAAATCACCCTAGTAATATCAGGTGCAGAAACCGAACTGGATAAATCCGTCGTAGAGAAGATCGGCGACCCGCTCATGCATCTGGTCAGAAATGCGATGGATCATGGTATCGAATCGGCCGAGCAACGCCTACTTGCAGGCAAACCTGCCAAAGGAACGTTGAACCTCAACGCCTACCACGACTCGAACAGCATCGTTATCGAGATCAGGGATGATGGTGCGGGCCTCAATAAGGCAAGGATCCAGCAAAAAGCCATTGAACGCGGTTTGATCAGTACCACCAGTACGCTGACAGACCAGGAGATTTACCAACTCATTTTCGAGCCCGGCTTCTCCACTGCCGAAGCAATTACCAATCTCTCCGGCCGCGGCGTCGGTATGGATGTGGTCAAACGCAACATTACGGCATTGAGGGGCACAGTTGAGCTCGACAGCATCCCAGGCAAGGGCACCAGAGTGCAAATCCGCCTTCCGCTGACACTCGCCATCATCGACGGTTTTCTGGTCAGGGTCTGCGATACCCACTATGTCATCCCGCTGGATATGGTGATCGAGTGCGTGGAATTAACACCGAGCGCTCTGGCCGATACACAAGGACGAAATTACATCAACTTGCGAGGTGAAGTGCTGCCCTTTATTCGTCTGCAGCACTACTTTGATACCCAGGGCATCAAGGGACGTCGTGAGAATATTGTCGTGGTGAGTTATGCAGGGAAAAAGTCTGGACTGGTAGTCGATGAGCTGCTGGGAGAGTTTCAAACTGTCATCAAACCTCTGGGTAAATTATTCCAGCGGCTGCAGGGAATAAGCGGCTCAACCATTTTGGGAGGAGGAGAAATTGCTCTTATCCTCGATATTCCATCGCTTATTCAGCACGCAATAAACCAGGAATCAGGGCAATTTAGCCGATTAATCCCCCCATCAATCCAACCCCAAATCAGCATCAACTGAGGAGTCACATATGTTTAAAAACTCCACTATAAAATTACGCCTCATTGTTCTGCTTTGCCTGCTTTGCACACTTCTGCTCGGAGTTGGCAGCCTTGGCTTATATAATATGCAGAGCAGCAATACAGGGTTGCAACGGGTATACAACGACCGGGTGGTTCCACTCAAACAACTGAAAACAATCTCTGATCGCTACGCCGTCTCGATCATCGACAACGTCAATAAAGCCAATGCAGGTCTGATCCCGGCAGAAGAGGCTCTGACCCAGATTCAGCAAGCGCAAAAAGAGATCAAGGATGTATGGCAACAATATCAATCAACCACTCTTACCAGGGAAGAGCAGCGTCTATCTGCCGAAGTCACAAGCCTGTTTAATGCAGCCAACCAAGATATTGGCAAGCTGGAAAAGTATCTGGCAACCCAGCATGGCACGATCTCTGGCATGCTCAGCAACTTCGACGGGGCTCTGTACAACTCGATAGACCCCATAGGTAACAAGATAACCGAGCTGGTAACCCTGCAACTCGATGTAGCCAAAGCGGAATACACTGCGGCCCAATCTTGGTACCACATCATGCTCATCACCATGGTCAGCGTTGTCGCTGCAGGCATGATCCTCGCTGCCTGGTTGGGAGCCATGCTGATCAAAAGCATCATTGCCCCGATTGAACAAGCACTGCATGTGGCCAACAGTCTGGCTGCAGGCAACCTGGATGTGTCTATCAAGGTTGAATCAAATGACGAAGCAGGACAGTTGCTGCTCGCCATGGACAATATGGTCAAAACGCTGGGAGCACTGATCACCGACATAGAGACTCTGGTTACCGCCGCCGTTGAGCAAGGGGATTTCAGCCATAAAATTTCACTGGAGGATCGCCAGGGCTATATCAAGCGTGTATCAGAACTATTGAACCGCTTATCTCATGTCACGGATACCAGCCTTGAGGATGTGATGCGCATTGCAACCTCTCTCTCCAAGGGAGACCTGACACAACGCATTGACGAGCCCTACCCTGGGATTTTTGGTCAGACAAAAGATGGCTTGAACCAAACCATTGTGGCACTGACACACATCATTGAAGAGGTACGCAACGCCGCAGATAACCTCACCAATGCATCCAACCAAGTGAGCAACACAGCACAAGCCCTAAGCCAGGCAACCAGTGAACAAGCAGCCAGCGTGGAGGAGACAAGTGCATCCATCGAGCAGATGAGTGCCAGCATCAATCAGAACACAGAGAATGCCAAAATCACCGACAGCATGGCCAGCAACTCGGTAAAAGAGGCAACCGAAGGTGGGCGTTCTGTTCAGCAAACAGTGGCTGCCATGCAGCAAATAGCCAAGAAAGTCAGCATTATCGATGATATTGCCTATCAAACTAACCTGCTGGCACTGAACGCAGCCATCGAAGCAGCTCGCGCCGGCGAACATGGTAAAGGTTTTGCTGTGGTCGCGGCTGAAGTTCGAAAACTTGCTGAACGCAGCCAGGTCGCTGCACAGGAGATTGGTGAGCTATCTTCCGACAGCGTCAGCAAGGCAGAGTGCGCTGGCAGTTTGCTTGAGAAAATTGTCCCCTCGATCCGCAAAACATCCGATCTGGTTCAGGAAATTAATGCGGCCTCCTCTGAACAAGCCAGTGCAGCCAACCAAATCAGTCTGGCGATGAGTCAACTTAATCAGGTAACACAGCAAAATGCGGCCAGCAGCGAAGAGTTGGCAGCAACAGCGGAAGAGATGAGCTCGCAGGCAAGTGAACTGCAGCAGACTATGTCCTTTTTCTCGTTGGAGAAAAATGCGCAAACCAACATCAGTCAGTATGAGCAGAGCCATAAAAGCCATAAAGCATCTCCTCCCAGAGGAAGCTTTATTGCCCCACCACAACGGGCCATTCCGCCACATCAGCCCCCATCTTCATCCGTGAATGAAGCTGATTTTATTCACTTTTAACCGGAGGACCGCATGAACAGTTCAACCAATATCACGCTGCCGCCGGCAACATTGAACGAACAATCAGGCGACGCCCAGTACCTGACATTTCTGATTAACAACGAGATGTTTGCCATCAATATTTTGGGCGTCAAAGAGATCATCGAATACGGCAACATTACTCCCATTCCCATGATGCCAAGCTTTATACGCGGGGTGATCAATCTGAGGGGATCTGTGGTATCTGTCGTGGATCTGAGTGCCCGTTTTGGCTGCGCTCCCTCAAACATTACGCGCAGAAGTTGCATAGTCATCATTGAAGGCATGCCGCAGCAAGGCGATGAGCCGGCTGGTCATGACATCGGTGTTGTAGTCGATTCAGTATCTGAAGTACTAGGCATCCCCCCATCCGACATCGAACCGCCCCCCAGTTTTGGCGCAAAAATCAGAGCTGACTTCATCAGCGGAATGGGCAAGGTCAATGGCAAGTTCGTCATTCTGATCGACACCGAAAAAGTCCTGTCACTGGAAGAGATGGCCCAGCTCAACGAAATAACCCAGCCGCAGGCTCGTTTACCGCAGAGTAACCTGCAACTTTCCTGAACCGGTATCTAAACCATGACATGCAGCAAAAGGACACGCTCATGACTCAATCACTCTTTGGCAAACTCTTCGGCGACAGTGCAGCAGAAACGCTCAAGCATGCCCAACTACTGGCATCTATCAAAAGGCTCCAGCAAGCACTAATCGATGATGCGTCACTCCAACCGATCGATCTCTCCGGATTCGATGGTTCACAACTAGAGACTGGCCACAGCATCAATGAACTTGTCACTCTGATGAATGACAAGCTGGAGAGCTACAGAGAAGAGCTTCATAACAACCAGAGGCTCCTCCATGAAAATCGGCTGGTTCGCAAAGCACTCGATTGCGCCACAACCAATGTGATGATCGCCGATACCAATTTCGACATTATCTACATGAACGAAGCCGTGACCGAAATGCTCAATACAGCTGAATCTGATATCAAAAAAGAGCTATACAGCTTCAATGCCAATCAGCTGATGGGGGCAAACATCGACAGCTTTCACAAGCATCCCGGTCACCAGCGCGCCATGCTGGCCAAATTGAGCAGCACCTATCGTACCCAAATTAAGCTCGGTGGACGCACCTTCGCCCTGATTGCCAATCCGGTCTTCAATGACAATGGCGAACGGCTTGGTGCCGTTGTCGAATGGGCAGACAGAACCAAGGAGGTGACCATCGAGAGAGAGATGTCTGATCTCGTGCAAGCTGTCATCAACGGCGAACTGCACCACCGCATGGATCTGGCCGGAAAGAGCGGATTTTTCCAAACTATGGGGGAAGGGATCAATCAGATTGCCGAAGTGATCGACAGCACGCTAAGCGATGTAATCCGGATAGTTCAGTCTTTGGCTAAAGGAGACCTGACCCAGCACATTGAAGCCGATTACCCCGGCATATTCGGTACCACCAAGGATGCTCTCAACCAAACCATTGCCTCCCTGACCAATATTGTGACAGAGGTGAGAAGTGCCTCGGATAACTTATCCAGCGCAGCCGAACAGGTTAGTGCAACAGCTCAATCCATCAGCCAGTCGAGTAGTGAACAAGCAGCCAGCATGGAGGAGACCAGCGCATCAATAGAGCAGATGAGTGCCAGCATCAACCAGAACACCGACAACGCCCAAGTCACCGATGGCATGGCCAGCAAGGCCGCGAAAGAGGCGATAGAGGGTGGCGAGGCTGTCAAACTTACCGTTGATGCAATGAAGCAGATAGCCAAACGGATTGGCATCATCGACGACATCGCCTATCAAACCAACTTGCTGGCACTCAATGCGGCAATCGAGGCCGCCCGGGCAGGCGATCATGGCAAGGGCTTTGCCGTAGTTGCTGCTGAAGTTCGCAAGCTGGCCGAGCGCAGCCAGATCGCGGCACAAGAGATTGGTGAGCTCGCGTCCAGCAGCGTAGATATGGCAGAGAAAGCTGGGCATCTTCTGGATCAAATGGTGCCCTCTATCAACAAAACATCGGATCTTGTTCAGGAGATTAGTGCTGCATCCACTGAGCAATCAACCGGCGTCAGCCAGATCAACCTCGCCATGAACCAGCTCAGCCAGGTTACCCAGCAAAATGCATCCTGCAGCGAAGAGCTGGCGGCAACGGCGGAGGAGATGAGCACTCAGGCAGAACAACTACAACTCGCTATGGAGTTCTTCACTCTGGAGGAACCACACAAAGAGAACAAAGCCAACGGCAAGTCTGCGCATCACCATACCAAAGGGCATTTCGTTACCGAGGGGAATAACAAAAACCAGGATCGATTAGCCGGCCAATCGCGTCCACTCAATGATTCTGATTTCGTCCGGTTTTAACCATGAGAAGAGAGGCATTGCCTCTCTTCTGAATATCTCTGGTGGAGGCATAGGCACTTGTACCAAATCCAGTTACATGATGACGAATTCTCCCGTTTCCAACGCTGGCTGCATCAGACGGCGGGGATTGATATGTCCCCTGCCAAAAAAGCGCTGGTCGCCAGTCGGCTGGCAAAGCGGGTATGTCACTACGGGCTGGAAAGTTATGACGATTATTTTCAGTTCATCATGGCCGACAGGAGTGGCGAACTGCAGCTGGCTCTCGATCTGCTCACGACTAATGAAACCTACTTCTTCAGAGAACCCAAGCATTTTGAGTTTCTGACCCAGCAGGTTCTCACCCACGTCCCTGCAGATCGCTCATTGAGGGTTTGGAGTGCTGCCAGCTCCTCTGGTGAAGAGCCATACAGCCTTGCCATGACCCTGGCAGAGAAGCGAAACACGCTCGGCTGGGAGATCCTGGCCTCGGATATCTCATCACGGGTGCTTGAGCAGGCGATGAGCGGGCGCTATCCAATAGAACGAGCCCATAACATACCGCTCTCTTTTTTGATGAAGTACTGCCTCAAGGGCATCGGTCTGCAGGAGGGCACGTTCATCATCGATCGCAAGCTACGGGAAAAAGTCCGTTTCATGCAGATCAACCTCAATCAGGAACTGCCGGACATTGGCATGTTTGACGTCATCTTCATCCGTAATGTCATGATCTACTTCAACAAGGAGACCAAAGCACAAGTATTGCAACGGTTGGTGCCCAAGCTGAAACATGGCGGCTATCTGCTGGTCAGCCATGCAGAAAGCCTGCACGGCTTGCCGCATGGTTTGCAGCTTGTCTCTCCCTCCATCTACCAGAAGAGATAACCAGTATGGCACGGGAGGTGATCCTGCAACCGGGGGAGATCTTCTTTGGCAAGGAAGATGTGCACATAAAAACCTTCCTTGGCTCCTGCGTGGCCATCACCTTGTGGCATCCGGAGCAGAAACAGGGCGGTATGTGCCATTACATGTTGCCAACCCGGGGAACACCCACCACAGAGCTGGATGGGCGCTATGCCGATGAGGCCATCACCCTGCTGCTAAAGGCGATTGCCCAGTATCCCGCCCCCATTCATGAGTACGAGGTGAAGTTGTTTGGAGGGGGCAACATGTTTGACGCACCAGAGTACATCCAGAGCGACAACAATGTCGCCACCAGAAATATTCAGGCAGCCTGGCAGCTGACCAAACACCTGGGACTTGATATCAAGGCTCATCATCTTGGCCACTATGGCCACCGGAGTCTGATTTTCGAGCTCAATAGCGGTAGTGTCTGGCTGCGCCATCATCGTCTGCCACATCAACGGGAGTCGCGAGAATGAAACAGATCCGGGTCATGCTGGTGGATGATTCCGCCGTGGTCAGACAGGTCTTGCAAGCTGTGTTGGAGCAGGAGCCAGATATCAAGGTTATCGCAACAGCCTCAGACCCGATTTTTGCCCAGGACAAGCTGAAGAAAGAGTGGCCCGATGTCATCATACTCGATGTGGAGATGCCACGAATGGATGGCATCACCTTTCTCACCAAGATCATGGCAGAGCACCCAACCCCAGTAGTTATCTGCTCCTCTCTGACCGAAAAAGGAGCTGAAACCACCCTGCAGGCAATGGCGGCCGGAGCGGTCGATATCATCACCAAACCAACCATGGGAATAAAGAGCTTCCTGCAGGAGTCAGCCCATGATCTGGCTATGGCGGTACGAGCCGCTGCACAAGCCAATATCAAGCGGCTCGGCAAACCGGCACCCCGCACGACCAATCCCAAACTCAATGCCGATGTCATGTTGTCCCCCAACCAGCACGCCATGGCACAAACCACCGAGCGGCTCATCGCCATCGGTACCTCCACGGGGGGCACCCAGGCGCTTGAGGCTGTCCTGACCGCCCTCCCCCGGGTCAGTCCCGGCATCGTGATCGTGCAGCACATGCCGGAAAAATTTACCGCCATGTTTGCCGAGCGTCTCAACGGGGTGTGTCAGATAGAGGTAAGAGAAGCCAAGAACAATGATCGAGTGATCCCGGGACTGGCGCTGATCGCGCCGGGCGGCAAACACATGATGCTCAAGCGCAGCGGAGCTTATTACCACGTCGAAGTGGTTGATGGCCCTCTTATCAACCGTCATCGCCCCTCGGTAGATGTGTTGTTCCGCTCCGTGGCCAAATATGCCGGCAAGAACGCCACCGGCATCATCATGACCGGCATGGGGGATGATGGAGCCCGGGGATTACGCGAAATGCTGGAAGCGGGAGCCAACACCTATGCCCAGGATGAAGCTTCCTGTGTGGTCTTCGGCATGCCCAAGGAGGCGATCAAACTCTCGGCTGCCCGCCATGTACTTCCTTTGCAGGAGATGCATCACGCCATCCTCGGCAGATAACTCCTTTGACTAGGATTTCCGCCATTACCCATAAAAAAGTCCGGCTCCCCAAGGGGAGCCGGACTTTTTACTGCAACCGGAAATCAGTCCGGTTTCAGGCAAGCAGATTACTCTGCAGCAGGTGCTTCAGCAGCGACCGGGGCATCGGCAGCCGGAGCAGCTTCGGTCGGGGCGTTCGCTTCCTTGATGGAGAGACGTACGCGGCCCTGACGGTCCACTTCCAGTACCTTCACCTTCACCACGTCACCGATCTTCAGGTAGTCGGCTACGTTCTGCACGCGAGCGTCGGTGATCTGGGAGATATGAACCAGACCATCCTTGCCCGGCAGGATGTTGACGAAAGCACCGAAGTCAGCCAGACGAACAACCTTGCCTTCGTAGATGCGGTTCACTTCGATCTCGGCGGTGATGGCCTCGATACGGCGGATCGCTTCTTTGGCAGCGTCACCGTCAACGGCGGCGATGCGGACAGTACCGTCATCATCCAGCTCAATGTTGGTGCCGGTCTCTTCGGTCAGAGCACGGATCACGGAGCCACCTTTACCGATGACGTCCTTGATCTTCTCCGGATTGATCTTGATGGTGTGGATGCGCGGAGCGAAATCGGAGATCTCGGCACGCGGCGCCTGGATGGCTTCGTCCATCACTTTCAGGATGTGCAAGCGAGCACCACGAGCTTGCTTCAGGGCAATCTCCATGATCTCTTTGGTGATGCCTTCGATCTTAATGTCCATCTGCAGTGCGGTCACACCTTCGGTGGTACCGGCAACCTTGAAGTCCATGTCGCCCAGGTGATCTTCGTCACCCAGGATGTCGGACAGCACGACGAAACCTTCTTCTTCCTTCACCAGACCCATGGCGATACCGGCAACGGAGGCCTTGATCGGCACACCCGCGTCCATCAGCGCCAGAGAGGAGCCACACACGGAGGCCATGGAGGAGGAACCGTTGGATTCGGTGATTTCAGAAACCACACGAACCACGTACGGGAACTCGTCTGCGCTCGGCATCACAGCCGCAACACCGCGCTTGGCCAGACGGCCGTGACCGATTTCACGACGCTTCGGGCTACCCATCATGCCGGTCTCACCGACACAGTATGGCGGGAAGTTGTAGTGCAGCATGAAGCGATCGGCGCGGTTGCCGGTCAGCTCATCGATGTTCTGGGCGTCACGCTCGGTACCTAGGGTCGCAACGACCATGGCCTGAGTTTCACCACGGGTGAACAGGGCAGAACCGTGAGCACGCGGCAGAACGCCGGTAGCAACGGACAGGGCGCGGATCATTTCGGGATCGCGACCATCGATACGCGGCTCGCCACGTACGACACGACCACGAACGATGCGGCTTTCCAGGCTGTGGAACTCTTCGCCGATCTTCTTGGCATCTTCTTCCACACCGGAAGCGATCACCTGCTCAACCACGCGACCTTTGATGGCAGCGATGGTTTCGTAGCGAACAGCCTTCTCGGTGATGCGGTAGGCTTCACCCAGCTCGGCAGTCGCCAGCTCGGCAACCTTGGCTTTCAGCTCTTCGTTGACGGCAGGAGCAGCCCAATCCCACGGCTTGGTGCCGACAGAGGCAGCAAACTCGTTGATGGCGGAAATCACGGTCTGCATCTGCTCGTGACCGTATACAACGGCACCCAGCATTACCTCTTCAGAGAGGATGGCCGCTTCGGATTCAACCATCAGCACGGCGTTGGCAGTACCGGCAACAACCAGATCCAGATCGCTCTGCGGCAGTTCGGTGGTGGTCGGGTTCAGTACGTACTGACCGTTCATGTAGCCCACGCGAGCTGCACCGATCGGGCCGCCGAACGGGATACCGGAGATAGCCAGCGCTGCAGAGGCACCGATCATGGCAACGATATCGGGGGAGACAGCCGGATTCACGGACATTACGGTCGCAACGACCTGAACCTCATTGAAGAAGCCTTCCGGGAACAGCGGACGAATAGGACGGTCGATCAGGCGGGAGATGAGGGTCTCACCTTCGCTCGGACGACCTTCACGACGGAAGAAACCACCCGGGATACGACCAGCAGCATAGGTACGCTCCTGATAGTTAACGGTCAGCGGGAAGAAATCGCGGCCGTGATCAGCCTCTTTCTTGCCGACAACGGTCACAAATACGCAGGTATCGTCCATGCTGACCATAACGGCCGCAGTGGCTTGACGGGCCATCACACCGGTTTCCAGTGTGACGGTGTGTTGACCGTACTGGAATGACTTTACAATAGGATTCACGTGAATTTCCTTTTTACAATTTGGCTCTTTAAATTCGCGCACAAGTATACTTGATTCGATGCAAAAGGTAAGCGGCGACACGAATTCTGTGAGGGCGGCGACAACCTGCGAAGAGCAATAAAAAAGGGGAACCCGGAGGTTCCCCTTTTTCGCGAAATCTGATGGTCGATTAACGACGCAGACCCAGCTTGGCGATCAGAGCAGCATAACGCTCGGAATCTTTACGCTTCAGGTAGTCCAGCAGCTTACGACGCTGGGAAACCATGCGCAGCAGACCGCGACGACCGTGGTGATCCTTGGAGTGCTCCTTGAAGTGACCTTGCAGATGGTTGATCTGGGCAGTCAGCAGGGCAACTTGCACTTCGGGGGAGCCAGTGTCGTTGGCGCAACGAGCGTTGTCAGCAACGATTTGAGCTTTGATCTCAGCATTTAGAGACATGGTAATACTCCAGTAGAGTGTTTAAAGGTTCACAGCCAATCTCTAATTCAGCCGTGAAATGAGGGCGGTATAATAATCGTCCCCGCCCCTTTTCGCAATGATAAAGAGGCGAAACGGGAAAGAGATGCCCTATACCGCCAGAGGATCACTCCTCGTCGTGATAACGCACCAGTCGCTTGGGCGCGACACGGCCATCATCATCAATCTCACCGACACCGATGAACTCGCGCTCCGGGCCGACTGTCATGCGAACCTGACCGCTGGCCGGAGCCCCCGGTACCTGCACCGCCTGCCCCTGATTCACATAGGCAGCGACTACCGCCAGCATGTTCACCTCGGGCAGGGATGCCACGGCAGTATCCATCGGCAGCAGCAGCGGATCGAGCACTTCGCGCGGCGGAATGGTCTCGTTCTTGGCCTGTTCGAAGATGCACTCGAGCTGCTCCAGGGTCAGCATCCGCTCATAGGGATAGCTGGCAACCTGGGTGCGGCGCAGCTGGGTGACGTGAGCGCCACAGCCCAGTACCTCGCCCAGATCATCGACCAGAGAGCGAATGTAGGTGCCCTTGCTGCAGTGCACTTCCAGCTTCACCTCGTCCCCTTCGAAGCTGATCAGTTTCAGCTCGAAAATGGTGATGGGACGGGCTTCCCGCTCAATCTCGATCCCCTCGCGGGCATACTCGTAGAGCGGACGGCCGTTGTGCTTGAGCGCGGAGTACATGGAGGGTACCTGCATGATCGGGCCGCGGAACTGGTCCAGCGCCTCGATCAGGGTCCCCACAGCCACATTGACCGGACGGGTCGCAACCACTTCACCATCGGAATCGCTGGTGTTGGTGCGCTCACCCAGTTTGGCCGTCACTTCGTAACGCTTGTCGGCATCCAGCAGATACTGGGAAAACTTGGTGGCCTCGCCGAGGCAGATCGGCAGCATGCCGGTCGCCAGCGGATCCAGCGCACCGGTATGACCGGCCTTGGCGGCGTTATAGATACGCTTGACCTTCTGCAACACATCGTTGGAGGTCAGGCCGGTCGGTTTGTCCAGCAGCAGAATGCCGTGAACATCACGGCCCTTGAAACGACGTCTTCGAGTCATCTCAGCCTTTATCCTCAGCGTTATCATCCGCAGCCACATCGGACTCTTCGTCACGACCCGACTCCGCCATGCGGCGCTTGTCTTCACGGATGGTATTGGTCACCAGGTTGGAGAGACGCATCCCCTCAACCAGCGTCTGATCATAGAAAAAGCGCAGCTCGGGCACCACGCGCAGACGCATGGCACTGCCCAGCAGGCTACGGATGTAACCAGCCGCTTCGGTCAACGCCTTGAGCCCTTCATTGATGCGCTCGGCATCATTTTCCAGCTGCAAGAAGGTGACATAAATCTTGGCGTAGTTAAGGTCACGGGACACTTCCACATCGGAAACGGTCACCATGCCGATGCGCGGGTCTTTCACCTCGCGCTGCAGGATCAGCGCGATTTCACGCTGGATCTGCTGTCCGACCCGACGGGTCCGGCTGAATTCTCTGGCCATATTCTATCCTGCGATAAAAGGGGGCCATGGCCCCCTATTTTGTCTGACTCTCGGCTTACAGAGTCCGTTGGATTTCAACGGTCTCGTAAACTTCGATCTGGTCGCCTTCGCGTACGTCGTTGTAGTTCTTGACCGCGATACCACACTCGTAGCCGTTCTTGACTTCGTTGACGTCATCCTTGAAGCGACGCAGGGATTCCAGCTCGCCTTCATAGATAACCACGTTGTCGCGCAGAACGCGAATACGGTTGGAGCGCTTGACCACACCTTCGGTAACCATACAGCCGGCAACTGCGCCAAACTTCGGTGATTTGAAGACGCTGCGCACTTCGGCCAGACCGATGATCTCCTGACGATACTCGGGAGCCAGCTTGCCGCTCATGGCCTGCTTCACTTCGTCGATCAGGTCATAGATGACGGAGTAGTAACGCAGATCCAAGCTCTCGGCTTCGATAACCTTGCGAGCAGAAGCATCGGCACGGACGTTGAAGCCAACCAGGATGGCGCTGGAGGCAGCAGCCAGAGTCGCGTCGGTTTCGGTGATACCACCTACGCCGGAACCCACGATCTTCACCTTCACTTCGTCGGTGGAGAGCTTGACCAGCGCATCGCAGATCGCTTCCACAGAACCCTGTACGTCGGCCTTGATCACCACGTTCACTTCGGATACTTCGCCTTCGGTCATGTTGGAGAACATGTTCTCCAGCTTGGCCTTCTGCTGGCGAGCCAGTTTGACTTCGCGGAACTTGCCCTGACGGTAGAGCGCTACTTCACGGGCTTTCTTCTCGTCACGAACTACAGTCGCTTCGTCACCGGCAGATGGAACACCGGACAGACCCAGGATTTCCACCGGCAGGGACGGACCCGCTTCCTTGATTTCGCGGCCCAGTTCGTCACGCATGGCACGGACACGACCGTATTCGAGACCACACAGAACGATGTCGCCCTGACGCAGAGTACCTTCCTGAACCAGCACGGTCGCAACCGGACCACGGCCCTTGTCGAGGAAGGATTCGATGACCACACCGTTGGCCATGCCGTCGACTACGGCTTTCAGCTCCAGCACTTCGGCCTGGATCAGAATGGCTTCCAGCAGGTCGTCGATGCCCTGGCCGGATTTGGCAGAAACGTGCACGAACTGGCAGTCTCCACCCCAATCTTCGGACATGACGTTGTAACGAGCCAGCTCGGTCTTGACGCGGTCCGGATCTGCTTCCGGCTTGTCGATCTTGTTGACCGCAACAACCAGCGGCACACCGGCAGCCTTGGCGTGCTGGATAGCTTCGATGGTCTGCGGCATCACGCCGTCGTCAGCTGCAACAACCAGAACAACGATGTCGGTCGCCTTGGCACCACGAGCACGCATGGAGGTAAACGCCGCGTGACCCGGAGTATCCAGGAAGGTGATCATGCCGCTGTCGGTCTGAACGTGGTAAGCACCGATGTGCTGGGTAATACCACCGGCTTCGCCAGCAGCAACCTTGGCCTTACGGATGTAGTCCAGCAGCGAGGTCTTGCCGTGGTCAACGTGACCCATGATGGTCACAACCGGCGCGCGCGGCTTGGCTTCGGAGGTCTCGTCACGATCGGACAGTACCGCCTCTTCCAGCTCGTTCTCGCGACGCAGCACAACCTTGTGACCCATCTCCTCGGCGACCAGCTGAGCGGTCTCCTGGTCGATCACCTGGTTGATGGTGGCCATGGCGCCCATCTTCATCATCGCCTTGATGACTTCAACACCCTTGACGGCCATCTTGTTGGCCAGCTCGGCCACGGTGATGGTCTCGCCGATGATGACGTCACGGTTGACGGCAGCTGCCGGCTTGTTAAAGCCGTGCTTCATGGCGTTCGGGGTAGCAACCTTGCCACGCTTGCCCTTGCGAGCGCGCGGATCACGGGAGTTGCGGTCGTTGCGATCATCGTCGCGACGGCCTACTTTCTTCGGACCTTTGGCGGCAGCGGCAGTACGACGGCTGCTCTCTTCCTTGCGATCCAGCTCATCTTCAGCAGCCTGGGCGTGCTTGGAAGTGGTCACATGGTAGTCGCTGCTCTCTTTGGCGCGAGCGGCTTCTTCTTCAGCCCAGCGGGCTGCATTCTGCTCTGCCATGACACGAGCCTCTTCGGCTTTCTTGGCGGCGAGCTCTTCAGCTTTTTGCAAAGCTGTCTGTTCCTGTTGGCGCTTCAGTTCTTCTGCTTCGCGCTTGGCCATCTTTTCTGCCTCTTGCTGAGCTGTGCTACTGGCTGCTTTGGCGGGCTGTTGAGCCTGTCGAGCCTTTTGTTGTGCCTCGATTCGCGCCTTTTCCTCAGCTTCACGACGAGCCTGCTCAGCCTCACGGCGAGCCTTCTCTTCCGCTTCGAGACGGGCCTTGTCTTCGGCCTCGCGACGAGCTTTTGCTTCTGCTTCCAAACGCGCTGTTTCCTCGGCTTCCGCCTGACGCTGTTCTTCTTCCAGCGCCGAACGTCTTACATAGGTGCGAGATTTGCGTACTTCTACCTGCACTTCTTTGTTCTTGCCGCCAGTACCCTGCACACTGATGGTGCTTTTGGTCTTGCGCTGCAAAGTCATGCGAGCAGGAGCGGCAACCTCGTCACCACCATGCTGTTTCTTCAAGTGTGCCAGCAGAGTCTGCTTTTCAGACTCGCTAACCATGTCGTCGGCCTTGCTCTTGCTGATACCGGCATCGACAAATTGCTGGAGAAGACGATCAACCGGTGTGTCGATGTCAGTGGCAAGTTGTTTGACTGATACTTCTGCCATTCATTTTCCTCCGTTTGATCTTACTTAAGACTGCTCTTCTCCGAACCAACAGATATTGCGAGCAGCCATAATGAGCTCACCAGCCTTCTCGGCAGTCAGCCCTTCAATACCAGCAAGGTCATCAATGCCTTGCTCAGCCAAATCTTCCAGGGTACCAACACCACGACCGGCCATGGCGTAAGCCAGTTCGCGACTCAGACCGTTCAGATTGAGCAGGTCTTCAGACGGCTCGACGCCATCGAAGGACTCCTCTTTGGCCAGCGCCTTGGTGGTCAGTGCATCTTTGGCACGCTTGCGCAGCTCTTCGACCATGTCTTCATCCAGACCGTCGATAGCCAGCAGTTCATTGACCGGAACGAAGGCGATCTCTTCCAGAGTGGAGAAGCCCTCTTCCATCAGCAGGCCGGCGAAATCGTCGTCGATGTCCAGAGTGCTGGTGAACAGGTTCATGATGCGGTCGTTTTCAGCCTGGTGCTTGGCACGCATGTCCTCGACGGTCATCACGTTCAGCTCCCAACCGGTCAGCTGGGAGGCCAGACGCACGTTCTGACCGTTGCGGCCGATGGCCTGAGCCAGGTTGGCGGCTTCCACGGCGATGTCCATGGTGTGGTTGTCTTCATCAACGATGATGGAAGCCACATCGGCAGGCGCCATGGCATTGATCACATACTGGGCGGGGTTGTCATCGTACAGCACGATGTCAGCGCGCTCACCGCTCAACTCGGCGGAGACAGCTTGCACACGGGCGCCACGCATACCGATACAGGCACCGATCGGGTCGATACGACGATCGTTGGTCTTCACCGCGATCTTGGCGCGGGAACCCGGATCACGGGCCGCGCCCATGATTTCGATCATCTCTTCACCGATTTCCGGTACTTCGATGCGGAACAGCTCTTTCAGGAAGTCAGGGCTGGAGCGGCTGACGAACAGCTGGGAACCACGCGCTTCCGGACGTACTGCATACAGCAGGCCGCGCACGCGGTCACCCGGACGGAAGGTTTCACGCGGCAGCATGTCGTCGCGGAAGATCACGGCCTCGGCATTGCTGCCCAGATCCAGGATCACGTTGTCGCGGTTGCTCTTCTTGACCACACCGCTGATGATGGTGCCTTCTTTGTCCTTGAACTGGTCAACGACTTGTGAACGCTCGGCTTCGCGCACTTTCTGCACGATAACCTGCTTGGCAGTCTGGGTAGTAATACGGTCGAAGGTGACAGAATCGATCTGGTCTTCAACGTACTCACCGATCTGGATCTCCGGCTGCTCGATTTGGGCTGCTTCCAGAGTGATCTCGGCGTAAGGGTTCTCCATTGCGGCTTGATCCGCAATCACCACCCAACGGCGATAGGTGTCGTAGTCACCGGTCTTGCGATCGATTTCAACGCGCACTTCAATCTCGCCTTCATATTTCTTCTTGGTCGCAGTCGCCAGCGCAGTCTCCAGAGCCTGGAAGATCTTCTCGCGGGGTACAGCTTTCTCGTTGGATACTGCGTCAACGACCAGCAAAATCTCTTTATTCATATCCGATAGCCTCGTTAACCAAAGTTCGGCACAATGTTCGCTTTTTGGATATTGGTGAAAGCCAACACTTCGTCCTTACCATCTACCGTCAGAGTGATCATGTCGCCCTGTACAGCTTTGATTACGCCTTTGAACTTGCGGCGGTTGTTTGTTGCCATCCGAAGCGTTACCGCCGCCTCTTGGCCAACGTATTTTTCGAACTGGGCAACCTTGAACAGGGGGCGATCCAGACCCGGGGAAGATACCTCGAGGTAATACTCCTCGGTGATGGGATCTTCTACGTCCATAATGGCGCCAACCTGATGGCTGACCTCAGCACAGTTCTCAACGGTCACGCCCTGCTCGCCGTCGATATAGACGCGCAAGGTGGAGTGTTTACCCGCGCGGATAAACTCAATACCCCAAAGTTCAAAACCCAAGGCAACGACCGGAGCCTCGAGCAGATCGGTCAAACGTTGTTCCAACGTAGCCAAAGTCACCCTCCGAAAAACAAAAAAAGGGCATAAAGCCCAGATAGAGATCGATTCAGAGTAAATCGCACATAACAAAAAGCCCCGATGTCAAATCGGGGCTTGGCGCTTTACCCTGATTGTCGCCTCGCAGCGACCGCCTTCCTGAGCGTAGGAAATGCGTGAAATTTGGTTGCGGGGGCCGGATTTGAACCGACGACCTTCGGGTTATGAGCCCGACGAGCTACCATGCTGCTCCACCCCGCGTCCGAAATCGTGCGAGATTATAGCCACTTCATTCTTTCTATACAAGACTGACTTGGCTATAACATCCCGGTTACCCGGGTCACTGCTTAATTGGTGCCGTGGGCGGGACTCGAACCCGCACACCCTAGAGCACTACCCCCTCAAGATAGCGTGTCTACCAATTCCACCACCACGGCAAAACTCTTACTCGGGAACGTCAGTATCTTTCTTCACTGGCGCTTTGGTCTGCTCAACCTGTTGGGTTTGTTGCAGATTTTCCCATTCACTGCCCTGTTTGACCTTGTTGCTGGACATAGAGCCAAGCACCAAGCTGATTACGAAAAACAGAGTAGCCAAAATCGCTGTTGTTCGGGTCAGGAAACTGCCTGAACCACTGGAGCCGAATACTGTGTTCGATGCCCCTGCGCCGAAGGAGGCGCCCATATCAGCCCCTTTACCTTGCTGAATCATCACCAGACCAATCAGAGCCAGTGAAACCAGCAGATAAACGACCAAAAGAATCTCGTACATTTAACTTGCACCCTTTGCCGCTTCAACAATTCCTAAAAACGCATCGCTATCGAGACTCGCTCTACCTATCAAACCGCCATCTACGTCGGGTTGGGCAAACAAATCTCTCGCATTGGTCGGCGTCACGCTCCCACCATAGATGATTCTGATCTTCTCACCTATTACCGGAGTATCCTCCGCCAAGCGACCACGAATAAAGGAATGAACCTCTTGTGCCTGCTCGGGTGTGGCGCATTTACCTGTACCTACAGCCCAAATCGGCTCGTAGGCGATGATAGCATTATCGAAAGCCATCGCGCCATTTTTCTCTATGACGATGTCCAGCTCTTCTGCGATGACCTCGAAGGTTCTTCTCGCTTGCCTTGCTGCACCTGACTCCCCCAAACAGAGGATGGGAATCAGACCTGCCGCTCTGGCTGCCGCAAACTTCTCTGCGACGATAAAGCTGGTCTCACCAAAGAGACGCCTGCGCTCGGAGTGCCCTACCAATACGTATCGACACCCTGCCTCGACCAGCATCTCACACGAGACTTCACCCGTGTAAGCGCCCGTCTCGTGCTGGCTCACATTCTGAGCCCCCAACCTTATCATCTTCTGCTCATTGAGCATTGAAGCGGTAAAGTCGAGATGCACATGGGATGGACAGAGAACAACATCTACATCACCATCAACACCTTTCAGGCACTGACTCGTAAACTGCTCTAACTGCGACCTACTACCGTGCAACTTCCAGTTGGCTGCTACAAACGGCTTGCGATGTCCCATCGGCAACTCCCTTGCGAAAGCGGGGCTGATAATATCCAGAGGATTGTCAGCTGACAAGTGCTATTTTCATTTTTTTGAATCGATTGAACAAGATACAACCAGGGCGGCTAAAAAGCCGCCCTGGACGCTCATTAAAACGCCGATTCGACCTGATCGGCAATGCGCTGAGCCATATCACGCACCTGTTGCTCGTGCTCCCCTTCCACCATAACCCGGATCAGCGGTTCGGTACCTGATTTACGCAACAGCACTCGGCCACGACCGCCCAGCTCCTGTTCAACCTTGGCGACCTCCTGCTTGACTGCTTCTGCAGCCAGCGGATCCTTGCCTTCGGCAAAGCGAATATTCACCAGTACTTGCGGGAACTTGCTCATGCCGGAGCGCAACTTGGCCAGCGGCATCTCGGCACTGCGCATGGCAGTGAGCACCTGCAGGGCGGCAACAATGCCATCACCCGTGGTGGTCTGATCAAGACAGATGATGTGACCGGAGTTCTCGCCACCGATACGCCAGCCCTTCTCTTCCATCATTTCCAGCACGTAGCGGTCGCCCACCTTGGCACGGGCAAACGGGATACCCAGGGTTTGCAACGCCAGTTCCAGACCCATATTGGCCATCAGGGTACCGACGACACCGCCCTTGAGACGACCGTTGCGCAAAGCATCCCGCGCGATGATATAGAGGATCTCGTCACCGTCGATCAGATAGCCGGTGTGATCCACCATGATCAGGCGATCACCGTCACCATCGAATGCCACGCCGAGATCCGCCTTGCACTCCAGCACCTTGGCAACCAGTGCCTCGGGCGCAGTCGAGCCAACGCCATCGTTGATATTGAGACCATCCGGAGAGCAGCCCATGGTGATCACTTCGGCCCCCAATTCGCGGAACACAGAAGGCGCGATATGGTAGGTTGCCCCATGACCACAATCGACTACCATCTTCAACCCGTCCAGATTCATGTTGGAAGGGAAGGTGCTCTTGCAAAACTCGATATAGCGGCCCGCGGCATCATCAATACGCAGCGCTTTGCCGAGCTCGGCAGATTCGACGCACTTGAGCTCGTGATCAAGCTCGGCTTCAATAGCCATCTCGACATCATCTGGCAGTTTGGTACCGTCAGCGGAGAAGAACTTGATGCCGTTGTCATAGAAGGGATTGTGCGAGGCGCTGATAACGATGCCGGCCTCGGCACGGAAGGTGCGGGTCAGGTAGGCAACGGCCGGAGTGGGCATGGGGCCCATCAGTATGGCTTTGAGACCGGCGGCAGAGAGACCCGCTTCCAGCGCTGATTCCAACATATAGCCAGAAATTCGGGTATCTTTGCCAATCAGCACCTTTTTGGTGCCCTTCTTGGAGAGCACCTTGCCCGCGGCCCAGCCCAGCTTCATTACAAAATCAGGAGTAATGGGATATTCGCCGACTTTGCCGCGCACACCATCTGTGCCGAAATACTTTCTTGCCATTGTCTGTTCTCTTTTTTATCTGGAAATGAAATCTTGTCCCGTCATGGCCTGCCAGCCAACCCGCAACGCATCCATGGTCTCCCGCACATCGTGAACCCTGATGATCCTGGCTCCGTGCTGCATGCCTATAAGGGCACAAGCCAGACTGCCAGCCAGACGTTCACCCACAGGGCGGTTCAGCAGGTTGCCTATCATAGACTTTCGCGACATTCCCACCAAGAGCGGAAGACCGTAGTCAAGCAACTCTCGCTGGGCGGCCAGCAGCTGATAGTTGTGTACCAGCGTCTTGCCAAAACCGTAGCCCGGATCCAGCAGCAGCTGCTCACGGGCTATCCCGGCGGCCAAGCAGGCTGCAATCCGTTCGTCAAAGAAGGCTTTCACCTCCCCTACCAGGTCGTCATAGTACGGCTCGACCTGCATGGTTCTCGGCTGCCCCTGCATGTGCATCAAGCAAACCGGAACACGCGCTTCAGCGGCAGCATCAAGCGCTCCCGGCTCCAGCAGCGCCCTCACATCGTTAATCAAATGAGCCCCAGCCTTGCAGCCTTCTCTCATTACTACCGCCTTGGAGGTGTCAAGCGAGAGCATCACATCACATTCGCTCACCAGTCGTTCAACAACCGGGATAACCCTGTCCAGCTCCTCCTGCTCACTCACATCCGGCGCTCCCGGACGGGTCGACTCGCCACCGATATCGATAAGGGTCGCCCCATCCGCCACCATTTGACGGGCATGGGCCACAGCCCGTTCAATCTGGTTGAAATGGCCGCCATCGGAGAAGGAGTCGGGAGTCACATTGAGGATCCCCATCACCTGGGGACGTTCGAGGGAGAGGCTAAGCCCCTTGCTAATCAGCTGCATCTTCACTTCCATTCGCAAAATAAAAACCCCGGGCAAGCCCGGGGTTTTCAACAACAGGATTTATTTAGCCGGGATGTCGTTGGCTTTGTCGATATTGGCATCCGCAACCGGAGCACTCTCGTCCGCAGCTGCCGGCTTGGGCTCTGCTGCAACAGTTGATCCGCCTTGTGGCGTATCTCCGTGCTCGTCGTGCCAGTTGCTCGGGGCGCGAACCTCGCGGCGAGCCATCAGATCATCGATCTGCTTGGCATCGATGGTTTCGTACTTCATCAGCGCATCTTTCATGCTGTGCAGTACATCCATGTTATCCAGCAGGATCTGCTTGGCGCGGTCGTAGTTGCGATCAATGACCTGCTTCACTTCGGCATCGATGATACGAGCAGTGTCGTCTGACATGTGCTTGGCCTTGGCCATGCTGCGACCGAGGAACACCTCGCCATCTTCTTCCGCATAAAGCATCGGGCCGAGACGCTCGGACATACCCCACTGGGTCACCATTTTGCGCGCGATATCGGTAGCTCGCTCGATATCATTGGACGCACCGGTCGATACCTTCTCGGCACCGTAAATCAGCTCTTCCGCCAGACGACCGCCATACAGGCTGGAGATCATGGACTCCAGATGCTGTTTGGAGTGGCTCCACCGATCTTGCTCAGGGAGGTACATGGTTACACCCAGCGCACGGCCGCGCGGAATGATGGAGACCTTGTAGACGGGATCATGATCAGGAACTACACGACCTATAATGGCGTGACCAGCTTCGTGATAGGCCGTCATCTCCTTCTCGGACTCTTTCATCACCATGGAGCGGCGTTCTGCGCCCATCATGATCTTGTCCTTCGCCTTCTCGAACTCAGCCATGGAGACCACTCGGCGACTTTCGCGAGCTGAGAAGAGCGCAGCTTCGTTGACCAGGTTGGCCAGATCAGCACCGGAGAAACCCGGAGTACCACGCGCAATCAGCGCCGGGTTGACGTCATCAGCCAACGGAACCTTGCGCATGTGCACTTTCAGGATCTGTTCACGACCACGAACATCTGGCAGACCAACCACAACCTGACGGTCGAAACGGCCCGGACGCAGCAATGCCGGATCCAGTACGTCAGGACGGTTGGTAGCAGCAATGACGATGATGCCTTCATTGCCCTCAAAGCCATCCATCTCGACCAGCATCTGGTTCAGAGTCTGCTCACGCTCATCGTGACCACCGCCCAAACCGGCGCCACGCTGGCGACCGACGGCGTCGATTTCATCGATGAAGATGATGCAGGGGGAGGATTTCTTGGCCTGCTCGAACATGTCGCGTACCCGGGAGGCACCGACACCTACGAACATCTCCACGAAATCGGAACCCGAGATGGTGAAGAAAGGCACCTTGGCCTCACCCGCAATGGCCTTCGCCAGCAGGGTTTTACCGGTACCGGGAGGACCTACCAGCAGTACGCCGGTCGGGATCTTGCCACCCAGTTTCTGGAATTTGCTGGGGTCGCGCAGATAATCGACCAGCTCCTTCACCTCTTCCTTGGCTTCGTCGCAACCAGCTACGTCAGCAAAAGTGGTCTTGATCTGATCTTCACTCATCAGGCGAGCCTTGCTCTTGCCAAACGACATGGCACCTTTGCCACCGCCGCCCTGCATCTGACGCATGAAGAAGACCCAGACACCGATCAGCAGCAGCATCGGGAACCAGGAGATGAAGATAGAGGTCAGCAAAGACGGCTCTTCCGGCTTCTCGCCCATCACTTTGACGTTGTGATTGAGCATGTCGTTGAGGAGCTGGGGATCCGGCGCCGGAATGATGGTGGTGAAACGCTCACCAGTACGCTTGACGCCATTAATGACCTTACCGTCCATCCGCACTTCACGGATCTGCTCTTGGGTCACCTCTTTAACGAAGCTGGAATAGTCCAGCTGGCGACTGGAGGTATCGCTGGGGCTGAAGCTATTGAACACCGACATCAACACGACGGCGATGACCAGCCACAGGATTAAATTTTTCGCCATGTCACTCAAATCAGTAACCTCGCAGACTGACAGTTAACGATGAAGGTTAGGGTACTACAGTTTAAAACCGGTAGCCACAATGTAGACTTCCCGTGAACGAGCGCGGGACGAGTCTGGTTTACGAATCTTGACAGTGGTAAAAAGTTGACGAATTTCATTGAGATAGGCATCAAACCCCTCTCCCTGAAACACTTTCACCACGAAACTGCCGTCACCACGCAATACCTGATTGCACATGTCCAGCGCCAGTTCGACCAGATACATGGAACGAGCCTGATCCACCTGCTGGGTACCGCTCATGTTTGGCGCCATGTCGGACATGACGACATCTACCTTGTCCGGGCCTACCCGTTCCAGCAGCGCGCCCAGTACAGCTTCCTCCCGAAAGTCGCCCTGAAGGAAATCGACACCGGCGATGGAATCCATCGGCAGAATATCGCAGGCGATCACCCGCCCCTTGTCACCGACCTGGTCGATGGCGAACTGGGACCAGCCACCGGGGGCCGCCCCCAGATCCACCACCGTCATGCCCGGCTTGAGCAGTTTGTCCTTGCCCTGGATCTCGTCGATCTTGAACACGGCACGGGATCTCAGTCCCAACTTCTGGGCTTTTTTGACGTATTGATCGTCAAAATGCTCTTTTAACCAGCGGGTTGAACTGGGGGAATGTTTTTTCTGGGTCATGATAATCGACTTTAAAAAACCACAAGGGTTATTAGTATTAAGGGCTAAGTGGGGGTAGAATACGCCCCTTTCAACCCTGACTTATGAAGAAATTGCGATGATTCTCAACAACAAACAGAAACAGTACCTCAAGGGCCTTGCCCACAGCCTCAAACCTGTCGTCCTGCTGGGTCAGCATGGTCTGACCGAAGGCGTACTGGCCGAGATCGATCTGGCACTGAACCATCACGAGCTGATCAAGGTTAAGGTTGCGTCTGAAGATCGTGAGATGAAACAACTGGTTATGGATGCCATCGTCCGTGAAACCGGTTCAGTCAAAGTACAGAGCATGGGCCATGTGCTGACCATTTATCGTCAGGCCAACGAACCCAAGATCCAGCTGCCCCGCAAATAAAAGGAAAGAGCGCAGCTCTTTCCTTCTTCCACTTCTTCCCGAGTCGCTTGCCAAAGTAGTCGCCAACCCCTTAACCTGCGATGAATACTTCCGGACACGCGCTATGGCTCACCATCAAATTCTAACCGACGATGAGCTGGCCATGCTGCGGGACTTGGGGAGCAATCAGGAGAGTCATCTCCTGAGTGGTCACCTCGACGGCCCCATGCTTGGCTTGCTGCAAAAAGCCGACAACCTCGTACTCGAAGCCCGCTTCGCAGGACACCAGCTACGCTTTCCCCTCACCTTTACCCAAAGAGAAGATGGCTTTATCGAGCCATGTCTATCTGCTCCGGTGATCAGGGAGCTGGGGTTTGCCCGCCCTCGCGCCTGGCGACTCAGCCAGAAAGCGCGGTTGCATACCGAGCAGGGGCACTATCAGGTGCTCAGCCTCTCCCTCAACGGGCTCATCGTTGAGCACATGCCTCTCGGCATGGTGGCGGATACACAGCTCAACGGCGAACTCTGTCTCGATGAGGAGGAACCTCTGCCACTGCAGGGACGATTGGTCAGGTTAATCAAATCCAACCCGGCCAGCGCCACCTGGGCGATCAGCTTCCAGATGAGCGAAAGCGACATAGAGCGCCTGCGCCACTGGTTGTTTCAACGTCATCAGGATGCCTTTACCGAGGCCTACCAGGCCGGGTAAAGAGAAACAGGGGAGCACCCGCTCCCCTGTCCAATCAAATACTGCAGCGCTTAGAGATAAGCGACTTCCAGCACTTCGTACTCCACGTCACCAGCCGGAGTCTTGACGATGGCCACATCGTCTACTTCCTTGCCGATCAGGGCGCGGGCAATCGGTGAATTGACGGAGATAAGGTTCTGTTTGATGTCGGCCTCATCATCACCCACGATGCGGTAGACAACCTCTTCCTCAGTCTCGCTCTTGAGCAGGGTCACGGTCGCGCCAAAAATGATGCGGCCATTGTTGGTCATCTTGGTGACATCGATCACCTGAGCATTGGAGAGCTTGGCTTCAATCTCCTGAATGCGGCCTTCACAGAACCCCTGCTGCTCGCGGGCAGCATGGTATTCGGCGTTTTCCTTCAGATCACCGTGCTCACGGGCATCGGCAATCGCTTCGATAATCTGGGGACGCAGCTCGGTCTTGAGATATTCGAGCTCTTCGCGCAGCTTCTCAGCACCGCGAACAGTCATCGGAGTATGGTTCATAGTCGAAACCTGGGTTGCTTGAAAATAGAAGCTGCGGCGATCAGCAAGAAAGCCGCAGCAGTCGGTTCGGATAGGGCATCTTAATATGAAGCCGGCACAAAATCCATGTCAGCTCCCTGATGCAGATCTCGCTTTGCGACTCATCATCACTCTGCTTTCGGCACCGAGATGGGAGTCGAGACAGTGGGCTTGCCCTGCATGATGGAGATCTCCACGCGCCGGTTCGCCCGCCGGTTCTCCGGGGTATTGTTGGGCACCAGCGGCTGGGAATCTGCCATTCCCTGCACCACCAGCCGCCCCTGATCAAAACCGGGCACCTTGATCATCTGATGAGCGACCGCTACCGCACGCTGGGTTGAAAGCTCCCAGTTTGACTGGAACAGCTCGTCATGGGTTGCCACGTTATCGGTGTGGCCGGAGATGGTGATCTCCCCCGGCACATCCTTGAGCAACTCGGCAACTTTACGGATAACCGGCCAGAACTGGGGCTGCAGAAAAGCCGAGCCGGCAGGAAATGACGCCTTCTCCCGGATCCTGATGATGATCTGCTGACCCAGCGCCTCGATCTCAATCGCCCCATCCTGGATCTGGGACTTCATCTGTTCGGCGAGCGCTTTAGCCAGCTCATTGGATTGTTGCTGCGCCTGGTGCGCATCCTGAGCCGTATCGCCACCGGTCTGCTTGCCATCGGTTTGGTCCTGCCCGCCAGCCTGGTCCGACTCACCGGGCAGAAACTCCAGCTCGGTCTGGGTCATGTCGATAGTCTGCTGCATGATGGTATCGATGGGGGTCGGCTCCGGCCGGCCCGGCCGAAACTCCTGGGCAATCACCGAGGTACCCTTGGGAATATCCTTCACTTCCAGAATATTCTGCACGCCGAATGCCTTCTCCATGGAACCGGCGATCTGCTTGAATTTCTGTACGTCCATCTCGGCAAACGAGAGCAGCAACACGAAGAAGCACATCAATAGCGACATCAGATCGGCGAAAGTCCCCATGTAACCGGGTAACCCCGGCGGCGGACATTTGCATTTGGACATAAAGCCCCCTACTCCGCGCCGTTATTGCGTTTGGATTGATGCAAATAGTTCTGCAACATGGTCTGGATCACCCGCGGATTCTGGCCATCCTGAATGCCCATGATGGCATCGAGGATCAGCGTGCGGCAGAGCCGCTCCTCGCCACTGCGCAGCTCCAGCTTGTCGGCAATCGGGATCGCGATCATGTTGGCCTCGATAGCGCCATATAGGGTCGTGAGCAATGCCACCGCCATGGCCGGGCCGATAGACTTGGGATCGCTCATGTTTGCCAACATTGCCACCAGCCCCACCAGCGTACCTATCATGCCCATGGCCGGGCCGAGATCCCCCAGAGTGCGGAATACCTTGATGGCGATGACATGACGTTCGGAGGTCAGCTCGATATCCTTCTCCAGCACGCCACGCACCACATCGGCATCGTGACCATCCACCAGCATATCGATCCCTTTTTTCATGAAGGGATTGGGGATTTCCGCCGCTTCCAGCGCCAGAAAGCCCCCCTTGCGGGATGCATCGGCCAGCTCAACCGCCTTGGTAATGAGATCTTCCAGCTTGTCGCCCTTGTACATAAAAGCTTTACCTGCCACCTTGAACGCCATCAGGAACTGGCCAAGGTTGAACTTCATCATGGCAATAAAGATGGAGCCCAGAATGGTGATATAGACAGAGGGCATGTCCACATACATGGTGACGGGGCCACCCAGCAACATGCCGTATATCACCACACCGAAGCCCAGCACTATGCCTATCAGACTACCTAGATCCACGTCCTACTCCTGTCATCTGTGCTGATGCACTATTATACGCCGTTGAATTTTCTGCTATTGCGGCCCCGGCGGCAAGTTTCCATCCGAAGGGGGAGAGAGCTCATTATCGACCGATTTGTCGAGAGTTTGCGGCTCAGGCGTTTTCAGCCTCCCCCCGCTGGGCGGTCGATGTTAATATAAGCCGTTTTTTTCAATCCCCGAGGATGGACATGGCCAGTAAAAAAATCGACCGTCTGAGTTTTGATGCCACTCTGGAAGAGCTGGAAACCATCGTTCATCAGCTGGAGCAAGGTTCCCTCCCGCTGGAAGAGGCGCTCAAGCAGTTCGAGCAAGGAGTCCATCTGGTGCGTGCCGGCCAGCAGAAGCTGGAACAGGCAGAACAGAAGATCCAGATCCTGCTGAGCAAAGCCGATGGCAGTGACCAGCTTGCCCCCTTCCAGCCAGAACAAGGAGAAGAGTGAGTGGCGCTGGACCATTTTTCCCGTCTGCATCGTCAGCGTATTGACGACTGTCTGTCAGCACAACTTGAATCCTTGCCTGCCATGGCGCCGCGCCTGCGCGATGCCATGAAATATGGCTTGCTGCTGGGCGGCAAGCGGGTTCGTCCTTTTCTGGTCTACGCCGTCGGCGAGATGCTGGGGGTAAAGAGCGAACTGCTCGATGGCCCGGCCGCCGCGGTGGAGTGCATCCACGCCTACTCGCTGCTGCACGACGATCTGCCCGCCATGGATGACGACGATTTGCGTCGCGGCCAGCCGACCGTTCACAAGGCCTTTGATGAAGGCACCGCGATTCTGGCGGGTGATGCGCTGCAGACGCTGGCGTTCTCCATTCTGGCCGATCACCCCATGCCAGAGACACTGCTGGCCAACCGGGTGCGCATGCTGAGCACCCTCGCCCGCGCCTCCGGCTATCTCGGTATGTGCGGCGGTCAGGCGCTGGATCTGCAAGCGGAAGGACGCCGGATCACGCTCGCCGAGCTGGAGCAGGTACACCGCCACAAGACGGGGGCACTCATCGAGTGCGCCGTCACTCTTGGCGCCCTGTGCAAGGAGAATGTGGACGAAGCGACCCTGACGGCGCTGCAAACCTATGCCTCCGCCATCGGCCTCGCCTTCCAGGTGCAGGATGACATCCTCGACATCACCGGCGACACCGCCACCCTGGGCAAACCGCAAGGCTCCGATCTGGCGCTGGAGAAGAGTACCTATCCGGCCCTGCTTGGACTCGAAAACGCCCGTGAGCTGGCTCGCGAACTGCACGGTAAAGCCTTAACAGCCCTGCAATCCTTGCCCTACAATACCGACATTCTGGAAGCGTTCGCCGATTACATCATCGAGCGAACCCACTAAACGCTGGATAACAGTTAAAAAATGAGCGTTGATATTAGCAATTTCCCCAACCTGGCCCTCGCGGACACCCCGATAGAGCTGCGTTCCCTGCCCAAAGAGCGGCTACCGGTGCTGTGCAACGAGCTGCGCGAATATCTGCTGCGCTCCGTCAGCCGCTCCAGCGGACACTTTGCCTCCGGGCTCGGCACGGTCGAACTGACCGTGGCCCTGCACTACGTCTACAACACCCCGTTCGATCGGCTGATCTGGGACGTGGGCCATCAGGCCTATCCCCACAAGATCCTGACCGGGCGCCGTGACCAGATCCACACCATTCGTCAGAAGGATGGTCTGCACCCCTTCCCCTGGCGTGGCGAGAGCGAATACGACGTGCTCTCCGTCGGCCACTCCAGCACCTCCATCGGAGCCGCTCTCGGTATGGCGGTTGCCGCCGAGAGTGAAGGGCTGGGCCGCAAGGTCGTTGCGGTGATCGGTGATGGCGCCATCACGGCGGGGATGGCTTTTGAAGCGCTCAACCACGCCGGCGACGTCCATAAAGACATGCTGGTGATCCTCAACGACAACGAGATGTCCATCTCCGAGAATGTCGGCGCGCTCAACAACCATCTGGCCCGAGTCATGTCTGGCAAGCTCTACACCACCATCCGCGAAGGCGGCAAGAAGGTGCTGGCCGGTCTGCCGCCGGTCAAGGAGCTGGCCAAGCGGGCCGAAGAGCACCTCAAGGGGATGGTGGTGCCCGGCACCCTGTTCGAGGAGTTCGGCTTCAACTACATCGGCCCCATCGACGGTCACGATATCGAGGCACTGGTCGAGACCCTGCGCAACATGCGCAACCTCAAGGGCCCGCAGCTGCTGCACGTCAAGACCAAGAAGGGCAAGGGCTATGAGCCGGCGGAGAAAGACCCCATCGGTTATCACGCCGTGCCCAAGTTCAATCCGGACGAGTGCGCCCTTCCCAAGGCGAGTGGTGCCAAGCCCACCTTCTCCGCCATCTTCGGCCAGTGGCTGTGTGACATGGCCGCCAAAGACGAGAAGCTGGTCGGCATCACCCCTGCCATGCGCGAAGGCTCCGGGCTGGTGAAATTCAGCCAACAGTATCCGGATCGCTACTTCGATGTGGCCATTGCCGAGCAGCACGCGGTCACTTTTGCTGCCGGTCTCGCCATTGCCGACAAGAAGCCGGTGGTCGCCATCTATTCGAGCTTCCTGCAACGCGCCTACGATCAGGTGATCCACGACGTGGCGCTGCAAGAGCTGCCGGTGCTGTTCGCCATCGATCGGGCCGGTCTGGTGGGCGCCGATGGCCCGACCCATCAGGGCGCGTTCGACATCAGCTTCCTGCGCACCGTGCCCAACATGGTGATCATGACCCCCTCCGACGAGAACGAATGCCGTCAGATGCTCTATACCGGCTATCGCCATCAGGGGCCTGCCGCGGTGCGCTACCCACGTGGCAGCAGCCTGAGCGATACCCCCATCTCGCAGGAGATGCAGGCGCTGGAGATTGGCAAGGGACGCATCATTCGAGAGGGCAAAGGCACCGCCATTCTGGCGTTTGGCACTCTGCTGCAACACGCCAAAGCGGCGGCCGAAGCACTTGATGCCACCCTAGTTGATATGCGCTTCGTCAAACCGATGGATGAGGCGCTGGTGCTGTCGCTGGCGGCCAGCCACGATCAGTTCGTCACCATCGAAGACAATGCCATCATGGGCGGCGCCGGTTCGGCGGTGAACGAGCTGCTGATGCGCAATAAGCAGTGCAAGCCGGTGCTCAACCTCGGCCTGCCGGATCGCTTCGTGGAACAGGGTACCCAGCAGGAGATCTATGCCCTGCTCGGTCTGGACGATGCAGGCATCCAGCACAGTATCGAAAGCTGGTTACAAGCCTGATAACGCTTAAAGCTATCAAACAAAAGAAGGGCGCCTCATTGGCGCCCTTCTTATTTTGCGTTTCTGACCCGGATTACCCTTTGTAGATCTTGGGGTTAAACACATCCCGCAACCAGTCACCCAGCAGGTTGATGACCAGCACCAGCACCACCAGACAGATGCCCGGGAAGGCGGTGATCCACCAGGAGCCGGAGAAGATGTAGTTGAAGCCGACGCTGATAAGCGAACCGAGCGAGGGTTGATCAACCGGCATCCCCAGACCGAGGAAGGAGAGCGCCGCCTCACTCATGATGGCGTTGGCCACCTGCACGGTGGAGATAACCAGAATCGGCGACAGGCAGTTGGGCAGAATGTGGCGGAACATTATGCGCGGGGCGCGGAATCCCATCACCTTGGCCGCCTCCACATACTCCTTCTTCTTCTCGGCCAGCACCGAGGCGCGCACGGTACGGGCGTACTGCGGCCACTCGGCAATCCCGATGATCACCACCAGCATCACGATGGCAAAGCGCGAGTAGAACTCGGAGCCAAAGGTCGCCTGAAAGATGGCGGAGATGATGATCGCCACCATCATGGTGGAGAACGACAGCTGCACGTCGGCAAAGCGCATCAAGAGGTTATCGATGCGACCGCCAAAGTAGCCGGCGATCAAACCGATGACAATCCCCAGCACCAGCTGCAGACCCACCGCAAACAGGCCGATGGTGAGGGAGATTCGGGCACCATAAAGGATGGTGCTCCAGATATCCCGTCCCTGGTTGTCGGTGCCGAGCCAGAAGCGTTCCTCGCCGCCATCCAGCCATGAAGGAGGCAGTTCGGCATCCATCAGGTCGAAGCTGGTCTGGTCATAGACGTTGTGCGGGGCGATCCAGGGGGCCAGCAAGGCAGCCACCACGAACACCACGAACACCGCAAAGCTGAACATGGCTACCTTGTCCCGCAGGAAGTAGTAGACGATGTCGGAGTTCTTGAAACGTGCCCAACGGCTTGGGCTTGCAGTTACAGCATTAGTCATGCGCTTACCCCTTGGCAGTCAGGTTAACGGTCGGGTTGATCAACCCGTAGAGCAGGTCGACCAGGGTATTGGTCACCACGAAGATCAAGCCGACGAAGATGACGTAGGCGGTGATCAGCGGGGTATCGACCCGGTGGATCGCCTCGAGGAACAGGAAGCCGGTCCCCGGCCACTGGAACACGCTCTCGGTCAGGATGGTGTAGGCCACCATGGTGCCTATCTGCACACCACCGACGGTAATGACCGGCAGCATGGTGTTCTTCAGGGCGTGCTGGTAGTAGACCTTGTTGTTATCCAGCCCCTTGGCACGGGCGAACTTGACGTATTCGGAGGAGAGCTGCTCCAGCATCTCGGAGCGCACCAGCCGGATAAACAGCGGCAGCATGATGGAGGAGAGCGACACCGCAGGCAGGATCAGGTGCTTGATGCCGTCCCAGGTGAAGAAGCCCGACTCCCAGCCCAGCAGGTTGCGGGTCTCGCCGCGACCATAGGCCGGCAGCCAGCCCAGCTGGATGGAGAAGAGATACATCAGCATGATGGCGGTCAGGAACACCGGGATCGAAATGCCGATACTGCTCCCCGCCATGATTATCTTGGTGGGAATGCTGCGCGGCCGGATCGCCGAGTAGACTCCCAGCGGAATGGAGACCACGACGATGATGAGCGCGGCGGCAAAAACCAGCTCAAGGGTAGCCACCAGCTTGTCGAGGATCACCTCAAGAGCCGGTCGCTTGAAAAAGTAGGAAGTACCCAGATCCCCGTGCACCGCATTTTTCAAAAAGCGGCTGTATTTGACGAGGAAGGGATCGTTGAGGCCCATCTTCTCGCGCAATTCGTGGCGCTGGGCTTCGGAGACGGATTGTCCCACCAGCTCGCGCAACGGATCCCCCAGGTTGTCCTGGATGGAGAAGGCGACCAGGCTGATGACGAACATCACTATCACGGCCTGATAGAACCGTTTCAGCAGGAATGTAAACATGCTTGTCCTTCTACGTGGCCTGTGTCGTGGCACAGGCTTCTGTTAGCAGGCAGAGTGGCCAGCTGACCACTCCGCCCCGTCCTTCCTTGTGACGTTCGCTTACTTGCCGACCACCAGATCGCCGAAGTAAGGGAAGTTCATCACGTTGACCACCGGCTTGATGTCAACGTTCTTCTTGGCGCCATAGGCCAGATCTTCCCAGTGCAGCGGCACATAAGCTGCATCCTCGATCACCATGGCTTCCACCTTCTTCAGCATCTCGGCACGCTTGGCCGGATCGGTCTCGGCGTTGGCCTGCTCGACCAGCTTGTCAGCCTCTGCGTTGGCATAGCCGGCGCAGTTGTACTGACCCATACCGGTCTTGGCATCCTTGGTGAAGGTCAGGAACTCGAAGAAGTTCGCGGTATCTTCAGTGTCGGAGTGCCAGCCAATCATCTGCATGTCGGCGGCGCACTTGTCAAACTCCGGCCAGTACTGGGCCACCGGCATGGTCTTCAGATCCACCTTGATGTTGATCTTGGCCAGCATGGCGGAGACCGCCTGGGCAATCTTGACGTCGTTGACGTAACGGGCTGCCGGGGCAATGAAGGTCATCTTGAAGCCCTTCTCATGACCGGCTTCTTTCATCAGCTGCTTGGCTTTGGCCAGATCATACTGGGGCACCAGCGCTTCGTTGTGACCGGCATAGCCTTTCGGGCTCAGCTGGCCGGCCGGGGTACCGAAGCCCTTGTTGATCTTCTCGACGATACCCACCTGGTTGATGGCGTAGTTGATCGCCTGGCGCACGCGCTTGTCTTTCAGCGCCGGGTTGGTGTTCTGGTTCAGCTCGATGATGATGGCGCGGGTACCGGACAGGGTGACCAGCTGGGAGTCCTTGCCATTCTTCACCCGCTCCAGATCGTTCGGCGCAACCGGGTAGATCACATCCACGTCACCACCCAGCAGAGCGGCTACGCGGGTCGCGTCTTCCTTGATCGGCACCACGGTCAGGTTCTCGACGTTACCCTTGGAGGCCTTGTCCCAGTAGTTGGGGTTGCGGGCATAATCGAGCTTCACGCCCTGCTCGCGGAACTTGACGGTGAACGGGCCGGTACCGGAGACGTGGGTAGAGGCATAGGAGTCGCCGTTCTTGACGATCTCGGCCTTGTCTTTGCCCGCTTCGGTCTTGCCGGTATAGAACTTGGAGTCCATCGGGAAGATGTAGGTGACGGTCTGCAGGATCAGCGGGAAGGGCTTCGCGGTGATCAGATCGACGGTGTAGTCATCTACCTTCTTCACTTCGACGATGGGGTCGAAGATCGCCTTGAAGTCGACAGAGGACTTCAGACGGTTGACGGTCCATACCACGTCATCGGCGGTAAAGTCGTTACCGGAGTGGAACTTGACCCCTTTGCGCAGGTGGAAGCGGACGGTCTTGTCGTCAACACGCTCATACTTCTCGGCCAGACGCGGCTCGAATTTCAGATCCTGGGTGTAACGCATCAGGGGATCGAATACCAGGTGCGACATCTCCAGGGTCTGACCGGAGAGCTGCTCCTGCGGATCCAGCGAGGTGGCATCGGAGGCGACACCTACCTTGATATCAGCGGCAGAGACGCTGAAGGCGAAACCGGCGGCAAACAGCGCCAGGGCAATCTTGGAAAATCCTTTCTTCATCTTTTTCTCCATGCTTTTGGCTTTTTTATTAACGAACAACGGGTTTGAGCGACCATCCGGCGCACCGGCGCTCTCCTAGCTTGCGATTTCCAGCCCCTCGCGGGACATTCCCTTGAACTCCGGCATGAGGGAGATCAGCTTGCGGCTGTACTCATGCTCGGCATTGGTAAAGAGTTTCTCGGTCTCGGCCACCTCCACCAGATGACCGTGCTGCATCACCCCGATGCGGTCGCACATCTGGCGGATCACCGGCAGATCGTGGCTGATGAACAGCATGGTGAGCTTGAGCTCCTGCTGCAGATCCTTGAGCAAATTGAGGATCTGGGCCTGTACCGAGACATCCAGCGCCGAGGTCGGCTCGTCGCAGATGAGGAAACGAGGGCGGGTCGCCAATGCGCGGGCAATAGAGATGCGCTGACGCTGACCACCGGAGAACTCGTGGGGATACTTGACCCCGGCACCGCGGCCAAGACCGACATGATCCAGCAGATCCCCGACAATCCCCTCGATCTGACTCTCGCTGCTCGCCAGCTGATGGAAGCGGATCGGCTCGGCAATGATGTCGCGCACCTTCATCCGCGGGTTCATCGATGAATAGGGGTTCTGGAACACCATCTGCATCTGACGACGCAGGGGGCGGCGCTCGCTCTCGCTCTTGAGGGCAGTCAGATCGATCCCCTCAAAGACGATTTTGCCGGTATCAGGCGGATAGAGGCCGGTGATGGCGCGGGCAATGGTCGATTTACCTGAGCCCGACTCCCCCACCAGACCGAAGGTCTCGCCCTCGAAGATCTCGAAGCTGATGTTATTGCAGGCACGCACATACTGGCGGCGGCTCGGGAAGATGGAGTCCTTGGTGACGAACTTCAGATCGACGTTCTCCACCCGCAGCAGCGCCCCTTCATAGGCACGCTCGTCCTGACTCTGACCGAGCCAGTGGGTCTTAAGGTCGATATTGGTATCCGGCGCGCTGGCATCCTCGATATAGGAGACCAGCGGGAAGCGCACCAGCTTCACGTCGGAGCGTGGCACCGCCGAGATGAGGCTGCGAGTATAGGGATGATTGGGGCTGCCCAGCACCTGCTCTGTGCGGCCAAACTCCACCAGATCGCCGCGATACATCACCGCCACCTTGTCGGTGACGTTGGAGACCACCCCCATGTCGTGGGTCACCAGCATGCAGCCCACCTGACGCTCCTTGCAGAGGGTGCGGATGAGCTGGAGGATCTGGTCCTGGATGGAGACGTCCAACGCCGTGGTCGGCTCGTCGGCGATGATGAGTTCAGGGTCGCCGGAGAGGGCGATAGCGATCACCACCCGCTGGCGCATGCCACCGGAGAACTGGTGTGGATACTGCTTGATGCGCAGCTCCGGGCTCGGGATGCCGACCGCCTTCATCAGATCCAGCGCCTTGGCAAAAGCCGCTTCGCGTGACAAGTCGGTGTTGGCCAGAATGGTCTCGACCAGCTGATGCTCAACGGTGAACAGCGGGTTGAGGGAGGTCATCGGATCCTGAAAGATAAAACCGATGCGTGAACCACGGATGGCCCGCATCTCGTTCTGGCTCTTGCCGGAGATAAGCTCGCCATTGAGGTAGATGTCGCCGCGGGCGATGCGACCGGGCGGGCTCAGGAGATCGATGACGGCGTTGCCGATGGTGGATTTGCCGGCACCGGACTCACCTACGACGCCGACAATCTCCCCTTTTTCGATGGAGAAAGAGAGATCCTTCACTGCGGCCAGTACCCCGTAGCGGGAGGGATACTCGATCCGCAAGTTCTTTACTTCGAGCAAGGACATGTTTACCTCTGCGGGGGACATCCGTCCCAAATAATTCGTCCATAAATCGGCCGCAGATGCCGGTGCTGCTCAGGGCAATTAATGCTCAATCCGTGTAGCAGTTAAACCAGCGATCCGGGCGGGTTTTTTGCATTTTTTTGGAATAACCCGCGAGTAAATTAGACGGTTTGCCCACGGGTGTAAATGATTGAGTTATACAATTCCGCAATGTTTTGCGCAGATAACCACCATTTCCATAGCGAAAAATGATGACTATAGTCACAAAAACGGCCCGCATATCCATATACCTACCGCTAGCATTACTTTAATTTCAACAAGAATGCAACAAGCAGCATTTATCACTATTCTCCATTCGCGGTAAGGCCCCGAATGAGTAGTGAATATTTATGTGAAATGGATGATATGCGGCAGCATATGCCGATGAATGAAAATTAGGCAGATATAAATCGGGGAGTGCTGTAACAGTCACTCCCCGGGAGAGGGCAATCAAGCGAGCCAGGCGGCCAGTAATTGCATACAAATGAGGGCGAACAGAGCGGCAATCAGATCGTCCAACATGATGCCAAGGCCGCCGTGGATACGGCGATCAAACCAGGAGATGGGCCAGGGTTTGAGCACATCGAACAGGCGAAACAGCAGAAAGCCCGCCAGTACCCACACCCAACCGGCCGGCGCAGCTATCATGGTGACACCAAAGCCGATCACCTCGTCCCAGACGATGGCGCCGTGATCCGGCATGCCGATGGCATCGGTGGCGCTCTGGCAGATACGGATACCGATCAGGAATCCCAACACCAGCAGGGCGATAAACCAGGAGGTCGGCAAACCGCTCACCAGCAGGTAGAGCGGGATGGCGGCGATCGTTCCCATGGTGCCCGGCGCCTTGGGGGAGAGACCGGAGCCAAAGCCCACCGCCAGAAAGTGGAGCGGATTCTTCAGATCCAGTCTTTTCAGCTCGGGCTTTATCATGAACAGACTCATGCGAAGTGATCCCACCCTTTCAGTTGCAGCTCGACCGGCTGCTCGCCACGCAGGTACTCGATGCCCGGTTCACCCGCCACGATGCGGCCGATGCGGGTAAACTTGACCCCGCTGTGGGCCAGCGCGGTATCGAGCGCACCGTGATGCTCCTGCGGCACGGTGAAGCAGAGCTCGTAGTCATCGCCGCCGGCCAACGCCAACTGCCACGCATCCTGCTCGCTCACCGCATCCTGCAGCACCGGCGAGAGCGGCAGCAGATCGAGATCGATCTGGGCCCGCACACCGGACGCCTTGAGGATATGGCCGAGATCCGATGCCAGACCGTCGGATAGATCCAGCGCACTGCCCGCCAGTCCGCGCAGCGCCTGTCCGGCCAGAATGCGGGGATGGGGGTGGTCGAGGCGCGGCAGCACGGCCGCCAGCTGGTTCTCGTTGAGGGTGCGTTTGCCCAGCAGGTGGGAGAGCGCCAAGGCGGCATCTCCCAGAGTGCCGGTCACATAGATGCCGTCACCGGCTTTGGCACCGCTGCGCATCAGAGCGCGACCGGCAGGCACCGACCCCTTGACCGACACCGTGATGGAGAGCGGCCCGCGGGTCATGTCCCCGCCCACCAGCGCCACGTTGTAGTACTCGGCGAGCTCCAGGAATCCTTCGGCAAAGCCGGCGACCCAGCTCTCGTTGATAGCCGGCAGCGTCAGCGCCAGCGAGACCCAGCGCGGCTCGGCCCCCATGGCGGCAAGATCGGAGAGATTGACCGCCAGCGCCTTGTAGCCGAGATCGACCGGATCCATGTCGGGGAAGAAGTGCACGCCGCTGACCAGGGTATCCGTGCTCACCGCCAGCTGGGTGTCGGGGGGCAGGGTCAGCAGGGCGCAATCGTCTCCAGGGCCCATCACCACGTCCTTGCGGGCGTGGGGGACCTTGAAGTACTTATCAATCAGCTCGAATTCACCCATACAGTAAAAAGCCAGCGATAAGCTGGCTCCTCTATTAGATGCTGATGAACGCAGCTATCAGCGCTTGTCCAGCGACTTGATTACCTTGTCCAGTACACCGTTGACAAACTTGTGGCTGTCATCGGCAGCAAAAGCTTTGGCCAGCTCGATCGCTTCGTTGATGACCACGCGCGGCGGCACATCATCACGACGGGTCAGCTCGTAGGTCGCCAGACGCAGGATCGCCTTGTCCACCATGTCCACTTCTTCCAGCGGACGGGAGAGGAAAGGTGCGAAGACCTTGTCCAGCTCGTTGCAGTGGAGCGATACCCCGAACAGCAGATCGCGGAAGTAGTTCAGGTCTACACCCTTGGTGTCCTGATCAATCTTGAACTGCTCTTCGATGTCACCCACGTTGGCCTTGGTCATCTGCCACTGGTAGATGGCCTGGGTGGCGCAATGACGGGCTTTACGGCGCTCAGACGGTTTCAATGCATTTCTCCTCGTTACACGTCCAGTTCTTTCAGGACGTTGATCATTTCAAGCGCTGCCAGTGCAGCCTCTGCACCCTTGTTACCCGCCTTGGTACCTGCACGCTCGATGGCTTGTTCAATGTTTTCGGTAGTCAGCACGCCGAAGGCGACGGGGATTTCATACTCCATCATCACCTGGGCCATGCCTTTGCTGTTCTCGTTTGCCACCAGATCGAAGTGGTAGGTGCCGCCACGGATGACAGTACCGACCGCCACGATGGCGTCATATTTGCCGCTCTTGGCCAGCTTCTTGATAACCAGCGGCATTTCAACTGCGCCCGGTACTTTCACCAGAGTCAGATTGCTGTCCTGCACTTGACCTTGACGCTTCAGTACGTCTACTGCACCACTCACCAGGCTGTCGTTGATGAAGCTGTTGAAACGGGCAACGACAATGGCAACGCGCGCCTCGGGAGCGGCAATGTTTCCTTCGATAACCTTCATTGGAAATCCTGTATCTGTGAAAGCAAAAGGGCCGGAGTCAAAAGTGCGCACATTCTAGCACAACAGACCCACGACAAAAACCATGGCCGCAACGAGCGGCCATGATCGCCAATTCAACGGGCCGACGTGGTCATGCGCCGGCATACTCCACGGCTTGCCGAGGACGGATAGCGCCCTCTGCAAGCCGCAGCAATGGCTGTTATTCGCCTATGTATTCAACCACTTCCAGACCAAAACCGCCGAGGGCATGGTACTTCTTCGGCGAGCTCAACAGGCGCATCTTGCTTACGCCAAGGGCCTTGAGGATCTGGGAGCCAACCCCCACCCGGCGTGAAGTCCCCTGCCACTTGGCTCCTTCCGGCGCCAACCCCTTGTCGGCGGCTTCAAAACCCTTGACCCGGGCCAGCAGCTCGGCGCCATGGGCTTCCGCCCCCAAAATCACCAGCACCCCGCCCTCGTCGGCGATACGGGCCATGGACTTGGGCAGCGGCCAGCTGCGGGCGGCGTGGCGATCGGTCAGCAGCAGATCGCTCAGCACATCGTGCAGATGGACGCGAACCAGGGTCGGCTGGTCGGCCTGTACCTCACCCTTTTTCAGGGCGAAGTGCACCTGATTGTCGATGGTGTCGCGGAAGGTGATGAGGTCGAACTCGCCAAATTCGGTGGGCAGCTTGCACTCGGCCACCTTCTCGACCGTGGTCTCGTGCTGGTTGCGGTACTCGATAAGGTCGGCGATGGTGCCAAGCTTGATGCCGTGCTCCTCGGCGAAGATCTCCAGGTCAGGACGGCGCGCCATGGTGCCATCTTCGTTGAGGATCTCGACGATGACGGCGGCAGGCTCGAAACCGGCCAGACGGGCCAGATCGCAGCCCGCTTCGGTGTGGCCGGCACGGGTCAGCACGCCGCCATCCTGCGCCATCAGCGGGAAGATGTGGCCCGGCTGCACCAGATCGGCCGCCTTGGCATTGGCCGCCACAGCGGCCTGCACGGTCACGGCCCGATCCGCGGCGGAGATACCTGTGGTCACCCCTTCAGCCGCCTCGATGGAGACGGTAAAGGCGGTGGAGAACTGGGCATTGTTGCGATCCACCATCAGCGGCAGCGCCAATTGCTTGCAGCGATCCCGGGTCAGAGTCAGGCAGATGAGGCCACGGCCGTAGCGGGCCATGAAGTTGATATCCTCCGGACGGACGCAGGAGGCGGCCATGATGAGGTCCCCTTCATTCTCCCTGTCTTCGTCATCCATCAGGATCACCATCTTGCCAGCCTTGATGTCGGCAATGATTTCCTGGGTTGTGCTCAGCGCCATGGGCTACTCCATCTGTCTATTTGGGGATTGAGCCCGCAGGCTCAACGGGAATGCGAGATATGCTGCTCTAGATTGGGGCGCATGGCCCCATTTCAATCTGAGCGGGATCACAGAAAATCGTTTTGGTCGGGGCCAACACCCCGACCATCAGAGAAAACCGGCCTTGGCCAGCTTGTCCAGAGTCAGGGTGGAGGCGCTGCTCTCCTGACTATTGCCCATCATCAACCGCTCCAGATAACGGGCGATCTGATCGACCTCGAGGTTGACCTTGTGACCCGGCTTCCAGCTGGCGATGGTGGTCTCCTGCGCGGTGTGGGGCACGATCGTCAGGCGAAACAGGTCGCCCTGCACCGCGTTGACGGTGAGGCTGATGCCATCCACCGCAATGGAACCTTTCTCGGCGATGTAGCGGGAGAGCTCGCCCGGCGCCTTGATCCAGTACTCGATGGCGCGGCCGCTGCTGGAGACGCTTTTCACTTCCCCTACCCCGTCCACATGGCCGGAGACCAGATGGCCGCCGAGACGGGAGGTGGGCATCAGCGCCTTCTCGAGGTTGACCCGATCGCCCACTCTGGCGGCGGCAAAGCCGGTACGGGAGAGGGTTTCCAGCGACACATCGGCGGTATAGCTCTTGTCGCCTAGCGCCACCACGGTGAGGCAGACGCCGTTGGTTGCGATGGAGTCGCCCAGCTTGACGTCGCTAAAATCCAGGCCCGGGGCGTGGACGGTGAGGGCCATGTCCTCCCCCTGACGACGCAGTTCGGCCAGGGTCCCCACCGCTTCGATAATTCCGGTAAACATGCAGATCACCTTGCTGATGACGGGGGCAGCGGATGCCCCCTTGAACATTGAAAGATCAAGCTATTTTGGCGGTAATGCGAATATCCGGCCCCACCATGCGCACATCCTTGATGGCGAGCTTGGGCGCCTGGAACAGCCGGGTCAGGCCGGGCAGATGGAACAAACCGCGCCCCTCATCGCCCATCAGTTTGGGCGCCTGATAGAGCACCAGCTCATCCACCAGCCCTTTTTCCAGCAGAGCGCCGCACAGCCGCGGCCCCGCCTCGACCAGTACCGAGTTGACGTTCTGCTTGGCCAGCAGCATGAAGAGGCTGACCAGATCCAGCTTGCCATCCAGCAGCGGCAGCTCCAGCTGCTGCACCCACGCGGGCCACTCGCCGGACGCCTTGTGACGGGCCAGCAGCACCGGGCTCTCGCTCTGGAACAGCGGCAAGTCGGGAGTGAGCCGGTTTTGCGAATCGACGATGACCCGCAGCGGCTGGCGCAGGGTCTCCTTGGGATAGCACGCCTTGACCGAGGGGGGCAGCTCGTCCCAGCGCACGGTCAGAGAGGCGCCATCGGCCAGCACGGTTTCGGCGCTGGAGAGCACCGCATCGTGGCGGGCCCGCAGTCGCTGCACGTCACGGCGCGCATCCGGGGAGGTGATCCACTGGCTCTCGCCGCTCGCCATGGCGGTGCGGCCATCGAGACTGGCCCCCAGCTTGACGGTCACTCGCGGGAAGGCGGTACGCATCCGCTTGAAAAAGCCCGGGTTGAGCGCCTCGGCTTCGCTCGCCAGCAAGCCGAAATCGGTCTTGATGCCCGCTTCAGAGAGCATCCGCAGGCCACGTCCACCCACCTGGGGATTGGGATCGACCATGGCCGCCACCACCCGGGCCACGCCGGCGTTGATCAGCGCTTCGGCGCAGGGAGGAGTTCGGCCGTGGTGGGAGCAGGGTTCGAGAGTCACATAGGCGGTGGCGCCACGGGCGTTGTCACCGGCGGCGCGCAGGGCGTAGACCTCGGCATGGGGCTCACCCGCCTTCTGATGCCACCCTTCGCCAACCACCACGCCATCTTTCACCAGCACGGCGCCGACGCAGGGGTTGGGGGCCGTGGTGTAACGGCCGCGGCGGGCCAGCTCGAGGGCCCGACTCATCCATTGGTAATCATCTTGACTAAACATCCGGGCTCCTGTTTCCAGCAACGTATCCCGTGTGGTGCAGCAATCTGATGAGTTGCGTTCTTTTATCTCTTGCCGCTCACCAGCTTATCGCCAACAACATCGGGCAGATCGGCCATGGCATTTCCCGCCATGGCGGCAGGCGCCGACCCGCAGGTTGCGGTCGCACGCCCTCAAATTTTTTCACCGGCGAAACAATGCTGAGCTTGGATGTTTCACTGGCGTAACAGTCCATTTGCCAGCCGGTAGCCAGCGTGGCGGCCCCGGCCGGTCATGCCCCCTCCGATCCGGGAGGGGTTCGCAGCCGTTACTTCTCCAGCTTGGCAATCTCTTCGCCAAACTCGCGGATATCTTCAAAGCTGCGATAGACGGAGGCAAAGCGGATATAGGCCACCTTGTCCAATCCCTTGAGCTCGTCCATCACCAGATTGCCCACCAGCTGAGAGGCAACTTCCCGCTCGCCGGTGGCGCGCAGGCGTGACTTGATGTGGTTGACCGCCTTTTCGATGGCCTCCATGCTCACCGGACGCTTCTCCAGCGCCCGCAGGATACCGGCCCGCAGCTTGTCCTCGTTGAACGGCTCGCGCGAACCGTTGGACTTGATGACCCGCGGCATCACCAGCTCGGCCATCTCGAAGGTGGTAAAACGCTCGTGACAGAGCAGGCATTCGCGACGGCGGCGCACCTGATGGCCTTCGGCCACCAGACGGGAATCGATCACCTTGGTATCAACGGCACTACAGAAAGGGCAATGCATCTGACCTCCGGCGTTAACAAAACGGGGCACCCGCCAACAGGTGCGGGTGTTAGGTCGGCCAGTGTAGCACGGCCATCCAACCGCGGTAAAAAGCGCAAAAGCGTGATTTTTCCAGTCGTTATCGCCAGGGGGCAGCTCAGTCGTCATAAGGCAGGCTATCGGGATCACAATCCTGATAATCGGGAGCGGGATCGACCACAAACCGCACCGCATCGATATGGCTGTGGCCCAGCAGCAACGCCTTGCCGATCCGGTGCATGCCATCCATCACCCGACCGGCGCTGTCGAGAATGATCGGATAGGCGAGATCCGCCGCCATGATGAGCTGGCAGTGCTCGACCACGCTGCGCACCGTGGGGGTGGCGCTGCCATGACCGTACCAGTGATCGCGGTCGAGCTCGGCAATCTCGCTCAACGCCACTGCCTGCTGCGGCAGATCACGGCTCAGTCGCACCAGCCGCCGTACATCCCATGCCAGCAACCCCTGCTCACTGGCACGGAAGTGATACTGGGCGCGGATTGCCAGCCGAAGCTGCGCCTCCAGCGCCTTGTCCCGCTCTGCGCAGGAGTATGCCTCTTCGCTCTGCATCTTCTCTTCGCAGTTCAATCTCATCCCTCCCCTGTTGCCCAACGCCATAAAAAACAATGCCACCCGAGGGTGGCATTGGTCTCAAACCGGATGGTCTGACTTATCAGCCATAAACCGGGAAGCGGCGGCAGATATCCAGCACCTTCTCGCGTACGGTGGCCAGCACGGCATCGTTGTCGTGGTTGTCCAGTACGTCGCAGATCCAGTGGGTCAGCTCGATGGACTCGGCTTCCTTGAAACCGCGGCGGGTGATGGCCGGGGTACCGATCCGCACACCGGAGGTGACGAACGGGGAGCGCGGGTCATTGGGCACTGAGTTCTTGTTGACGGTGATGTTGGCTTTGCCCAGCGCAGCGTCAGCATCCTTACCGGTCAGCTCGCGACCGATCAGATCAACCAGCATCAGGTGGTTGTCGGTACCGCCGGAGACGATCTTGTAACCGCGCTCGATGAAGGTAGCGGCCATCGCCTTGGCGTTTTTCACGACCTGAGCCTGATAGGTCTTGAACTCGGGCTCCAGCGCCTCTTTGAAGGCAACGGCTTTACCGGCAATGACGTGCATCAGCGGGCCACCCTGACCACCCGGGAAGACGGCGGAGTTGAGCTTCTTGTAGAGCTCCTCGTCGTCAGCGGCGGAGAGGATCAGACCACCGCGCGGACCGGCCAGGGTCTTGTGGGTGGTGGAGGTGACCACGTGAGCGTGGGGCACCGGGTTCGGGTAGACGCCAGCGGCGATCAGACCAGCCACGTGGGCCATGTCGACGAACAGGTAGGCACCTACCTTGTCGGCGATTTCACGCATGCGGGCCCAGTCAACGATGCCGGAGTAGGCGGAGAAGCCACCGATCATCATCTTCGGCTTGTGCTCGACAGCCTGACGCTCCATGTCGTCGTAGTCGATCTTGCCGGACTCATCGATACCGTAAGGAATGATGTTGTACAGCTTGCCGGAGAAGTTGACCGGGGAGCCGTGGGTCAGGTGACCGCCGTGGGCCAGGTTCATGCCCAGCACGGTGTCGCCCGGCTGCAGCAGGGCCATGTAGACGGCGCTGTTGGCCTGGGAGCCGGAGTGCGGCTGCACGTTGGCGTAGGTGGCACCGAACAGCTCTTTGGCGCGCTCGATAGCCAGGGTTTCAACCACATCCACATACTCGCAACCACCGTAGTAACGCTTGGAGGGGTAACCTTCGGCGTACTTGTTGGTCAGCTGGGAGCCCTGGGCTTCCATGACACGGGGGCTGGTGTAGTTCTCGGACGCAATCAGCTCGATATGCTCTTCCTGACGACGGGTTTCGTCTGTGATGGCCTGCCACAATTGCGGATCATAATTGGCGATGGTCATGTCACGTTTCAACATCCGTTTCTCTCCTGAAAATCGTTTGCGCGATAGGTGAAGTGGGCCCGCGCATTGTAACGTGAGCTGGATCAAAGAGACAGTCCAACCACCTAAAAAAATGTTGAATTTATGTTGTAAAAATCAGGAGGACCAGCCCGCTCCGGCCTGCAATTGTGACTCAAAAAGTCTCATTCAACCCTGCTCTTTGACTGGGCAAAACCCGAAGGGGATCACAACGATCCCGTTAGCCTTCCGGTAACATCTTCATTCGAAACAAATTTCATCATGATGGAGCTGATTGCAGCCATGCATCCGAGGGGCTGCACCTAACCGGAGGAATTGAAGATGGACCATCTGCTCACCTTTCTGATCCTGGCGATCTTTTTTCTGTTTTACTGGGTCTACTACACCAGCCAGCGCAAGCATATCCCCACCAGCGCGTGGGAGGAGCTCCCGACAAAGATGGAGTATCTGGCGATCCACCCGGAGGCGGTCGATGGCGACATCATCTTCTGTCACCACTGCGGCCATCACGAATTGATGGAAGTGGGGCTGGTACATCTGGCAGATTATCGCCGCGAATGGGTCTGCGCCAAGTGCAAGCAGGTGCTCTTTCGCGATGACGATCCCCACTCTCTCTGATGTGCCAAATGGCACAAGGAACAGATAATGAAACAGTTACACGCCAGCTGCCTCTGTGGAGCCATTCACCTCACCCTGCCTGACCAGTTCGACTACATGGGCAACTGCCACTGCTCGGAGTGCCGCAAGTTTTCCGGCTCCGACTATGCCTCCGTCGGCGGACTGGATGGCAGCAAGGTCACCGTCACACAGGGCGAGGAGGCGCTGACCCGCTACCGCAAATCGGCCGAAACCACCCTCGCCTTCTGCCGCAATTGCGGATCCAGCCTTTTTAGCGAAAAGCAGAACAGCGGCAAGATCAACTTGCGGCTGGGGATCCTCGACGATGTGCCGACCCAGAGCCCCAACTTCCACATTTTTGTCGGCTCCAAAGCGCCCTGGCATCAGATTGGCGATGATTGTCCGCAGTTCGAGACCCGCCCCTGAACAGAACCGCCAGCCTGCACCCTCTGTGCCCGGCTGGCTGGAGTCACCGAAACCACCCCATGAAGTTTCCTTTATTTTTAAAGTCGTTAGAATCGGGGGCCATCAAGGCTCCCGATTGCCATCCACGGAGGAAAAATGCAGGACTTTATGGCTACCAGCGAACGCCGGGCCGAACTCTACTGGTGGTTCTCCACCCTGTTCGCCGCTGAACTCAGTGATGAGCAGATCGCCGAATATGACACCTATGATGTGCGAAGCTTCCTGAAAAGCCTCTCGACCCTGGATCCGATGCGCGAAGCCGTGGCCGAACTCAATGATGCCATCGCCCGCCTGCTGGTGCGCCCGGCTCGCCAACAGGAACTCGCCGCCGACTTCGCCGGGCTGTTTCTGGTGGATCCCAAGCTGGGTGCCCTGCCCTACGAGTCTCTCTACCGCAGTGATGCCAAGCTGCTGATGCAGGCCCCGATGGCCGAGATGCAGGCCCGCCTCGATCGCCTCGGCATCAATGTCAGCGACAAATACAAAGAGCCTGCCGACCATCTCGCCATCGAGCTGGATCTGATGGGCAATCTCATCATCCGTGCGGCAGAAGCAAAGAGTGCAGCCGAGCGGGAAAACTGGCTCGACGAACAGGAAGCGCTGCTGCACGGCCACCTGCTGGGCTGGTTCGACAAGTTCGAGACGGCCTGTCGCGCCGCCGACCAGTTTGGCTTTTACGGCGCCAGTGCCCGTCTGCTGGGGGTATTTCTCAAGATGGATGCCAACTACCTGACTCTGGTCAAGCCGGCCCAGGCCAGCTAAGCCGATGAAAACAGCCCTGCTTCTCATTGCATGCTGGCTGTTGGCCCTGATCCCGCAGGATCAGGGCATTACCCCTCTCGTGGCCCTGCTGTTCAATCCGGATCGCGACCTCTACGGTACTGCCCAGCTCACCGGCTTTGCCGGCATCCTGCTGACCCTCTACCTCTCCAACCTCGGCGTCGAAGTGGTGCTGCGCCGCCGCTTCCAGATCGCCGGCATGCTGGCCCTGCTGGCCGCCTGGATTGACTTCATCCAGAGCAGCGGCAGCAGTGCCCACTGGCTGCAACTCTATGCGCTGGCCCTGCCTTTCCACCTGCTAGGCTGGCTGGTGTTTGTGCGCGGCGTTCAGGCCTTTGGCCGCCAGAAGGGATAAGCCTTTTCTTTCAATAACCTGCCTCTATTTCTATCAATCCCCTTGCACATTGTATGGCTACAACTATCTCGCCTGGCTCCCCGTCAGAGAGTTCGTGCCATACTCAAAGACGATGTTAATGACAGATAAGTCAATGCCGGGGCCATCATGGACAGAAAACCTCTCAGCAACGATACCGATGCTCTCATGACACAGCTCTCCGATCACTCGGTACTGGAACAGCTCATGGGCACTGCGCCGCTGGGCATCGGCGTGTTCGATCGGGAGTTCCGCTATCGCAAGGTCAATCAGGTGCTGGCCGACATCAATGGCAAAACCATCGAGGAGCATCAGGGCAAACACCTGCGGGAGGTTGTTCCGAAACTGGCACCGACTCTGGAACCCATGTTTCAGCAGATCATGCGCAGCGGCATTCCCTACGTCGATATCGCCATTACCGGCCAGACTGCAGCCCACGACAGCAACTATCGTCGCTGGCAGGCCACCTACAGCCCTATGCGCGATGAGCAAGGAGAGCTGAGCGGCATTCTCGCCATTGTGCGTGACATCACCGAGCAGTATGAAACCGAGCAGCGGCTGCAACTGGCGATGCGAGCAGCCCAGATAGGGGTGTGGGAGTGGCATGTAGAGGAAGATCGCATGCTGTTTGAAGGTCAGATTGAGACTCTGCTCGGTATTCCGGCCAACCGCTTTCGCGGGGGCTTGCAGACATTTGTCGACTGCTTTGAACCTGAATCTGCACGCCAGCTCAAGTCGGCCCTGCTGGGGCGGGAGCCCATCCACCTCACCCTGAGTTATCTCAACCCCCAGCAAGAGCGTCACTGGGTCGATATTCATGCCGACCATGTGCCCGCCACCGAGTCGGTCGGTCAGCGAGTAATGGGCGTGATCCACAATGCCACAGCCCGTCGTCGCCAGGAGGAGCGGCTTCATCAGGCCAACGTGGTGTTCGATACCACGGCTGAAGGGATCATCATCCTCGACAGCGAACAGCGTATCATCTCGGTCAATCCGGCTTTTACCATGCTGACCCAGTACGATGCAGAGGAAGTCACAGGACGAACGCCAGACATCATCATGCACCCAAGGCGCTACATGGAGCATGACTATCCCTGGCATAACCTGCGTCCCGGCAACCACGCCTGGCATGGCGAGATGGTCTGCCTGCGCAAGGATGGCAGCTACTTCTCCTCCTGGCAGCAGATCAGCGCCGTCTATGACAGTTTCAACAACACGACGCATTATGTGATTGCTCTCTCCGACATCAGCGCTATCCGCAAGGTAGAGGCCGAACTGAACCACCTTGCCTATCACGATACGCTGACCGAACTTGGCAACCGCCATCTGTTGCAAGAGCGGCTGGCCCTTGAACTCAAAACAGCGCAACTCAATCACACTCGCCTCGGGCTGCTTTTCATCGATCTTGATGGCTTCAAGCTGATCAACGATAGCCTGGGCCATGGGGTCGGCGATCAACTGCTCAAGCGGCTGGCCGAACGGATCAACGGCTGCCTGCAGCAAAACGATCTGGCCACCCGACTGGGGGGCGATGAATTTCTGGTACTCATTCCCTATCTGGAACATCCCGACGAGCTGTCTGCTCTGGCCAATACGCTGCTCGCCGTGCTGCGAGAGCCGGTAGAGCTGGACCATGAGCTGGTCGCCATTTCGGCCAGTATCGGCATTGCCATGTATCCGGATCATGCCGAAACCCCGGAAAATCTGGTCAGTGCGGCAGATAGCGCCATGTATGAAGCCAAAAGCCAGGGGCGCAACGGTTATCAGTTTTACACCCCGAGCATGGCGGCGCGGGCCCGTGAACGGATGCAGATTGAACAGGGGTTGCTCAAGGCGATGGAGCTGGAACAGCTCTGTATCTTCTATCAACCCATGACCGACCTGAACGATGGTCACCTGAGTGGTCTGGAGGCCCTGCTACGCTGGCAACACCCGAATGAAGGGATGATCAACCCGGCCCGTTTTATTCCGGTTGCCGAGGAGTGCGGCCTCATCGAAAAAATTGGCGAGTGGGTGATGCGCCATGCCTGCGAGCAAGGCCAGGCTTGGTTGGCCGCCGGCCTGCCCGTCCCCCGGATGTCGGTCAACGTATCAGTGCGGGAGATGCGCTCGCCCGGCTATGTGGAACGGGTAGCTGCCATTCTGAGCGAAACGGGTTTTCCGCCACAGCGTCTGGAGATCGAGGTGACGGAGAGCATTATCCAACGGGTCGAACAGAGTCTGGATCTCTTTACCCGCCTGAAAAGTCTCGGCGTGCAGATTGCCATCGACGACTTTGGTACAGGCTTCTCGTCACTGAGTTTGCTGAAAACCCTACCCATCGATCGCATCAAGATCGATCGCGCTTTCGTACAGGCCTTGCCGGAGGACAAAAATAGCCGGGAACTCTGCCGCACCATCATCAATTTGGCCGACAGCCTGGATATGGAGGTCACCGCCGAGGGGATTGAGACGCGGGCCCAGTATACCTTCCTGCAATCACTCAACTGCGGCGAGGGACAGGGTTATCTGTTCAGCAAACCGCTACACGTCAACCATATGGGAGATCACCTGCATCAGCGCATGCACTCATAGTGGCAGACAGTCATTATCACCACCCGGTTGGCATCCGCCTCCTGGCTGCCAACCGGATTACCACTCAATCTGCAAGCGGGATTCCCAACCATCATCACGGTCATTGAGCATGCGTGTCAGCGGTGATTCGCCAGCATAACGGGGGGCAGGTTCACTGAAGGTGAGTCTGGTGCCGGGATCTTTGGCCTGCCATACATGGCCAAACTGATCGGCCACCCGATCCCGCAGCGCAGGTGAAGCCTCCTGATGGGTGATCTCGAACTCTTTCAGAGGTTCGCCAGCAGGAACTGGCGTATCAAACTGCCAAAGGGATGCACAGAGCAACAGGGAAAACATGACGACCTCCAATTAATCAGCATGCCCCTTTTTACCGACGCGTCGATTAATTGTCATCGACTTCCCTGTAACCAAATATTGCCGTCTATCCAAAAGTCTAATTGCCCCCACCCGCCAAAGGTATAAGTTGTTACTTAATCATTAAAAGAATGTATTCAAAGGAGTGAGTGATGAGCGAGAGCAAGGTCTACCCGGTCAAACCCCATATCAGCAACAGCGCCCTGCTCGACAAGGGCGACTATGCCGCCATGTATCAGGCCTCCGTCGAGGATCCCGATACCTTCTGGGGTGAGCAGGGCAAAATCCTCGACTGGATAAAACCCTACACCAGGGTCAAAAACACCTCCTACGATCCGGGCCATGTCTCCATCAAATGGTTTGAAGATGGCCAGCTCAACGTCTCCGCCAACTGCCTCGATCGCCACTTGGCAGAGCGTGGCGACAAGGTCGCCATCATCTGGGAAGGGGACAATCCGGCCGAAGATCGCAAACTCACCTACCGCGAGCTGCACGCCGAAGTGTGCAAGTTTGCCAACGTCTTGAAAGCCCAAGGGGTCCATCGCGGTGACGTGGTCTGCCTCTATATGCCCATGGTGCCCGAGGCCGCCATCGCCATGCTGGCCTGTACCCGTATCGGCGCGGTGCACAGTATCGTCTTTGGCGGCTTCTCGCCGGAAGCGCTGGCCGGCCGCATCATCGACTCGGGCTCTCGCATCGTCATCACCGCTGACGAAGGGCTGCGCGGTGGTCGCGCCGTACCGCTCAAGAAGAATGTGGACGAAGCACTTACCAACCCGGATACCCAGGTCAGCAAGGTGATCGTGCTCAAACGCACCGGTGGCAATGTTGCCTGGCACAACCATCGCGATGTGTGGTGGCACGAAGCGACCGCCGCCGTCAGCAGTGACTGCCCGCCGGAGGCGATGAACGCCGAAGATCCGCTCTTTATCCTCTATACCTCCGGCTCAACTGGCAAACCCAAAGGGGTGCTGCACACCACCGGCGGTTATTTGGTCTATGCCACCCTCACCTTCAAATATGTATTCGACTACCACGAAGAGGACATCTACTGGTGTACCGCAGATGTGGGCTGGGTCACCGGTCACTCCTATCTGGTCTACGGGCCGCTTGCCAACGGTGCCACCACCATCATGTTCGAAGGGGTGCCCAACTACCCGGCCACCAACCGCATGAGTCAGGTGGTGGACAAACACCAGGTCACCATTCTCTATACTGCCCCCACCGCCATCCGCGCCCTGATGGCCAAAGGCACCGAGGCAGTGACCGGCACCTCGCGCCAGAGCCTGCGCATCATGGGCTCGGTGGGTGAGCCCATCAACCCGGAAGCCTGGGAGTGGTACTACCGCACCATAGGCGATGAGCGCTGCCCCATCGTCGATACCTGGTGGCAGACCGAAACCGGCGGCATCCTGATCACCCCGCTACCCGGTGTGACCGACCTCAAGCCGGGTTCAGCCACCAAGCCGTTCTTCGGCGTACAGCCGGCGCTGCTCGACAATATGGGCGAGCCGCTGGAGGGAGCCACTGAGGGCAATCTGGTGATCACCGACTCCTGGCCGGGTCAGATGCGCACCGTGTTCGGTGATCACGAACGGTTCGAGCAGACCTACTTCTCCACCTTCCCCGGCCGCTACTTCACTGGCGACGGTGCCCGTCGCGATGCCGATGGCTACTACTGGATCACCGGACGGGTGGATGATGTACTGAACGTCTCCGGCCACCGCATGGGTACCGCCGAAATCGAATCGGCGCTGGTGGCCCATCCCAAGATCGCCGAAGCGGCGGTGGTGGGGGTGCCGCACGAGATCAAGGGTCAGGGTATCTATGCCTACGTCACCCTGATTGCCGGCGAGGAGCCGAGCCGCGAGCTGCATAAAGAGGTGAAGGAGTGGGTTCGCAAGGAGATCGGCGCCATCGCCACGCCAGATGTGATCCACTGGGCCGAGGGACTGCCGAAAACCCGTTCTGGCAAGATCATGCGGCGAATTTTGCGCAAGATCGCCACCGGCGAGACCGACAGTCTGGGGGATATCTCCACCCTGGCGGATCCGGGAGTGGTGGACAAGTTGATCCGCGAGAAGTCGGAAGCGGCCTGATCCCTCTGCCAACTCACTTGCAAAGCCGGCCTTGTGCCGGCTTTGTTGTTTTCGGAACGGTGCAAACAGCCTGCGTCACCGGAACCTCGCTCCCGGGGCTAGAGAGCTCAATAAATAGGCAGATGTAGAGATTAGACCAGTAAAATGCTGCTAATTTTCACGAAATCAATATAATTGCGAAATCTGTGTGCCAGGGCACACCGATTTGCGCAGAAAATGGCTAGATTTCTGGTAGTCCACAAGATAGCTGATAGATAGCAGCATTATCATCGAGGATGTACTCAATATGTCGCAAAATCACCGCATTCTCCTGCTCAACGGACCGAATCTGAATCTGCTGGGCAAGCGGGAACCGGGTATCTACGGCAGCAAGACGCTTGATGAGATCGTCGCCGATCTGACGCTCAACGCCAGCGAATTCGGTGTAACTCTGGAACATCTGCAATCCAACGCCGAACACGAATTGATCAGCCGCATCCATCAGGCCATGGGCCAAGTGGATTTTATCATCATCAATCCAGCCGCCTTCACCCACACCAGCGTCGCCATCCGCGATGCACTGCTGGGTGTCGCCATCCCCTTTATCGAAGTGCACCTGTCAAACGTCCATGCCAGGGAGCCGTTCCGTCATCACTCCTATCTGTCTGATGTCGCCAAAGGGGTCATTTGTGGTCTGGGGGCCGATGGCTACCAATTCGCTTTAACCGCGGCCGTGCGCCATCTGCGCGCGGCTTGATAATCACTGATCAGATAAAGAAGAAAGAGAATGCTAATGGATATCCGCAAAATCAAGAAGCTGATTGAACTGGTTGAAGAGTCCGGCATCGCCGAACTGGAGATCTCCGAAGGTGAAGAGTCCGTTCGCATCAGCCGCAACTTCGCAGGTCAGGTTACTGCCGCACCGCAGATGATCATGCCGCAGGCTGCTGCTCCGGTTGCCGCCCCTGTTGCTGCAGCTCCGGCTGCCGCTGCACCGGCCGCAGATGCCACCCCGAGCGGTCACCTGATGCGTTCCCCGATGGTCGGCTCCTTCTACCGCTCCTCCAGCCCGGATGCCAAGCCGTTCGCGGAAGTGGGCCAGCAAGTCAATGTCGGCGACACCCTGTGCATCGTCGAAGCCATGAAAATGATGAACCAAATCGAGTCTGACAAGGCCGGTGTGATCAAAGCGATCCTGGTTGAAAATGGTCAGGCCGTCGAATTCGACGAGCCGCTGTTCATCATCGAATAAGGGATATCGCCACCCATGTTGGATAAAGTAGTCATCGCCAACCGCGGTGAAATTGCCCTGCGGATCCTGCGCGCCTGTAAAGAGCTCGGGATCAAGACAGTGGCCGTTCACTCCACCGCCGACCGGGAGCTCATCCATGTGCTGCTGGCCGACGAATCCATCTGTATCGGCAAGCCGGCCAGTACCGACTCCTACCTCAACGTGCCGGCGATCATCGCTGCGGCCGAGGTAACCGGTGCCGTTGCCATCCACCCGGGTTACGGCTTCCTCTCCGAGAACGCCGACTTCGCCGACATGGTCGAGAAGTCCGGTTTCGTCTTCATCGGCCCGCGCGCCGAGACCATTCGCCTGATGGGTGACAAGGTCTCCGCCATCGAGGCGATGAAGAAGGCTGGCGTACCTTGCGTACCGGGCTCTGACGGCCCCGTCGACAACGACGCCAAACGCAATGCAGCCATTGCCAAGCGCATCGGCTATCCGGTGATCATCAAGGCCGCCGGGGGCGGTGGTGGTCGCGGCATGCGCGTAGTGCGCAACGAAGCGGAACTGGCGGGCGCCATCGCGCTGACCAAATCCGAAGCAGGCCAGTTCTTCAAGAACGACATGGTCTACATGGAGAAGTACCTGGAGAATCCGCGCCACATCGAGATCCAGGTGCTGGCTGACGGTCAGGGCAATGCCATCTATCTGGGCGAGCGCGACTGCTCCATGCAGCGACGTCACCAGAAAGTGGTGGAAGAGGCTCCGGCTCCGGGCATCACCGCCGAGATGCGCAAGTTCATCGGTGAGCGCTGCGTACGCGCCTGTATCGAGATCGGCTACCGCGGTGCTGGCACCTTCGAGTTCCTCTACGAAAACGGCGAGTTCTACTTCATCGAGATGAACACCCGTATTCAGGTGGAACATCCGGTTACCGAGATGGTCACTGGTGTCGATCTGATCAAGGAGCAGCTGCGCATCGCCGCTGGCCAGCCCCTGTCGATCACCCAGCAGGATATCCGCATCCATGGCCACGCCATCGAGTGCCGGATCAACGCCGAAGACCCGGCTACTTTCATGCCCTCTCCGGGCCTGATCAAGAGCTTCCACGTTCCGGGTGGTCTGGGCGTGCGTTGGGACTCCCACATCTATGCCGGTTACAAGGTTCCGCCCCACTACGATTCGATGATCGGCAAGCTGATCTGCTACGGCGAGAATCGTGACATCGCCATCGCCCGCATGCGCCATGCGCTGGACGAACTGGTGGTCGAGGGCATCAAGACCAACGTGCCGCTGCAAAAAGAGATCATGAAAGACGAAAACTTCCAGCACGGTGGTACCAATATCCACTACCTGCACAAGAAGCTGGGTCTGTAAGATCTCGCAGGCAGAACAATCACTTCCGGCCGGATAGCAGCCCGCTGCTTATCCGCAATCCAACCGGGAGGCGGCTTCGCAAGAAGCCTCTGCTGAAAAAGGGCCATGGCGACATGGCCCTTTTTTGTTATCCTTGCGCCCCTCAAATTTGTCGGAGGCCAAGGTGAACCGTTTCGCTCTCGCCCGCCGGGAAGCTGCTTTTTGTCTGCTGCTGACCCTGCTCTACTTCTTTGCCTGGTATGGCACCGCCTATTTCATCCCAGTCCATCTGGAGCTGTGGGACATCCCGCTCTGGTTCCTGCTCAGCTGCATGGTGATGCCACTTATCTTCATCATCCTCTGCGCCCTGATGGTCAATCGCCTCTTCGTGGATATCCCGCTCGATACCCACGCCAGCCCGCAGAAGGAGCCCACCCGTGAATCTTGAGTTGATGCTGCCGCTCTTCATCTATCTGGTGCTGGTGCTGGGGGTCGGTTTCTGGGCCAGCCGCCACCGCGCCGGCGGCAACTTCGTGCAGGAGTACTTCATCGGCAACCGCAGCATGGGTGGGCTGGTGCTGGCGATGACGCTGGTGGCGACCTACACCTCGGCTTCCTCGTTCATCGGCGGGCCGGGCGCGGCCTACAAAATCGGTCTGGGCTGGGTGTTGCTGGCGATGATCCAGCTGCCCACCGTCTGGCTGACCCTGGGGGTACTGGGCAAGAAGTTCGCCATCATCGCCCGCCGGGTCAATGCGGTGACCATCAACGACATGCTGTGGGCCCGCTACCGGAGCAAGGCGGTGGTGGTGCTGGGTTCGGTCACCATCATCCTCGCCTTTATCGCCACCATGGTGGTGCAGTTTATCGGTGGCGCCCGTCTGCTGGAGACCGCAACCGGCCTCTCCTACCAGCAGGGGCTGATGCTGTTTGCCAGCTGCGTGCTGCTCTACACCATCATCGGCGGTTTTCGCGCCGTGGTGATGACCGATGCCCTGCAGGGGATCATCATGCTGATCGGCACCGGCGCGTTGCTGGCGGGGATTCTGGTCGCAGGTGACGGCCTGCCAAACCTTATCCACCAGCTCAAGGTGATCGATCCCAAACTGGTGAGCCCGCAGGGGGCCGGCGACATGTTGACCCAGCCCTTCATGCTGAGTTTCTGGATCCTGGTCTGTGTCGGAGTGGTGGGGTTGCCCCACTCGGCGCTGCGCTGCTTTGGCTATCGCGACAGCAAGGCGCTCCATCGCGGCATCCTGATCGGTACTGTGGTGAGTGCCCTGCTGATGTTCGGCATGCATCTGGCCGGCGCTCTGGGGCGCGCCATCCTGCCCGGCATGGACAGTCCGGACAAGATCATGCCCTCTCTGATGATGGAAGTGCTGCCTCCCTGGCTGGCCGGGGTTTTTCTGGCGGCACCGATGGCGGCCATCATGTCTACCATCGACTCCCAACTGATCCAGGCCTCCGCCACTCTGGTGAAGGATCTCTACCTCAACTACCTCAGCCCGAAACAAGAGAAGCTGGAGGTGCGCATCCCGCGCCTCTCCCTGCTCTGTACCCTGATCCTCGGCACCCTGGTGCTGCTCGCGGCACTACAGCCGCCAGAGATGATCATCTGGCTCAACCTGCTCGCCTTCGGTGGCTTGCAGGCTGTATTCCTCTGGCCGCTGGTGCTCGGCCTCTACTGGTCGCGGGCCAACGGCCCCGGCGCACTGGCCAGCATGGTCAGCGGCATCGTCAGCTACGGGGTTCTGAGTCAGTGGGAGATCAAGCTGGCCGGCCTGCACGCCATCGTGCCGAGCCTCGCGCTGGCACTGGTGATTTTCGTGGTGGTCAGCCTGTTCACCGCCGCCCCCACGAGGGAAGTTCGGGCCCTTTTCGAGTAGCAATAACAAAAAGATAAATAAAGGGTTCCAAAACTATCCCCAAATGGGTGGTTTCCGGTTAAACTGTGCGCCAAGTCACAAAAGATTGCCGCAGTATGCCCGTTAAAGCCACTCGACAACTGATTACCCACTCCCTGCAGCGGCTCGGTTATGCCTTGCTGCTGCCGGTCTCTATCCTGCCGATGGCGGCCCTCATCTATCGGCTGGGGCAGCCGGATGTACTGGATCTGGCGGTGCTCTCCCTCACCGGGCAGGCGATCTTCAGCCAGATGCCGCTCATCTATGCAGTAGCTATCGCCTTTGGCCTGAGTCGACAAGAGCTGGGCGGGCAAACGCTGGCGGGTGCGGTCAACTTTCTGCTGCTCAGCACAGCGTTCAACACGCTGGCCCCCAACCTGCACGCCGATATGATCTGCGGTCTGCTGGCGGGGCTGACCACCGCGATTGTCTACCCCTGGGTGCATCAGCAAAAGCTGCCCGGCTGGCTGCAGATGGCCAGAGGGGAGTTTCCCAGCGTGCTGGCTTCGGCGCTGGTCTGCCTGCTGCTCGCAGTTCCCCTCTCGCTACTCTGGCCACCGCTGGAGCGCGGCTTGACCCTGCTCACCTCGGATCTGCTCACCACCCCCTTCGGCGCCTTCTGTTTTGGCACCCTCAACCGCCTGCTCATTCCGCTCGGCCTGCATCAGGTGCTGGGCAGCGTGGTGGGGCTTGGCGAGAGCAACCTGCAGGCACTGGCTGCCGCCCAGCCGTTGCACGAGGGGTATATGGCTGGCCTCTACCCCATCATCATGTTTGGCCTGCCGGGCGCCTGCTTCGCCATCTGGCTGCACCGCCAGCGGATGCAACGGCTGCCACAGGGGGGCTTGCTGCTTACTCTGGCGCTCACCTCGGCGCTGGTGGGGATCACCGAACCCATCGAATTTCTGTTCGCCTTTACCGCCCCCTGGCTGTTTCTGGCTCACGCCCTGATGACGGGGCTCTCGCTCGCCGTTTGCAGCGCGCTCGGCATCAAGGTGGGCAGCTACTTCTCCGCCGGCCTGCTGGATCTGGTATTGAGCTATCAGGCGGGAGAGCACAGTTTCTGGATCATTCCGGTCGGTATCCTGTTCTTCGTCGCCTACACCCTGCTCTTTTATCAGCTGCTGGAGCGCGCCCCCCTCAGCATGCCGAGCAAGCCCATCGCCAAGGAGCACCCGCGCCTTGCGAGCGTGGTACCCACCGACCCGCAGATGCTGGCGATCCAGTACCTCAAGGTATTGGGCGGCATGGACAACCTGCAGGCGATGAGCGTCTGCCTGACCCGTCTCAGCCTGCGAGTGCGCGACATCAGCCGGGTCGATCAATCCCGTCTGCTGGAGCTGGGCTGCCTCTCCTGGATCGTGCTCAACGACCACCAGCTGGTACTGGTTCTGGGCCCCAGCGCAGGGCTTATCGAGGGGCAGATCCGCATGCTGGCAGAGCGCCAATCGGTGCCGCTCGGTCTCAAGCCCAATCAGGAGTCGGCCAGCCAGAGCAGCTGGTAACAACTCAGGCAAATGGCAGCCGTTCGGCCACAAAGTCCATCAGGGTTCGCAAGGCGGGAGCGAGATGCTCCCGGCTCGGATAGATGAGATAGAAGGGGTTGGGCGGCACTGCGAGCTCCGGCAGCACCTTCTGCAATCGGCCACTCGCCAGATCCCCCTCGCAGACATGATGGGGCAGCAAGGCAATCCCCCCTTCGTTGATCGCCAACTCCCGCAACGCCAGCAGGCTGTTGCTGATGCAGGCTCCCTGCGGCCGCCAGCCTCCCTCATGCAGCGGCCAGAGCGGCAGCGCCGAATGCACCAGACAGGCGTATCGTCCCAGATCGCTCAATTGCTGCGGCATGCCGTGAGCCGCCAGATAGGCGGGTGCCGCCACCAGATGGCGCGGCACCTGACCGATACGCCGGCAGATCAGGCTGGAGTCTTTCAGCGGCGCTGCCCTCAGCGCCAGATCGTAACCCTCGCCCACCAGATCAAGCTGCTCATCGCTCAGGGTAAGCTCCAGTACCACCTCGGGGTAAAGCGCACGAAACTCGGCCAGGATCCGGCCAAGCAGCAGGGTACCGGTCGCCTCGGGGGCGGTGATCCGCACCCGACCTGCCGGGGCCGAGCGCAACCTTGCCATCGCCAGATTGGCGCTGCGAGCCAGCGTCAGCAGCCCCTGACAATGCTCCACATAGACCTCCCCCTGCGGGGTCAGGCTCAACCTGCGGGTGGTGCGCTGCAGCAGCCGCACGCCGAGCTGAGCTTCGAGTCGCGAGATCTTCTGGCTCACCGACGATTTCGGCATCCCCATCAGCTCGGCAGCCCGGGTAAAGCTCCCCTGCTCCACCACGGTGGCAAACAGTCCCATCAACTCCAGATCGACATTGTTCATATATTCAAACAGTCTTTACCAATTACCCATCTTAATCAGGATAATTAACCAGACTAGAGTGAGTGGCAATCCCGAACACACCGATTTGAAAGGAACAACCATGAAAGCCATTGCCCTGACTCAATATCTGCCGAGCGACCATCCCGACTGCTTTATCGCTGCCGAGCTGCCCGACCCCACGCCGGGCCCGCGGGACCTGCTGGTGCGGGTCACCGCCACCTCCATCAATCCGGTCGACACCAAGGTGCGCGCCCCCAAGGCCAAGGTCGAAAATAGCCCGCGCGTGCTGGGTTGGGATGCGGTCGGTGAAGTGATCGCCACCGGCAGCGAAGTAACCCTGTTCAAGGCCGGCGACCGGGTCTGGTATGCCGGCGACATCAGCCGCCCCGGCAGCAACAGCGCCCTGCAACTGGTGGATGAGCGCATCGCCGCCCTCGCCCCCACCAGTCTGAGCGACGTGGAGGCAGCCGCTCTGCCGCTCACCGCCATCACCGCTTGGGAGACCCTGTTCGACCGCTTTGGCCTCACCCGCGAGAGCCGTGGCAAGCTGCTGATCATCGGTGGAGCTGGCGGGGTGGGCTCCATCGCCATCCAACTCGCCCGCCAGCTCACCGGCATGGAGGTGATTGCTACCGCTTCCCGCCCCGAAACCCGTGAGTGGTGCCTCGAGATGGGCGCCCATCAGGTCGTGAACCATCACAAGCTACAGGAGGAGTTGACCGCCCTTGGCATTACTCAGGTCGATGCCATCTTCTGCACCAATGCCACCGCCGAGCACTGGGCCACCATGGCGGGGTTGATCCGCCCGTTTGGCCATATCTGCACCATCGCCGAGTCCAAAGAGCCCTGGGATCTCTCCCTGCTCAAGAGCAAGAGCGTCACCTTCAGCCAGGAGTTCATGTTCACCCGATCCCTGTTCCAGACCCCGGACATGATCGAACAGCACAAGCTGCTGACACAGGTTGCCAATCTGGTTGATCAGGGCGTACTGAAGAGCACCCTGACCAAAACCCTGCCGGCCCTGACCCCGACCTCACTGGCACAGGCCCATGCCGAGGTAGAGGCGGGTCGCATGGTGGGCAAGCTGGTGATCGACATGAGCGGCTTCTCCCGCTAATCCCTTGTGGGTAATTGCTGCACCATCATGGTGTGAACTCACCAGTGCCACGCCCCAACAGGGGACGCAGCAACCAGAGAGCCAGACAGTCACCACGCTGAACCACCATAAAAACCCCATAAAAGAGGGCCATCCCGCCGGGATGGCCCTAAATACCTGAACATTGGGGTAACAATCACACACATATCCTTCAGCAGGACATCAAACTTTTGCAGCTGGCGTGCCAACTATGCCGGTTGCCTTGCAACTTCCCATCTTTGAGCCAAAAAAATGCCACCTGACGGTGGCTATGAAAAATGACGGAACTTGAGCAAAGCGTTCAGCGAAAACCGGTCGTCTTCGCCTGCATAGTGCAATACAGGAACCGTGCCAATCCGGCAAAAGCCCCCATATCCCTCCACGTCATGGGCAAACCACGACAGCACACGCCCATGATGATAGAATCGCGCGGTTTCACATTTATGAAGAGTCGACGCCATGCCCTGGATACAAATTCGAATCAACGCCACTGCCAAGACCGCAGACAAGGTGAGCAACATGCTGCTGGGGCGTGGTGCCCAGGCGGTGACCTTTATGGATGCCAAGGATGTGCCCGTCTATGAACCCATGCCCGGTGAAACCCCGCTCTGGGGCGAGACCGAAGTAATGGGTCTGTTCGATGCCGAAACCGATCCGGCCCCCACCATCGCCTTCTTCCAGCAGATCTTCGGCGAAAACGTCGGCTACAAGGTCGAACAGCTGGAAGACAAGGATTGGGTGCGCGAGTGGATGGATCACTTCCACCCCATGCAGTTTGGCGAACGCCTCTGGATCTGCCCGAGCTGGCGCGATGTGCCGAACCCCGATGCGGTCAACGTGATGCTGGATCCGGGTCTGGCCTTCGGTACCGGTACCCACCCCACCACCGCTCTCTGCCTGCAGTGGCTGGACGGGCTGGATCTGGCCGGTAAAACCGTGGTCGACTTTGGCTGCGGCTCCGGCATCCTCGGCATTGCCGCCCTGAAACTGGGTGCCGCCCGCGTTATCGGTATCGACATCGACCCGCAAGCGATTCAGGCCAGCCGCGACAACGCCGCACGCAACGGCGTCGCTGACCAGATTGAACTCTATCTGCCGGCCGACCAGCCACAAGACGTCGAAGCGGACGTGGTAGTCGCCAACATTCTGGCCGGCCCGCTGCGCGAACTGGCACCGCTGATCGCCGGCCACGGCAAAGCGGGCAGCCTGATGGCCCTCTCCGGCGTGCTGGAAAGTCAGGCTCCGGAGCTGGAAACCATCTACGGCCAGTGGTTCGAGATGGACCCGACCGCCGTCAAGGAGGAGTGGTGCCGCCTCTCCGGCCGCAAGCACGGCTAAGCGTCAGCTTTGGCGACAACCTCATGCCATCAGGGCTCCCGTTCGGGGGCCCTGATTCTTTCCGACAAACTATTCTCACTAGGTCCCCACTCTGGGAAGCTCTTCACGCTTCATTGCTCCACAACGCTTTACCATCTCCTATCCAACCGTAAGGAGGCTCCATGAACGAATATCAGAAGATGATCAGCAGCCAGCCCTATAACTGCATCGACCCGGAATTGATGGCGATACGGCGCGAGGCGGCGGCACGCTACCGCCGTTTCAATCGGGCAGAGGAAGAGGATGCACAACGGGCGCTGTTGCAGGAGCTGGTCGGCGAGCTGGCAGAGGGAGCCTTTATCTGTCCGCCCCTCTACTGCACCTATGGCCGCCACATCCACCTTGGCAAAAACAGCTACATCAACATGGGTGCCACCCTGCTGGACAACGCCCCCATCCGTATCGGGGCAGAGGTGATGATCGGGCCAAACGTGCAGATCTATACCGCTGCCCACTCACAGGAGGCCGATGAACGGGTGAAAGGGGTCGAGAAGGCGCTGCCCATCACCATAGAAGACAAGGTCTGGATCGGTGGTGGGGCCATCCTGCTGCCCGGGGTCACCATAGGACGGGAGGCAATTGTCGGCGCCGGAGCCGTGGTCACCAAGGATGTGCCGGCAGGCGCCAGAGTGGCGGGCAATCCAGCCAGGAGAGTGGAACGAACCAGCTGACGCATCACTGCAACCATACGCGGCCCGTGTCAGCAGACGCATAACCCCATAAAAAATAAAGCCCAATGTCACGAAGACGTTGGGCTGTTTAAAAAGGTGCTACGGAATTGCGACTCTCATCGCAGAAAAATTAGAAGGAGTGCCCTTCTAAACTGGCAAGAGGGATATTAATAGACGCGAAAACGTTTTACATAGCGAAATACACCAGGATTGAGAGGTGTATCTCACTATTTAAATAATTACCTGCTACGCCTCGCCGACCCCCTTGGAGCCGTTTATTTTCTCCCACCACTCTGGTTACTATTCACGGTTAAACAAAAAGCCCCTGCACTGAGGGGCTTTCTCTTTTTGACTATTTACCGGGCAACCTAGAAGTGGCGGACAAACTGCTCGATAGGCAGTTCACGCAGCTTGCGCGCTTCCAGCATGGGGGTGCCGAGGTAGAGGAAGCCCACCAGCTGATCTTCTGCCGCCAGTCCCAACCCCTTGTTGATCTGCTCGTCGAAGATAAACCAGCCGGAGCGCCAGATGCCGTTGAAACCCTGCGCCTGTGCCGCCATCTGCATCGCCATCACGGCGCAACCGGCCGAGAGCTCCTGCTCCAGCTTCGGCACCTTGGGGTGCTCCTGATAACGGGTTGCCACCGCGATGACCAGCGGTGCCCGCAGCGGCGCCTCGCTGCACTTCTTGATGCTCTCTTCATCCTCGCCACGAGCACGGGCCGCCTCGGCCAGCAGCTTGCCCAGCCGCTCGCGGCCTTCCCCTTCAAACAGAATGAACTGCCAGGGAGTCAGGGTGCCGTGATCCGGCGCGCGCAGCCCCGCCTTCAAAATATTGTCGAGCACCTCGCCAGCAGGAGCGGGATCGGCGAGACGGCCACAGGAGTGGCGGTTGAGCAGCAGGGTGAGGGCATCCATGGGCAATTCCTTCTTGGGCAATGATGGCGCTACCTTAGCACAGCGCCGAATGAAGAAAACCCCTGAGGCTCAGGGGTTTATCTCCTTCATGATGGCGGGGAGAGATTAGATGACCGCCGCCAGTTCGGCGCCCTGTCTGATCGCCCGCTTGGCATCCAGCTCGGCAGCCACATCGGCACCACCTATGATATGCACCGGCTTGCCTGCGGCCTGCAGACCGGCCTGCAGCTCCTTGAGGGGCTCTTGTCCGGCGCAGATGATCACCTGATCCACCGGCAGACACTGCTGCTTGTCACCCACCTGAATATGAAGCCCGTCGTCATCGATGCGCAGGTACTGCACGCCGGAGAGCATCTGCACCTTGCGGTTCTTGAGCACGGTACGGTGGATCCAGCCGGTGGTTTTGCCAAGGCCGTCGCCCACCTTGCTCTCCTTGCGCTGGAGCAGCCAGATCTGGCGCTCTGGCGCATCGATTTCAGGGGTGGTGAGGCCACCGCGCTCGCCGAGATGCTTGTCGATACCCCACTCCTTGAGCCAGTGATCACGATGCCCCTCGGCATCCATCTCCACCTTCTTCTCGACCAGATACTCAGCAACATCAAAGCCGATGCCACCAGCGCCGATCACCGCCACCTTCTGGCCGACCGGCTTGTGATCCCGCAATACATCGAGGTAGTTCAATACTTTGGGATGCTCGATCCCCGGGATATTGGGAGTACGCGGGCGGATACCGGTGGCGAGGATCACCTCGTCAAAGCCGCCGCCGAGCAGGCTCTCGGCACTCTGGCGCTGACCGAGGTAGAGCTCGACGCCGCACTTCTCGAGCCGCTTGGCGAAATAGCGCAGGGTTTCGTGAAACTCCTCCTTGCCCGGGATCTGCTTGGCGAAGTTGAACTGGCCGCCAATCTCGCTCGCCTGATCGAACAGGCTCACCTGATGGCCGCGCTCGGCAGCGTAGCAGGCAAAGGCCAGCCCTGCGGGGCCCGCCCCCACCACTGCCAGCTTCTTGGGCTGCGGCACGCGGCCAAACGTCAATTCGGTTTCGAAACAGGCACGAGGATTGACCAGGCAGGAGGCCCGCTTCTGCTTGAACACATGGTCGAGGCAAGCCTGATTGCAGGCGATGCAGGTGTTGATCTCGTCCGCCCTGTCCTCGGCGGCCTTGATGACAAATTCCGGGTCAGCCAGGAAGGGGCGCGCCATGGAGACCATGTCCGCCTCGCCGCCTGCCAGAATGCGCTCGGCCACCTCGGGAGTGTTGATCCGGTTAGTAGTGATAAGCGGTACCTTGAGGTGTTTTTTCAGCTCGGCAGTGACCCAGCTGAAAGCGCCGCGCGGCACGCTGGTGGCGATGGTGGGAATGCGCGCCTCATGCCAGCCGATACCGGTGTTGATGAGGGTCACCCCCACCGCCTCCAGCGCTTTGCCAAGGGCAATCACCTCTTCCAGAGTCGAGCCCTGCTCCACCAGATCGAGCATGGAGAGGCGGAAGATAATGATGAAGTCAGTGCCGACCCGCTCGCGGATGGCGCGGACAATTTCCACCGGGAAGCGCATCCGCTTCTCGAAGCTGCCACCCCAGCCATCGCTGCGCTGGTTGGTGCGCTCGCAGATGAACTGGTTGATGAGATAGCCTTCCGAACCCATCACCTCAACCCCGTCATAACCGGCCGCCTTGGCCAGTGCTGCGGTGGCAGCGAAGTCGCGGATGGTGCCGCGGATCTGCCGCTCGCTCATGGCGCGCGGCTTGAAGGGGGAGATGGGCGCCTTGAGGGAGCTTGGCGCCAGACTGAACGGATGGTAGGCGTAGCGGCCCGCATGGAGGATCTGCAGCGCTATCTTGCCCCCCTCCTTATGCACGGCACTGGTCACCTTCTTGTGCTTGCTTACCTGCCAGGGAAAGCTCAGCTGGGAGCCGTGAGGCACCAGCCGTCCACGCAGGTTGGGGGCAATGCCGCCGGTGACGATAAGACCGACGCCGCCGCGGGCGCGCTCGGCGTAGAAGGCGGCCAGCTTGTCAAAACCGCCCTTCTCCTCTTCAAGGCCGGTATGCATGGATCCCATCAAGACGCGGTTGCGCAGCTGGGTGAAGCCGAGATCGAGCGGGGTCAGCAGGGTTGGGTAACGACTCACGACGCCTCCAGTTAATTTTTTGTTATCAAACTGCAACTAGAGTAAAGAATCGAAAATGCTTTTTCAAACAATTGTTTGGATGATTTTTCAGCGAACAGCCGTGCCCTGAACGAAGTTAAGCGGTAACTCTTTGCAGGAAATGGCAATTGAGGGGCCAACTGGTTAATAATGAGCCCTCTTTAACCCATTAACAGGGCGATAACTCGACTATGTCTATCTTCAAAGGTCTGGGTTGGCTGTTCCGCACGCTGTGGCGCCTGCTCAATTTCACCCGGCTGATGCTGGTCAATCTGCTGTTTCTCGCACTGGTGCTGGTCATCGTCTACAGCGTTGGCCAGAAAGAGGCTCCGGAGACGCCCATCGAAGGCGCTCTGACCCTCAACCTCAACGGCGTACTGGTGGAACAGCGCAGCACGACCGATCCCACCTCGCAACTGCTGCGCCAGATGGACAACAGCGACGAGCAGCCGAGCGAGATCCTCCTCTCCGACCTGCTGTGGGCCATTCGCAGCGCCAAGGATGACGATCGCATCAAGGCGCTGGTGATCAAACCGCAAGGGCTGCAGGGCACCAGCTTCTCCAAGCTGCAGGAGGTGACTGCCGCCATCGACGAGTTCAAGGAGAGCGGCAAACCGGTTATCGCCATGGCCGACTTCTACAGCCAGGGCCAATACCTGCTGGCCGCCCATGCCGATCACGTGCTGCTCAACCAGAGCGGCGCCGTGGTGATAGAGGGGCTCGGCGTCTACCAGACCTACTTCAAGTCGGCGCTGGAGAAGCTCAACATCACCCCGCACGTGTTCAAGGTCGGCACCTACAAATCCTTCGTCGAGCCCTATACCCGCGACGAGATGTCCCCCGAGAGCAAGGAGGCAAACCAGCGCTGGCTGGATCAGCTGTGGCAATCCTATGTGGCCGATGTAGCCGAGCAGCGCGAAATCGAACCGGACGCCGTGGCACCGGGCAAGGATCGCTTCCTCGAGCTGCTGCGCAAGGCCGGTGGCAACGCCGCCAACTACGCCCTCGACAACGGGCTGGTGGATCAGCTGGCGACCCGCGACGAGATGACCCAGGCGGTCATCAAGGAAGTGGGCGAGAGCGATGACCACGGCTGGAAAGGGGTTGGCCTGAAAGAGTATCTGGCTGCCATCCCGGATCAGTATCCCCAGAGCGGCAAGGATGAAGTCGGTCTGGTGGTCGCCAGCGGCGCCATCATGGATGGCGTCCAGCCTGCCGGCACCATCGGCGGCGATACCCTCTCCGACCTGCTGGCCGATGCTCGCCGCGATGACAAGGTGAAAGCCGTGGTCCTGCGGGTCGACAGCCCGGGCGGCAGCGCCTTCGCCGCCGAGCAGATCCGCGCCGAGCTGCTGGCCCTGAAACAGGCGGGCAAGCCGGTAGTCGTCTCCATGGGCAGCTACGCCGCCTCCGGTGGCTACTGGATCTCTGCCGATGCGGACAAAATCTTCGCCTCACCGACCACTCTCACCGGCTCCATCGGGGTGTTCGGCATGTTCGCCACCATCGACAAGGCGCTCTCCCAGTACGGCGTGCACACTGACGGCGTCGGCACCACCGATTATGTCGGCGTCGGCCTGACCCGCGCCTTGCCGGAACATGTCGGTCAGGCGATCCAGCTGAACGTCGAGGATACCTACCAGCGCTTCGTCGGTCTGGTGAGCAAGGGCCGCGGCCTGAGCCCGGAAGAGGCGGAGAAAGCGGCTGAAGGTCGGGTCTGGACTGGCGAGGACGCCAAGGAGCTCGGTCTGGTGGATGAGTTCGGCAACCTCAATGACGCCATCAAGGCCGCCGCCGAGCTGGCCAACCTCAAGGAGTGGCAGGTGACCCCCATCGAGCAGGAGGAGTCCACCAAGGACAAGTTCCTGCGCCAGCTGTTTGACAGCAGCGCCCGCGTGCTCGCCCCGCAGCTGCAGAGCTGGCTGCCGGCCGGCTTTGGCAAGGCGCTGAGCGAGGTGAACCGCTCTCTCGACCCGTTGACCCGCTTCAACGACCCGCAAGGCACCTACGCCTTCTGCCCGGTCTGCATGCCATAAGATGCAGCAAACGAAGCAATAAAAAACGGCGACCATCTGGTCGCCGTTTTCTTTGCCTGCCTTGCCAGTTCCTCTGCACTGGCAGAGCGTTCAATCAGGGATTGAGACGGGTCGGCAGGCCGGTACGCTGCTCCAGCACCTGCTTGACCACGTTGGAGTCAGACTCGGCATGGGCGATGAAGCGGGTGATGGCCGGAGTCATCGGGAGCGGCACGGAGGCGGTGGAGTTGAACTCCTCCTCGTTGCGCGACAGCGGCTCGTGCACTTCCATGTAGCGACCGCCATCCGGCTCGACCGAGGTCTTGACCGGCTGGTTGACGAACTGGACACGGGTGCCGACCGGTACGTTGTCGAACAGATACTTGATGTCGTCGGCGCGCAGACGGACGCAACCGCTGCTCACCCGCAGACCGATGCCGAAGCTGGCGTTGGTGCCGTGGATGGCATAGAGGTTGCCGATGTAGAGGGCGTGCAGACCCATGGGGTTATCCGGGCCAGCCGGCCATACCGCAGGCAGGGTAACGCCTTGGGCGGCATAACGGCGACGGATGTTCTCGGTCGGGGTCCAGGTCGGGTTGGCGCGCTTGCGCTCTACCTTGGTGATCCAGTTCTCCGGGGTGTTGACTCCCAGCTGGCCGATGCCGATGGGCAGCACTTCCACCACGTTCTTGCCTTTCGGGTAGTAGTAGAGGCGCATCTCGGCGACGTTGATGACGATCCCTTCGCGGGGGGCGTTGGGCAGGATCAGCTGATGGGGGATGATCAGGGTGCTACCCGCCTTCGGCAGATAGGGATCAACGCCCGGGTTGGCTTCCATGATGTTGGTGAGACCCAGCTGGAAGTCAGCGGCGATCTGCTCCAGCGGACGGTTGTCCGCGGGCACCACGTATTCCTGGTTCTCGCCGATCAGGCGGCTGTTGGCCGCAGGCAGAGTGTATTCAACGGCAGCGGCCTGCTGGCTGACCAGGGCAAGTGTGCAAAAAAGCGCCGAAGCGGCAGTGCGAAGGGGATTCATAAAATTCCTGTGTGGTTTCCTGTACCAAATGGGCCAGAGGCCGTCTCATCCTCGGTCTGCCGGTGGCGGGTAAACCTGCACCACGGCGCCAATAACCGAGCGCGCATTCTTTCCCGAGTCGGCCAAAATTTCAACTTTGTTGTCCCGCTTTTGTTGTTAAAAAGCGTCGTTTGTGCGGCAATCGCGCTCAAGCTGGCAAAAGCCACTGTGACACAAGGCAACCAAACGGCGGATGAACAGGATCGGGCGGGCATCCAGAAAGCGCCAGATCGCCCCGCAAACAGGGGAGGCACAAGCTAATTGTTTCACTCATGAAACGGATATCAAAACGTTTGTCTCACAGGCAGATACAATCTCATTTGCTGCGGGGCCGACAAAATGGCGCAAAGCGCAGCCATAGCACCGCCCGACGCGATTATTTGATTGATCTGGCTCGGGTTTATGTTTACCAATGAAGCATTGCGGCCAATCAGGGAGATGAGGGGCCGCCAGCAACCACCAAGGACGAGGTTTCGCCATGTTGTCGTATCTGCTGCGCCGCACGCTGCTCATCATTCCGACCTTTCTTGGCATCACCCTGCTGGTCTTTACCGTCACCCGATTTGTGCCGGGCGGGCCGGTGGAACGGATGCTGATGCAGGCGCAGGTGTCGCAGCATGAGGGGGGCCGCTCCGGCGGCAGCAAGGGGGCGCAGGCCCTCTCCGACGAGCAGATCGAGGAGCTCAAGGCCTTCTACGGCCTCGACAAGCCGATGCTGGTCGCCTACTGGGAGTGGCTGCAGAAGCTGGCGGTGCTCGATCTCGGCGATTCGACCCGCTACTACGAACCGGTTTGGGATCTCATCAAGGAGCGGCTGCCGGTCACCGCCTTCTTCGGCGTGGCCACGTTCGTGCTGAGCTACGCCGTCTCCATCCCGCTCGGGGTAGCCAAGGCGCTCAAACACAACAGCCGCTTCGATTCCCTCAGCTCCATGCTTATCTACATGGCCTATGCCCTGCCCGCCTACGTGGTGGGGATCTTTCTCATCACCGTCTTCGCGTTTCATCTGGAGTGGCTGCCCATGGGGGGCTTCCCGGGGGACGAGTACGACTCGATGACCAGCAGCTGGGATCAGATCCGCACCCTCTTTGCCCATGCCCTGCTGCCGCTTATCGCCTATGCCATCGGCGATTTCGCCATCCTCACCATGACCATGAAGAACAGCCTGATGGAGAACCTCTCGGCCGATTACGTGCGTACCGCGGTGGCCAAGGGGCTGCCATTTCGCCGGGCCGTTACCGATCACGCCATGCGCAACAGTCTGATCCCCATCGCCAGCCATCTGGGCTCTGTGCTCACCGTCTTCTTCGGCGGCTCCTTTCTCATCGAGACCATCTTCAACATCGACGGCATCGGCCTGCTCGGTTACGAGGCGATCGTCGAGCGGGACTATCCCACCGTGATGGGCATTCTTGCCATCACCTCCATGCTGATGCTGGTGGGCAATATCGTCTCCGACATCTGTGTTGCCATCGTCGATCCCCGCGTACGGTTTGGAGAGTGAAGATGAGCCCCCTTTCTCTTTTTACTGTCAGATTGAAACAACGCCATATCGCCCCCGCTATCTGCGTTGCAATCCGGTTCGTCGATCCCCGCGTGCGGTTCGGAGAGTAGCCATGAACCCCGTCACCCTGAAAAAACTGAAGCGATTCAAGTCGATCAAGCGCGGCTACTACTCCTTTATCCTGTTCACCCTGCTGGTACTGGTTTCCCTGCTGGCGGAGCTCCTGGTCAACAGCCGGGCGCTGGTGGTGAGCTATCAGGGCACCCTCTACTTCCCCACCTACAGCGCGGTGATCCCCGGTCGCCACTTCGGCTTCGACTACGACTACGAGACCAACTACCGCCAGCTCAAGAGCCGCTTTGCCCATGAGCAGAAGGGGGATTGGGTGCTGCTGCCGCCGGTGCCATGGAACCCCTATGAGCAGGATTTCAAGGAGGATGCCTACCCCCCTTACGCCCCCAGCCTCTCCGATCGCCACGTCTTCGGCACAGATACCGGCGGGCGCGACGTGCTGGCGCGGCTGGTCTATGGCTTTCGCATCGCCATCTGTTTCGCCTTTATCGCGCTGGTGGCCAGCTATGCCATCGGGGTCACCGTCGGCTGCCTGATGGGCTTTCTCGGCGGCCGTTTCGACCTCATCCTGCAGCGCTTTATCGAGATCTGGTCACAGGTGCCGTTTCTCTACGTCATCATGATCCTGGTGTCGCTCACCAAGCCCGACTTCAGCCTCTTTGTCGCCATCAACGTGCTGTTCGGCTGGATGGGGATCACCTGGTACATGCGCACCCTCACCTACAAGGAGCGGGCGCGAGACTATGTGATGGCGGCACGGGCGCAGGGAGCGAGCACCGGGCGCATCATCTTCCACCACATTCTGCCCAACACCCTGATGATGATCGTTACCCTGGCCCCCTTCTCGGTGGTGGGCAACATATCCACCCTGACCGCCCTCGACTATCTGGGCTTTGGCCTTGCGCCGCCGACCCCGAGCTGGGGGGAGCTGCTCTCGCAGGGGATCAACAACCTCGACGCCATCTGGATCGTCAGCTCGGTGGTGGCGGCGGTGAGTCTGGTGCTGATCATGGTCTCCTTCATCGGCGAGGCCATCCGCGAGGCATTCGACCCGCGCCCCTTCACCCGTTATCAGTAGGAGCTGCGCCATGTCCTCCCCCATGCTCACCGTACGCGACCTCGAGGTCACCTTTACCGTCGACGGGGACGAGCTCAAGGTGCTCGATGGCGTCAGTTTCAGCGTCGCACCGGGACAGACCCTCGGTCTGGTCGGTGAATCGGGCTGCGGCAAGAGCGTCACCGCGCTGGCCATCATGGGGCTGCTGCCCCGCCCCCACGGCCGGGTGGTAGCCGGCACCATCGATTTTGAGGGGGAGGATCTTCTCGCCCTCCCTCCCAAACAGATGCACAGGGTGCGCGGCAACCGTATCTCGATGATCTTTCAGGAGCCGATGACGGCCCTCAATCCGGTGCAGACGGTGGGGGAGCAGCTGATGGAGGTGTTTCGCCTCCATCGCCCCGAGTATGACAAGGCCCAGCGCAAAGCCGCGGCCATCGCCATGCTGCAGAAAGTGGGTATCCCTGAACCGGCCCAGCGCTTTGCGGTCTATCCCCACAACCTCTCCGGCGGCATGCGCCAGCGGGTGATGATCGCCATGGCGCTCGCCTGCGAGCCCGATCTGCTCATCTGCGACGAGCCGACCACGGCGCTGGATGTCACCATTCAGGCCCAGATCCTCGACCTGATGAAGGGGCTGCAGGCCGAGACCGGGATGGCCATCCTCTTTATCACCCACGACCTTGGCGTGGTGGCGGAGCTGTGCGACGAGGTGGTGGTGATGTACGCCGGGCGGGCGGTAGAGCAGGCCGACGTGTTCGAGCTGTTTGACCACCCCCGCCACCCCTATACCCACGGTCTGATGAGCTCGATCCCGCGCCTCGAGGATGAGCCCAAGAGCTTACTCAAGACCATCAAGGGACAGGTGCCGGCCCTGCACGAGATGCCGGCCGGCTGCCGCTTCGCCAACCGCTGCCCCCACGCGACCGATCTCTGCATCAGCGCCATTCCGGCGGTGGAACAGTTAAATCCGCGCCACCATGTCGCCTGTCACTACTGGAAGGAGTTGACCCCATGAGCACTCTGTTATCGGTCAGGGATCTGAAACAGCACTTCCGGCTGGGAGGCGGGTTCCTGCGCAAGCAATATACGGTTCACGCGGTGGATGACATCAGCTTCGACCTCAAGCAGGGAGAGACGCTGGGGCTGGTGGGGGAATCGGGCTGCGGCAAGTCGACCTTGGGGCGCACCCTGCTCAAACTGTTCGAGCCAAGCGGCGGCACCATCACCTTCGAGGGGCGCGATATCACCCGCCTCAGCCCTCGCGAGATGCGCTCTTTGCGTCAGGAGATGCAGATGGTGTTTCAGGATCCCGCAGAATCCCTCAACAGCCGTCATACTGTGGGGCAAATTCTGGAGGAGCCCTTTATCATCCACGGCAAGGGCAGCACGCAAGAGCGGCGCGCCTGGGTCGATGAGTTGCTGGCCAAGGTCGGGCTGCCCACCAGAGCGCGGGATCGCTACCCCCACGAGTTTTCCGGCGGCCAGCGCCAGCGCATCGGTATCGCCCGCGCCATCGCCCTGCGCCCCAAGCTGCTGATCTGCGACGAGGCGGTCTCGGCCCTCGATGTTTCGGTGCAGTCGCAAATCATCAACCTGCTGCTCACCCTGCAGCGGGAGATGCAGCTCGCCATCATCTTCATCGCCCACGATCTGTCGGTGGTGAAACATATCTCGGATCGGATTGCGGTGATGTATCTGGGCAGGATCGTCGAACTGGCGGATGCCCAGTCGCTCTATCTGGCGCCGCGCCACCCCTATACTCAAGCGCTGATCTCGGCTATTCCGGTGCCGGATCCACGTCGGCGCAGCCAGCGCATCCTGCTGACCGGCGATGTCCCCTCCCCCATCACCCCTCCCGCCGGCTGCCACTTCCATCCGCGCTGTCCCCATGCCACGGCGCACTGCAAAAACGTGGCGCCAACCCTCGAAGGGAAGGATGAGAGCAGTCATCTGGTGGCGTGCCATCTGCCTCTGGCGACACCCGAACCGGAACAAGGCTGACAGGCCGGCGAGATCCCGGACCTGCCACACGGCACCGGGATCCCCGTCATACTCAAGGCAAGTCACAGCAACCCGGGGCTCCACGATGCGCCACCCGTTCGCTCTTCTCGCTCTGCTTGTCAGCCTCGCCCCCCATGCCAGACCGCTCCAGCTGGCGGTACAGGAGTTTCCCCCCTACAGCTTCACAGACCAGAGCAAGCATCTGGTCGGTGCCTATGTGGAGATGGTCGATGCCGTCTGTCATGAGTGGCCTGACGGCTGCACCATCACCCAGCTCCCCAACCTCAGGGCACGAAAGCTATTGGAGGTGGGTGAGCTGGACGGCATGTTTCCGCTCGCCCGAAGTCCGGAACGGGAGCAAAGCCTACGTTTTTCCCACCCCCTCGGCGCCGCCAGCTGGGGATTTTTCGTCCACTCCGAATCCCCTGAACCGGCACTGACCCGAGAGACGCTCTCTGGCGCCATCGTCGGGGTCACCCGCAACTCGTTCAGCCAGTATCTACTGGAGGAGCTGGATCGCCGCTTGCAGCAGCAGGGAAATGTGCCACTCCATATCCGGCTCAATACCACGGACTCGATCCGCAGCCTGCAAAAGCTGACGCGAAGCAGCCGCTACCAGCTCTATTTCTCCAATGTGGATGTGGCCCGCTACTACCTGGCGAGCGGCAGCCATCAGGATATCCGGCCCCTGCAGATAACCCATCAAGCCAACTATCAGGTGGGCTTCAACAAAACGAGGATGAACGAGACGCATCTGGCCGCCTTTGACCAGATTCTGGACAAGCTGGAGCGGGAGGGGAAATTCGAGCAGATCAGGGCGCGCTGGCAGCTGCCGGCACCGCTGACCAGCGGTGCGCGGCAGACTCTCTATCCCTGACGGGCGAGCCTCGATCAGGCGATCTGGTAGCGCCCCGGCTTGTGGTTGAGTGTCAACACCAGATTACAGATAACCGCCGCCACGATGGAGAGGGCCAGAATCCAGGGTTGCACCACGAAGAACGAGGCGATGACGATGGCGCAATCGAGCCCCATCTGCAGCTTGCCCGCCCGGATGCCAAAGCGATCCTGAATAAAGAGCGCCAGAATATTGAAGCCCCCCAGACTCGACTTGTGGCGAAACATGATGAGCAGCCCCATGCCGATCAGGGTGCCACCGATCAGCGCCGCATAGAGGGGCTCTATCTTGCCGATCTGCAACACGCCGTTGAGGTGATCGGTCATGTAGGAGACCGCCGCCACCGAGACGAAGGTGTTGAGGGTAAAGCGCGGTCCCATCCTGAGCCAGGCGAGCGCGTAGAAGGGCAGATTGATGCCGAAGAAGAGCAGACCAAAGCTGATGCCCGTCACCTGTTGCAGCAGCAGCGCCAACCCGGCCGTGCCGCCGGTGAGCAGGCCAACCTGATGAAACAGGAAGATGCCGAGGGAGACGAAGCCTGCCGCGGTCAGCAGGGCCAGCACATCCTCATAGACGGGATGGGCAGTACGAGTCGAGGTGTTGTCCATAACCTGTATCCAAGCGAAGTAAATGGAGAGTGTCTGTCGCCTGCCCTATTCGGCAGGCTGCGAGCCCTGTCGGCAGGGCTTCGTTATGAGGTCCAGTCTATTTTTTGTGAAAATGATCACAACAAGGGGGCTGCACGCCCCATTCTGGTGCCTGTCATCCGGCATTGACACCCGCTGCACCAAGATGCAGCATGCCGCCCTCTGACACCCCGCATCCCATCCGCAGCAAGAGGCATTTTTCATGAAGGTCACCATTTTTGGCACAGGCTATGTCGGGCTGGTTCAGGCCGCCGTTCTGGCCGAGGTGGGCCATCAGATCTGCTGCATTGATGTGGATGAGGGGCGGATCGCCGCGCTTCGGCAGGGCCAAATCCCCTTCTACGAGCCGGGGCTGGCCCCGCTGGTCGAGAGCCATCTGGCCAGTGGTCGTCTGCACTTCTCTGCCGACCCCGCCGTTGGAGTCGAGCACGCCGACCTGCTGCTCATCGCAGTAGGCACACCCGCAGATGAGGATGGCTCTGCCGATCTGCAACATGTGCTGGCGGTGGCCGACACCATAGGCCGGCTGATGAGCCGCCCCAAGCTGGTGGTGACCAAGAGCACTGTGCCGGTCGGCACGGCGCAGCAGGTGCGGCAGCACATTCAGGCGCAGCTACTTGAGCGTGACGTAGCCCTCGAGTGCGACGTGGCCGCCAATCCCGAGTTTCTCAAGGAGGGGGCAGCTGTCAGCGACTGCATGCGGCCGGATCGCATCATCATCGGCTGTGACAGCGAGATGGCGCTGGAGCAGTTGCGCGCCCTCTACGCCCCCTTCAACCGCAACCACGACCGGATCGTGGTGATGGACCTACGTAGTGCCGAGCTCACCAAGTACGCCGCCAACGCCATGCTGGCCACCCGCATCTCCTTTATGAACGAGATCGCGACACTCGCCGAGGAGCTGGGGGCCGATATCGAGGCGGTGCGCCAGGGGATGGGGGCCGATCCCCGCATCGGTTACCACTTTCTCTACCCGGGCTGCGGCTATGGCGGCTCCTGCTTCCCCAAGGATATCCAGTCCCTGCTGCACACAGCCCGCCGCGTCGACTGCGATACCCCGTTGCTCGCCGCGGTCGAACAGGTCAACCAGCGCCAGCAGCAGAAGATGGCCGAGCGGCTGCTGAGTCACTTCGGCCCGGATCTGCGCGGCCGCACGTTTGCCCTGTGGGGGCTGGCGTTCAAACCCGGCACCGACGACATGCGCGAAGCGCCGAGCCGCCCGCTGCTGGCCGCCATCTGGGCTGCTGGTGGCAAGGTGCAGGCGTTTGATCCCAAGGCGATGGCTCGCGCTCGCGAACTTTACGGCGAGCGACCGGATCTGCTGCTCTGCCCGACTCAGGAATCTGCACTGGAGGGGGCCGATGCCCTGCTCATCTGCACCGAGTGGCAATCCTTCCGCGTCCCCGACTTTGCCCGGATGAAGAGCCTGCTCGCCAACCCCGTCATCATCGACGGGCGCAACCTCTACGATCCGGTGCGCCTGCACCAGCAGGGCTTTTGCTACTACGCCATAGGGCGGCCTCACCTCCCTCTCACGCAGGTGCAACCATGAGCTGGCTGGTGACCGGGGCCGCCGGTTTTATCGGGTTTCACGTGGCCAGCCGGCTCTGCGCGGCAGGTCATCGGGTGGTGGGTATCGACAACCTCAACGACTACTACGAGGTAAGTCTGAAAGAGGCGCGACTGGCACAATTGGCCAGCTATCCCCATTTCCACTTCGAGCGGGTCGATCTGGCTGATCGCGAAGCGATGGCGGCACTCTTTGCCCGTCATGGCTTCGAGCGGGTAATCCATCTGGGAGCGCAGGCGGGAGTGCGCTACTCGCTGGAAAACCCGTTTGCCTACGCCGACAGCAACCTCACCGGCATGCTAACGGTGCTGGAGGGGTGCCGCCAGCACGGCATCCGGCATCTGCTCTACGCCTCCTCCAGCTCGGTTTATGGTCTGACCGACCAGATGCCCTTCACCACCGAGCAACCAGTGGATCACCCGGTCTCCCTCTACGCCGCCACCAAGAAGAGTGGCGAGCTGATGGCTCACGCCTATTCCACGCTCTATGGCCTGCCCACCACAGGGTTGCGCTTTTTCACCGTCTACGGCCCCTGGGGTCGGCCCGACATGGCCATCATCAAGTTCACCCGCGCCATCCTCGCGGGCGAGCCTATCGACGTCTATAACCACGGCGATCTCAGCCGCGACTTCACCTTTATCGACGACATCGTCGAAGGGATCCTCGCCGTGGCCGACCTGCCGCCCTGTCCCAATCCCGATTGGCACGCCAGCGAGCAAAGCCCGGCCGAGAGCGCCGCGCCCTATCGCATCCTCAACATCGGTCATGGTCAGCCGGTGCGGCTGCTCGACTTTATCGAGGCGCTGGAAGAGGCCCTCGGCAAACCCGCCATCAAGCGGATGCTGCCGATGCAGGCGGGCGACATGCACGCCACCTGGGCCGACAGCGAGCCCCTCCACACCCTCACCGGCCTGCGCCCTGCCACCTCCATCAAGGAGGGGGTCGCCGCGTTCGTCCGCTGGTATCTCGACTACTACCAGCCCGGCGCGTGAAATTGCCGGGCTGCAGCCCTTGGTCGCCGATGAGTTAATCCGGTACCACTGGCTTGCCACGCGTTTTAGGATGGCTGAACGCACTGTCTGCGCACCATAGCGAGGATTTGAGATGCAACAACAGGAACAGGGTCTGATCGATGGACTGTTCGACCGCCTCAAGCAAGCGCAAGCCAGGGATAGCAAGCGAGACCAACAAGCGGATCTGCTGATCCGCCAGCATCTGGCCCAGCAGCCCGATGCCCCCTACTACATGACCCAGGCGCTGCTGATCCAGCAGGCTGCCCTTACCCGCCTCAACGAGCGAGTCAAGGAGCTGGAGGCCAGCCAAAGCAGTTCGAGCGGTGGCAGTTTTCTCTCCGGCCTGTTCGGTGGCGAGAGCACTCCGCCCCCGCGCTTCACGCCGCCACCGGCAACTGCGCCTGCCCAACCCGCTTCCCGTACCAGCTCCTTTCTCGGTGGCGCCCTGCAAACCGCAGCCGGGGTTGCCGGCGGGGTCATGCTGGCCGACATGATCGGCGGACTGTTTCACAGCAACCGACCCGAGGAGATCATCGACATCATAGAGCCAGCGCCCATTGCCAATCCGGTCGATGCAGAACCGGTACGCTGGGACGGCTGGGATTCACCTCCCGATGATGGCGGCAGTTTTCTCGACGACGATAGCCAGAGTGGCGGCTGGACCGACAGTGACGATAACAACGGCGGTTTCTTCTAACCGTTACACAACCACAGGCCCCGCATGTGGCGGGGCCCAACTCGATACGAAACCCATGACTATGGAAAGTGTGATGACACCACGGACCGGCAGCAGCATGACGCGATATAATCACTTCGCTTCGTGCCACCCGGGAGACACTCCCGACCCCAGGCGCTCTGTCCGTGGCCACGCAACACCCCCATGACGACAAGGAGCCACCTCATGATCCGAACCCTTCTCCTGATTGGCGCCGCCATCGCGGCCTATGCCCTGACCCATAACCACACCCTGTTTCCCCTTATCAGCATGTTGATCCTGCTTTCGCTCTGGGTTGTCAGCGAAATTGGCAGCTTCTATCGCGCGCTTCCTCCCGCCGACCTGGATGAGCATGAGTATCACCACGACTTCTAACCCGATGAAAAGTGGTATGAAACTCTCGCAATGCCGTTAGTTCCATACCATTTTGCTCTCTGAAATCCCCCCGCTATAACAACAGGATCCACTGCCTTCATGGCGATGGCAGCCATGTTCCTCTATATCTTCTCTACTCAAGCAGGAGATAAACGATGGGGAAGATCAGCGAAAACGGACTGTTTTTGCTGCTTTTTTTGTCGTCGCTACTGGCGGGCATTCCGCAGACGGCACAGGGCAGGGATTTCAGACAAGCCCCCAGGGCAATGACGGCGCTCAGGCAGGGGCAGGCAGCCCAGCACAGCGGCAATCTGCAAAAGGCGATTGCCCTCTACTGCGTAGCCGCCAGCACCGGCAATCCCGAAGGTTACTTCCGGATCGGGCGTCTGCTCGCCACCGGCCCCGCCTCGGTGCGCAGCGCGAAAATGGCCAACAGCTATCTCGCCATGGCGATGCGCCTGGGCAACCAGCAGGCCAGCCGCTACTACAACCCGCGGGTCGGCAATGCCCCCATGGGCGATCAGTGCGGTGTCGGCATGCGCGGCGGACAAGGGAGTTATTTCGCCCTGCCCAGCACACCGTTCAATGTCGAGGCCTATCTGGCGCGCCAGTCACCGGGCAAACAGAAGCTGGCCACCATGCTGCGCCACGCAGCCAAGCGCCATCAGGTCGATGTGCGGCTGGTGCTGGCCATCGCCATTGCCGAATCCAACCTCGAAAGCCGCGCCGTCTCCGCCAAGAATGCGCAGGGGGTGATGCAGCTGATCCCCGAAACCCAGCAGCGTTTTGGTGTCACTCAACCCTTTGATCCGGCACAGAACATCAAGGGTGGCGTCAGTTATCTCAAGTGGCTGGATCGCCGCTTCGATGGCGACTGGGTACTGATCTCGGCAGCCTACAATGCAGGCGAGAAGGCAGTTGAGCGCTATGGCGGTATACCGCCCTATGACGAGACCCGAGAGTATGTCAAACGGGTGCTCTACTTCGCTGGCCACAAGCAGCCCTGAGCGAACTCTCAGTTGCCAGTCCGCTCGGAAGGCTGCTCCGGATTGCGACAACTATGGTTATGACCGCTACCGGCCGAATAGTGGAAGCCATAGTGGCGATAGTAGCCCACCAGATTGCTGACCAGAAACAGCCCCTCCATCAGAGCGGCGACCGGAGAGCCCACCAGCAGGTTGTTGACCAGCCAGCAGAGGGTGCCGAGCAGCATCCAGCGCCGCAGTTGGCGATCATCCGGGCAAAACGCGGCCCGGGTTTGCAGCAGGCTCGCCAGTAGCCCGACCAATGAGAGTACGCCCTGATAGGTCGCCAGCGCAGCCGCACAGGCCAACCCCATGAAAAACCACATCAAGATGCGGCGAACCAGCCAGATACTCACCAGAAAGCGCACGCTGGCCAGCAGCAACAGGCAGGCGGCCGACCACTGCCCGAGCAGGGCAAAGTGACCGGCATTGAGCGCGCAGGAGAGGGCCAGACAGGCCAAGATCCTGCGGCGATCCCGCAACTGAAACGACAACAGATCGAGCAGCAAGGCCAGGCTCACCACCAGTTGCGACCACAGAAACAGCGACATCATCCACCCCTCGTCCGTCATTTGGATGGCGCAGCATGAAGTGGCAACCGGCAGGTGGCATTAACCCGTGTTAATGCGCCTGCGGATCCGTGACAGGGTGACCGGGCTGATGCCGATGTAGTTGGCGAGCTGTACTTGGGTCAGTCGTGCCGGCCAGTGGGGGAAGGTGTGGCAGAGCTCCCGATAACGCTCTTCGGGCGAGTGGAGCAGCAAAAACGCCTCCTTGCGCTCCTTGTAACCGAGCTGCTGACGCAACAGAGTCATGCAGACCGGCTGCCAGACGGGCTCATCCAGCAGGGCGAGCGGCACCCGCACCACCTGCAACTCCGTCAGCGCCTCCAGCTGGTAGCGGGCGAGCGACCCCGTGAGCCAGCTGTCATAGAGCAGGCAAAGCTCCCCTTCGAAGTAGAACTCCTTGCAGCGCTCCTGTCCGTCCCGGGTGTAGTGGCAGGCGCGAGCGATGCCCGCTTCGATATAGAAGGCAGCCTCCTGTTCGGCCCCTTGCGCCAACAGCACCTGACCGGCTCGCAGCGTCTGCCGTGGCAAACGCTGACAGAGGGCTTCGCTCAGGGCGGCGTCCAATCCCATGGCACACAAAAAGGTGGCAAGCAGGGGGGCTTGAGGAGATGGGTTCATGACGGCTCCGGAACAAAACGGCAGCCCACATCATGCCCAAATTGCACGACTGATGCAGCAAGGCGTGACCCTGTTGGCAAAGGGGGGACATAGCCGGGTGCCGCCTTTGCCCCCCCTCGTCCGTTGGTTTACAATCGACGGGTTTTTTGGAACCCGGTTGACCTGTGTCGACTTGGCCCCACCACGACATCAGTCTGTTAATGCCAAGACATTAACCTGCTGAAAAGGAAGAGAATTAGCCAATGGCTCAATTTATTTACACCATGAACCGGGTCGGCAAGGTAGTGCCGCCCAAGCGTCATATTCTCAAGAACATCTCCTTGAGCTTCTTCCCGGGCGCCAAGATCGGCGTGCTGGGTCTGAACGGCGCCGGTAAATCCACCCTGCTGCGCATCATGGCAGGCATCGACACCGAGATCGAAGGGGAAGCCCGTCCGCAGCCCGGCATCAAGATTGGCTACCTGCCGCAGGAGCCGAAGCTGGATCCGGAGCAGACCGTACGCGAGGCGGTCGAAGAGGCCGTTGGCGAAGTGAAGCGCGCCATGGCCCGTCTGGACGAGGTCTATGCGGCCTACGCCGACCCGGATGCCGACTTTGACAAGCTGGCCCGCGAACAGGGCGAGCTGGAAGCCATCATCCAGGCTCAGGGTGGCCACAACATGGAAAACCAGCTGGAGCGCGCGGCCGATGCCCTGCGCCTGCCGGCCTGGGATGCCAAGATCAAGCACCTCTCCGGTGGTGAGCGCCGCCGTGTGGCACTGTGCCGTCTGCTGCTGGAAAAGCCGGACATGCTGCTGCTGGACGAACCGACCAACCACCTGGATGCGGAATCCGTGGCCTGGCTCGAGCGCTTCCTGCACGACTACGAAGGCACTGTCGTAGCCATCACCCACGACCGTTACTTCCTCGACAACGTGGCGGGCTGGATCCTGGAGCTGGACCGCGGCGAAGGTATCCCGTGGGAAGGCAACTACTCCTCCTGGCTGGAGCAGAAGGACGCCCGTCTGGCGCAGGAAGCAAGTTCCGAAGCTGCCCGTCGCAAGTCCATCGAGAAAGAGCTGGAGTGGGTTCGTCAAAACCCGAAAGGGCGTCAGGCCAAGTCCAAGGCCCGTATGGCTCGCTTCGAAGAGCTCAACACCAACGACTACCAGAAGCGCAACGAGACCAACGAGCTGTTCATTCCGCCCGGACCGCGCCTCGGCGACAAGGTGGTGGAAGTGGCCAACCTGCGCAAATCCTATGGTGATCGGGTGCTGATCGACGATCTGTCGTTTGCCATTCCGAAGGGTGCCATCGTCGGCATCATCGGCCCGAACGGTGCCGGTAAGTCGACCCTGTTCCGCATGATGTCGGGTCAGGAGCAGCCGGATTCCGGTGCCATCACCCTGGGTGAAACCGTGGTGCTCGCCTCTGTCGATCAGTTCCGCGACAGCATGGATGACAAGAAGACGGTATTCGAAGAGGTCGCTGACGGTCAGGATATCCTGCGCATCGGCAACTACGAGTTCCCGAGCCGCGCCTATATCGGCCGCTTCAACTTCAAGGGTTCCGACCAGCAGAAACGGGTTGGCGAGCTCTCCGGTGGTGAGCGCGGTCGTCTGCACCTGGCCAAGCTGCTGCAGACCGGCGGCAACGTGCTGCTGCTGGATGAACCGACCAACGATCTGGATATCGAAACCCTGCGCGCCCTCGAGAACGCTCTGCTGGAGTTCCCGGGTTGTGCCATGGTCATCTCCCACGACCGCTGGTTCCTCGACCGTATCGCCACTCACATCCTCGACTATCAGGATGAGGGCAAGATCGAGTTCTTCGAAGGTAACTTTACCGAATACGAAGAGTGGAAGAAGAAGACTTACGGCGCCGAGGCCATCCAGCCGCACCGCGCCAAGTACAAGCGCATCGCCAAGTAAGCGGTCGGTCGGCGCAAGCCGTACCATTGCAGCTGCGACCAGCGTCACAAGGGGAGCTCCGGCTCCCCTTTCTGTTGCCTTTTGGCTTACAATCCAAGACGGATAACATTGCATGGATGTACTGAAATGACCAAAAAACTGACCATCCAGATCCGGGTTGAACCCGGCTGTCTCGGGCCGGATGGCAAGGAACACATCGAAACCTTCTGCGTTGCCGCTGCCAAAATCTTCGAAGCGGTCGAGCCGGAGCTGGTGAGCTGGGTGCTGATCCCTCGCTATGACAAGAAGCTGCCGGAGCAGGAGTTCTTTCTCAACGATCTCAAGCTGAGCGAGGAGCAGGCCAGTCTCTTTCTGCGCCGCTTCGGCCGCGAGCTGGGGGAAGTGCAGGATCAGCTCGATTCGGTGCTGGCCCAGCTGGTGGAGCGCTACTTCAAAACTCTCTGATCTCTGCCCTCTCCACGCCAAAAAGGTTCTCCGACGAGAACCTTTTTTGTTGGCGAAAAAGCAAACGTTTGATCTTTTGCTCCATTCATTGATCCGCTTCGCAGATCCGGGGTTTGTAAACGGCGTCGCCTGTGTAAAAATGTGCGCGCTGTCACGGTATCAGGACGAGTCTGGTTACTTCTCCACCAGAAACAGGGCCATCACTCCCGCATGAATGGGAGCCCGCTCGCCTGCTGCTTATTTCACGTCACCTATTGGAATCCAACATGAATCAACCACAACAGGCCCCCACACAGGCTGCCGGGCAAGGATTGCTTGAGCGTCTGTTTGCCCTGAAGGGCCATGGCACCAACGCCCGCACCGAACTGATCGCCGGCATCACTACCTTCCTGACCATGGTCTATATCGTCTTCGTCAACCCGCAGATCCTCTCTGCGGCAGGCATGGACACCCAGGCAGTCTTTGTCACCACCTGCCTCATCGCCGGTATCGGCAGCATCCTGATGGGTCTGCTCGCCAACCTGCCCATCGCGCTGGCACCCGCCATGGGCCTCAACGCCTTCTTCGCCTTCGTGGTCGTGGCCGGTATGGGCTACTCCTGGCAAGTGGGTATGGGCACCATCTTCTGGGGCGCCATGGGTCTGTTGATCCTCACCCTGCTGCGGGTGCGCTACTGGCTGATCGGCAACATTCCGCTCACCCTGCGGGTCGGCATCACCGCCGGTATCGGTCTGCTGATCGCCCTGCTCGGCCTGCACAACGCCGGGATCGTCGTGGCCAGCCCCGCGACTATGGTGACCGTGGGCAACCTCACCTCCCTGCCCTGCCTGCTGGGTCTGCTCGGTTTCTTCCTGATCTGCATCTTCTCCGCCCGCGGCGTTCATTCCGCCGTGCTGATCGCCATCGTGGTCACCACGGCGCTGGGCTGGCTGTTTGGCGATGTCACCTTCAAGGGTTTCGTCTCCATGCCCCCCAGCATCGAGCCGGTGTTCGGTCAGCTGGATCTGATGGGGTCGCTCGACATCAGCCTCGCCGGAATCATCTTCTCCTTTATGCTGGTCAACCTGTTCGACTCCTCCGGCACCCTGATCGGCGTCACCAACCGCGCCAAGCTGGCCGATGACAAGGGCCACTTCCCGCGCATGAAGCAGGCACTGCTGGTCGATAGCGTCAGCTCGGTCGGCGGCGCCTTTATGGGCACCTCCTCGGTCACCGCCTTTATCGAGAGCAGCTCCGGCGTTGCCGTCGGCGGCCGTACCGGTCTGACCGCCATCGTGGTCGGCATTCTGTTCCTGCTGGCAATCTTCTTCTCTCCGGTCGCCGCCATGGTGCCGGCCTATGCCGCCGCTGGTGCTCTCATCTATGTGGGCGTGCTGATGTGCTCCGAGCTGACCCGGGTGAAGTGGGAAGACCTGACCGAAGCGGTACCGGCCTTCATGACTGCGGTGATGATGCCGTTCAGCTTCTCCATCACCGAGGGGATCGCCGTGGGCTTCATCTCCTACTGCGTGATGAAGGCGGGCACCGGCCGCTGGCGCGAGATCAACCCCTGCGTACTGGTGGTAGCCCTGCTGTTCGTCCTCAAGTTCTTCTGGGTAGACGGCCACTAAGTCAGGTTTTCGCCAACAAAAATGCCAGTCAGCTGACTGGCATTTTTTTATCCCAAACTATTCTCGGCCTGTGCGATGGCCATAAAAAAATCCGAAACCAGTGGTTTCGGATTTTTGCTATTCAGCATGTGGCAGAGCAGGGTTATCCCCTCGCCTGCCACATCGGCAGCAGTTACTCGGCAGCCACGCGGGCTTCGATGTAAGCCAGCGCGCGGTCGATACGGGCCAGAACGCGCTCCTTGCCGACCAGCGCCATCACGGCGTCGATGGCAGGGGATTGGCCCAGACCGGTGACGGCCACACGCAGCGGCATACCAACCTTGCCCATGCCCTGACCCAGCTCGGCAGCGGTCGCTTCAATCAGCTCGTGCAGTGCTTCGGTAGTCCAGCTATCCAGTGCAGCCAGCTTGGTTTTGGCCAGAGCCAGCGGCTCGGCAGCCACGCCGCGCAGGTGCTTCTTGGCAGCCGCTTCGTCGATCGCTTCGTACTCTTCGAACAGGTAGCGGCTCTGGGCAGCCATCTCGACCAGGGTGTTGCAGCGCTCGGCCAGCAGGGTGACCACATCGGCCAGCGCCGGGCCATTGCTGGTGTCGATCTTCTGGTTTTCCATGTGCCATGCCAGATGCTTGGCAACATAAGCCGGATCCAGGCTGCGCATGTAGTGGTTGTTCAGCCACAGCAGCTTGTCGGTGTTGAAGGCAGAGGCGGACTTGGAGATGGCATCCAAGCTGAACAGCTTGATCATCTCTTCCAGGCTGAAGATCTCCTGATCGCCGTGGGACCAACCCAGACGCACCAGATAGTTCAGCAGTGCTTCCGGCAGGTAGCCATCGTCGCGGTACTGCATCACGGAGACAGCACCGTGGCGCTTGGAGAGCTTGGCACCGTCGTCACCCAGGATCATGGAGACGTGAGCAAACTCGGGCACCGGCGCGTTCAGCGCCTTGTAGATGTTGATCTGGCGCGGGGTGTTGTTGATATGGTCTTCGCCACGCACCACGTGGGTGATCTCCATATCCCAGTCATCGACCACTACGCAGAAGTTGTAGGTCGGCGCGCCGTCGGTACGGCGGATGATCAGATCGTCCAGCTCGGTGTTGGCGAACTCGATGCGGCCACGGACGTGGTCATCGAACACCACGGAGCCTTCGGTCGGGTTGCGGAAGCGGATCACGTGCGGCGCATCGGCCGGGTGATCGTGGTCGTGGTCGCGGCACTTGCCGTCATAACGGGGCTTCTCGCCGTTGGCCATCTGGCCTTCACGCAGCGCTTCCAGACGCTCTTTGGAGCAGTAGCACTTGTAGGCGCGGCCGTCAGCCAGCATCTCGTCGATCAGCGCGTTGTAGCGATCGAAGCGCTTGGTCTGGTAGTAGGGGCCCTCATCCCAGTTCAGCTCCAGCCATTCCATGCCCTCAATGATGGCGTCGATGGCCTCCTGAGTGGAACGTTCCAGATCGGTATCCTCGATACGCAGCACAAACTCACCGCCCTGGTTCTTTGCAAACAACCAGGAATAGAGTGCGGTACGGGCACCGCCGACATGCAAAAAGCCGGTCGGGCTGGGAGCAAAACGGGTTTTGACTTTCATCTTTAAGCCTTGTGTAGAGGGCCTTGGGCCAATTCGTTAAAAAAACCGTCGCATTTTAGCACCGACAATCACGGATGGGAAAACCATGAAGCCGCAAAGGGCAAAGTAGCGGGTTAAATTTGCGCAACGCCCCCCTGCCCCCCTGATCTTTGAAGGGGATCGCAGAACAAAATCCCCATTTCCGATTTGCTATGCATAGCGCTGGAGAGCTGCCTCCTCCTGCCGATATCCAGACAACTCTCAACGCCCCACGCAACAAGAACAAGGAAGAGACGATGCAGTTCCGTTCAATCCAGACCCGAATACTGGTCATGGCCGGGATCGCCATGACGACAGCCCTGGTCATCCTGATCCTGCTCAACCAGTACTCCGGTCAACAGACCCAGAAGCTGACCATCAGCTCCAGCCGCGCCGCCCTGCAGCAGGAGGCATGGCAGAAGGTCAGTGCCAACGCCCGCGCCGAAGCGGCCACCATCACCCAGCTGTTGCAAAAAGGGCTCTCCTACACCCAGCAGATGGCCAGCGTCTTCGCCCAGCAACAGCAGGGCAAGCTGCCGCTCGATCGTCAGCAAGCCACCGACCTGCTCAAGGCTCAACTCGCCCTTGAGCCTCAGCTCTACGGCGCCTTCGCCGGCTTCGAGCCCAACGGCTTCGACAATCAGGATGCCAGCTTTGCCGGCCAGACTGCGCTGGGCAGTGACAGCAAGGGGCGCTTTGTCCCCTACTTCTATCGCGACAAGGACAAGGTCGGCACAGATCTGCTGCTCTCCATCGAGAAGAGCGAGACCGACAGCTTCGGCAACCCGGCCAACGACTACTACGCCTGCCCGAAACGGGAGGGGCGCTCCTGCCTCATCGATCCCTTCAAGGTGGATATCAACGGCCAGCAGGTGCTGGTGAGCACCATCACCACTCCCATCATGGTGGATGGCCAGTTCAGGGGGATCGCCGCGCTCGATCTGGCGGTGGACTCCATCAGCCGTCAGGCCCAGTCCCTCAACAGCAACATCTATGACGGCAAGGGGGAAACCCTGATCGTCAGCGCCGCCGGCGTCATCACCGGCACCAGCGGCGATGCCAGCCTGCTTGGCAGCAGCGCCGAGAAGGTGCTGGGCAGCCAGTGGCAGCAGTACCTGAAGCCGGAACTGCAGCGTCAGGAGCTGAACAACTCGTTTCGCATCTCGGTGCCCATCATGGTGCCGGGCATGAGCCGCAACTGGGCCATCATCGTCACCCTGCCCTATCAGGTGGTGCTGGCGGGAGCCGATCAGCTGGAGAACCAGTTGGGCGAGATGAACCGCACCGCCGTGACCCAACAGCTGGTCGGCGCCTTTGTCGTGCTGGTGCTGGCGCTGGTCACCATGCTGATGATCGCCCGCAGCATCACCGGCCCCATCCGCCAGATGGTCAGCCTGGTGGATGATATCGCCGATGGCGAGGGCGATCTCACCAAGCGCCTCAACACCCGCTCGGTGGACGAGCTGGGGGATCTGGCCAAGGGGATCAACCGCTTCATCGACAAGCTGCAGGGGCTGCTCGGGGATGTGCTGAAAACGGCCAGCGAAGTGAATCGCCATGCCGGCGATACCGACCGCATCGCCGGCCAGACCGACACCAACCTGCAGCATCATCAGGCCGAGATGGAACAGATGCTGACCGCGGTGCAGGAGATGTCCTACGTCAGTCAGGAGGTCGCCACCCACGCCAACAACACCGCCGACTCGGCCAAGCAGGCGCAAAGCGCCGCCGATCAGGGCAAGGAGCGCTTCCAGCAGGTGATCCAGTCGATGCACAAGGTCGCGGCAGAAGCCGGTAAAGGGGCCGAAGTGGTGGAAGGGCTGGCCCACGACAGCGAGCAGATCACCAGCATCCTCACCGTCATTCAGGGGATTGCCGATCAGACCAACCTGCTGGCCCTCAACGCAGCCATCGAGGCAGCACGGGCCGGTGAGCAGGGGCGCGGTTTCGCGGTGGTCGCCGACGAGGTGCGCAAACTGGCGGGCAACACCCAGCAGGCAGTGCAGAACACTCAGGAGCTAATCGAGAAGATCCGCCACAGCTCGACCAACGCGGTCAACGCCATCAACCAGAGCCAGCAGCTGACCCATCAGGCGGTGGGCGAAGCGGATCTGGCGGAAGAGGCACTTGGCAGCATCTACAAGGCCATCTCCACCATCAACGACATGACCTACCAGATCGCCTCCGCCGCCGAAGAGCAAAGCTCGGTCTCCGAGACGGTCTCCGGCAACCTGTCAAAAACCAACGCACTGGCCAACGACATCGCTCAGGATGCGACCGAAACGGCCAAAGCCAGCCAGGCACTGCGCCAGGCAGCCGACAAATTGCAGCAATTATTGGGACAATTTCGTCTCAGCTGATAATTTTCCACCTCAGGACTCTCCCCCTCGGGGGCGAGTCCGTTTACCATAGGCGGCGAAATTTGCCTGATGGCAGGCAATGCAGTGAGAGGTAAATGCCGTGCCCACCCCGGACCGTCGCCCACGTGGCCATAACAGACGAGCCCAGCAGCGTCGCAAAGACGAATCACAAGTATCCCTGCTCCATCGTATCAATGCAGCAACAGAGTCCTTGCGCCAACGATTTGGCAAAAAAGAGCAGCAGCCAGCCCTGCGCAGCCAGAGTGCCAGCACCGGCAAATTCAAGCTGAGCAGCCCGCTGCCGCGCAAGAACACCATAGGTCTGCTGATCCTGATCCCGCTCTGGCTGCTGGTGCTGGCCTGGGAACCCGCCCCGAGTGTGCCCAAAGCGCCGCCGTCCGGTTCGCTGGAAGTGCCGCTGGCGGTACCGGCACAGGCCATGACCGTTGGCAATGGCACCACGGGCAGTGCGCCTGCCGCTGCCAAACCGGTCGAAGAGAAGGTCAATGGCACCTGGCTGCAGCACGATGTGCAAGCCGGTGAGACCCTCTTCTCCATCTTCCGCAAGTTCGAGCTGCCGGGCGCCGAGCTCAGTCGCCTGATCGCCATCGAGGGGCCGGATCGGCCGCTGACCCGCCTGCAATCGGGCCGCTCCGTCTTCATTCTGGTGGATGACAGCCGCCGCATTCAGCGGGTCGAGATCCGCTCCTACGGTCAGGCCATCTATCGCTATGACCGGCAGGGCGAAGGGTTCGTCCTCAAGGAGTAAAACAAAACGGGAGGCTGCGGCCTCCCGTTTTACATCCCGATCCCTGCCAAATAAGCTACTGACTTCACAATATTTTTAGCTTGTTCAAAAAACGACAGGGGTCAAATTGACAAGGATCGGCGCTAACGTACAATCGATTGTGCTTTAGACAGGGATTGTTCTGCGTGCTACTGGGACAAAGAGACGTGGTCAGTCATGAGCCAACCCCTGCTGCAAGGCAAATGCAGCCCCACAGGGCTTAGTTTCATTTTGTTATTGATAGGATTTTGCACATGTCTGACATTCGCACCGGCCAGGTAAAATGGTTCAACGAAACCAAGGGTTTTGGCTTCATCGAGCAATCCCAGGGTCCGGACGTATTCGTTCACTTCTCCTCCATCCAGAGCGCAGGTTTCAAAACCCTGGCTGAAGGTCAGAAAGTCCAGTTCACTGTGACCCAGGGCAAGAAAGGCCCGCAGGCCGAAAACGTCACCGTTATCTAAGGCCACGCCAGTGAACATGTAGGAGGTGCCATCGGCCCTCCTATTTTTTTGCCCGCTTTTTTTGCCCGCGATGTCCCCTCCCCGATCGGCAGAGCTCTTGCCGGGCTTGCCATCCCCGCCTGCAAGGCGTTTATGGCCACCACCGGCCGCTATAAGTCAAATTTATGGGTTTTGGTTAAATGCCCCGGTTTTAACTTATACCGAGCCAATGTCTGTGATTCAGCCCCTGCCATGTCTGTAAGCCGACCGCAAAGGGTTGTGCCCGATCTCCGAGAGGCTATTAGCGAGCAATACATCTTGGTCTTATGACTTGGGATATGCGGGGAAGAGAGAAAGCAAGCACCGGATACGACAAGTCATCGCAGCGCGATGTGATGGGCAATTCAAAGGGATTATCAGGACTTCGAAGAGAGATTGGAGCGGGAAACGAGACTCGAACTCGCGACCCCGACCTTGGCAAGGTCGTGCTCTACCAACTGAGCTATTCCCGCAACAGGATGTCATTTACAAGTGATTGGAGCGGGAAACGAGACTCGAACTCGCGACCCCGACCTTGGCAAGGTCGTGCTCTACCAACTGAGCTATTCCCGCAACGGAATGTCACTTACAAATGTTTGGAGCGGGAAACGAGACTCGAACTCGCGACCCCGACCTTGGCAAGGTCGTGCTCTACCAACTGAGCTATTCCCGCAACAGAATGTCATCTGCAAGTGATTGGAGCGGGAAACGAGACTCGAACTCGCGACCCCGACCTTGGCAAGGTCGTGCTCTACCAACTGAGCTATTCCCGCATCGGAATATCACTTACAAATTTTTTGGAGCGGGAAACGAGACTCGAACTCGCGACCCCGACCTTGGCAAGGTCGTGCTCTACCAACTGAGCTATTCCCGCAACAATTTGGTTGTCTTGAGGCTGGCTGATGATTGGAGCGGGAAACGAGACTCGAACTCGCGACCCCGACCTTGGCAAGGTCGTGCTCTACCAACTGAGCTATTCCCGCATCGGGCTGGTTTGCACCAGTGTCATCATCAGATTTTTGGAGCGGGAAACGAGACTCGAACTCGCGACCCCGACCTTGGCAAGGTCGTGCTCTACCAACTGAGCTATTCCCGCAACTACCTTAAAACAGGCCGTACAGCATTTGGTTGCTTGCGCTACTGTACGGGAGCCGAATTATAAGAGCAGTCATTCCAATTGCAAGGGCTTTTTTGTCTGGTTGCGCGCGTTCGCTCAAAAGCTGGCCGAACTGTCGATTTTAGCAGCCAGCGCATGACAACCCCTTGCCGGGAAATCAGATCTTGAAGACGTGGCTGCGATAGAACTGCAACTCGGCGATGGATTCGCGGATATCGTCCAGCGCCTGATGGGTACCGCTCTTCTTGAACTGATCCAGCAACTCCGGCTGCCAGCGGCGTACCAGCTCCTTGATGGTGCTGACGTCGACGTTGCGATAGTGGAAGAAGGCTTCCAGATCAGCCATGTGCTTGACCATGAAGCGGCGATCCTGACCGATGCTGTTGCCGCATAGCGGGCTGGTGCGCTCCGGCACCCACTGGCGAATAAAGTCGAGGGTCTCGGCAACGGCTTTCGCCTCGTCATGCTGGCTCGCCTTGACCCGGGCCACCAAACCACTCTTGGTGTGGGTGTTGACGTTCCACTCGTCCATCTTGGCCAGCTCTTCATCGCTCTGATGGATGGCGATGACCGGCCCTTCGGCCAGCACGTTCAGGTCCTTGTCGGTGACGATGGTGGCAATCTCCAGTACCACGTTCTCTTCGGGGTCGAGACCCGTCATCTCCATGTCGATCCATACCAGGTTCTGCGCGCTGACTGTCATGATTACTCTCTCTGTTGGGAGGAATGGCGGAATTTTGCCAATTTGCATGTATCATACTGGCTTTGGATCTGTTCATAAACTGGCGAATCGAGTGGCAAAGAAAGCAAAACTCAATCTGGGTCAACAAAGACGCGTCCAGGCCAACCGCGAGCGTCGGCTGCAAAAAGAGCACACCACAGAGGTGGATGACACCCTGTTTGGCCCGGCCATCGAAGGGGTGGTGATCAGCCGTTTCGGTCAGCACGCGGACGTTGAGGCGAGCGATGGCACCATCCACCGCAGCAACCTGCGGCGCAGCAGCATCAGCAGTCTGGTGTGCGGCGACAAGGTGGTGTGGCGTCCCGGCCTCAATGCCGCAACAGCGGGCGTCATCGAAGCGGTGCATCCGCGCCACTCGGTACTGACCCGGCCGGACTTCTACGACGGGGTCAAACCCATCGCCGCCAACATCGACCAGATCATCATCGTCTCGGCGGTGATGCCCGAGTTCTCCACCAACATCGTCGACCGCTATCTGGTGGCCGCCGAGGATGTGGAGATCCAGCCACTCATCGTGCTGAACAAGGTCGATATGCTCGATGATGCCGCGAGAGCGCGCATCGAGAGCCAGCTCGAAACCTACCGCAAACTCAATTACGAGGTGCTGCTGGTGAGCTGCGAGAGCGGTGAAGGGCTCGATGAGCTGAAAGCCAAGCTCACCGACAAGATCAGCATCTTCGTCGGCCAGTCCGGGGTGGGCAAATCCTCGCTCACCAATGCCCTGATGCCGGGGCTGGATGTGCTCACAGGCGAGATCTCCGAAAACTCGGGGCTCGGCCAGCACACCACCACCACGGCGCGGCTCTACCACTTCCCGAGCGGTGGCGATCTCATCGACTCCCCCGGGATCCGCGAGTTCGCCCTCTGGCATCTGGAAGCCGACCGCATCACCTGGTGCTTCGTCGAGTTTCGCGACTATCTGGGTGGCTGCAAGTTCCGCGACTGTACCCACAAGGACGATCCCGGCTGTGCCCTGCGCGCCGCGGTCGACGCGGGCGCTATCAGCGCCGATCGCTTCCACAACTATCACCGCATCCTGGAAACCATGCAGGAAGCCCGTCACGGTCGCCAACAAGCGCGCCTGTGACCCTGTTTAACCTACGTTGATGATGAACATGAGCATTACTGACAACCTGAAAATTGCCGGTCAATACTGTCTGCCCAAGCACGCCCTATCCCGTCTGATCGGCAAGTTTGCCGCCGCCGAAGCGGGCAACATCACCACCAGGGTGATCGAGGCTTTTATCAAGCAGTACCAGGTCGACATGAGCGAGGCGCTGCACGAGAGTCCGGCCCACTACAAGAGCTTCAACGAGTTCTTCACCCGCGAGCTCAAGCCCGGCATCCGCCCCGTGGTAGAAGATGCCATGACCCTGGTGCTGCCGGTGGATGGCACCGTCAGCCAGCTCGGCCCGATCCAGCAGGGTCGCATCATCCAGGCCAAGGGCCACGACTACAGCGCTCGCGAGCTGCTGGGCGGCTATGAGGATCTGGTAGCGCCGTTCAAGGATGGCGACTTCGCCACCATCTATCTGGCGCCCAAGGATTACCACCGCATCCACATGCCGCTGGACGGCGTGCTGGAGAGCATGGTGTTCGTGCCGGGGGATCTCTTCTCCGTCAACCCGCTCACCGCCGAGAATGTGCCGAACCTGTTTGCCCGCAACGAGCGGGTGGTGGCCACCTTCCGCACCCCGCACGGCCCCATGGCGCTGGTGCTGGTTGGTGCCACTATCGTGGCCAGCATCGAGACCATCTGGGCCGGCAACATTGCGCCGACCAAAGAGAAGAAGGTGGTGCGCTGGGACTACACCGGTGACGAGGCCATTACCCTGCAAAAAGGTGCCGAGATGGGGCTGTTCAAACTGGGCAGTACTGTCGTCTGCCTGTTTGGCCCGGGCATGCTGGCCGGTTTCGAACCTCACTTGGCCAACGGGGTCACCACCCGCATGGGTCAGCCCTTTGCCAAGCTGGCGGAGCAGGCATGAGCGAGCAACCGAACGCCTCGCAGAAGAACAACCCGCTGCACGGGCTGACGCTGGAAGCCATCGTCACCGCGCTGGTCGAACACTACGGCTGGGAAGAGCTGGGGCAGCAGATCAATATCCGCTGCTTCACCCATGAGCCCAGCGTCAAATCCAGCCTGAAGTTCTTGCGCAAGACCCCATGGGCCCGGGAGAAGGTAGAGAGCCTCTACCTCTACGTTCAGCGCAAGCAAGCCAAATCAAAGGAATAACGCCATGGCGTTCAAGATTACCTACACCTACAAGAAGCAGGCCAAAACGATCGGCTATGCCAACGACAAGTTCAACAGCATCTATGATGCGGTTGCCGCTGCCGAAGGGATCGATCTCGCCAGCTTCCACGCCATGGAGGCTCAGCTGGCTCAGGTGTGCCGGCGCGACAAGAAGAGCGTGAAGGATTACCGGGAGAACTACTTCAAAGAGCTGGGGTTTTCCAACATTGTCATCGAACGGGACAACCTCGAAGAGGATCAGGAGTAACCATGCGAACCTTGACTCTGATGGCCGCCTCTCTGCTGCTGGCGGCATGCAGTACACCGGAACAACATCTGGTTGGCAGCGATCGCGACAGCCACGGCTGCATCGGCAGTGCGGGCTATCAGTGGTCAGCGCTGACCGGCAAATGCGTGCGCCTGTTCGAGCAGGGCATCCGACTCAATCCGACCGATGCCAGCCAGACCAGCAGTGCGTTCGTGCTGTTCAACACCGATCAGAGCAAGGCCGAGCTGACCCTGCCCACCGGCGAGCAGCACCAGCTTGCCCGTCAGGGCATGGAAGGCAACTGGTCGTGGCAGGGCAGCGGTTACACCCTCTTCCCCTGGAAGGGCTATGTGCTCAAATCCGGTGACAAGGTGCTCTATCAGGGGGAGTAACCCGAGCGCCTGATATCTTCCCGATATCCACCAAATAAAATGCCGACCCAAGGGTCGGCATTTTTGTTTCTGACACAACAGGTTATCAGGCGCGGCTGAGGTAATCGGCCTGCCCCACCCACTTGTAGCTGGTAAGCTCGGTCAGCCCCATGGGGCCACGGGCGTGCAGCATCTGGGTCGACACCGCCACTTCAGCCCCCAGCCCAAACTGGCCGCCATCGGTGAAGCGGGTCGAGGCGTTGACGTAGACCGCCGCCGAACCGGCCCCGTTGACGAAACGCTCGGCGTTGGCCAGATCGTTGGTCAGGATGGCATCGGAGTGGCCGGCGTTATGCTCGCGCATATGGGCCAGCGCTTCGTTCACATCCGCCACCAGCTTGACCCCCAGAGTCAATCCCAGCCACTCGGTATCGAAATCTTCCGGCCCCGCCTCGCACAGATTGTCGGCGCCCGCCAGCAGCGTCATGGCGTTGGCCGCGCCGACCAGCGTCACCTTACGCTCGTTCATCAGCGCTACCAGCTGCGGCAGGAAAGTTGAAGCGACGTTCTCGTGTACCAACAGGGTATCGAGGGCGTTGCAGGCGGAGGGGCGCTGCACCTTGGCGTTGTCGATAACTGCCAGAGAGCGCACCAGATCGGCACTCTCGTCGACGAAGATGTGGCTGATGCCGAAACCACCGATGATGACCGGAATGGAGCTGTTCTCCTTGCACATCTTGTGCAAACCGGCACCACCGCGGGGAATGATCATGTCCACAAAGCGGTCGAGGCGCAGCAGCTCGGCCACCAGCGCCCGATCCGGGTTGTCGATATACTGCACCGCCGCCTCGGGCAGGCCGGAGGCCGCCAAGGCATCCTGGATCACCCGCACCAGCTCCAGATTGGAGTGGAAGGTCTCGCGACCGCCACGCAGTATGCTGGCGTTGCCGGTCTTGAGGCAGAGGCTGGCGATGTCGATGGTGACGTTGGGGCGCGCCTCGTAGATGACGCCGATAACCCCGATGGGCACCCGACGACGGGAGAGGCGCAGGCCATTCTCCAGCACCCGGCTATCCATTTCGGCGCCGACCGGATCATCCAGCGTGATTACCTTGCGCACATCTGCCACGATACCGACCAGCCGGGCCGGATTAAGCAGCAGGCGATCCAGCATCGCCTCTGACAAGCCAGCCTCACGGCCAGCGGCGATATCTTTCGCGTTGGCAGCGAGGATCTGCTCGCTGCGCGCCTCCAGCTCGTCGGCGATGGCGGCCAGCGCCCGGTTCTTCTGCGCCGTGCTGACGGTAGCCAGCTGATAGGCGGCTTCACGGGCCGCCTGCCCCATTTTCTCCAGACTCATCTCATTTCCCTTTGTTCATGCCGTGCCGCCCTGATTAGAGCAGCACCATGTCGTCTCGATGGATAGCCACAGAGCCGTAGCCATAGCCTAATACCTGCTCAATCTGGTCCGAGTGGACGCCGCGCAGCTTATCCAGCTCCAGATGGTCGTAACGGCAGATGCCGCGGGCCAGCTCGGCGCCCTTGGGATCAAGAATGCGCACCACATCGCCCCGAATGAAGTCGCCCTTGACCGCGACGATCCCCTTGGGCAGCAGGCTGGAGCCTTTCTCCTTCATGGCGGCCACAGCCCCCTGATCCACATGGACTTCGCCGTGAGGGGGCGGGCCTGCCAGGATCCAGCTCTTGCGCCCTTCCAGCGGGGAGGCCAGCGCCGGGAAGAGGGTTCCGATACGCTCGCCCTTGGCGAGACGGCCGATCACCTCCGGCATCTGGCCGGTCGCGATCACCACGTTGACGCCGGCGCGACGCGCAACATCGGCCGCCTGCAGCTTGGTGGCCATGCCGCCGGTACCGAGGCCACTGACACTGTCACCCGCCAGCGAACGCAGGGTATCGTCAATGGTCTGCACCTCTTCGATGAGCTGGGCATCGGGATTGGTGCGCGGATCGGCAGTAAACAATCCCTTCTGGTCGGTGAGCAGGATCAGCAGATCGGCATCGGCCAGGATGGCGGCACGGGCGGAGAGGTTGTCGTTGTCGCCCACCTTGATCTCGGCGGTCGCTACCGCGTCGTTTTCGTTGATGACCGGAATGATGCGGTGATCGAGCAGGGTGCGCATGGTGTCGCGGGCATTGAGATAGCGCTCCCGATCTTCCAGATCGGCGCGAGTCAGCAGCATCTGGCCGATATGCAAGCCATAGAGGTTGAACAGATCCTGCCACACCCGAATGAGTTGGGTCTGACCGACCGCCGCCAGCATCTGCTTGTTGGGCAAGGTTGGCGCCAGTGGCGGGTGGCCCAGATGCTCACGCCCGGCGGCGATAGCCCCCGAGGTGACGACCACGACCCGATGGCCGTGGCGGTGCAAGGCCGCACACTGTCTGACCAGCTCGACCATATGGGCACGATTGAGCTGGGAAGACCCCCCTGTGAGCACGCTGGTGCCCAACTTGACGACTATGGTTCTGTTTTCCATGGGAGCATAAAGGCTAAAAAAGTAAGGAATATCTTTATACCCACGGCCATGGAGCCCTGCAAGGCAATTCATGGTGCGGTGGAGGAGGAGAAAAAACGGGAGGAGAGAGAACTGGAGCCCTGCGAGTGACAGATGCAACTCGCAGGGCTTCAGGGGATCAGGCTGCCGTTACGGTCAGCTCGTTGGTGACCTGCTCGGCAGGAGACAAGTGACACTCAAGCGCGGCCAGCTTGTCGCTGATGAGCTTGTAGAAGCGGTTGAGGGTGCGTTCCACCTCCACCTGATGCTTCTTGGGGATCGGCTTGTCGAGCCACTCGCCATCGGCATTGTAAAAACCGAACTGATAGTGATAGCGGAACTGGTGATCATCCTGCTCCAGTACCAGCCACCAGCCCCAGAACTCCCGCTTGTCCGGCGCCGGTTTGGCGCTGACGCAGACAGACAAACAGTCGAAGCGGTAACGCCCCTCTTCACAGAGATCTTCGCGCAGATAGGGGCCAATGGCAGCAAACTGCCGCAGCAGCCGCTTGTAGGTCACTCTTTCAGACATGTTAACCTCCCTGTTAAACAAGCCACGCCACCTGGTGATGGCGTCAGATTTTTAGCGCAATATCAGGCACACAGGTGCCGTTTCAACCACTCGACAATCTCATCCAGCGCCTGGTCATAGACCTCCAGCAAAGGCTGTTTGTCAAACACGATGGCCTTGCCATTGCGGCTGGCCGACGCCAACGCCCGGACATCCTGCTCGGGACAGATGAAATCTCTCTTGTGTCCGATACTTAATATCGGCACCGATGTGCGAGTCCCGAGCAATCCTTGCGTTTTCAGTGAAAATACCTGGCACTTGGTACGCATGGTATCCCACTCGGCCGCATCGGCCCCCAACCGGTTGGCCAGACTGTCCCGCATCATGCGCGGGCATCGGGCAAACAGCTCCTGATTGGTAAACACCTGATTGACCCCGGCCCCGACACAGACCACGGTTTTGAGCTTGAACGGTTCGATAAAGGCCAGCCGCGCCGCCACATTGCCTGCCAGTCGAAAACCGACCATGGCGATACGCTGGTGATCGACCCAGGCAACCTCGGAGAGGTAGTGCAGCACCGCCTGATGGAGACGGCTGGTATCCTGCACCAGCGGCCAGTGCTCGGCATAGCCGATACCCGGCATATCCAGCGACAGCATGCCGATGCCGTTGGGTTCGAGCCGTTTGAGGTAGAAGTTGAGAAAATCGAGCTGCAGGGAGTCGATCCCCCCGCTGATGATCACCAGCGGCACCGGCTTGTCGGTAGCCGGCAGGTGGAGATAGCCCTGGATATTCTTGCCGCGAAATGGCACCTGGATCTCTTTGAGCGGCACCTTGAACAGCCGGCCCGCTTCGCGATAGGCCATGTTGCCGAGCAGTTGGGCCTGATCCGCCAGTTCATCATCCTTGAGATGGGGGTAGCTGGCGATGGAGTAGTAGCGCACCGCCTTGAGCAGTTGCTTGAGAGCCCCTTCCTTATCGCCCTGCTCGCACAGTTCGCGGCCCTGCTTGAAATAGGTGCCAGCCACCTGGCTCCACTCGTAGATCCAGTTGCCGGGCACATAGCCCTTGATGGTATCGAGATAGCAGTCGTGGGTGCGCTCGCCGGTCGCCATGGCGATGCGGGCCAGAGTCTGCTCCACCTCGACCGGATCTGCCCCCTGCCAGGCCCAGGATGGGCGGCGCAGCAAGCGATACCAGCTCTTTGACATGGAGCCGTCAATAAACATCTCGTCTGACTCGGCCTCGGCCAGTTCGGCAGGGCTGGAGTTGGAGATCTCGGAAGTTTCCAATACCTTCTTGACCCGGGTGAACAGTTTTTCGGTCAGATTAAGGTCGTCGTTCAAGTCCAAGATAATGTCTCTTTCAATCAGGCAATGGTTCATCTTAACCACTTTTACTGCCCGTCAGCCACCCCGCAACAGATTGATACACAAAAAAACAGGGCTCCTTCAAGGAGCCCTGTGAAACCATTACTCTTCGTCGCAGATTGGCGTGACAAACTCCAACGCCATATCCCACGGTTGCTCGATCCAGGTGTCCTGCGGGATGGCAACTTCGAAATCATCCAGCAGCGGCTCACCCATAGGCTTGGCAAAAATGGCGATGAACTTGGCTTTCGGGTAGAGATCGCGGATGGCCTTGGCAGTTGTGCCGGTGTCCACCAGATCTTCCACTACCAGCCAGCCTTCGCCGTCACCGGCAGTGGTCGCACCCTTCACGACCACCAGCTCGCGCTGGTTGTCATGGTCATAGCTGGAGATGCAGAGGGTCTCTACGTTGCGGATGCCGAGTTCACGGGCCATCAGGGCTGCGGGTACCAGACCACCGCGGCTGACCGCGATGATCCCTTTCCACTGGTTGGCAGGCAGTTGACGACGAGCCAGACGGCGAGCTTCACGTTGCAGGTTGTCCCACGACACATAAAACTTTTTCGGCATATTATCGATCTCGAATAGTTGTACAAAAACAATCACTTAAAATAATGGCATCCGAAAGTACCCTCTCGAATGCCAATAAATGGCGGCTCTTGTCCGGCTGAATTCAGATTGCACTTGTTCTGCCTGAGGGATGACCTCGGCAGCAAATCTGATAGCAGTGGAAGCAAGATGGACATATCCGGCGCTTGGGTCGATAAGAGTGCCAAAACCGCGGACAGGCTGTTGGGCCGATATGATAGCACCCTTTGCAGAGAAAATGCCTGGCAAACGTATGCCAAATTCAGGAAAAATTGGCCTCTTCATCTTCAAATGACCCAACCAGAGAGTCGAATGGCCAATCTTGCGCCCCTCTCGTCAGCGACAATTGGCGCTCTTTGATAAACGACAGATAAAAAAATAGCAGGGGGAGGATTTACCTCGCGCACCTGCTGCTTTGTCGTCTGCACCCAATCGGGTGACTTGCCCCTCAGGACAAGCTCGTCTTAGCGACGGCTGACGAAGGGGTTAGGGTAGCTGAAACCCTGGGTATAGAGAGATGGGGCGAACCAATAGGTAGAGTTGCTGCCTGGCATCTTGAATCTCCTGATTGCTTAACAAGTTACGTACCTTTATGCGGGCTCAAATCCTTGAACGAACACTCGGTTCCATGGAGGCGCACTTGCTTTGCTTCGGTTCCCTGGAGGCTTTCATCGTCATCCTGACGGGTGGCGAACCACGGGAGCTAATTTACCAGCCGGCACCGTAAATTCAATCTTTTTGTGAAGCACGTCACATAAATTTCATTTCTACCAAACAGTGTCACCCGAGCCTGACAATTACACTGCCCCGGTGGCCACCGACAGCACAACCGCCCTGCGATTTGCGCTAACCGCTCACATTTTTCTGCGATTGACTGTATTATCGTTATCCACTTTCCAGGCCCACTGACGGGGCCTCTTTCATTCCGTGCTGGTAAGGAGTCCTGACGTGGCACAACTAAGTTCCTTGTCCCCCCAACTGATTTGGCATTTCTTCGAACAGATCTGCTCCATCCCCCACCCTTCCAAGCATGAAGCCAAGCTGAGCGCCTGGATCGTCCAATGGGCGCAAGGGGAAGGTCTGGCGGTCAAACAGGATAACGTCGGCAACATCATCATCAAGAAACCGGCTACCCCGGGGATGGAAAACCGCAAGGGCGTGGTGCTGCAGGCCCACATCGACATGGTGCCGCAGGCCAACGCCGACACCAAACACGACTTCGCGACCGATCCCATCGATGCCTATGTCGATGGCGAGTGGGTCACTGCCCGTGGCACCACCCTGGGTGCCGACAACGGCATCGGTATGGCCGGTTGCCTGGCAGTGCTGGCGGACAAGACCATCAAACACGGCCCGCTGGAAGTGCTGCTGACCACTGACGAAGAGACCGGCATGACCGGCGCCTTCGGTCTGGAAGCGGGCTGGCTGGAAGGCGAGATCCTGCTCAACACCGACTCCGAAGAGGATGGCGAGGTCTATATGGGCTGCGCCGGTGGGGTGGATGCCAATATCCGTTTCCCGCTCGAGCTGGTTGATGCTGCGGAAGGTGAAGCATTCGAGCTGGCCGTGAAAGGGCTGCGTGGCGGTCACTCCGGTTGCGACATCCATCGCGGTCGTGGCAACGCCAACAAGCTGCTGGTGCGCCTGCTCAAAGCAGCCGAGCCGCTCGGTATCCGTCTGGCCGAGATCCACGGCGGCACCCTGCGCAACGCCATCCCGCGCGAAGCCCGTGCCACCCTGCTGGTACCCGCTGCCAGCGTAAACGAGTTCAAGGCGCTGGTTGACCGCTACACCGGGATCTACCAGACCGAACTGGCCGCCACCGAGCCGAACCTGACTCTGCTGGTCAACAACGCCGCCAAACCGGCCAAGCTGATGAGCGTCTCCCTGCAGCAGCGCCTGCTGGATGCCCTGATGGCCTGCCCGAACGGCGTGATGCGCATGAGCGATGCCATGCCCGGCGTAACCGAAACCTCTACCAACCTGGGGGTCATCAAGACTCAGGATGGCGAAGTGTATGTCCAGTGCCTGATCCGCTCCCTGATCGACTCCGGTCGCGAGAGCATCGAGCAGATGACCCGCTCCCTGTTCACCCTGGCGGGTGCCAGCTGCGAGTTCACCGGTGCCTATCCGGGTTGGGCGCCGAACGTGGACTCCCCCGTCATGGCGCTGGTGCGCAACAGCTACCAGACCCTGTTCGGCACCATGCCCAACGTGATGGTGATCCACGCCGGTCTCGAGTGCGGTCTGTTCAAGAGCGCCTATCCGGAGTGGGACATGGTCTCCTTCGGCCCGACCATCCGCGGTGCCCACTCCCCTGACGAGAAGGTACACATCCCGGCAGTCGAGCGTTTCTGGCAACTGCTGGTACACGTACTGGAAGCCATTCCGGCCAAGTAAGACGGCCCGGATAAAACAGGCAAAACAAAAGCCCCGCACTGCTGCGGGGCTTTTTATTGTCTGTTCCAGCCTGACTTTGGCACTTAACGGATACCGCGGGCCTCGCGGATCCACTCCCAGGCTTGCTGGATCTCCTGGGTTTTCTCCTTGGCCATCTCCATCATCTCCGGCGGCAACCCCTTGGCGGCAAGCTTATCCGGGTGATGCTTGCTCATCTCCTTGCGGTAGGCGCGCTTGATATCCTGATCGCTGTCGCTCTCGCTTACCCCCAGCAGCTGGTAGGCATTTTTGAGGCGATCCGCCGAGGGAGGCGCCTGCCGATACTGCTGGCCACCCGCGCCGCCCCCCTGATACTGGCCATGGGCCTGATTGAAGAAGTTCATCTGCGCTTCGGCCATCGCCAGAATGCGGGCCAGCTCGATGCGGCTGAAGCCCAGCTCGTCAGCAATGGTGTGCAGGATGGCGCGTTCACCATCCTCTACCCGACCATCGGCAAAGGCGGCCTGCAGCTGCACTTCCAGAAAGAAGCGCAGGATATCGCGCTGGCCCTGGCTGGCACGACGAAACTCGGCCAGGGTCTCGCGCAGCGGGAAACCGGCCTCCTTGCCCTGCCGGAACGAATCCTGCGCGCGGCTGCGCTGCTCGCCGGAGAGGCGCATTCGATCCATCAGATTGGAGGCGACCCGGATCTCCTGCTCGGTCACCTGACCGCTCGATTTGGCGATATGGCCCATCACCGAGAAGGTGGCATGGAAGAAGACAGCCTGTTGCTCCTGAGTCGGGGTACGGCGAAACGCCCCCTGCAACCCCATGCCGCGATCGAAACGGTGGCCAATCCAGAGACCAATCAGGGCACCGATGATGTTGCCGAGCAGAAAACCGAAGAAGGCGCCCAGCACCTTACCCCAAATACGCATGGTTCAAGACCTCTTGATGTTATTGAGCGCGGAGCTGAAGCTGTTCGTCCAGCTCGCGCAGACGGTCGACAGTGCCGATATCGCGCCACTCGCCAGCCAGCAGGCTGCCACCTACCAGACCCTGCGCCATCCACTCCCGCAGCAGGGGAGCCAATTTGCGGGCACCGGCAGGCAGACCGGCAAAGGCTGCGGGCCGATAAAGACCGACGCCGCTGAACGTGAAGGCGGGGGTGTCTACGACCTTGCCATCTTGCAGGGCAAAGTCCCCGGCCGGATGCTGGGGGGGATTGGGAGCCAACCAGAGGTGGGCAAGATTCTCACCCAAGGACAGCTCAACCAGAGAGCGATAGTCGAGATCGAGCCAGGTATCGCCGTTGATCACCAGAAATGGCTCATCCCCCAACAGTGGCAGCGCCTGAATGATGCCGCCGGCCGTTTCCAGCGCACTCTCCTCGGCTGACCAGCGGATGGTCACGCCAAGCGCACTGCCATCACCCAGAGTCTCGACCAGCTTGTGGCCGAGCCAAGCGTGGTTGATCACCAGCTCGGTGACTCCGGCTGCTTTGAGCTTTTCGATATGGTGGACAATGAGCGGCTTGCCCCCGACAGCCAACAACGGCTTGGGCAGCAGGTCAGTCAGCGGGCGCATCCGCTCGCCACGGCCAGCGGCCAGGATCATCGCCTTCATGGTTTCACCCCGGCGTTGGCGATCCCCGGCAACACCACCAGCTCCAGCCACTGACCAAAACGGGCCAAAACCGGATAGGCGCTACCATGGCTGCGACAGACATCCACCACGTAGCCGAGGGTGCGGGGAATGTCCTTGAGATAGCCGGACTTGCCGTCGCGATGATAGAGGCGGGTGAAAATCCCTGCCGCTTTCAGATGGCGCTGCATGCCGGTCAGGTCGGCATCGCGGCGGAAACTGGCGTAGTCGCGCTCGCCAAGCAGCCCCGCCTGCTGCAGGGTGGCAAAGCCATGCTGCATCCCCTGCTCGATCACCGCGTCCGGCCAGCGCACATAGCAATCTTTCAGCAGGGAAACCAGATCATAGGTGAGCGGCCCGATGACCATATCCTGAAAATCGATGATGGCGAGTTCGCTGCTATCAGGAGTGTCTCCGCGGCACACCATCAGGTTGCGACTGTGGAAGTCACGGTGCATCACCCCTTGCGGCTGAGCCAGATTGCAAGCGGTGAGGCAGGCAAAGGTCTCATCCAGCAATTGTTGCTCTTCATCGCCCAGGGTCAGTTTTAGATGGTGGCCAAGCAGCCACTCGGGGAAAATGCTGTTCTCCCGCGCCATAAAGGCGGCATCGAAGGGCTCAAGCGCCAGCTCCACCACCCCCAGAGTTGGCAACAGCTCTATCGCCTTGGTATACCAAGCCAGCACATTTTGCTCATTCAGGCAGCTGATCAGCTGGGTATCGCCCAGGTCGCTGACCGCCAGCAAACCTTGTTCATAATCAACGGCCTTGACCTCTGGCGCCAGGAGCTGACGCGCATGCAAGGCTGCTGCATTACGAACAAACTCATGATTTTTTTCGGTTTTAGGATTGGCATCTACCCATACCAGCCCGGCGCCACGGTAGTAGCGGCGAAAACTGGCATCACCGGAAATGAGAGTCAACTGAAGGGTGGCATCGCCTGAAATCTGGCGTGCCCACTGCAATAGCAGGGAATCGCGATCGTGCATAAGTCGGGGACCAAAGTGGAAAGCAGCACTTGGCTGTTAGCCCTGGCCGCAATAATGCTTTATCATTGCCGGCTAACATAAAGCAATGACATGCAATGTCAACTCGATGAAACCTGTCGTAAAATGCATGCCTTGGATCAACCGTATCTATCACGGATTGCACGAGTCTTTCACATGACAAAATGGACACTGGGATACCGTTATCCCATCGCCCTGACTATCAGCCTGGCACCGGCCCTGACATCCATGATGGTTCAGGCTGCCCCTTTTGAGACGCCGCCAGCCACAGGGATCCTCGACAGCCTCTGTTACGACTATGTCCCCAAGGTCGAAAAACCTGCCTCTGCCGAGGAAGCCAATGCGCTGCCGGTCGAGGTGGATGCTGACCGCCTCGAAGCCAAGCAGGGCGGCACCGCCGTCTATGAAGGGGATGTCAAGGTTCGTCAGGGGGTTCGCAAGTTCGACTCCGACTATGCCCAGCTCGACCAGAAGAGCCGGGATGTCATCGCCATCGGCAACATCTATTACAACGACGGTCAGGTGACCGTCACCAGCGACAAGACCCTCAAATCCAACCTGGATACCAAGAACTCGGAGCTGGAAGAGGGCAAATATCAGGTTCATGGCTCACCGGTGCGCGGCTTTGCCAAGCGGGTCACCATGACCAACAACAACCAGAACATCACCATGGAGGGGGCCCAGTACACCACCTGCCCCCCGGGTCAGGAGGTGTGGACCCTCAAAGCGGGCAGCATCGACATCGACCAGAAAGAGGTGTTCGGCGAAGCATGGAACGCCAGCCTCTGGCTCTACGACTATCCGGTGTTCTACTTTCCCTATATCAACTTCCCTATCAAGGATGAGCGGAAGACGGGCTTGCTCTACCCCGGTTATACCCAAAGTTCCAGCAACGGCATGGATATCACCCAGCCCTTCTACTGGAACATTGCCCCTAACTACGATGCCACCATCACCTCCCGTTTTATGGACAAACGCGGCCTGATGGAGCAGGTGGAGTTCCGCTATATGCCGGACCCCGCCCACGCAGGCATCCTCTACTTTGAAAACCTGGCGGACGACAAGCAGTATGATGCCGGCAACCCCAGCTTCATCAACACGTCGACCGGCACCCCTTACCTGTCCGATGGCCACCGCTATCTGATGAACGTGCGTCACGGCTCAAGCCTGATGGATGGTTCCCTGCGCTTTGGTGTCGATTACACCCAGGTGCGCGACAAGGATTACAACTACTTCAACGACTTCAGTCCGACGGTGGGCACCCAGGTCGATAGTCAGTTGCAACAATCCTTTACTGCCGGTTACTACCAGCAGAACTGGAACCTCACCTCAGAAGTGCGCCGCTATCAGATCCTGAGCCCCTACGCGCTGCTGCCCCACGAGATGCTGCCGCGTATCGACTACAACTACTACCAGCAGGGCAAGTGGTTCGATCTGGCCTGGAACAGCGAACTGACCAAATTTGGTTATGACAGTGGCAGCGCCAGTGCCCAGCAGGCCGGTGAGCGTTACACCACCACCCGTCTGCACCTGGCTCCGACCCTGACCGTGCCTCTCATCGATGCCCCTGGCTACTACCTCACCAGCCAGTACAAGCTGATGTTTACCTCCTACAACCAGGAGGTGCCCAAGGATCTGGTCTACACGGATCGCTCGCGTTTTACCGACTCCAGCACTGGCCAGCTCACCCTGAAGGATGGCACTGTCAATCGCACACTCCCCTCCTTCCGGCTCAAGGGGGGGCTCAACTTCGATCGCCCGGTTGACTGGTATGATGGCAAGGGCACCCAGACTCTGGAACCTGAGTTCCAGTATCTCTACGTTCCTTATCGGGATCAGGACGATATCGGGATCTACGACTCCACCACCACCCGTCAGGATTACTACAGCCTGTTCAGTGATCGCCGCTACGCCGGTCTCGACCGCATCAGCGACGCCAACCGCGTCACTGCCGGTCTCACCAGCCGGATCTATGACAACGTAGGTGACGAGCGGCTGCGTTTGGCAGTAGCCCAAGCCTTCGAGATCACGCCGCCCAAGGTTCGCCTCTATCCTTCGGATCCCGAGAGCACCAACTCTCGCTCCCTGCTCTCCTTTGAGGGGGATGCCCGGGTCACGGAGCAGTGGTTTGCTCACGCTGGCACTCAATACGACACAGAGAAAAGTCAGTTCAGTGCGGCAAATGGCGCGGTGGAATACCGCAACGAGAAGTTCATCAGCCAGGTCAACTACCGCTTTATCAAGGATGGCAACAAGAGCTACTACAACAGTGCTGTGGCCGAAGACTTGAGCCAGGCAGGTCTGGTGATGATGGCGCCGATCGCCGATCAGTGGCAGATGTATGGTGGCTACTACCGTGACATCCAGCAAAACGTCAATATTGACCGCAAAATAGGCGTCAAATATGACTCCTGCTGCTGGAGCATCAACCTGAGTCTGGAGTGGCACAACCAGCCAGACAACATCACTCTGAAGCCCACCTCCGAGAAATCGATCGGTCTTCAATTCGAGATGAAGGGACTTGGCAGTGTCGGTACCGGTGGCCGCAGCGTCACGCTGGATACAGAGCTGTTGCCCTATGTTCGCCCGTTTAATCTGAAAGACCAGCAATGATGCTGGTCCAGCCTTGAGAGATGGATATGAAAAAGACCCTGATTGCCCTGCTGACCGCGGGTATGTTTGGCGCCATGAGTCAGGCCGCACTGGCGGCCCCCGAGCTGATGGACAAGGTGCTGGCCGTGGTCAACAAGGACGTGGTGCTTGCCAGTCAACAGGATGCACTGGTCAACAAGGTAAAGCTCTCCGCTCAGGAGAGCGGCCAGTCCCTGCCCGATGACGCCACCCTGCGCAAGCAGGCACTGGATCGCCTGATCCAGGAGAGTCTGCAGCTGCAACTGGCTGATCGCCAGGGCCTCAAGATCAGCGATACCCAGCTGGAGCAAGCTATCCAGGGGATCGCCGCCGACAACAAGATGACCATGGATCAGCTGCGTGCCCAGCTCGCCCGCGAAGGGATGAGCTATGCCCAGTATCGGGAAGAGGTGCGCCGCGAGATCCTGATGAACGAGGTACGCCGCAATCAGGTACGCCGTCGCATCAACATCTCCGATCAGGAGGTGAAGCAGGTGGTCGAGATCCTGAAAAAACAGGGTCAGCAACAGAACGAATATCACGTCGGCCATATCCAGATCTCCCTGCCGGATAACCCCACCGCAGCCCAGCTGGATGCCGCCAAGAGCAAGATCGAGCGTATCCTGACTGCCCTCAAGCAGGGTGCCGACTTCCGCAAACTGGCCATTGCCGAAAGTAACGGCCCCAAGGCACTGGAAGGTGGTGATTGGGGCTGGATGAGCCCGCAAGAGATGCCGACCCTGATGGCGGAAGCGGTACAGGGCGCCAAGAAGGGCGACATCGTTGGCCCGCTGCGCTCCGGTGCCGGTCTGCACATCATCAAGGTGTTCGATACCAAGGGGCAGCAGCAGGTGATGCTGACCGAGGTGAAGGCTCGCCATATCCTGATCAAGCCCTCCATCATCCTGAGCGAAGAGAAGGCCAAGGGGATGCTGGATGGCATTCTGCACGACATCAAGAGCGGCAAGGCAAGCTTCGCCAGCATGGCAGAGAAGTACTCCGAAGATCCGGGCTCTGCAGTACAGGGCGGCGAACTGGGCTGGTCTGATCCCAACGTCTATGTGCCCGAGTTCCGCGACATGGTCAACCGCCTGCAGCCGGGCCAAATCAGTGCACCGTTCCGTACCAGCCATGGCTGGCACATCGTGCAGGTTGAAGATCGCCGTAGCCAGGACGCCACTGACAAGGCACAGGAGCAGCGTGCCTACCAGCTCATCTACAACCGTCGCTTCGTGGAAGAGTCCCAGGCGTGGCTGGACGAGCTGCGTGATGAGGCCTACATCCGTATCGAAGGCGCCGGTAGCTGATGAACTGCCGTCGTCTTGCCGTCACCCCGGGCGAACCGGCCGGGATTGGGCCTGATCTGGTGCTGCAGATTGCCCAGCAGGATTGGCCGCATCAGTTGGTGGTCATTGCCGATCCGGTATTGCTGCGCGAGCGGGCGGCCCTGCTGGGGCTGCCCATCGAACTTGAGCCCTATGATGCCAGTCAACCTGCTCAACCGCAGCGAGCTGGTACCCTGACGGTATGTTCTGTCTCTCTTGATACCTCTGTGGTACCGGGCGAGCTGAACGAAGGCAACGGCGCCTATGTGCTGGCAACCCTGCAGCGCGCCTGCGATGGCAACATGAGCGGCGAATTTGCCGCCGTGGTGACCGGGCCGGTACACAAGGGGATCATCAACCAGGCCGGAGTCTCGTTTAGCGGTCATACCGAGTTCTTCGCCCAGCAATCCAACACCGCCGATGTGGTGATGATGCTGGCAACCGAGGGGCTGCGGGTTGCGCTGGCGACCACCCATATCCCCCTTGCCTATGTGGCGATGGCGATCACGGAAGATCGCCTCGGCAAGGTGATCCGCATCCTCAATGCGGATCTCGCCACCAAGTTTGGCATCGCCAACCCCCGAATTTACGTCTGCGGCCTCAATCCCCACGCCGGGGAAGGCGGCCACCTCGGACGTGAAGAGATTGACGTGATCGAACCTGCTCTGGCGACTCTGCGTCAGGAGGGGATCGATCTGGTCGGCCCGTTGCCGGCCGACACCCTGTTCCAGGAGAAATACCTCAAGGATGCGGATGCGGTACTCGCCATGTACCACGACCAGGGGCTGCCCGTGCTCAAATACAAGGGCTTTGGCAGTTCGGTCAATATCACTCTGGGGCTTCCCTTCATCCGCACTTCGGTGGATCACGGCACCGCACTGGATCTGGCAGGCAAGGGCCTGGCCGATTCGGGTAGCCTTGTCACCGCGATTAACCACGCCATCAAGATGGTAGAGAAAAAAAGATATGAGCAGTAAGGTGCACATGGGCCACACGGCCCGTAAGCGTTTCGGTCAGAACTTCTTGCACGATCGCTACGTGATCGACCAGATCGTGGCCGCCATCAATCCGCAGCCGGGCCAAAACCTGGTGGAGATCGGCCCGGGTCTGGCCGCGCTGACCGAGCCGGTTGCCGCCCAGATGGACAAGATGACCGTGGTCGAGCTGGACCGGGATCTGGCGGCGCGCCTGCGCGAGCACCCGACCCTGAAGGAGAAGCTCACCGTCATCGAAGCCGATGCCATGCGCTTCGACTTCAGCACCCTGATGGGTGAAGGCAAGGGGCCGCTGCGTATCTTCGGCAACCTGCCCTACAACATCTCCACTCCGCTCATCTTCCACCTGTGCGAGTTCGCAGATCGGGTCGAAGACATGCACTTCATGCTGCAAAAGGAAGTGGTCCTGCGTCTGGCCGCCGGCCCCGGCAGCAAGGCTTATGGCCGTCTGAGCGTGATGACCCAGTACTACTGCCAGGTGATCCCGGTACTGGAAGTGGGCCCGGGCGCCTTCAAACCGGCGCCGAAGGTGGACTCTGCCGTGGTTCGTCTGGTGCCGCACAAGAACCCGACCATCGTCGCCAAAGACATCCGTTGCCTGAATCGCGTCTGCACCGAGGGCTTCGGCCAGCGTCGCAAGACCATTCGCAACAGCTTCTCCAACTTCATCACCGACGCCCAGCTGACCGAGCTTGGTATCGATGGCAATCTGCGCCCGGAGAACCTCTCCCTCGAGCAGTTTGTCATGATCGCCAACTGGCTGGCGGATCAGCCAAAGGCCTGATCAGGTGGCACTCCCGCACATCGTTGTCCGCCCATACCCCTCGTATGTGGCGGATAGCAAAGACCCCTACCAGTTTCACTATCTGATCGAGATTGAGAATCTGGGGCCCGGCCCGGTGCAGCTGCTGCACCGGCGCTGGCTCATCACCGATGCCAATGGCAAGATGCAGGAAGTCTCGGGCCCCGGCGTGGTCGGGGAGCAACCCCTTATTGCCGAGGGAGAGACCTACCGCTACCAGAGCGGCGTGCCGCTGGCGACACCGCTCGGAGTGATGGAGGGGAGTTACACCCTGCAAGATGGCTCTGGCCAGCAGTTTGAGGCGCCCGTCGCCCCCTTCACGCTGGCCATCCCCAACATTATCAACTGAGGTTTCATGGCGAACTGTTTTGTCGGTGACATCCAGGGCTGTTACGACGACTTGCGCCGTCTGCTGGATCTTGCCAAGTTCGATCCCGAAAATGACGTGCTCTGGCTGTGCGGCGATCTGGTCGCCCGCGGCCCGGACTCGCTCAACACATTGCGATTCGTCAAGGATCTGGGCAACCGTGCCGTTACCGTGCTCGGTAACCACGACCTGCACCTGCTGGCGGTGGCCAATGGTGTTGCACCGCTCAAGAAGAAAGACAAGCTGCAGAGCCTGATGGATGCGCCGGATCGGGACGAACTGCTGGAGTGGCTGCGCCAGCGCCCGCTGCTGGCCGAACACCCCGACCTGCCCATCATGATGGTGCATGCCGGTATCTCCCCGGCGTGGGATGCCCGCACCGCCCGCAACTGCGCCCGCGAGGTAGAGAGCCTGCTGCGTGGCGATCAGTACCTGTGGTTGCTGCACAACATGTATGGCGATCAGCCGGATGGCTGGAAAGATGATCTGGTCGGGATCGACCGCTACCGCTACATCATCAACACCTTCACCCGGATGCGCTTCTGCTACTTCGATGGACGGCTCGACTTCAAATGCAAGAAGGGCCCCAAAGAGTCGACCCCGGGCCTGCGTCCCTGGTTCGAGCAGCGCGAGCATCACGTGGATGACCCCATTCTGGTGTTCGGCCACTGGGCGGCCCTGATGGGCAACACCGGCAAGAGCGATATCAAGGCGCTCGATACCGGCTGTGTCTGGGGCAACAGCCTCACCCTGTGGCGCTACGAGGATGATGCCCTCTTTGCCACCCCCTGCCCCACTCACGCCAGCTAGGGCAGTGGTTGCAAAGACCTGAACCAAAAAGAGAGCCCGGCAACTTGCCGGGCTCTCTTTTTCCACAACAGCTCTGGTTACAACTTGCGCCCCAACCGTTTCTCGATCTGGCGTCGCTCCCACTCCGGGCCAAACAGTTTGAAAGGCTCGAATATCCGAATAGCATGGGACGCCAACCCCAATCCCCACCCCAGCGCCGGCCACCAGGCCCAGATATAACCCGGGTTGCTCAGGTAGTTGATGACAAACAACCCGCCAATGACCAGCAGATAGCTGGCGACATGGTGATAGAAGCCCTTGAGCCCCTCCACATACTTCATGGCGGCCCGCTCCTCAGCCGATACCTGCAATCCATCCTGTTCCATCGTGTCACTCCCTCTCATCTCATGCTCCTGTTGCCGTGTGCCGTCCAGTTGCGCCACATCGAGCTCAAAGACGGCGGCCAGGGCCTTGAGGGATTCCAGTCCGGGTTGCTGACCCTGCTCGATCCGCTGAATGGTGCGAACGCTCAGGCCGGTAAAGGCGGCCAACTGCTCCTGTGACCAGCCCCGCTGCAATCTCAACTTCCTGACGATCATCTCGAACTCCTTGTGGTTGCTTGACGGAGCCAGCATAGGGGCCGGAGGGTGGCACGCGACACGACAGCAGCCTGACACCAACCTGACTTTCCTTTTAATTCAGTGCATTAGATAAAGGCTCGATATCCGGGATCCAGTTCCCCAGCTGCCCGTTTGCGAGAACCGGACAGCAGGGCGACACCAGACTCTCTCTGCAAGATAGCGCCTTTGTATGCGGGGAGGCGAGCTTATAGATCCCGCATCAATCCGGCAGCGATCTCGAAAGAGCGCAAGCGAGCCTGATGATCGACGATGGGACCGTTGAACATAAGCTCATCGGCTCGGGTTTCCGCCAGCAACGCCTTGAGGCCATGGCGGATCTGCTCCGGATCGCCAACCAGAGAGCGGGCAAGGGTCTGCTCCATCGCCATCAGCTCGCGCGGCGACCATTGCTCGCCCAACTCGGCAACCGGTGCTGGCAGCTTGCCCGCATCACCACGATGGAGGCGCAGGAACTGCTGCTGCAACGTAGTGAACTGGAAGCGCGCCTCCCGCTCGCTGTCGGCGGCGATCATGTTGATGCAGACCACCGCATGAGGCTTGGGCCAGCGAGCAGAGGGACGGTACTGGATACGGTAGATCTCCAGCGCCTGCAGCAACATGGCTGGCGCGAAATGGGAGGCAAAACCGAACGGCAAGCCCATCGCCGCAGCCAGTTGGGCACTGTAGAGGCTGGAGCCCAGCAGCCAGACTGGCAGATGCAGTCCCTGCCCGGGTACTGCCTGTACCGCGCCTATCTCGTCGCCAAAGTAACTCATCAGCTCGCGGACATCGGCCGGGAAGTCATCCACCTCACCGCTGCGTTGGCGTCTGAGGGCCCGCATGGTGCGCTGATCGGTACCGGGGGCGCGACCAAGGCCAAGATCGATGCGGTCAGGATAGAGAGAAGCCAGGGTGCCAAACTGTTCGGCAATGACCAGCGGCGAGTGGTTCGGCAGCATGATGCCACCCGCCCCGATCCGTAGGGTGCTGGTTGCCCCGGCAAGATGGCCGATCAACACAGATGTCGCGGCACTGGCAATACCCGGCATGTTGTGGTGTTCAGCCAGCCAGTAGCGGCGGTAGCCCCAACGCTCAGCATGTTGCGCCAGATCGCGCGAATGGCGGAACGATTCGGCAGGATGGGAACCCTCGGCAACCGGCACCAGATCGAGCAGGGAATAGGGGATGGCAGACATAAATACACTCCGTTGCATCACAATTTGCTAACAGAGGGGCACTCTACCATGAGATGTTCGAACGGAACACTTTCTGCCGTGGCAAACGCCAGATAGCAAAAGGCCACTCCACAGGGAGTGGCCTTAAGACTATGGCAGTCTGTATCAGAACAGCAGATGGGCCATACCGGCAATCACGGGCAGCGTCACCAGGGTACGCATCAGGAAGATAATAAAGAGCTCCCACAACTTGACCGGGATCTTGCTGCCCAGCAGCAGTGCCCCCACTTCAGACATATAGATAAGCTGGGTCACCGACATGGCTGCGATGACGAAGCGGGTCATCTCGCTCTCGATGCCGGACGCCAGCACAGCCGGGATAAACATGTCGGCAAACCCGACCATGATGGTCTTGGCAGCCGCTTCTGCCTCCGGCAGCTGCAGCAGTTCGAGCAAGGGAACGAACGGTGCACCCAGCCAGTTGAAGACGGGGGTATGTTCAGCCAGCATCAGGGCACAAGTACCGATCGCCATAACCACTGGCAGCACGCCAAACACCATGTCCAACGCGTTCTTCACCCCTTCCCGCACCACAGCACCGAGATCGGTCATCTTCTCCGCCTTGGTCAATGCACGCTCGAGACCATAGCTCAGCACGCTGTGCTGATGCGGTACCGACTCCTGCTTGCGGCACAAGGGGGTGCCATCGATATAGACATCCCTCTTCCAGCAGAGCGGTGGCAGGCGTGGTACCACGATAGCCGCAACCACACCGGCCAGGCAGACGGTCAGATAGAAGGGAACAAACATGTGCTCCAGCTTCACCTGCGAGATCACCACCAGGCAGAAGGTGATGGAGACGGCAGAGAAGGTGGTGCCAATGACGGCAGCTTCCCGCTGGGTATAAAACTTCCCTTCGTACTGCTTGCTGGTGAGCAAAATGCCGACGCTGCCATCCCCTAACCAGGAGGCAAAGCAGTCAACTGCGGAGCGACCCGGCAACCGGAACACCGGGCGCATGATGCGGGTCATCATGGTGCCGACGAACTCCAGCAGCCCGAAATCGAGCAACAGTGGCAACAGCAGGCCGGCGAAGATAAAGACGGAAAACAGCACTGGCAGCAGATCCTTGAGCACCAGCCCGCCGGTTGCGCCGGAATGTAGCACTTCAGGCCCAGTCTGGAAGAAGGTCAGCAGTACGAAGATCCCGCCCAGCACCCGCACACAGGCCCAGAAGGGGGAGACGTTGAACAGGCTATTGAGGAAAGGACGGCGCACCAGGAGCGCCGGTTTGAACAACCAGGCGACGACGGTCATCAGCATGGTGGTGGTGATCACCGCGCTGACCATGGCAACCAGATAGTCGGCAAACACCCGCTGAACCAGCTTGGCCAGCACGGCTACCGGAATGGTGACATTCCCATCATAGAGTACCGGAGTCATGAACAACAGGATCCCGATCAGCGAGGGGATCAAGAACATCAACAGATTGCGGCGGGTATTGACCGCAGGCGCTTCCAGACTCTTTTCCAACATAATCTACTGCCCTGACATAGCTAAAACTTATGCCGGATAATGCGCATATTCATGCACACCCAGCCAAACGGGGCGCAAGAATATCCCAATAGAATGGATTAAAAAAGCAATTTCAGATTAATTAACGAATAAATACCCAAATAAAACCGGCGTGAACGGATAAACAGGCAACTAGCGGAATATTAATTCACTAAACACTCTGCCCACCCCAAGCTAATCAGGTACAGAGACCAGGCGCCAGCCATAAAAAAACCGGAGCCTCTGCAGGCTCCGGTTTTTGGCAAAGAACAGCGAAATCAATCGCGGACGTAGATCACTTCCACGCCATCATCATCTTCGTCATCCCAGTCATCATCATCGAGACTCTCGTCGAAGGCCATGGAGGCGGCCAGCGCTTCCGCTTCAGCCTTGGCCAGCTGGTTCTTGTGGTAGTCATCCCACTTGAACTCCACTTTCTCAATCGCCTCTTTGGCATCCTGCTCCAGTTGACGGGGCATGGTATCCAGCAGATCCAGAATGTCGTAGCAGACCTTCTTGGTGCCTTCCTTGCTGATGGCAGTGATGGCGTAAACCGGCCCTTCGTGGTTGAGGGCGGCTTTCACGCGGTCCATCACCTCCTGAGCCTCTTCTTCCAGGATCAGGTCCATCTTGTTGAACACCAGCCAGCGCGGCTTGCCAGCCAGCTCGGGGCTGTACTTCTCCAGCTCACGCACGATGGTCACGGCATTTTCGGCCGGATCGGAACCATCAACCGGGCAGATATCCACCAGATGGATCAATACGCGGCAGCGCTCGAGGTGTTTCAGGAAGCGGATCCCGAGGCCCGCACCTTCGGCGGCCCCCTCGATCAGACCCGGGATATCGGCGATCACGAAGGAGCGTGAGTTCTCGCCACGTACTACGCCCAGGTTCGGCACCAGGGTAGTAAAGGGATAGTCAGCCACTTTCGGACGAGCGGCTGATACGGCGCGGATAAAGGTGGACTTGCCGGCGTTCGGCAGACCCAGCATACCGACGTCGGCCAGCAGCAGCAGCTCCAGCTTCAGGGTCCGCACTTCACCCGGAGTACCGTTGCTCTTCTGGCGCGGCGCGCGGTTGACCGAGCTCTTGAAGCGGGTGTTGCCAAGACCGTGGAAGCCGCCCTTGGCGACCAGCAGCTTCTGCTCGTGGTGAGTCAGGTCACCCAGCAGCTCGCCGGTATCTTCGTCGGTCGCACGGGTACCGACCGGCACACGCAGGATCTTGTCCTTGCCGCGGCGACCGGTACAGTTGGCGCTTTGACCATTCTCGCCACGTTCGGCGGCATGGAAGCGCTCAAAACGATAGTCGATCAGGGTGTTGAGGTTCTCGTCGGCAACCAGATACACGTCGCCACCGTCACCACCATCGCCACCATCCGGACCACCGTTGGGAATATATTTTTCACGGCGAAAGCTTACACAACCGTTACCACCGTCACCGGCATCGACTCGAATCTGGACTTCATCAACAAACTTCATAGGTAACCGTCACCTTAATTCGAAAAACCGATACGCAATTATAGTGGTACAGACCCCTGCGGGCGATACGCATCTTGCCTCACCGAGCCATCTCTGCGCCCGGGTCATCTGCGTTCCGTTTTTTCGTCATCATTTCGGAAAAACAAAAGCCCCGCCTGTTGGCGGGGCTTCGGATCCTTGCGGTCCGTAATTACTCAGCAACGATGCTAACGTACTTACGGTTCAGCGGACCTTTAACTTCGAACTGCACCTTGCCGTTCGCGGTAGCGAACAGGGTGTGGTCCTTGCCCAGACCAACGTTCTCACCAGCGTGGAACTTGGTGCCGCGCTGACGAACGATGATGCTGCCAGCCAGAACTGTTTCGCCGCCGAAGCGCTTCACGCCCAGGCGTTTGGCTTCAGAATCGCGACCGTTGCGGGATGAACCGCCAGCTTTTTTGTGTGCCATCTATCGGACTCCTCTAATTAAGCGCTGATGCCAGTGATTTTGACTTCAGTGAACCACTGACGGTGGCCCGCTTGCTTACGGTGGTGCTTACGACGACGGAACTTGACGATAGTCACTTTCTCGCCACGGCCGTGAGCCACAACTTCAGCTACAACCTTGCCACCTTCAACGAAAGGAGCACCTACTTTAAAAGTGTCGCCTGCAGCAACCATCAGAACTTCGTTGAAGTCGATGGTAGCGCCAGTCTCAACGTTCAGCTTTTCCAGACGAACGATTTGACCTTCGGCCACACGGTGTTGTTTTCCGCCGCTTTGGAATACCGCGTACATTTGATTAACTCCGTAAAGGCATGTCCTTTGCTCAAGGCAGACATGCACAAAAACCTATAACAATGGGCGGGCATTCTACGCAAATCGATCTGCTCAGGCAAGGCCATTTTCGCAAAAAGTTTATTTTGTGCGCATATCTGCCGCCGTGGATAAACGCTTAACTGTAACCCATTGTGAAATCGTGTAGAATCCCCAGCATTACTAAAAATCGCAGTTATTGCTGCTGTCACGTTACGAGACTTATGGACCAACAGACTATCCGTGCGCTCTGTGCCGCCGACATGACGGCGGTCAATGAACTGATCCTGGCCCGACTCCAGTCCGACGTTAGTCTGATCAATCAGCTGGGTTTCTATATTGTCAGTGCTGGCGGCAAGCGGATGCGCCCCATGCTGACTGTGATGGCCGCTCGCGCCTTGGGCTACGAAGGTGAGGATCACCTGAAACTGGCCGCCATTATCGAATTTATCCACACCTCCACCCTGCTCCATGACGACGTGGTCGATGAATCCGACCTGCGCCGCGGTCGCGAAACGGCCAATGCCCTGTTTGGCAATGCGGCAAGCGTTCTCGTGGGTGACTACCTCTACAGCCGCTCCTTCCAGATGATGGCCGAGCTCTCCAACCTGCGGGTGATGGAGATCCTCTCCGATGCCACCAACACCATCGCCGAAGGGGAAGTGCTGCAGCTGATGAACTGCAACGACCCGGATACTACCGAACAGAGCTACATGACGGTCATCTACTGCAAGACTGCCAAGCTGTTTGAAGCCGCGACACGCCTCGCCGCCGTGCTGACCCATCAGCCCCAACCCGTCGAGCAGGCAATGACCGATTACGGCAAGTATCTTGGCACCGCGTTCCAGATCATCGACGACGTGATGGACTACTGCTCTCAAAGCGAAGAGATGGGCAAGAACGTCGGCGACGATCTGGCCGAAGGCAAACCGACCCTGCCGCTGCTGCGTGCCATGGAAGTGGGTTCGCCCGAGGAGCGTCAGCTGGTGCGCGATGCCATCGAGCACCGCAACGGCATGGAACACCTCGACCAGATCCTGGCCATTCTCGATCGTACCGGCGCGCTGGAGTACTCCCGCATGCGTGCCCGGGAAGAGGCTGACAAGGCGATTGCCGCCCTCGCCATTCTGCCGGACTCCCAGCACAAGCAGGCTCTGGCAACACTGGCCCACATGGCCGTACAGCGCAGCGCCTGATCCCGTCACTGTTTTCATAAACAACAAGAGGCCCCATGGGCCTCTTGTTGTTTATGCGTTTGCTACCAGCGGCTCACCATCCAGAGGATCACGGCGCCCGCCACCACCAGCGAACCGCCGATACGGCGCAGCTGCTCAGCCGGCTGATCGCTCAGCAGCCGCAACATCTGCTGCCACCCTTTTGGCATCAACAAGGGACCGAGCCCTTCAAACAGCAGCAACAAGCCAATCCCTGTCAGTATGGATGTCATCATTGTGCCCTTCTCCCGTCAAAAACCACCTTCTCCGGTGGTTCGGCAGATAAATAAAAGGGCCTGACAATGCAGGCCCCTGGCAAGACAACTCCGGCGATTACTGCTTGGTGCCGTGAGGAGACTTGAGATAGCGGAAGAACTCGCTGTCAGGTTTGAGCACCATCAGCTCGTTACCGCCGGTGAAGCTCTTGCGATAGGCCTCCATACTACGCACGAAGCTGAAAAACTCGGGGTCTTTCTTGTAGCTTTCGGCATAGATCTTGGCCGCTTCTGCATCACCTTCACCGCGCAACTGACGGGCGTTACTCTCGGCATCCGCCAGCATGACGGTTACCTTACGGTCGATATCGGCGCGCAGGATCTCGGCCTTCTCGCGACCCTGTGAACGATGCTCACGGGCCACCGCAGTACGCTCGGCACGCATCCGCTGATAGATGGAATTGGAGACTTCCACCGGCAGGTTGATCTGCTTGATCCGCACATCTACCACCTTGATGCCGAGCTCGGAGGAGCGCGCCATCTTCTTCAGGGCATCTTCCATCACGGTACTGCGCTCACCGGAGACGATGTCCTTGATGGTGCGGTTACCGATCTCGGAGCGCAGACCATTGTTGATCTTGCGCTTGAGCAGATCTTCTGCCTGCAGCTTGTTGCCACCACCGGTTGCCAGGTAGTACTTGGAGAAGTCCTCGATCTTCCACTTCACATAGGAGTCGATGATCAGGTCTTTCTTCTCAGAGGTGACGAAACGGTCGGCCTGGCTGTCGATGGTCTGGATACGGGCATCCATCTTGCGAACCTGATCGATGAGCGGCACCTTGAAGTGCAGGCCCGGCTCATAGAGACGGGGCTCACCGGAATCAACCCGCTTCACCTTGCCAAACTGCACCACGATCCCCTTCTGACCTTCATCAACGATAAAGACAGAGGAGAAGCAGACCATGGCAGCCACAGCGATTGCACCAATAGCTAGCTTTTTCATCTATCAGTTTCTCCCTGAGCTGAAGCGGTCACCGCTACGCAGCGGCATCGGAGTGGAGTTGGCACCCTCGTTGGAAACAGGCGCAGGCTCTGCTACCGGCACAGTCGCAGGACGAGTCTGCTGAGCAGCTGCCGGCTTGCCAGTCAGCTTGTCGAGCGGCAGATAGATCATGCTGTTGTTGCCAGCCGGCATATCAACAATGACCTTGTTGGCCTGCTGATAGAGCTCTTCCATGGTTTCCAGGTAGATACGGTTGCGAGTCAGCTCGGGCGCAGCCTGATACTGGGGCAGCAACTCGTTGAAACGGGCCACTTCACCCTGTGCTTTCAGCACGATCTGGGACTTGTACGCTTCGGCTTCCTGCTCCAGACGCTTCACCTGACCACGGGCCTTGGGCTCGACTTCACGGGCATAGGCTTCCGCTTCACGGATGAAACGCTGCTCATCTTCCTGAGCGGAGATGGCGTCATCGAAGGCATCCTTCACCTCTTCCGGCGGACGTGCCGGCAGGAAGTTGACGTCGACAATCTGCAGACCCATCTGGTAAGGCTCGATGATGCCATCGATCACCTGCCAGGTCTCCTGACGCACTTTTTCACGACCGGTCGTCAGCACGTCATCCATCTTGGTGTGGCCCACCACGTAACGCAGGGCGCTATCGGTGGCCTGACTCAGACTCTCGTCGGCATTGGTCACGCTGAACAGGTACTGCTCCGGATTGACGACACGATACTGCACGTCCATCTCGACCCGTACCACGTTCTCGTCCTGGGTCAGCATAAAGCCGGACGCAGGCAGGGAACGCACGGACTCAACGTCCACCGGGATCACCTGATCGATGAAAGTCGGCTTCCAGCGCAGGCCCGGCTCGACGATATGGGAAAACTTGCCAAAGCGCAGCACTGCACCACGCTCGGCTTCGCGAATGGTATAGAAGCCGCTAACGACCCATACCACCACGGCGACAACCAGCGCGATGGAGATACCAAAGCGGCCTACATCGCCGCCAGATTTGCCACTGCCAAACAGGCCGCCAAAGCGACGACTCATCTTGCGCAGCATCTCGTCCAGATCAGGGGGCCCCTGATTCTTGCCGTTATTCCCCCAGGGGTCACGGTCTTTGCCGTTGTTACCAGGCTCATTCCAAGCCATCAGCGTCTCCATTAATACATGCAGATGGATATCATCTCTATCGGGTCACTGCTCGTTGACGAAGCCGCTAAGCGGTTATCCTCATCAACGGTTCAATGCCTGATAAAGCGTTGTAAATTCTCACCTTCCTGTTTCACGAGGCGGTTCCAGTCAGCCAGTTGCAGGCGGACTTTCAGCACAAAATCCCCTTCCTCGCTAAAACCTTCCTGCTCGATCCCTTTCAGCTGATAGAGCGCACTGCGCAATCTCGCAGCAGAAGGCGGCAGTTGCAGGGTGTGGTGCACCATGGAGCCAGCCAGCAATTCGGTCAGCGCCGCAAACAGAAACTCACACCCCTCGCCAGTCTGGGCAGACAGCCAGACCCGCAGCGGACGCCCCTCATCATCCCGCTCCAGACCCGCCGGGCGATCAGCCAGCTTGTCGATCTTGTTGCAGATCATTAGCTGGGGACGGTCATCCGCCTCGATTTCAGCCAGCACCTGTTGCACGGAGTCGATATTCTCCTGCATCTGCTCATCGGCACAATCCACCACATGGAGCAGCAGGTCCGCTTCGCGGGTCTCCTGCAGGGTCGCCTTGAACGCTGCGACCAGATCATGGGGCAAGTGTCGAATAAATCCAACCGTGTCGGCCAAAATCACATCGCCCACATCCCGGATCACCAGTTTACGCAGCGTCGGATCAAGGGTTGCGAACAACTGGTCGGCAGCATACACGCTGGCAGCTGTAAGTTGGTTGAACAAAGTAGACTTTCCGGCGTTTGTGTAACCAACCAGAGATACTGTCGGTACTTCATTGCGGTTGCGGGCACGTCGCCCCTGCTCCCGCTGTTTGGCCACCTTGTCGAGCCTGCGCAAAATCGCCTTGATGCGCTCGCGCAACAGGCGTCGGTCGGTTTCAAGCTGGGTTTCACCCGGGCCGCGCAAGCCGATCCCGCCTTTTTGACGTTCAAGGTGGGTCCAGCCTCGAACCAAACGGGTAGAAAGATGACGCAACTGGGCCAGTTCGACCTGCAGTTTACCTTCATGGGTACGGGCGCGCTGGGCGAAGATATCGAGGATCAGACCGGTGCGATCCACTACCCGGCACTGGAACAGACGCTCCAGGTTACGCTCCTGGGCAGGGGTCAGGGCATGGTTGAAGATGACGACGTCGGCATCCAGCATCTGGACCTGGTACGCAATCTCTTCAGCCTTGCCACTGCCGACAAAATACTTGGCGCTGGGCGCACTGCGGCTGGTGGTGATGACACCCAGTGCATTGACGCCAGCCGAGCTCACCAGCATCTTGAGCTCTTCCAGATCCTCCCGCTCCCCCTCATCACTGAAGTTGACGTGCACCAGAACGGCCTGTTCGCCAGCTTCATAACGGTCAAACAAGCGCTTGCTCCTTAACAGGTTTCATGATGAATCTGAGTTGGCGAGTCGACTCGCCCCGGGATATCACGCCTCGGCATCACCCTGTTCATCACCGGCGCCACCGGCAGCCTGTTGATGATGGTTGACGGCACGGGCCGGAACCACGGTAGAGATGGCGTGCTTGTAGACCATCTGGCTCACGGTGTTCTTCAGCAGAATGACAAACTGGTCGAAGGATTCGATTTGACCTTGCAGTTTGATGCCGTTCACCAAATAGATAGAAACAGGAATCCGCTCACGGCGCAGCGCATTCAAAAACGGGTCTTGGAGAGATTGCCCCTTAGCCATTTTTCTTTTCCTTATAGTTTGTTGTTTTTAAACACCGGATATTCAATATAACAACCTGATTATACAGGGAGTGTCAAGCCGCACCAGCGCGAGCAAGCACGCGGGCGAGGTTGTCAGACTCACCGGATTCCAGCCAGGTCACATCGGCCCAACCGCGCAACCAGGTCATCTGCCGTTTTGCCAACTGGCGAGTGGCAACAATGCCACGATAACGCATCTCATCATACTCTATCTCGCCGTTCAGGTAGTCCCACATTTGGCGATAACCTACACAGCGAATGGAGGGGAGATCCGGGGTCAGATCGCCACGAGCCATCAAAGCCCGCACTTCCTGCTCGAAATCCCCCTGCAGCATCTTGTCGAAACGCTGTTCGATCCGCTGATGCAGCACGGCGCGATCGCTCGGGGCGATGGCAAACTGCTGCACCCGATAGGGCAGCCCCTCCCCCTGCACCCGGGTCAGCTCGGTGAGGGTCTTGCCGCTGATGCGGTAAACCTCGAGCGCCCGGCTGAGCCGCTGCGGGTCATTGGGATGAATACGCGCCCCGGCGACCGGATCGATACGCACCAGCTCATCGTGCAGCGCCTGCCAGCCAAGACGGACAGCCTCCTCTTCTATTCCAGCCCGAATGACGGGGTCGGCAGAAGGGAGCGGAGAGAGTCCTTCCAGCAGCGCCTTGAAATAGAGCATGGTACCGCCCACCAGCAGCGGAATGCGGCCGCGGTCGGCGATCTCCTTCATCTCCCGCAGGGCATCCTTGCAAAAATCGGCTGCCGAATAACTTATGGCGGGATCGAGGATATCGATCAGCCGGTGCGGGGCTCGTGCCAGTTCATCGGCGGTCGGCTTGGCCGTGCCAATATCCATGCCGCGATAGATCAGCGCCGAATCGACGCTGATGATGTCGCAGGGCAACACCTGACACAGTTCAATGGCGAGATCCGTCTTGCCGGAGGCCGTCGGCCCCATCAAAAAAATTGCGGTCGGCAAGTCACTCGCCATGTTCAAACTCCTCAAGCACAGCCGCCAGCGAGAGCGGGCGGGCCATGCGAATATCTGCCAGTTGGTCACTGAAATCGGTCACAAGTTCCGTCAGCAGACGACTGGCAGTTGAAAAATCGTATATTTTTTCGCGGCTTATCCCCTGCTCCACCAGCCATTGGCATAATACTTCAGCCTGCTGGCCAGCATCACTGTCAGATCCGCCCTCGATAATTTGCAGCAATTCGGGTAACAGACGCACCAGATCGGTCTGACGCAGCAGAGCAGGCACCCGCGTCAGGATCATGGTGTCGCGCCCCCCGCTTTTCAACTCCAGCCCCATCCGTTTCAGCAGTCGCTCCTGCTCTTCTACCAGCGAACTCAGGTTCTTCGGCAGCTTGAAGGAAACAGGCAAGAGCAGCGGCTGGGCTGCCAGCCCCTGGCCCCAGGTCTCCAACAGCCAGTGGCGCAGCAGCAGACGCTCGGCACGTACCAGTGAAAGCAGCGCCAGCTGACCATCCCGCTCGAACAGTAGATAAGCCTGCTCCACCAGAGTCAGTGCCCGGCACCCGCCCTGTTTTGAAACCGTCTGAGTGGCTACACCCGGCTCGGGAGCTGAAGCGGTTGTGGCAACGGGCAGCGTGGTAAGCAAGGCCCCCATGCCACGCATCGCCTCCCGGCTCGGCGGCTCGGGTGGTTGATAGTTGCTGACCCGGCCTGCACCACCACCGCTCCCTTCCCGCACCTGCGCCGGCGCCCGATAGCTGTGTTCGGCGCCATACCACTCGGTACGCGGTGCCTGACCGGGATATTCGATCTGCGGGCTGGCCGGCAGCTCGACCAGCGTCTCGGCCAGCGGCTGCTCTTGCTCGTTGACGGCGCGACCTTCGCGGCGCAAGGCGGTAAAGAGTGCCTGAAAGATAAAGTCGTGGATCAGCCGCGCCTGATGGAAGCGCACCTCGTGCTTGGCAGGGTGAACGTTGACATCCACCTGACGGGGATCCAGCTCGATATAGAGCACATAGGCTGCAAAGCGGTCGGCGGGCAGCAGCTCGTCATAGGCCTGACGAATGGCATGATTGATGAGTTTGTCGCGCATCATCCGGCCATTGACATAGGTGTATTGCAGATCGTTCTGCGGTCTGGCGCCCTCGGGGGTCGCCAGCCAGCCCCACAACCGCACGTCGCTGTGCTCGCTCTCGACAGCCAGCGCATGGTGCATGAAGGGGGTACCGCAGACGGCAGCAAGACGCCGCTCCTGCTCCGGCACCGTATTGGCGGCCTTGTATTGGCGCACCACCTTGCCGTTGTGGCGCAGGATCAGGGTGACGTCGAAGCGGGAGAGAGCGATGCGACGCACCAGCTCGTCGATATGGGCAAACTCGGTCTTTTCGCTGCGCATGAACTTGCGCCGCGCCGGAGTATTGAAGAAGAGATCCACCACCTCCACCGTGGTACCCACCGGATGGGCCGCCGGCTTGACGGTGACGCTCATCTCGCGCCCTTCGGCCTGCGCCTGCCAGGCTTCGGCCTGCTCGGCGGTGCGGGAGGTGAAAGTGAGGCGTGAGACCGAGCTGATGGAGGCAAGCGCCTCGCCACGAAAACCGAGGCTGTTGATCCCCTCCAGATCATCGAGGGTCGCCACCTTGGAGGTGGCGTGGCGCGACAACGCCAGCACCAGCTCATCTTTGGCAACGCCGCAACCGTTGTCACGGATGCGGATCAGCTTGGCGCCCCCCTTGTCGATATCGATTTCGACCCGGTCTGCGCCCGCATCCAGACTGTTTTCCACCAACTCCTTGACCACGGAGGAGGGCCGCTCCACCACCTCTCCGGCGGCAATCTGGTTGGCCAGAATAGGTGGCAAAATACGGATCGGCATCGCTAGCTCCCGCTCAGTTATTGCTTGGGAATATAGAGCACCTGCCCTATCTGGATTTCCCGTGACTTGAGTTTGTTGATCTCCGCCAGTCTCGCCTGACTCACGCCGTACTTCTCGGCCAGGCGCGAGAGGCTCTGACCGCGCGTGACCACGTGGCGGATCATCTGCGACTTCTCGTTTTCCTGCACGCTGGTGACCGGAGCGCCGGTCTCTTTGGCCGCCTCGGAATAAGGCTTGATCACCCCAGCACCGGAGGAGCTGCCAGAAGCGCTTGTGCTATCGCGCACCGTCGCCGGCATCCGGTTGGTCACAACCGGCTGGGACTGAACTGCTGCCGGCTTGCTCGCAACCTGCCTGGCTGGCGCAGGTTTGCTGGCAGCGACCTGTTTATGGGTCGAGGCCGGGGCGCTGGCAACCCCCTTGCCGGTGAGCATGGCACCCTTGGTCGGGTGAGCACGGTAGTAGTTGCGGATACCTTCGAAAATGGCGCGAGCCAGCTGATCCTGATAGCTGGCGGTAGCCAGCAGCTGCTCTTCCGCATGGTTGGAGATAAAGCCGGTCTCAACCAGCACAGAGGGAATGTCAGGGGCCTTCAGCACCGCCAGACTGGCGTGCTCCGGCGCTCTCTTGTGCAGCCGTGCCACCTTGCCCAGCGAGCGCAGGATCTGACGGCTGACGTCATAACCCTCGGCACGGGACTTGTCCATCGAGAGGTCGAGGAAGGTCTGCGCCAGATAGGGGTTGGGATCGGATTCGGCCAACACCTTGCCGACACCACCCAGCAGCTCACCCTGCTTCTCCTGCTTCTCCAGCCAGCTGCCCATCTCGCGGTTGGCGCGGTTGGTCGAGAGTACCCAGACCGAGGCACCACGCGGAGTGGAGTTGTGGAAGCTGTCCGCGTGCACCGATACCAGCAGGTCGGCCTTGGCTTTGCGCGCGATCTCGGAACGCTTGTTGAGATCAACGAAGTAGTCGCTGCGGCGGGTCAGCACGGCGCGCATGCCCGGCTCACGGTCGATCAGTGCCGCCAGTTTCTGGGAAACCGCCAGGGTCACCCGCTTCTCATAAGTGCGGCGCGGGCCGATGGAACCCGGGTCTTCACCGCCGTGGCCCGGGTCGATGGCAATCACCACCCCCTTGCCCTTGCCGCCAACCGGCGTGGACTGTACCGCGGCGGCCGAGCGCTTCTCTTCATAGGGAAGGTCGATCACCAGACGGTGACCATAGGGGCCGGCAGGCGCCAGCGGAAAGACTACCGGCTTGATGGCAGAGCTGAGGTCGAGCACCAGACGCAGCCCCCCCTTCTCCAGCGGTGAACTTTCACGAATTTTACGCACCAGTTCGCTGCTGTTCTCGACCCGCGCCAGATTGGTGGCGTTGCTCGCCCCTTTCATGTCGATCACCAGCCGATCGGGGCCAGTCAGGGTGAAATAGTTGAAATCGGGGGCGCTGCTCATGTCGAGCACCACCCGGGTGTTATCAGGTGATGGCCAAATCCGCACGCTCTTGAGCTGATTAGCCCAGGAGGGTAACGCCATCAGGGAGAGAGCAATAACAAGGATCAAACGCACGTGGATGACAACCGTTCCAGAATAGCTTCGCCAGTAGCAGAACGAGCTTCAATCAGAGCTTCGCGCTGCTCGCCTACATAAGTGAGGGTGATCTCGAGATCAGGCGCCGGCAACCAGCCTTCCCCCTTCTCCGACCACTCCACCAGACAGAGGGTATTGGCGGCAAAATAGTCGCGAATTCCCATGAATTCCAGCTCTTCCGGATCGGCCAGACGATAGAGATCGAAGTGGTAAACCTGCCACCCCTCCAGCTCGTAGGGTTCCACCAGGGTATAAGTCGGACTTTTCACCTTGCCCTGATGGCCAAGCCCCTGCACCCAGCCACGGGTCAGGGTTGTTTTGCCAGCCCCGAGCGTCCCGTGCAAAAACACGGTCGTCGCCTGCTGGCAAGCCTTTGCCAGACGGCCTCCCAGAGCCACTGTTGCTGCCTCGTCCGGCAGTGTCATCATCAACTGTTTTGCCATGTTCTTCTTTTTTAACTTGTTATGGTGTCGGGATTAACCAGCTTGCGGATAAAGGGCAGCAGATCTGATGCCAGCATGCCACGCTCTCCATCAGCAGCAGCCAGAACGGCTGCCTCACCGTGGATCACGGCCCCCAGCCAGGTTGCCAGGGTGGCAGACCAACCCTGAGCCAAAAGGGCGGCGATTATACCAGATAACAGATCGCCCATGCCGCCACTTGCCATGCCGGGATTGCCTTCATTGCACAAGGCAAGCCGCTCGCCATCATGGATGAGAGTCCCCGCCCCCTTGAGCAGCACCACTCCGCCGTAACGCTGTTGCAGCGCCCGCACGGCGGCAAACCGGTCTGCTTCAATCTCGGCAATGGAACACCCCAGCAGCCGCGCCGCTTCGCCAGGGTGCGGAGTGAGCACCCAATTATCCTGATGGCGGGGAGATTGCGCCAGCCAATTCAACCCGTCGGCGTCCAAAACCAGCGGCAATTGTTCGGTAAGGTGGCGGGCAAACTGCTGTCTGCCCCACTCCCCCTGACCCAACCCGGGGCCAATGACCCGAACCGAGGCCCAACCGTCATCATCTTCTCCCTGCAGGCTCATCAATTCAGGCTGATAGAGGCTGACCGGCGGCAACGCCGGGTGCTGGCTGACTCGAACCAGACCGGCGCCTGCCCGCAGACAGGCCCGGCCGGCGAGCACAATGGCCCCCTGCATGCCGCACTCCCCGCCCACCAGTAACACCTTGCCGTGGGAACCCTTGTGCGAGGAGCGCTGACGCGGGGTCAGCAAGGATTGCAGCACAGGATAATCGAGCCGCCATGCTGCGGGGTGAATCTCATCATCAGGCATGACACCAAGCGGCTCACAATCGAGCTGACCGGTCACATCGACCCCGTCTGCAGTGAGCAGCCCTTGCTTGATACCGATAAAGGTAAGAGTTCGGGTCGCCCGCACGGCAGCCCCCATGATCCTGCCGGTATCGCCATTGAGGCCAGAAGGAAGATCGACCGCCAGCACAGGTGCAGCCAACTCATTGATTGTTGCGACGATCTTTGTCAGTAACGGTGCAAGGGGTGTACTGACACCGGTGCCAAGCAGGGCATCGACCACCAGATCGGGAGGAGGAAATAGCGCCTGATCGAACTGCTCTGCCAGCCAGACCTCACCACCGGCCGCCAGCCAGCTATCGGCGGCAATCCTGGCATCCCCTTTCAGCTGGTCGGGAGAGCGAGCGGCGATCACCACCGGCTCAAGGCCACGTTCACGGGCAAGGCGGGCCAGCACATAGCCATCGCCGCCATTGTTGCCGGGGCCGACAAAAATCCACCAGCAGTTGCTCGCGGGCCAGTGACTGCAGGCATAGGTACAAAGCGCCAGCCCTGCCCGCTCCATCAGCGCATAGAGGGGTTGCCCCTCACGCTCGGCCCAGCGCCGCTCTCGCGAGCGGATCTGTTCAGTCGACCACAGCCCCTGTGATAGACTGCTTCCCACTTTTTTGCACCAAGCGTCCCCGATGACCTCTACCATGATGGCTCCCGATCTGCTCTCTTTCGCTCCAAGTGCTCAAGTGCCGGGATGCCATGCAGCATGACAACACCTGATTTCAACCAGCTGGCTCAAGATATCAAGCTCTGGGCGAGCGAGCTAGGATTTGACCAGGTTGGCATCACCGACTCGGATCTGCGGGCCGAAGAGCCGAAATTGCAGGCCTGGCTGGACGCCGGTTATCACGGCACCATGGATTACATGGCGCGTCACAGCATGATGCGCGCCCGCCCCCATGAGTTGCTGCCGGGCACCTTGCGGGTCATCTCGGTGCGAATGAACTACCTCCCCTTCGAGGCGGGCTTTGCCGCCACCCTGCGCGACCCGACTCTCGGCTATATCAGCCGCTACGCCCTCGGCCGCGACTACCACAAGGTGCTGCGCAATCGCCTCAAACAGCTGGGTGACCGAATCGAAGCACGATGCGCCAAGTTGTTTCAAGGCACGTCTGACACCCTTGGTGAGTGGCGCCCCTTTGTCGACTCCGCTCCCGTGCTGGAGCGGCCGTTGGCCGCCAAAGCTGGCCTCGGCTGGGTTGGCAAACACTCACTGCTGCTCAATGAGTCAGCCGGATCCTTCTTCTTTTTGGGGGAGCTGCTGGTAAGCCTGCCACTCCCCATCGATGTGCAGGTGGAAAAAGAGCAGTGCGGCAAGTGTGTCGCCTGCATCAACATCTGCCCCACTGGCGCTATTGTCGCTCCCTATGTGGTGGATGGCCGCCGCTGCATCTCCTATCTCACCATAGAGAACGACGGCCCTATTCCGGAAGAGTTCAGACCCATGATGGGCAACCGCATCTATGGCTGCGACGACTGCCAGCTCATCTGCCCGTGGAATCGCTACGCAGATGCTAGCCCGGAGCCCGATTTCAGCCCCCGCCCCAGCCTGCATCGCCCGCCCCTGCTGGCGCTGTGGCGCTGGAGCGAGGCCGAGTTCCTCAAACATACCGAGGGGAGCCCGATCCGCCGCATCGGCTATCAACGCTGGCGCCGCAATCTGGCGGTAGCCCTTGGCAACGGCCCGGCCAACCCGGAAGTGATGGCTGCCCTGCAGCAAGCACTGCCGGAAGCAGAGCCCATGGCGGCAGAACATATTGAATGGGCGCTGGCAACGCTGGCCAGACGCCAGGATGAAACGAACAAGAAAACCCGCCTGCTGATCCGTTGCATCGAAAAAGGTCTGCCGGATCACGCCTGAGTGATCTGCCCCTTGCCGGATTGCAGCAGTTTTTTCATGCTCTGCCGACCCACAAAGATCAGCACGCCATGGTTGAGCAACAATGGTCGGCACACAAAAAGGACATCACAGATGCAAATGTTGGGAGTGGATATTGGAGGCTCGGGGATCAAGGGCTGTCTGGTCGATACCGAAACCGGTGAGCTGATTGGCGAGCGCCATCGCATTGCCACACCACAGCCGGCCACCCCGGCCGCCATTGCCCATACCCTCAAGGCGCTGGTGGAACACTTCGACTGGAAAGGGCCGGTGGGCTGCGGCTTCCCGGCCACCATCCACAACGGCATTGCCAAGAGCGCAGCCAACATCGACAAGAGCTGGATTGAGACCGATGCCGAGCACCTGTTTGCCGATGTCACCGGCAAGCCCTGCTATGTGCTCAACGATGCCGACGCCGCCGGTCTGGCCGAGATGCGCTTTGGTGCCGGCAAGGATCGCAAGGGTGTTATCATCCTCATCACGGTCGGCACCGGTATCGGCACCGCAGTCTTCGTCAACGGTCACCTGCTGCCCAACACCGAGCTGGGCCATCTGATGCTGGAAGGGATGATCGCCGAGCACTACTGCTCCGACGCAGTGCGCAAACGCGAGGATCTCTCCTGGGGGCGCTGGGGCAAACGCTTCAACAAATATCTGGCTCGCCTCGAGTTTCTCTTCTCCCCCGACCTCTTCATTCTGGGCGGCGGCAGCGCAGCCAAACTGGAGAAGTTCGTCGATCGCATCGAAACCCGGGCACCACTCATTCCCGCAGCCAGTCTCAACCAGGCCGGAATTATCGGCGCGGCGCTCTACGCCGCTGAACGACATCAGGGCTGATTGCACATCGGAGCCATGAGCTCCCGATACGAAGAGGGCCTGACAGCAATACCGGGCCCTCTCTCTATCTGGTGATCGATCCTCTGTCTTTGCTACAAGTCATCGAGCTGGTGGGCACCGTGCACCAAGCGGGTCAGGCGGGTCTGCTCCAGTCGGGCCAAATTATCCAGCAATTCAGCCGTGCTCCGAGTCGGGCACTCCCGGGCCAGATGACCCAGTTCGCCAATCAACTGCCCCTCCCAGCGGCAAACCAGGGCTACGATATCTCCGGTTCTGGCTGAAGCAGGCAATTCGCAGCACATAATCGCTGGCAACATGTCCTCGCTAAAGCTCTGATCCAGCCAGGTCTCCCGCACCGTGCCGCCCAGCTGGCTGGCATACTCCTGCAGATGGACGCTCGCGGCATCCTCCCGCCCTTGCAGATAGACCAGCAACATCCGGCAGCGTTCGCTATCCACCTGATTGCCCAGACGCCGGTAACAGAGACCGAGCTGGTGATGCACCTGCTCGAGGTAGTGCAGCAACTCTTTGATCTGTTGGAATCTCATCGCTCTGCCCTCCATGGGAAATCCGCAACCTCAGTATAAAAAACGACCAGTCAGGCCCCAATCACGATCAGGCATCTTCTTGCGCTGCATCAAAATTGGCCGAGGTATATATAAGTGGGCAGACAGGGGGTTCAACTTTATGCAATTCTGGGGCTTGTGAGGGGTAGGCTCCACAGCCGGATAGTCGCGACAGGGATACCTAATAGAACAGAGCATCACACGCCATCAGCCAACTTTAATTCGGCTCTTTGGCTTCAAAGCGAAATTCAATATGGAATAACGCCAAACCCTGCTATTCCTTATCTGCCAACTGAAAATCCTTATCACTTTTTTAGACGTCTAGACGTAAAAACATGCGTTGACACAGCCATCCGGACATCTTAGCATCATCCCCCATGATGGCAGTGCAACCTAGTGAAACCTCTGCCCAATTTTCTCGCCTGTAGCGCCCTGTGCTGTAAGGCTGTTAGCACGGAAGAATCCATGATTAAGTTGATCGGTCTCAACAAAGTCTACGGTACAGGCAGTGACGCCGTGCACGCCCTGCGTGACGTGAGTCTGCATGTACCCCAAGGCAAAATCTTCGGGGTGATCGGTGCCTCCGGTGCCGGCAAGAGTACCCTCATCCGCTGTGTCAACCTGCTGGAGCGCCCGACAGAGGGCCAGGTGATTGTCGACGGCCAGGATCTGGTCGCCCTGAGCGAACGGGATCTGACCCAGGCCCGCCGCCAGATCGGGATGATCTTCCAGCACTTCAACCTGCTCGCCTCCCGAACCGTGTTTGCCAACATCGCCTTTCCGCTGGAGCTGGCAGGCTGGAACAAGGATCAGATCAAGAGCCGGGTCGAAGAGCTGCTGGCGCTGGTCGGGCTGGAAGCCCGTGCCCACGCCTATCCATCCGAACTCTCCGGCGGTCAGAAACAGCGGGTCGCCATAGCCCGGGCGCTGGCCCCGGCGCCCAAGGTGCTGCTCTGTGACGAGGCCACTTCGGCGCTCGATCCGCAGACCACCCGCTCGATCCTGACCCTGCTCAAGGAGATCAACGTCAAGCTGGGGCTTACCATCCTGCTCATCACCCACGAAATGGATGTAGTGAAGGGGATCTGTGACGAAGTGGCCATCATCAGCGATGGTAGCCTGATCGAACAGGGCGAAGTGGCCTGGTTCTTCAGCAATGCCAAGACCCAGCTGGCCCGCGATTTCATTCGCTCCACCATCCATCTGGAGGTACCGCAGGAGTATCAGGATCGGATGAGCAATGAGCGAGTGCCCGGCAGCTACCCGCTGCTGAAACTTGGCTTTACCGGCAGCACGGTCGATACGCCGCTCATCTCCGAGGCGAGCCGCCGTTTCAATATCGATATCAGCATTCTGAGTGCCGACATCGAGTACGCCGGTGGCGTCAAGTTCGGTTTCCTGCTGGCCGAGCTGTTCGGGGATGAAGCCCAGTGCGAAGCGACCCAGCAGTTCCTCATCGACAATCACATTCAGCTGGAGGTAATGGGTTATGTCCGAAGCCATGATTAATCTGCTCATCACGGCCCTGGGCGACACCCTTATCATGGTGTTTGCCTCCGCCCTGTTTGGCTGCCTGCTCGGCCTGCCGCTCGGCGTGGCGCTGCATGTGACCAAAGCCGGCCAGATCCTGGCCAACCCGCTGCTCAACCGCACTCTGGGCATGGTGGTCAACGTGGGTCGCTCGGTGCCCTTTATCATCCTGCTGGTCGCGATTATTCCGCTGACCCGGCTGATTGTCGGCACCAGTATCGGCACCATCGCCGCCATCGTGCCGCTGACCGTCGGTTGCATCCCCTTCATCGCCCGTCTGGTGGAAGGTGCCCTGATGGAAGTCCCCGACGGCCTGCTGGAAGCGGCCAAGGCGATGGGTGCCAAGCCATTGCAAATCATCACCAAGGTGCTGCTGCCCGAGGCCCTGCCCGGCATCCTCAACAGCGTCACCATTACCCTCGTCACGCTGGTGAACTACTCCGCCATGGCTGGTGCCATCGGTGGTGGTGGTCTCGGTGATGTGGGCATCCGTTACGGCTATCAGCGCTTCGATCCGACCGTCATGCTGGTCACCGTCGTGATACTGGTCGTGCTGGTTCAACTTATCCAGAGCGCGGGTGAGCGCCTGGTCAACAAATGTGATCATCGTTAATCGTCGATTTCTGACAGGAGGTTTTATGAAATTTGGCATCAAATCCGTTGCGGCAGCCCTGCTGGCTGGTCTGGTACTGGCCGGTTGCGGTCAAAAGGAAGAGAACAAGACCCTGAAAGTAGGCGCCATTGCCGGCCCTGAGACCGAGCTGGTCGAAGTAGCCGCCAAGGTGGCAAAAGAGAAATATGGTCTGAACGTCGAGATCGTCAACTTCTCCGACTATGTCACCCCGAACGTGGCGCTGAACGATGGCAGCATCGACATCAACGCCTTCCAGCACAAACCCTATCTGGATGCACAGGTACGTGATCGCGGCTTCAAACTGGTACCGGTCGGCAACACCTTTGTCTACCCGATCGCCGGTTACTCCAAGAAGCTGAAGTCTCTGAGCGAGCTGAAAGATGGCGCCCAGATCGCGGTACCGAACGATCCGACCAACTTGGGCCGCTCGCTGATCCTGCTGGCCAAGCAGGGCCTGATCACCCTGAAAGATGGTGCTGGTCTGGAGGCGACCGTACTCGATATCGCCAGCAACCCGCGCAACTTCAAGATCGTTGAACTGGAAGCAGCTCAGCTGCCTCGCTCGCTGGAAGACGTGGATCTCGCCATCATCAACAACACCTTTGCCGGCCAGATTGGTCTGACCCCGACCGAAAATGGTCTGTTTGTTGAAGATAAAGAGTCCCCCTACGTCAACCTGATCGTCGCCCGCGACAACAACAAGGATGACGAGAAGGTCAAACAGTTCGTACAGGCTTTCCAGACCGATGATGTCTACAAGAAAGGGCTGGAGCTGTTCAAAGGCGGCCTGGTAAAAGGTTGGTAATTGCTCACTCGACAAAAAAGGCCACGCAATGCGTGGCCTTTTTTATTGCCGCCGCTATCATATCGGCGAGCACGGCAACACGAATATAACATCACATGAAAAAATGGTATCTGGCCTACTGCAAGCCAAAGGAAGAGGCCCGCGCCCGCGCCCACCTCGATGCCCAAGGTATCGAGTCCTACTACCCCATGGTGGAAATCGAGAAACTGCGTCGGGGCAAGCGAGTCCCGGTAAAGGAACCCATGTTTCCCAACTACCTCTTCATATACGTCGATCTGGAAGAGGTAACTCCGGTCACCCTGAAATCGACCCGTGGCATCAGCCGGATCATCCACTTCGGCAGTGAATGGACCCCCATCAGCAACAAGCTGGTCTATCAGCTGATGAGCCGTGATGACAGCGACCAGGCGCGAGCAAGTTACGCCAAACTGCCAAATGCGGGCGATAAGGTATTGATTGAAGAGGGGCCATTGGCAGGGTTTGAAGCCATCTATATGGAGCCGGATGGGGAGAAACGGGCCATTCTGCTGGTCAGTCTGCTCAATAAAGAGACCACCAGCAGCTTCGAAAACCACGCCTTCAGACGAATCGACTAAGAGGTGGGCAGGATGTCCTGCCCCCCCCCCGTCACTCCAGCTCGAAACGGGCGATCACCGCCGTCAACTTGCCGGTATCACCCGCCAGACGGGCGACGATGCCCTCACCCTGCTGGCTCTGCTGACAGGATTGACGGCTCAGAGCGGCAATATCCTCTACCGTTCCAGCCACTTCGGCGGCGACCTGGGATTGTTGCTCGGTCGCCGTTGCGATGGCCTCCAGCTGGCCAGATAGCGCCTGCACCAGCTGGTTCATCGCATTCAACGTCTCGGTTACCAACCCGACTGCATCACGCCCCTGCTCGACCAGCTGGGTGCCACCGCTCACCGTGGCGACGGTCTGGCGGGTTTGCTGGGAAATTGCGCTAATCGTCTGGCTGATTTCGGCGGTTGACTGGTGGGTGCGGGTTGCCAGCTGACGTACCTCATCGGCGACCACGGCAAAACCGCGCCCCTGATCACCGGCCCTCGCAGCTTCTATTGCCGCATTAAGGGCCAGCAAGTTGGTCTGTTCGGCTATGGTGGCGATAACTTCGGTGATCTGCCCGACCTGTTCGCTCTGCTTCTCAAGCAATCCCATCGCGTGATTGGCTTGCCCAATCATGGCGGCGATCTGCTGCATGGCATCTGTCATCCGTGCCAATGCATTCTGTCCCTGCCGGGTTTGCTGCTGCACCTGATGGGCACTGTCGGCTGCATTGGCAATATTGCCCGCCACCTCTTTCATACTGACCGACATCTGCTCGATCGCGCTGGCGACCGCTTTTACCCGAATATCCTGCGCGGTCAAATCGGTCACTATGGCCTGAGTTGTGCTGCCTACATCCTGACAGGCGACATCTACCTGTCCCACCGCCCCCTGCAGCTCGCTCACTAGACTGCGTAGCTGGGCCGACATCCGGTTGATGGAGCCGGTCAAACCGCCCAGCTCATCCTGACTCAAGATGGGCAAGGGGTTGGCAGCCAGCTTGCCATCGGCGACCTCGCCAGCCCGCACAACCAGACTGGCGATGTCACGAGTCAAACGACGACTGAAGAGCCACGCCACCAACATGCCAAGCACGATGGAACTCCCCGTTGCCAGCAACAGAGTACGAGTGATGGAGTGGCCAGCCTGGGTCATCTCTCCTGAGATTGCAGTTACTTTGCTGCGGGTTTCCCCTACCTGTTTGGCCAGCCGTTCGTAGAGGATCTCCTGCATCGGCTCAATCTCTTTTGCCATCAAGTAGTTAGCCTGATCCCAATCCGGTGCTTGCCGCTTGCTGATGACCTGGCCCACCAGCTCCGAGAAGGGGGTTCCCATCTCCTCAAACAGCTGCCAGAGGCTGCGCTCGGTTTCGGAAAAGAGACTGGACTGCTGTTTGAGTTCCGCCACCCGTTGCTGATGGAACTTGTAATAGTCCTCATACTTGCTGCGATATTCCGGGTCGCCGGAAATAAGAAAATCTCGCAGGGCGGAGAGCGCATTTGACAAGCTGTTGTAGGCATCTCCCACCTGCTTGAGCAACATGCGGCGATCTCCCGATAGCTGTTCCTGAGGAGTCGCCACCTCTTCATTGGCGAAAGATTGCAGCTGATCGAGCGCAGCTTCGGCAAGCGGCCCTGCCTCCTGCAGCATCAGGGTATGTGCAGGCAGATTCTCCTCTGTGTGGGCAATCACCCATACCTTTTCCTGACTGCTCTTGAAACTCTTGAGTGACTGTACCAACCCCACATCAAACTGCTGGCTGGTAATAACCTGCCAGGCCCCCTCCCACTCCTGCTTCAATCTGGCAGCTTGGGCGGGATCCTTGCCAAGAATGAGATAACCACGCAATGCCGAGACGGTGGCGACCAGCGCTTTCTGGCTGGCCTCATCCCGCTGCAGAGCCGGCAGCGCCTGCGCCAGCAGCATCTGCTGGGATTGATTGATCTGGTTTAGCCGGTAGTAGACCAGTGCAGAGGAGAGGGCGATCAGAAGATTGATAAATCCGAAGCTGATCAGAAGCTTGTGTGAGATTTTCATGAACATCCTTGTTCAGATGAGGCCCGAAGGCCAAAAGAATCAGGTCGATATAAGTGTAGGCAATCTCTCCTGCCAGGAGCGGTGCCACTCCTGCAATTCACTGCGCGGCATCGGTCTGGCAGAGAAAAAGCCCTGACACACGTCACATCCAAGTTTTGCCAACTGTTGCCAAGTCAACTCATCCTCGACCCCTTCCGCCACCGATTTAAGCCCCAGCTTGCGGGCAAGCTCGATACTGGACTCGATAATGGCCAGACGGGATGGATCTGCATAGCAGCGATCGACAAAGGATCGATCCAGCTTCAACTCGGTAAAAGGCAGCAGAGCCAACTGCTGCATCGACGAGTAGCCGGTGCCGAAATCATCGATAGAGAGACCGAATCCATGCATCCGCAGTCGGGTCAGCACCTCCAGCGACTTGCCCACATCCTGCACGAAGGAGCTCTCGGTCACCTCCAGGGTGATCAGTTCTGGATTTATGCTCCAGCGCAGACATTGCGCGATCAGGGAGTTGCAGAGATCCCCCTCAATCAGCGAGGTGGTTGAAAGGTTCATCGACAAGTTGAGTGATAGACCGGTCTCCTCCCAGAGATGACCATCGCGCAGCGACTTGTTGATGATGATTTCGGTGAGTTGATCGATGAGCCCGTTGTTTTCCGCCAACGGAATGAAACGGCCCGGCGAGACCAGGCCATATTCCGGGTGCTGCCAGCGCGCCAGCGCTTCCATCCCGACCCATTCACCGGTGGCAAAGCTGACCTTCGGTTGATACCAGGGGACGATTTGGTCATCATCCAGCGCGCGTCGCAGTTCATCCAGCCCAAGCCGATGCCCATCCTCTTTTTGGGCCTGCTCCTGACGGGGAGACCACGACTCGATCAGCACCTTTAGCTGCTGCTTGCTCGATGGTTTTTCGATACGTCCCAGCACCTGCAAACCATAGGCGGCACTCATCCGCAACACAGCTTCAACGACGTCATCCTCCAATGCGCTGGAGAGAATGATGCCACCACTGAATCCTCCCAGGGAGAGGCGGCGCAACAGCGCCATTCCATCCATGCCGGGCATGCGCAGGTCACAAAAAAGGATATCAACCGAGTGACGCTGGCACAGCTCAAGTGCCTCCTGCCCATCACGAGCCTCCAGCAACTGTTGATAACCCAGGTCACGGATCTGGTGCATCAGGGCCTTGCGTTGAAACGCATGATCCTCGACAACCATGATGACCAATTCATCGTGTACGTTTTGTACGTTATTCATCGAGCCATAATCCAATTTCGTGGGAGATTGCGTTCATCAATACCTGTACCCCGCAAACCAACTCTTCCAGCTCCTCCGTCTGCTTCAATCGTGCGGCCGATTCGAGTCTGGCGGCCTGTACTGCCAGCTCTTGCAGCCCCACCATGCGTGCGGCCCCCTTGATACGGTGGGCAGTTTCTACCAGCGCCTGAGTATCGTGGCAAGTCAGTGCCACCATCATATCCTTGCCATCCTGACGGTTGGAATCGAGATATTCTTTTGCCATCGCCCGAGCAGCCTCCTCATCACCAAAGAGCCCTTGCCAGCGTTCCGCCTGCTCGGCGATTTGCTGCTGTTCTGCGGGTTTTTCTGTTGAGACTGTAGCCACATCAGTCAGCCAATGTGCCAATAGTTGACGCAGGGTCTCGAGGGGATATGGCTTGAACAGCATGTCGCTCATGCCAGCCTCAACCATCCGCGCACTCGCCTCTTCCGAAGTATCAGCCGTTACCCCGATTATGGGCGCAGTCACTCCCTGGGCTCGCAGCGCTCTGGCCAGACTATAGCCATCCATCACCGGCATATGACAATCGGTCAGCAGCAGAGAGAAATCCTGCCCCTGCCATGCCCGCAAAGCCTTCTCGCCATCCTCAACCACCTGCGCCTCTATCCCGAGAATGGCGAGCTGTCTGGCCAGCAGAGCCCGGTTGACCGGATGATCGTCGGCCACCAGCACCCTACCTCCCAGCTTCTCCCCGAGTGCAGTGAGCATGGGAGTAACCTGCTCATTGAGCAATTCGTTGCAACTCTCCAGCAGCAGATCCGGATAGAGAGGCGAGAGTCCCAGTCGCCACCAGTGAGCAGCACCGAGACGCCCGCGGAGCGCCTCGCGGGGAGACACAATGATCCCTTTGAGAGCCCTTTGTTGAAGCCAGCTTTGCCACTCGGGCCCCAGCGTCTGCTCCAGCCAAAGTTCGTCAGCCAGCAACAATCCCTGCAAATCATCGCTGAAATTCGATGCTTCAATGGGTTTGAGCTTGGCGCCAAGACGTCTCATGGCCATCTCCAGCACCGGATCGTTGCTGAAATACCACCACTCGCTCCCTGCCAAAGCTGGCAGGTCCCATTGTGGTTTTTGCAGCGGTACGGTGAAGGTAAAACTCGCCCCCTCACCCGGCTTGCTGACCAAATGCAGGTTGCCCCCCATTTTGCGCACCAGCTGATCGCAGATGGCCAGCCCCAGCCCTGTACCACCGAAGCGGCGATTGATGTCTGACTCCACCTGCTCAAAAGGAGTGAAGAGCAGCGCCTGCTTCTCTTCGGCAATCCCGATACCGGTATCGGCGACCATAATGCTCAACAACCCGTCGAGGTAGTTAACAGCAAGAGTGATGCTCCCCTGCTCGGTAAACTTGACGGCATTGTTGAGCAGATTGGAGATAACCTGTCCTACCCTGACGCCATCCATCTCGGCCTGATCGGGCACGGATTGACCCCACTCCAGCACCACCTGCAACCCTTTGCTATGCGCGAGCGTCGCATGGCCACGGATCGCGTCACAAATAACTGATTGCACGCGACAGACCTGATAGTGCAATCGCAACTGGCCGGCCTCTATCTTGGAAAAGTCGAGGATGTCATTCACCAGATAGAGCAGGTTGTTGGTTGAAGTGACGACATTGCGCACCATGTAGCGCTGATCGTCATCCAGCTCGCTCATCTGCAACAGCTCCAGCATGCCGTGCATACCGGAGATGGGTGTTCTCAACTCATGGCTCATGGTGGCAAGAAAGCGGCTACGCGCCTGCATGGCCTGCTCGGCATAGGCTTGCGCCTCGCGCAACTGGTGCTCCTGCAGCTTGAGCGCCGTAATGTCCTGAATCACCCCGTTGAGGATCAGCTCCTGCTGCTCCTGGCGCACGAAACTGCCGCGTACCTGCAGATAGCGATCCCCCTCCGGCCGCTCGACCTTGACCTCCAGATCAAGCGGGGCCAGGGTCTCGGCATGATTGGCCACCTTGCTGACAAAGTCCTGCAACGCCTCTTCGGTAAACCCGAAGATCTCTCCTCCCGACTCGGCAGCAAAAAGCTCCTGATGACTGACCCCGAGGATCTCGCGAGCCCCCTGGGAGGCATAGAGAAAACGTCCCTTGCCCGGCCCCTGCCACAGATACTGGTAGACAATGCCCGGCATACTGTCGGTAATCTGGGTCAGGCGGGTTTCCGCCTTGCGCGCCCGCGCCTCCGCATCCTTGATCTGGCTGACATCGGTGAGCACGGTCAATACCCCAAGCATCTTGCCTGCCGGGTCGCGATAGGGGAGTTTGGCGTACATCACATGAAATGGTGAACCATCGGCCCGCACACTGTTGCCCGCCCCCTCCAGCTGGCGACCGCTCTGCCAGACGGCTCGCTCCTCCTGCACCATCTGGCGGCGAACCGGCTCGGGCATGTGCGCGAGATCGTCTCGCGGCTGCCCATCATGCTCGATGAAAAAGGTCTCGCGATAGGCTTGATTGCAAAGGGTAATACGCTGCTCGTTGTCACGCAGTGCCACCATGGTCGGCAAGGAGTTGAGCAGTGTCTGCACAAAAGAGAGCTGCTCATTCAACTTGCTTTCCGCAACCTTGCGTTGGGCAATCTGGCGGCGCAGGCTGCGCGCCCACAGCAACACCAGCAGACCCGAGGTACCAAGAGCCGCTACGGCAAAAGCCAGCCATTTGTATAGAGGGCTATTGTCCACCGCCATATTGACCGAGATGTTGAGCCAGCGGCGATCGAACAGCTGCCACTCTTCATCGGTAATGGTCTGCAGCAACTTGTCCATAATCCTGGTCAGCTCGGGCTGTGCAATATCGACCGCCATACTGATCGGCACCGAAAATTCGGGGCTCCCCAGCACAACCTGGTACTTCTCGTTGAATCCTTTCATCGCCTGCTGGCCAAGGTTGGTCATGGTCAGCAGTACATAATCGACCTTGCCCGAGTCGAGCAACTTCAGAAGATCTGCATCGCGGTCAACCTCAACAATCTTCCCGCCAAAGTTGCGAATCAACGATGCCTCGTAGGAACCTGTCACCCCCCCGATCTGACGCCCCTTTAAATCAGCCAGAGATTTCAAGCTGCGAGCTCCGGTCCTGGCAACGATGTAGCTGTCAAACTTGAGGTAAGAGGAAGTAAAGGAGGCGAACTCCCGCCGATCCTTCAGGGGAGTCATCAGGGGGATCAAATCAATCTTGTGCGCTTGCAGTAGTTCGATGGACTCTTGCCAGGTGCGGGTCGGAACCAGCTCAAACCGGACTCCGGAACGCAGACTAATGAGCTTCATCAGGTCAGCGGCATACCCGTGCAATCGCCCCTCTTCATCGATCTCGCTGATACCGGAAAAAGAGGGGGCTACGGCAAACCGGATCACTTTTTTCTGTTTTAACCATGCCATCTCGGCAGGCTCCAGCAGCAGATCGACCTTGAAGCGGCTATCCCCCTCCGCCAGGCGCAGGCGGGAATCGGTCACCGGGATCCTCTGATATGCCTGCCATATCCGCTCTGTCAGCTCACTATTATTTGCACTGGTCGCAATCGTCAGGGCGCTGCTGCTCAACCAGCGAGGAGTCGCAATCCCCATGGTGTCCGGGAGGCGCTGCAGCTCCCGCACCAGAATAGGGCCCAGAGCCAGATAACCATCAGCCAGACCCAGCTTGACCATATAGGTTGCCTCATCACGGCTCTCGACCTGGGTCACGTTGGGCATTCCCAGCGATGCCAGCTCACGGCAACTGCCAAACCCGCGGATACAAACCCAGCGCATTTTTTTTGCCTGCTCGATCGTTAACCGCTGGTTGGGATGCTGCATCAGGATAGCGCGGCCATAAGAGCCGAGGTGACCGATATGGTTCACCCCCTCCACCGGCAAAGCATCAAGCTCCACCCCGACCAGCGCATCAACCTTCCCCTTCTTCAACGCTTCCTGAGCTTCGATATAAGAGTTAAAGGATACGCAACGCAGCGTTAATCCCATCTCGGCGGCAATCCGCAGGGCCAGCTCTTTGAGCGGACCGGCGTACTGTTTCGATGGCACCTCGTAGATAAAGGGGGGATAACCACCACGGGGGACGCCCACCACCAGCTCCTGAGAGAAGCCCTGCTCATCAACCGCTCTTTGTTCCTCTTCGGGCGATGACTCTGCAGCAACATGCCAACTCAGCAGAAGCAGTGAGCAAAAAATCAGTAGGAGATGACAAGCGCGAGACATGAGCTATTTGTCCTGATGAGTGAGGCCAATACGATTCATCCTCGACCCTCTAGATAATGGCTCTAGCCGGTGAGAAAACAAACAGTTCCGCTATAAACGGGGCCAAGAGGATAGAGGGATATTGGCTGAATGTGAATAAACAATCCTTTTTAAAGCAAAAAACGTGACAGATTGTGGTCTGTCACGTCATTTTTTCGCAACGTTAAAAGATTGGGGGGGAACAACGCCCCCCACCACATCAGGTTATTCGATTCCCAAGCCGGAAGCCTGTTTGATACTCGCGCTCACGGATATGGGAGATCTGCCCCTCATACCCTTCCAGACCGATATCTTTCAGCAGGGCAGGCGAGAGATTGATCACGGCGAGACGACGCTCGACCTTGGCGATCCGCTTTTGTACCAAAGACTCGACGCTACGCAGTAAAACCAGTTCGATAGACATGACATTCTCCAGTTGAACATGCGGTTCTCCCGGAGAAAGTGGATATCACCCTGCGGGACAAACCGCGGGTGATAAAAAGACAGGGGTTACCTGTTTACGCCACGCGGTAAAAGAGCACGAGATTTCAAGCCGCACGCAGTGCCGCGAGAGAATGCAAGATTTAGCATCTGATGGTGCATTTTCGTCTCCTTACCGGATAAAAGTTGAACAGGTTGCAGCAGTCTAAAAAAACTCCGAATTTAACACAAGCCTCTTGCGACTCCTTTTTAAACGTTTTTACGGCATTTTATGCTGCCCGCAAGGGAGTACGGGTCATCAGATCCCCGATAGCAGGCGGTACTCTTCCAGTACATAGGTATCCGTCATGCCGCTGACATAATCGAGCAGCAGCCGCACCCGGTAATACCACTCCTGCTCGTTCTGGCAGGCAAAGCGCGGATCCGGGGTGGCGATCGCCAATCGATAGGCCTTGAGATGGCGGGCCGAGAGACGGTGATAGAGGCGGCGCGCAAAGAACAGCGCCTGACTCCCCTCCCCGGCCAGCAGACGGGCAAACTGTGGCGCTGGCAGCGACAACAGGCAGGCATAACTGGTCAGTACCCCGCGCAGCGCCGCATACCCCTCCAGCTCAAGCGCTTCCACCTCGGGGCGCATAAAGACCAGCTCGCGGGCCACCCGTTTGAGGATATCGAGCACCCGCGCCGCCGGCGCCTGACCATGCAGCAGTGCTTGCGGATAGGAGCCCTGCAAAATGGCCTGATGTTCGCTGACATAGCTCTGCGCCGCCAGCGTAACCAGATCCCGGGTCAGCTGCTGGCGAAAATGGGGGAAAAAGCCCCGACCACTGGTAAGCGCCTCATCCAGCAAGGTGCCCATGTAGTCACTCTGGTCAGCAGCTCGCAGCGCCGCCAGCAGTTCACCCTGAGTCAGGATCCTCCGATCTACCGCATCTTCCAGATCGGCGATGCAGTAGGAGATGTCATCAGCCGCCTCCATGATGTAAACCAGCGGATGACGGCAGCCGGGGGCCAATCCCAGGCTCTGACCGAGGGCCCGGTAGAGCGGCTGCTCGCTAAAGAAGATGCCCCGCTTGCTGCTCCAGCCATGATGTTGGCCATAGCTCACGCCGGGCCGGGGCTGCTGCGGGTATTTGCAGAGCGCTGCCAGTTGTCCGAGCGTCAGGTTGAGCTCGTGCAAGCTGTGCACCAGCCGCAGACTCTGGGCGTTGCCATCAAACAGTTGCAGATCCTGACACAATTCAGCCCACTGGGCCGAGGGGGGCTGTGCCAGTGCCTGCTGATAGAGGGGATCGAGCATTTCACCGATCCACTGGCTCATCACCTGCTCGCCGAAGTGGCCGAACGGCGGGTTGCCCACATCGTGCAAGAGGCAGGACATCTCCACCAGATTGATAAAGGCTCCCTCGCACACCACACCGGCGGGCAATTCCGCCAGAATGCGGCGACTGATCTGGCGGCCGGTCTCCTGCACCTCCAGCGAATGGGTGAGACGGCTGCGCACCGAGGCTTTCACATCGAGCGGAAAAACCTGGGTCTTCTGCTGCAACCGGCGCACCGGCGCCGCCTGCACTATGCGGGCGCGATCCAGCTCGGTCGCCTCCAGCAGATCCTCATTTCCCCAGGGGTGAACACGCTCGGGGGTGATCAAACGGCTATACATCCTGTGGCTCCTTGCCCGCGGCTCCCATTGGATTCAAGACAACAACCAGCGGCGCAGACGGGCGATATCACCCGGGTATTCCCGGCGCAGCGTCTCAATCCAGTCTTCCACATTCTCCCACCAGGCGGGATGATCCGGGCTCTGGATGAGTTGCGCCGTCTGCTGCAGGCGACGCAGGCCGATGGAGCCTGCCGCCCCCTTGATCTTGTGCGCCTCCTCCACCACGCCAGCCTGATCCCGCGCGATCATGTTGGAGTCGAGCACCGCCATGTAGTCGGGCATCATCTTCTCGAACAGCTCGACGCTGGAGAGCAGTACCGGCTTGCCCACGGTATCGGCATAGTCGGTGAGGAAAGGGAGATCCAGCAACGCATCCTGAGCCACCGCATCAGCCTGCTCGTCCGCCTCGTCGTCGGCCAGATCGGCAAACAGGTGACCAATCACCTCGCGCACCGCCTTCGAGCCGAGCGGCTTGTTAATCACATCCCGCATGCCGCGATCCAGATAGTACTGGCGATCGCCGGTTACATTGGCCGTCAGGGCAACCATGGGCGGCAAACTTTCGCCGTAGCGCTCGAGCAGGGTTGCCGCTACATCGAACCCGGTCATGTCCGGCAGCTGGATATCGAGCAGGATAAGGTCGAAATCATCCGGGTTGGCCATCGCCAGCGCCTGGGAACCATCGCGCGCCACCTTGACCTGATGGCCGAGCTTGTTCAGCAGGGCGCAGGCAACCGTCACATTGAGCTCGACATCCTCCACCAGCAGGATGTCGAGGGAGGGCATCTCCTCTTCCTGTTCAGGCAACACCTGTTCGACACAGGCGACCTCCAGCTCGGCGGTGAAGCAGGAGCCTTCACCCGGCTCGCTATCCACGTAGAGCTGGCCGCCCATGGCCTGTACCAACTGGCGCGACACCGCGAGGCCGATCCCGGTACCGGTGGCGTGTTTTTTGCCCTGCACCTGATAGTACATGGCGAAGATCTTCTCCTGCTGGGCGCGGGGAATGCCGACGCCGGTATCTTCCACCTCAAAGTGGAGCGCCAGCTTGCCCGGCTCGTCGGCAGGATGGGAGAGGCAGCGCACGGTGACGCCGCCCTCATCGGTAAACTTGACTGCATTGCCCACCAGATTCCACAACACCTGACGCAGGCGGGTGCCATCCGCCATGACGAATTGCGGCATGTCGCCATCGCGATCAAAGTGCAGATAGAGCCCCTTCTGCTCCGCCTGAATACGCGACAGCGTCTCCAGCTCGTCGAGGAAGGCAGGCAGGTCGATCCGGGTTGGCGCGATCTCAAGCCGGCGCCGATCGAGTTTGTCCAAGTCGATGATGTCGTTGAAGATGTTGCCGAGTGTGACCGCACTCAGATGGATGGTCTTGAGCTGCTGGCGCTGACTCGGGTCGAGTGGGGTATCCATCAGCATCCGGCTCAACCCCACAATGCCGTTGAGCGGGGTACGCAGCTCGTGGCTGATGGTGGAGATGAAGGTGGTCTTGTCGCGGCTCGCCTTCTCCAGCTTGTCCTGATACTGCTTGCGTTCGGTGATGTCACGGCCAAAGCCGAGCAGGCCGAGCCGCTTGCCGAAGCGGTCGAAGAAGGGCACCTTGCGCAGCTCGAAGTAGGCTTTGCGACCATCGGGGTACTCCAGCCACTGCTCATAGGTGAGCGGCTCGTTGCTGGCAAAGACCTGGCGGTCGGTCTCCACCACCTTGTTGGCGATCTCCTGTTTGTAGACATCGAACGGGGTAAGGCCAATCAACTCGCTCTCTGCCTTGCCGGTCAGCTCCTCCATGGCGCGGTTGCAGCCGGAGAACTGCTCATCCTCATTGCGGTAGTAAACCAGATCCGGGGAGCAGTCGATAAAGGAGCGCAGCAGAGCGGTGCGCTCTCCCAGATGAAGCTGAGCCTTTTCCCGCTGGAACACCTCGTTTTCCAGATCCTCGATGGCCTGCAGACGCAGACTCTCGGCCCGGTTGGTCTCGGCGATCTGGCTGTTGAGGCGGCTGATGTTCTCCTGCAGCTGATTGTTGAGCTCGAGATCCCGCTCGCGCATATCCTGCAGCTTGCGCACCATCCGGCTCAGCCGTTGGCGGGAATCCTCCAGCTGATCCACCACGATGGAGAGAAAATAGACCGCCCAGGGGGTGACCAGCAGACCAAAAAACACCGAGCGCACGAAATCGATGACATCGATGCTGCCCCGCAAAAACAGGGTGACCCCCATCTGGATGGCGACCGCCAGCACTATGATGCCGGTGGCCAGAAACATGCTGAAACGCACCAGCCCCAGCTTGGTCATCAGATCGACGTAGTATTGCGCCCAGGATTTAATCTGCTTCATCTTGTTGTTTTCTCCCCGATATTCGCCGGACAGAATACCAGCACAACGCGCTTAACTCTTGTGTGATAAGCCAATAATTGGATATTCCTGTATCATATGTGACCATTGCACTCGCCCGGGCAATACCAAGGTGACATCAGCAGCACGAACATCCCGGGCTTCACACCTCAACAGTTTGATATATCAGGAGTCTTTTGATGCGCAATCTCACCTTGCTGGGCCTCGGCCTGCTTGCGAGCCACGCTGCATACGCCGATCTGGGCGAAATTCCGCGCCAGTCCGGTTGGTCCGGCTTCCTGCTGGGCGGCGTCAGCGCCACCAGCTACAAGTCCAACTTCTATGCAGGCGACGACAACCACAGTCGCATCAATGATCTGGGCTCACCGGATAGCGAGAACAAGCTGACTCCACTGATCAACGCCGATATCCGCTACACCTTTGCCGATACCCGCACCCAGATCTTCCTCGGTAACCTCATTCAGGATGCCATCCGCTTCGACTTTACCCAGCAGTTCGGTCTGCGTCAGGAGATGGGCGACAAGGGGATCGTCGCTACCTCGCTGGTATTCAACGCCATGCCGGTCGAGCTGTGGAGCGATCCTTTTGCCACCGGCGTGGATCGCAGCTCCACCGACTTGAAATCCAAAGGGGCGCGTTTCGCCTGGGACAAGATCTGGGGCAGCAACTTCAACGGCAGCATCACCGCCCGCAGCATCGACATGGATGATGAGCAGAGCGGCCAGCAGTACGACCGGGTCCATGGCACTCACTACGCATCCATGCTGGATCGCAATGGCAAGATGTATGACATGCAGCTCTCCTACAAGTGGACCTTCGCCGACGGTCAGGCTCTGGAACCTGCGCTGATCTACAAGCAAGCCAACCTCGATGGCAGCGCCGAAAGCTTCGAAAACACCGGCCTGCAACTGACCTATGCCAAGCGCGGCCCCCAGTGGTCGATTGTCAGCAACGTCTATGCCGGCAAGCGCAAGTATGACGAAGCCAACCCCATCTTCGGCCAGCGCGCCGATGCAGACGAGTTTGCCATCAACGGCACCTTCTTCTGGCATAGCCTGTTCGGGGTGAAACCGCTCAGCGCGACCTTTACCCTCTCCTACGCCAACGCCAGCTCCGATATCGGCTTCTACGATACCGAAGCGAGCCGCGTCAGCACCGGCCTGCTCTACAACTTCTAATCTCAGCAAAGCCGCAATAAAAAAGGCCACCCGATGGGTGGCCTTATCATTGCTGCCTTAGACCTGCTTCAGATACCGAGCGAGTCGAGCAGATCGTCGTGGTCATTGCTGGCGGCCGGAGCTGCTGCTGGCGCCGGTTTGGCTGCGTCTTGCTTGGCCTGAGCTATCAGGGCATCGGGATCCAGCTCCTCGTGCTCCATCCCCTCATTGTGGATACGGATGAACTCGGTCTTGTCCATCGCCAGCTCCAGATAGAAGATGTTGTTGCGAGCGGTGAAGAAGGTGACGCGGCGAGATTCCGGGCTGTCGAGATTGGTATCAACGCTCAGCATAACCTGCTTGTTGAGGGCCAGCATCTTCGGCTGATTCTGGGTGATGTGGGTCTGCAGATCGCGGCCCACCTTGACGGTGAAGCTGCCGACGATCTGGTTCATCAGCTCGCCCATCACGTTGCTCACCTCGTCAGAAGTATGAGAGATGGCGAGATCCTCCTTGGAGAGCCCCATGCTCAGCATATAGCTCTCATAGAGCTCCATGGCGGCAGCGGCGGAGAAGTTGATCACCACCAGACCGGAGAAGCCGCCATCGAACAGCACGAAGCAGCCGATATCGGGCTTGAGGCAGGTCTTGCTGATCCGCTGCACCATACCGGAAAAACGTACCTGACTCATGGTCGCGGCACTCAATACGTCGGTTACCGAGTTGCACAGACTGAGCAGTACATCCTCAGTCGTCAACACGACGTCATCATCGGATCTTGTAACTATCATGTGTCCTTCCTGAACATCGAGAATGGGCTTATCTATACCATAACTCTAACAGATGGCGCGGCCAGAAGACTGAAATAGCGACACGCCTCTCAGTTGACTCCGTTATCAGCAGCCACAGGGGTGAAACCGCTCAGCCTGGCGAGCCGGGCACGCCATGTATCGGCATGCTGCGCCAAAACTTGTGGCTCATAAGGAACGACCGGATGAGCACCCCAAATGGGGCCTGGCCAGGCGGCATCGGTGGCAAAGCGGGCGACATGATGAATGTGCAGTTGCGGTACCAGATTGCCGAGCGCCCCGATGTTGATCTTGTCCGGACTGAGGGCCTGCTCCATCAGCGCCGCGACGGCGCAGGACTCCTGCATCAGCTGTTGCTGCTGCTCTGGTGCCAGATGGTGGATCTCGCGCAGGTCGGCCACTCGCGGTACCAGAATCAGCCAGGGGTATTGACTGTCTTTGGCCAGCAGGATGCGGCAAAGCGGCAGATCGCCAAGCCAGCAGGTATCGGCCTGCAGGCGGGAATGCAATTCAAACATGAACACCTCGTTGAGTACGATGAAGAGGGCATCCGACAGGGATGCCCACGTTACTGCAACGGGCGGCAAACTTAAAGCTGCGGCACAGCCCAACTGATAAAGCGCTTGCGCAGAGTCGGGTCTGCCTTGAGGAACAGCTGCTGCAACTGCCCTTCCAGCTCGCCGGCTGCCACAACAGGTTGAGAGCCGCCAGAAACTACATTGATTGACGGAGCCGCAATCACTCCCGCCGTTAGGGCCGCCTTGCCGCCACTGCGGTTGTATTCAGTCAGTTTCCCGTTCCAATCCACCCCAAGCAGCATGCCGCTGGTCACCAGTGCATCCTGCTGGATGGCAAGTGCCCGGCCACTCTCCTGCAACGCCACTGCGGGCGATTTGGCATAGGCCTGCATCCCCTGCTCATCGGCCGGTACGCTCGCCACCAGTTGCAACCGCTGGTTGCTCGCCTGATAGCGCACTACCTGCGGCTCGGAGCGAACCTGCCGATCATTCTCGCTGCTGCTGCGGCTGGGGATGAGCCCCTCGAAACGTACCAGCAATTGCTGCTCCCCATCGCTCAGGGTGGCGTGCTGCTCATCCTGCAGCGTGCCACTGCTCACCGCGAGGATGCGGAAATTCTCTGGCACGCTCACCCCGACAGCCGCCTGCACGCTGGCGGTGCCGCACAGCAGCGCCAATCCCGCCCATCTCCAATGCTTGTTCATCGCTTCTCGCTTCCTGATGCCGACAATGGGCGCAGGGTAGCAGCCGAAGATGACAGAAAAATAACGTAGTCGGGCCCCATTCTGGGCGACCGGTGGGATGTGCCCTCTTACAGCAGATAACGGGGATGATCGGCAAACCACTGGGCCAGCACCTGTTTGAACAAGCGGATCTTGCGTGGCACCCGCCGCTGCTGGGCATGCAGCACATGAAGCTGGTGCAGGCCGCTCTGCCAGTCATCGAGCACGGTCACCAGCTCTCCCGTCGCCAGCAGGGCATCCACCGCCACCAGCGGGCATTTGGCATAGCCCATGCCTGCCCGGGCCAGCTCAATGACGGTGCTGTATTGATTGGCCCGCACCCTGCCCTGCACCAAAATATGAGCCTCTTCGCCCTTGCGGCTGAAGTGCCACTGCTCCCAGGCCGGATTGCTCTCCATGGGCAGGCAGGATAGCCCCCCCAACTCATAGGGAGTTGCCGGTTTCCCCTCTCTGGCCACCAGCGCAGGGCTGGCCACCACCACATCCTTAAGCCAGCCAAGGGGGAGCGCGACCAGATTGTCCGGCACCTCATTGATGGCGCGCAGGGCGATGTCATTCTCCCCTTGGCTCATGTCGACCACCTGATTGGTAAAGTTGAGCTCGACCGCCACCCCGGGACAGAGCGCAGCAAAGCGAGCGATCAGCTCGCTCACCATGCGATCGCCGGTACTGATCGGGCAGGTGAAGCGCAGTCGTCCGCTATCCTCTTCGGTCAGCGCCTGAATATCCTGCTCCGCCTGCCGTGCCAGCGCGAAGATCTCGCCCGCCTGCAGATAGAGGGTCGACCCCGCCTCGGTCAGACTGAGCCGGCGGGTGGTGCGTTGCAGCAACTGGGCGTTGAGGGAGGACTCCAGCGCGCTGACGTGGCGACTCAGCATCCCCTTGCTGACCCCCAGTGCATCGGCGGCCGCAGAGAAACTGCCCCGCAAAACCACCTCGTAAAAGCTGGCCAGATGGGCGATATCCATCATTAACTCCAATATGGAAACAATTGGTTTATTTTACGCGCTTTTTCTCTTTTTTTGTTGCACTAGAATCAACACATCCCAACCGAGGAGTGACAGAGATGAAGATTGTGATTGTGGGTGCGTCCGGCACCATAGGTTCTGCCGTCAGCGAATTGCTCGCCAAAGATCATCAGGTGATCCGGGTCGGCCACAGCCAGGGGGATGCCACGGTCGATATGCGCGATCCCGCCTCCATCAAGGCGCTGTTCACCGGGCTGGGCCAGTTTGATGCGCTGGTAGTGGCCAGCGGCAACGTGGCCTTCAACGCCCTGACCGAGATGACCGACGAGCAGTGGCAGGTGGGGCTTCAGAGCAAGCTGATGGGCCAGATCAACCTGACCCGTGCCGCTATCCCCCACCTGAGCGACAAAGGTTCCATCACCCTGATCAGCGGCATCCTGAGCGAAGAGCCCATCAACTGGGGGGCGAGTGCGACCACCATCAATGGCGCCGTCGAGCACTTCGTCAAAGCGGCCGCCTGCGAGCTGCCCCGCGGCCTGCGCATCAACGTGGTAAGCCCGACCGTGCTGGCGGAGTCGATGGACAAATACGCCGACTTCTTCCCCGGTTTCGTGCCGGTGCCCGCCGCCAAAGTAGCGCAGGCCTACAAGAAGTCGGTGCTGGGCATCCAGACCGGCCAGGTGTTCAAGGTCAACGGCTGATCGCCGTGCGCCGGATACAAAAAACGGGCCCCGCAATGGGGCCCGTCTGTTTCTCTGCGCCTCTTCTTCACCATCGGCAAACGTTTGTTTCTTGATGGCAAAAAAGAGCGAAACTCTTAGTCGATCAGACCGTACTGCGCGCGCAGGATATCGATGATCTCCTGCTTCGGGTTGGCCGACAGTTCCAGCTTGTGGCCGATGATCTTCTCGGCGATCCCGACGTAGGTGCTGGAGATATCCATCATCACTTCGGTCGGCAGCTTGTTGTCGCGGGCCAGGGCGAAGCGTTCCGGCATGCGGTTCTTGTTGAGCAGGATGTCCGGATCCGGGAAGTGGTTGAGCAGCCACTGACGGAAACCCTCTTTCGACTTCTCGACGATCTGGCCGTCGCGCAGGGCGGCGCCATCCCAGATACGGGAGCTGTCGGGGGTACCCACTTCATCCATGTAGATGAGCTTTTCATTGCCGGCGGCATCGTGGACGTAGCCAAACTCGAACTTGGTATCGACGAACACCTGATCCAGCTCGGCCAGCGCGTCGCTGATGACGTTGAAGCCCTCTTTGAGCAGCACTTCGTAGCGGTCGATATCGGCCGGCTTGCTGAAGTTGAAGCCCTGGTAGTGGCGTTCGATATCGGCACGGGAGACGTTGACGTCATCAGCTTCCGGCACGCCATCCAGTCCTTTCAGCACGCCCTTGGTGGAAGGGGTGATGAGGATCTCCGGCAGCTTCTGATCCTTCTTGAGCCCTTCCGGCAGGGTGATGCCGCAGAACTCGCGCTCGCCATCCTTGTAGGCACGCCACATGGAACCTGTGATGTACTGGCGGGCAATCGCCTCGATCATCACCGGACGGGCTTTTTGCACGATCCAGACAAAGGGGTGCGGGATGTCGAGAATGTGGCTGTCGGCCAGCCCCTTCTCCTTGAACAGCTTGAACCAGTGGCTGGAGATGGCGTTGAGCGCCGCCCCTTTGCCCGGTACGCCGTTCAGCCCGTTCACACCTTGCCAGATGCAGTCGAAGGCAGAGATCCTGTCGCTGATCACCATGATGGCGAGCGGCGCATCCGCTGGCACGTCATAACCCTTCTCGCGAATGAGACGGGCGCTGTCTGCGGCGGTCAGCCAGTAGACACTACGCACTTTACCGGAATGGACAGGCTTATCGGTACGGATCGGCAAATCGTCATTCACCGCCAATACTTGGTCTGCAAGACTCATGGCTAATAACACTTCCTGTTTGTGGGGGGTAATAAGAGAGAAGCCGCAAGCTCCGCTCTCGTTGGGGGTAATCAATCCATGCCCTGCACGCCGGTATCCACATTGAGTGGCTCGCCAGTCGTGCAGAGATAAAAAAACAGGGGCACAAGGCCCCTGTATTTATTCTGATTTTGCTGCCTGTGCAGCCAGTCCTTTGGCAAACGCCTCTGACATGCTGATGTACATCTGGGAGATGACCCCGGACGACACCGGCTTCTTGTCCTTGTCGAACAGGGTGATGGAGGTTTTGCCTCCTGCCATTTCACCCAGCTGGAAGCGGTACTTCTCCTCTTCCAGTTTGAACGGCTCGCTCCCTTTCGCCTTCCAGAACTCGGCGGACGGGGCTTCATACTCGACGTCGATCCAGCCCAGCGACTGCTGGGTATCCTTGATGACGAAGCCGTAGCCCGGCAGCACCTGGTTGAGACGGCGCCATACCTGCTCGAAGGAGCCATCGGCAATCCAGGCGCTCAGCTCGTTGTTGTCCAGACCCAGTTCCAGCCCCATGCCCTCATTGGACTTGTGCTGTTCGCGTGACTTGAGCTGGCTGTCGTAATAGAGAGAGAACTGGTTGAGCACCCGCACGGCATAACGCTGCGCTTCAGCCGGGCTCAGCTGGGTAGTGGTCTCGCCATCGAAGCTCTCTTCGTGATCCAGTACCCGAACCGACATGTTGACGGCATGGCGCGCAGCATCGTTGCGCACGGTGAACTGGTAACGCTGACGGATTTTGAAATCGTCGTCATCTTCACCCCAGCCATCGAGTGCAACCGTGTTGTCAAACCAGCCGGTCTGCAGCACGCCGGCCTGCTGGTCCAGCTTCTCGGTGGTGACCTTGTACTTGGCCAGGAAGTTCATCAGGAACGACCAGGTATCGCGCTCCACGCTCTGGCTGGTGCTCAGGGCATAGTAGGCGATGGTCGGTTCACTGGCATTCTGGACGACCTGGCTACCCGGCACTACGGTCAGCAGCTGGGCGGGCGGACGCACGTCGATCTTGGCGCCAAGGGCACCGTCACGGCTGCTCTCGGGCAACGGCGGAATATCGAACTGGCTGTTGAAGGCGGGGGCGCTCAATCCTGACGGGATCAGGAATGCACGGCCCTCGAGGCGGGCATCTTCATAACCGAAGTCGCGGTTGGCCATTTTGCGATCCTGGGGCGTGCTGCACGCGGCCAGCACGGCGGCGGTCGCAACAGTCAGCACCAGACGGGCACTATTTCCCTTTCCATTTGATTTAAACACTCGCCATCAACTCCGCAGTGGTCAGTGCTCGCGCCATCTGCTGTTCACCCTCGGGAGAGAGTTCAACCAGCGGCAGACGCAAGGTTGCTGTTGCAATCAATCCCAGCTGGGCACAGGCCCATTTCACCGGGGTGGGGCTCGGTTCGCAGAACAGAGTCTTGTGCAACGGCATCAAGAGATTGTTGATGTCATGGGCCAGACCGGCATCACCGGCCAGCGCAGCACGACACATGTCGGCCATCTGGGCCGCTGCAATATTGGTGGTGACCGAAATGACACCATCACCGCCTTGCAGCATAAAATCACAGCCAGTGGCATCGTCGCCACTGTAGAGCGCAAAATCCGGCCCGCACAGCTCGCGCAGCAGCGGGGTGCGACTCAAATCGCCGGTTGCCTCTTTCAGGCCGATAATACCGGGCACCTTGGCCAGACGGGCCACGGTCTCCGGTTTCAGATCGCAGCAGGTGCGACCGGGCACATTATAAAGAATTTGGGGCAGACCACTAGCCTCGGCGATCGCACAATAGTGGCGATAGAGACCTTCCTGAGTGGGTTTGTTGTAGTAAGGGGTCACCGAGAGACCAGCAACCACGCCGGTTTTGGCCAGACGTTTGCTAAGTTCGATGGCGTGGGCAGTATTGTTGGAGCCACTGCCTGCAATGACAGGAATGCGACCGGCAGCATATTCAACGGTCTTTTCAACGACGGCAATGTGCTCTTGCTCGCTCAGGGTCACCGACTCCCCTGTGGTACCAACCGCGACAATGGCGCTGGTTCCGGCGCTGACATGATACTCGACCAGCTTGGCCAGACTGGCCCAATCGACTTCACCTGAAGCCAGCATAGGGGTAACGAGGGCAACAATACTACCGCGCAACATGGATATTTCTCCCGATTTTCAGGGCCGTAATGGTAAAGCTGCCCCCTTTGAAAAACAAGGGAGAGAGGGGACAAGCCGTGATACCATCGGCCACAAAAAGCAATAAATGAGAGTCGGGGGAGCACCTCGCTGCGGGTCATCAACAGCCCGAAAATCGGCAATCCTGTGCGGCTTTCAAGATACATAACGGACGAGAGAAGATTTATGACTCACTATCTGGTCGTAACGGCCATCGGCACGGACAGGCCTGGCATCGTCAATGAAGTGACCCGTCACGTCAGTAGCTGTGGTTGCAACATTGTGGACAGCCGTCTTGGCATCTTCGGCAATGAATTCACCTTTATCATGCTGCTCTCGGGCGACTGGAACAGCATGATGCAACTCGAGATCAGCCTCCCCCTGCGCAGCCAGGAGTGGGACCTCATCACCATGATGAAGCGCACCGAGCGCCACCAGTCGCTCCAGTATGACGTGAGCGCCAGCGTCGGGATCCTGATCCGTGACGAGCCGGGCATCGTAAGCCAGTGCACCCAGTTCTTCAGCGAACACGGCTGGAACATTCAGGCGATGCAGTCCATGACCCTGGAACAGCAGCCATTCAACCTGCTCAAGATGAGTTTCCAGCTCAATCTGGCCAAAGAGGGAGAGGTTGAACGGTCGCAGACCGCCTTCGCCGGATTCTGTCGTGAACTGGGCGCAGAATCGTTCGAGTTTATCGTCAATCGCAAACACGCCTGAGCACTCACTCAAGGAGAACCCATGCAACCATTACAAGCTGGCAGCCCCGCCCCCGACTTCACTTTGCCCGACCAGAACGGCAATCCGCTGCAACTCTCCTCCCTGCGCGGCAAAAAAGTGCTGGTCTACTTCTATCCCAAGGCGATGACCCCCGGCTGCACCACCCAAGCCTGCAGCCTGCGCGATGTCAACGCCGAGCTGGCCGCCCTCAATGTGGTAGTGCTCGGTATCAGCCCGGATCCGGCCAAGCGCCTGAAAAAGTTCGAAGAGCGCGATCAGCTTAACTTCACCCTGCTGGCCGATGAGGATCACGCCGTCGCCGATGCCTTTGGCGTCTGGGGTCCGAAGAAGTTCATGGGCAAGGAGTATGACGGCATCCACCGCCAGAGCTTCCTGATCGACGAAGAGGGCAAGATTGCCCATCACTTCGACAAGTTCAAGACCAGCGATCACCATCAGGTGGTAATGGATTTCCTCAAGGGGTAACCCTCCCCTGCATTATTGAAAGGCCTGCCACGCAGGCCTTTTTGCTCTGACAAGCCATCCCTTGCCTGAAGATTTTTCTCACCAACTCCCCCGCCCAGATCAAAAAATTCATTTTATATATGGGTTAACGTGACCCCAGAATCATCTTCCAGCGAGATATCCCATGAACATGAGCAACACAGAGCGTTTGATCCTGAGCAACCAGTACGAAATTCTGGCAAAACTCAATCCGGAGAAAGCGGACTTCTACCAGCGTGCCAGCACCATCATCGAGCGCGGCTATTGCCTGCAAATCCTCGAGCTGGAGAAGAGCTTCGGCCATCTGGATCTGGCGACCTGCCAGGAGGTGATCGATACCCTGGAGCTGCACCACGCGCTGGCCATCTCATGGGGTAATCTGGATGCAGCCGATCAGGGCGAGATCAACGCCAGCCGGCTGGAGTTCAACGGCTACAGCCGCAGCCAGGAGCGGGAGCTGGCCGACTATGTCTGCTTCCTGCTGGAAGTGGACAAGCGCTTCCCCGAGCTCAAGTGCCCGTGCGACGAGCTCTCCAGCGACATCGCCATGCGCGACAAGTACCAGCGGATGCTGCAGGTGTGGCGCCAGTGCCCCCGTCAGTACAAGCTCTCCATCCAGGAGATCCGCAAAGTGCTGGCAGCCTGATGGCAGGCCACCAGACAACAAAAAGGCGCCACTGGCGCCTTTTTGCATCTGAATCGGGTTATTCGTAGAGAAAGGACTTATCGAGCTGCTGGAAGGCGGCCTTGAGGGTATCGGCGAGCTCTTCATAGCGGGGCTGGGAGACCAGCTGACGGCGCCCCCCCTGCTCGTTCATCTTGCCGTTGATCTCCCGATACCAGCTCGCCAGCGACGGGGGCAACCGGGTGTCGGCCCGCTGACCGAGCCAGTAGTAACCCTGCAGCGGCAAACTGAGCAGAAACAGTACGGAAGTGATGACTGAAGGCCAGTAGTGCTGCTCCCCAAACTGGAATTGCAGCATCACGCTCAGCACCGCCAGCGCCGGAATCACCTTGAGAGCGAATTCGGTCGCCTTGATCACCCGATTTTCAGGAAACATCGAATTGAGCTCGGGACGGCGCGGCCAAAGCGTCATATAATGGCGGCCTTGCTGTAACTTAGTTCCAAAAATGTTCATGCTCATACTACCTCCGAGCGCTTTTTGAACGTACCAACGGCAAAACCTCGACAAAATTTGATGCAAAGTAACAAAGGTTGAGGATGACTTTGTTATTTTTCAACAATCGGGTTATCCTTTGTACGCCCATTTTTGCGTCAAAAGCATCTTGCTATTGACCTGTCAGGGACGTCTGGATTTCGGGTCTTGTATCACTATACAAGGGGCAAGCAACAGATTGCCAACCCTCATAAGGATAAGTTGAAAGTTTTTGGACGTCCGGCGTCCAACGCATCCGCCTACACAACCCAATCTGCGATAGGATTTATTCATGAGTAAGCTGGTTCTTGTTCTTAACTGTGGCAGCTCTTCCCTGAAGTTTGCTGTCATTGACGCAACCACCGGTGATGACCTGCTGTCCGGCCTGGCCGAGTGCTTCAACCTCGACGACGCCCGCATCAAGTGGAAACTGAATGGCGAGAAAGGCAGTGCCGATCTGGGCGCTGGTGCCGCTCACCAGGAAGCGCTGGACTTCATCGTCAACAAGATCCTGCCGCTCAACCCGGAACTGTCCAAGAACCTGATCGCCATCGGTCACCGTGTTGTTCACGGCGGTGAGCGCTTCACCTCTTCCGTCGTTATCTGTGACGACGTGATCGCCGGCATCGAAGCCGCCGTTCCGTACGCGCCGCTGCACAACCCGGCTCACCTGATCGGTATCCGTGAAGCCCGCCGCGTATTCCCGGCGCTGGCTGACAAGAACGTGGCCGTATTCGATACCGCGTTCCACCAGACCATGCCGGAAGAAGCCTTCCTGTACGCTCTGCCGTACAAGCTCTACAAAGAGAACGGCATCCGTCGCTACGGCGCTCACGGCACCAGCCACTACTACATCAGCCTGGAAGCAGCCAAGCAGCTGAACAAGCCGGTGGAAGAGCTGAACATCATCAACTGCCACCTGGGCAACGGCGGTTCCGTCTGCGCCATCAAGAACGGCAAATCCGTTGATACCTCCATGGGCCTGACTCCGCTGGAAGGTCTGGTGATGGGTACCCGTTCCGGTGATCTGGACCCGGCCATCATCTTCTTCCTGCACGACAAGCTGGGCATGAGCGTTGCCGATATCAACACCATGCTGACCAAAGAGTCCGGCCTGCAGGGTCTGACCGAAGTTACCTCCGACTGCCGTTTTGTTGAAGACAACTACGACAGCAAAGAAGAAGCCAAGCGTGCCATGGACGTTTACTGCTATCGCCTGGCCAAGTACATCGGCGCCTACGCTGCCGCCATGGACGGTCGTCTGGACGCCGTTGTTTTCACCGGTGGTATCGGTGAAAACTCCGCCCCGATCCGTGAAATCACCCTGAACAAGCTGGGTCTGCTGGGCTTTGACGTCGATCACGACGCCAACCTGAAGGCTCGTTTCGGCAAGGGTGGCGAGATCACCAAGGCTGGTTCTACCAAGGCTCTGGTAATCCCGACCAACGAAGAGTGGGTTATCGCCCACGACGCGCTGGAACTGGTCGGCGCTTAATTGACGCAGTAACTCGAGGCCGCCCACCAGGGCGGCCTTTTCCTGATCCCAAAAAATGAACAAGGGGTATAAAGTGGCACGCACTATTATGCTTATCCCGGTCGGCACTGGTGTCGGCGTAACTTCCGTAAGCCTTGGCGTTGTTCGCGCCATGGAACGTCACGGTGTCAATGTCAGCTTCTTCAAACCGGTTGCCCAGCCGCGTCCGGGTGAAACCGGTGCCGAGCGCTCAACCGCCGTTATCCGCGCAGCTGCCAACATCAATCCGCCCGAGCCCTTCACCCTCTCCTACGCCGAGAACATGATCAGCTCCAGCAACACCGACATCCTGCTGGAAGAGATCGTTGCCCGCTTCGAAGAGCACGTGAAATCCAGCGGTGCCGAAGTGCTGGTTGTCGAAGGTATGGTGCCGACCGACAAGCAGCCCTTTGCCAACAAGCTGAACTACGACGTTGCCAAGGCGCTGGATGCCGACATGGTATTCGTGACCCACCCGGGCCATGACTCCAGCCAGAAGCTGAAAGAGCGCATCGAACTGGCCTGCTCCAACTTCGGTGGTGTCAACAACCCCCGTATCGTTGGCTGCGTGATCAACAAGGTTGGCGCGCCGGTTGACGAGCATGGCGTAACCCGCCCTGACCTGACCGAGATGTTCGAAGCCCATCACCACGCTTCCGACGCCGCCCACAACCTGGAAGTACTGCAAGTGTTTGGCAAGAGCCCGCTGCGCATCCTGGGTTGCATCCCCTGGAACACCCAGCTGATCGCCCCGCGCGCCAAGGATCTCGCCAAGCATCTGGCCGCCAAGATCCTGCACAAAGGCGAGCTGGATAGCCGTCGCCTGCAGACCGTGACTTTCTGCGCCCGCTCCATCCACAACATGGTCGAGCACTTCCGTCCGGGCAGCCTGCTGGTCACCTCCGGTGACCGCTCTGACGTCATCGTCTCCGCCTGCCTCTCCGCCATGAACGGCGTCAAGCTGGGTGCCCTGCTGCTGACCGGCAACTATCATCCGGAGCCGCAGGTAATGGCACTGTGCCAACAGGCCATGGCCACCGGCCTGCCGATCATGATGACCGGTACCAACACCTGGCAGACCGCCGTCAGCCTGCAGAACTTCAACGTCGATATCCCGGAAGATGACCGCGAGCGTATCGAGCTGGTACAGGACTATGTGGCTGGCCACATCGACAAGCACTGGATCGAGTCGCTGACCATCAGCTCTACCCGTTCCCGTCGTCTGAGCCCGCCGGCATTCCGTTATCAGCTGACCGAGCTGGCCCGTCAGGCCAACAAGCGTGTCGTGCTGCCGGAAGGCGACGAGCCGCGCACCATCAAGGCTGCCGCCATCTGTGCCGAGCGTGGCATTGCCCGTCCGGTGCTGCTGGGTAATCCGGAAGAGATCCGTCGCGTTGCCGAACAGCAGGGTGTTGTTCTGACCGATCGCGTCGAAATCATCGATCCGGCCGTTGTGCGCGAGCGCTATGTGCCGCGTCTGGTCGAGCTGCGCAAGAACAAGGGCATGACCGAAGTGGTTGCCCGCGAGCAGCTGGAAGACAACGTGGTACTGGGTACCATGATGCTGGAGCGCAATGAAGTTGACGGCCTGGTATCCGGCGCGGTGCACACCACTGCCAACACCATCCGTCCGCCGATGCAGATCATCAAGACCGCTCCGGGCTCTTCCCTGATCTCCTCCATCTTCTTCATGCTGCTGCCTGATCAGGTGCTGGTCTACGGTGACTGCGCGATCAACCCGGATCCGACTGCCGAGCAGCTGGCCGAGATCGCCATCCAGTCCGCCGACTCCGCTGCCGCGTTCGGCATCGAGCCGCGCGTCGCCATGATCTCCTACTCTACCGGTACCTCTGGCGCCGGTGCCGATGTAGAGAAAGTGCGTGAAGCGACCGAGCTGGCCAAGGCCAAGCGCCCCGATCTCATCATCGACGGCCCGCTGCAGTACGATGCGGCCATCATGGAGAACGTGGCCAAGTCCAAGGCACCGAACTCACCGGTTGCCGGTAAAGCCACCGTGTTCGTCTTCCCTGACCTGAACACCGGTAACACCACTTACAAAGCGGTGCAGCGTTCCGCTGACCTGGTCTCCATCGGCCCGATGCTGCAAGGCATGCGCAAGCCGGTCAACGACCTCTCCCGCGGCGCCCTGGTTGACGACATCGTCTACACCATCGCCCTGACCGGTATCCAGGCTGCTCAGGCTGACGAACAAGCTTAATCAGCATCCGTCTGAAAAAACCGATCACAAAGGCTGCTCACCCAAGGTGAGCAGCCTTTTTTGTTGGGAATTTTTCTGAAGGCAGCATAACCAACCGAAGATTCAGGATCAGACAGATAAAAGTGTGAGTGCTTTATGAAGCTTCACGCCCTGCCATACAATAATTTCCATTTTGTATGTGCCGATAAAAGTCTTTATATATCTTGTCGTTAGTCGCAAACAGCAATCTCTTATAGCAAAGCAACCCACTAGCAATACCTGTAAAAAATGACAGCCGTCACACCTTCCAAATCTGGTTAATCATCCATACGAATCCCCCACCACAAGGAAGTGTGAAATGCGTAAAAACAACTTGCCCATCATCATGTTGCTCTCCGCCCTCCCGTTGTTCACCCTGTCCTCACAGGCCGCAGACAAGGTCGCACCCAAGCAGACCACCACGGTTGCCGCCAAGCAAGAGATCGGCAAAGTAGATATCAATACGGCAACCCTTGCCGAACTCACCAACCTTAAGGGAATTGGCGACAAAAAGGCACAAGCCATCGTCGACTATCGCGAAAAACAGGGGAAATTTACCTCTGTCGATCAACTGGTTGATGTAAACGGCATCGGCCCGGCCACGCTGGAAGCCAACCGTGACATGATCATCGTCAAATAACGTCCGAGCACTGTATATGCAAATGGGGCAGCCTGTGGCTGCCCCATTTTTCTTCGGGTATCATGGGCCCACTTTGTATCTCTGGATATCTCTCCATGAAAAAGACACCTCTCGTTGTTCGCAAGGCTGTGCTCCCGGTAGCCGGTCTGGGTACCCGCATGCTTCCCGCCACCAAGGCCATTCCGAAAGAGATGCTGCCGGTGGTCGACAAACCCCTGATCCAGTACGTTGTGCGCGAAGCCATCGCCGCCGGTATCAAAGAGATCGTGCTGGTCACCCACTCCAGTAAGAACTCCATCGAAAACCACTTCGACAAGAGTTTCGAACTGGAAGCGACCCTCGAGAAGCGGGTCAAGCGTCAGCTGCTGGAAGAGGTACAACAGATCTGCCCGAAAGACGTCACCATCATGCACGTCCGTCAGGGTGAGGCCAAAGGTCTGGGCCACGCTGTGCTCTGCGCCCGCCCGCTGATCGGTGACAACCCGTTTGCCGTGCTGCTGCCGGATGTGCTGATCGATGAAGTGGCCAGCGACCCGAAAAAAGACAACTTGGCCGAAATGGTGCACATGTTTGAAGAAGACCAGATCAGCCAGATCATGGTGGAAGCTGTGCCCGAGAGTGAAGTGGACAAATATGGTATCGCCGACATCAAGGGCGAAGCACTGACCGAAGGGATGTCCCTGCCGATGCAGGCTATCGTCGAAAAACCACCGCGCGATGAAGCCCCCTCTAATCTGGCGGTAGTGGGCCGTTATGTGCTCTCTTCCAATATCTGGCCGCTGCTGGAAAAAACCCCTGCCGGCGCTGGTGACGAGATCCAGCTGACTGATGCCATCGCCATGCTGATGGAGCAGGAGCAGGTCAACGCCTACTTCATGAAGGGCAAGAGCCACGACTGCGGCAGCAAGATCGGTTATATGAAAGCGAATGTGGAGTATGCCGTGCGTCACCGCGAGCTGAACGGCGAATTCATCGGCTGGCTGAAGCAGTTCGTCAAGCAGTTGTAATAGCTGAAAATTCCGTTTTTCATAGTGGTATTCAAGGAGCATCAAATGATGCTCCTTTTTCATTTGCGCAACAAAAAATCAATCAAGAATAAATAAATCCTCAGCAAATCATAATGTTGTAATTTATTCACACATGCTCTATAAGGATTGAGGCGTGTTTCTCGCCCTTGCATAAAAAACTCAAAAAAATATAAGACACAGGTGGAAGTTCCAATGAATAACCCGTCAAAAGGGACCTTTTTAGGTCACCCTAAAGGGCTTTTTTTGCTCTTTAGTACCGAACTCTGGGAGAGATTCTCCTATTACGGCATGCGTGCCGTACTGGTGCTATATCTGACCGACCTGACTGCCAATGGCGGTCTGGGCTGGAGTCAGGCAGACGCCCTCAAACTCTACGGTATCTATACCGGTCTGGTTTACATCACTCCGCTGATCGGCGGCTGGCTGGCTGACACCTTCCTGGGTCAACGCCGTGCCATCCTGATCGGTGCCGTGCTGATGGCCGCGGGCCAATTCACTCTGGCCCTGCCCCACGCCATGTTCCCGGATATGGTCAACAGCGTCTTCTATACCGGTCTGGCTCTGCTGATCGTGGGTAACGGCCTGTTCAAGCCGAACATCTCCACCATGGTAGGCGACCTCTATGCAGAGGGTGACCACCGTCGTGATGGTGCCTTTACCATCTTCTACATGGGTATCAACCTGGGTTCCCTGCTGGCAGGCGTGATCTGTGGTGCTGCCGCGACTGCCTACGGCTGGCAAGCTGCCTTCGTCGGTGCCGGTATTGGTATGCTGCTCTCTCTGGTGATCCAGGCGACTCTGGCACAGCGTTTCCTCGGCGACATCGGCCGTGTGACTGCCGCCCAGCGTGCCGCCGCTCTGCGCACTACCGAGCAGAAAGCGCCGTTGACCAAGCAGGAAGTGGATCGCATCAAGGTCATTCTGGTTCTGGGTCTGTTCACCATCATCTTCTGGGCTGGTTTCGAACAGGCCGGCGGTCTGATGAACCTCTATACCCAGGAGTACACCGACCGCATGATCGGCTCTTTTGAAGTGCCGACTGCCTGGTTCCAGTCCCTGAACCCCTTCTTCATCATCACTCTGGCGCCGGTCGTTGCGGCCATCTGGATCAAGCTCGGCAAGAAAGAGCCGAACTCTCCGGTGAAATTCGCCATGGGTCTGCTGTTCCTGGCCGTTGGTTTCCTGTTCATGGTCGGTGCCGTGCTGCAGCAGGGTGGTGACAACACCGTCAAGACCTCCATGTTCTGGCTGGTTGGCGCGTACCTGTTCCACACCCTGGGTGAGCTCTGCCTCTCCCCGATCGGCCTCTCCATGGTGACCAAGCTGGCTCCGCTGCGCCTGGCCTCCCTGATGATGGGTGCCTGGTTCGGCTTCGTGGCTCTGGCCAACTACGCTGCGGGCTTTATCGGCTCCTTCGTGGGTGAAGCCGGCCCCATCGCCATCTTCGGCGGTATCGCTCTGGCTGCCGTGATCAGTGCCGTGATCCTGCTGACCATGGCCAACCGTCTGGTCTACTGGATGCACGGTGCCGAAGGCCCGGCAAAATCCACTGACCATCAGGATGAAAAACTGCAGTCCGCTACCGCATAAGCAAGTTGGACAAGCAGACATAAGAGAGGGCGCCGATGGGCGCCCTCTCTTTTTATCTGACCGATATTCAACTGTGGCACCATGGCCGTCAGTGGTAACGCACCTGAACATGAAGGGCGCTGCCGCTATCGCTGCAAAACTGCAGATCAAAGGGCTCGTGCCAGCTGCGCTTGTGCAGGGCATAGTGGCTGCTGCGCATCAAGCCAAGGGGCAAGCCACCCGAGCGCATCAGCCAGTGGGGAGAGGTGAGCCCTGCATTGGCAAACACCAGCCCATCCTCCTGATCAAACAGCAGTGCCGCCATGGCAAAAGAGCTGCGCAGCCCCGACTCCATCAACTGATGATTGAGGTAGTCGAGCAGCCGGTGTGGCTGACTTAACAGCTGACTCTCCTTGCGCTGGAACTGGCGATAAGGGACATTCATCAACGAGCGCACCAGCGCCCCGCAGAAGGCGGCATCCGTCCCCATGATGGGCAGCTCCATCACCAATACCAGTAACTTGTCCCCCACCTTGAAGGTGTCGGGAATAAAGAGCTGGCCCAGCCCCTTGAACGTAATCTGCCAGGGGCCCCACTCCTGCAATCCCGGCGGTTTCAGTCCCGCCAGCAAACGGCTGGCGGCCCGATCGTGGGCACTGAAGTACTCCATATGATCCATCAGCTCCAGCTGCTGGCTGCGTGTCCCTTGGCTCTTGAGGCACTGCTCTATGCTGCGCTCGACCAGCGCATAATCTTCCAGCGGCTTGAGCAGGTAATCACGCGCACCAGCGCGCAAGGCACCAGCCACTGCCTCCATCGTGCTCTGGGCCGAGATGACGATAACCGGGATATCGGGGTAGCGAGCAGAGAGGCAGGCGATCACTTCGTGACCATCCATATTGGGCATGTTGAGATCGCAGAGCACCACATCGGGATGGTAGAGAGCTGCGGCCGACAGACCCTCAATCCCGTCTTCGGCCTGAAAAACCGTTGCCCCGTCCCGTGCGAGGTAACTCACTAGCGAGTGGCGAAAAACGGCTTCGTCCTCCACCACCAGGATCCTTAGCCCGGCTCTTAACATCTTGATAAAGCTCTTATTAGTCAATTGGTTATTTAGATATTAAGACTAGTTCAAAAGTGAGGTATCCGCGGAAACGATGCGTCAAAAATAGACCTTGGTCAGGTTCTGAGCGACAGATTGCTCTATTAACAACCACATAGCAGCACAACCTCTCCCCACAATGTCGCTACCTCCATGCGAATTGTGCAAGCCCCTGCCATAGGGGATAATGGCCGCCACACAAGCGTATAAAGAAGACCATGACTCCAGCCGAATACAGTGCCCTCGCCCACCCCAGATTGTCCCATCCGGCCCGCAGTCTCTATACCCTGCAGCTGCGCAGACTGGTGCTGGAAAATCAGTTGGCCCGGATTAACTATCCCGAGCTGGGTCGCGCACTGGCGGTGGTTGACCCGGGCGATCCCTGCGGCTTCTCGTTTCAGGTCAATGCCCGCCAGCTCACCGAACTGTTCGATGAACTGATGGAGGCGGGCCTGCTGCAGGTCGAGGCTCAGCCCGAGAGTGAGCACTACCATCAGTGCCCTTTTCAGTTGCCGCTGCTGACCCAGAAATTGCGCAGCCCGCTGCCGGAACGCCCCTTCCAGATGCATCTGCAATGGCGCCCGGACGAAGAGCTGCCCGCCCTCGCCCGTCTGTGCGGGGTGATCGATGCCAGCTATAGCGAAGAGGATCTGGGAGAATTTATCGCCTACTGGCTGGGGCGCCCCGAGGTATTCGACTCCCAGCATCAATGGATGCTCAAGTTTATTCGCGCCCTCAAGACCCGCCGCTATACCCGTCGCAAGCCGATGGAGGTGCAGGGCTATCAGCAGGTGACGCCGGCCCCGGCAGAGTCGGGTCCCAGCAAACGGGCCCAACAGATGATTGAAGAGGCAAAGCGGCTGGCAGAGAGCCAGCAGATGCCTGCCCAGACACCGGATAATGATTGATACCATCTGCCTGCTGCAGGCAGAATCAGACCCCTGTCCCATCCCTGATCAAGCAGAAGGAGCACTCCATGACTGACCCGCAAGATCCCCTGCGCCAGGAGCTGGAAGAGATCGAAGCCAAGCGCCAGAAGATCGCCAAGGCCAAGCAGGACCACCGTGTTCACGATCCGGAATTGAGCCGCCATGTGGGTGGCCTGCTGGAGCGCATTCGTCGCCTGCAGCAAGAGACCGGCGGCGGCCAGTATGACTACGAGACCCTGCGCAAGGAGTACGACGCCAAGGCCAACGCCGAGGTGCGCGAGCTGCAGAAGGCGGCCCGTCAGGAGCGGATCCAGAAGCTGATCGCCCAGGCCGACCTCAACCCCGACTGGGTGTTCGACAAGATGGATGCCACAGATCCGGCGCTGCAATATCCCATCGAGACCGCCCGTTACTTTATCAGCGGTTTCGAGCACTGGGAGAAGAGCGGTGGCGGCTGCATGCTCATCTACGGCGACTACGGCACCGGCAAGTCGACCCTGGCGGGTGCAGTGGCGCACGAGCTGATCGAGCGTCACCAGAAATCGGTGATCTTCCAGCAGTGGGCCTCCATCGTCGATCGCCTCTTCTTCAACGTCATCCCCGATCAGGACGAGCGCAACCAGTACCGCCGCGCGCTGGAAGAGGTGGATCTGCTGATCATCGACGAGGTATCGGCCAACCGAGCCAAGATGGCGGAGAGCCAGTCCAGCTTCCTCGGCCACCTGCTGCGCCGCCGTCGCAACCTGTCAAAAAGCGTCATCATCATCACCAACCACACACCCCAGACCCTGCATCAGGCGATCGGTGATTTCAGCTATGAGGCGATCAAGGCGTTCAATCCGGTGGATATCCACCTGAGCGGCCCCAGCCGTCGCCCCAGCATCGGCAACTACAACGGCTGATCCCCTCTCAGCGGGTGCGAGTCGCAAGCGGCTCGCACCCGCGCCTCTCTGCCGGCTCACAAATAGAAACAACTCTCATTTACAGCAAGCGAACAAGCCACTAGGCTAGCCCCTTTGCCAAGGGAGCTCAGCTATGCCAACCACACTGATTTTCGGAGCCAGCCGCGGGCTGGGCCGCGCCTTTACTCATCACGCTCTCGCTGAGGCTCATCGGGTCGTTGCGCTGGTGCGCAGCCCCGAGATGGCTACGGAACTGGAGGCGCTGGGAGTTGAGGTGATCGAGGGGGATGCACTGGATCCGGCTGCGGTGCAGCAGGCCTGCATTGCGGCAGGACAAGCTGCCCAAGTCGTCTCTACCCTCGGCAGTTTCCGTCAGGTTGTGCCGGTGGACTATCAGGGCAACCGTCATGTGATCGATGCCATGGAGCAGGCAGGCCTGAAACGGCTGCTGCTGGTCACCTCTCTCGGCTGTGGCGACAGCTGGCAATATTTGCCGCAGCGTGCCCGCGCCGCCTTCGGCCACGAGGTGCGCCTCAAGAGTCTGGCGGAGAGCTGGCTGCAGACCAGCTCCCTCGCATGGACCATTCTGCGCCCGGCGGGTCTGCTGGATGGCGACGCCACCGACCGCGCCGAGCTGAGTCAGGGCAAGGAGGTACACGGACTGGTGCGCCGCGCCGATGTGGCCGCCCGAGGCTTGCGTCTGCTGGCGGATGAGACGGCAGTGGGGCAGATCTACGCCATCGGCGATCCCGAACTCCAGCGTGGCTAAAGCAGCAGTAAAACCGCTTAACCCCACCACATAACAAAACGGTCAGCCCAAGGGCTGACCGTTTTCGCTTTACCGCACACGCTATCTCACGCGCACTTACACCATCCCGCTTAACCGGCGGTCGTTTCACTCTGCACGACTGACGGGCGAGCAACCGGCAACGACTGCTGCCGCCAACGCAGCAGCAGGCAGGCCAGCACACCGTAGAGCAGCGCCAGACCCCATAGTTGCCACCAGTAGCGGGCAACCTGCACAAAGTCGGCCCCCATCTGGTTAAGGCGCAGAAAACCCTCGATGGCGGGGATAGTGGGCACCCACTGAGCCAGCCAGTTGAGGGGGGCCGGGATCAGCTCCAGCGGCCAGATAAAGCCCGCCAGAAAAACCAGCGGCAGGGAGGAGATCAGCACCACCTGAGTGGGCAGATCCCGCCGGGTAAATATCGCGCCGAGCACCACGCCAAACCAGCAGGTCGCCAGCAGGAACGGCAGGGCGAACAGCCAAAGCTGCACCGGGTCGGCATGACGAGCGATATTGTAGTGATCGAAGCAAAAGCCGAGGAAGTAGCTCACCGGCAGCAGGAACAACCCCGCCAGCACCAGAGTTCTGGCCAGCAGCAGCGGCAACACCGGCGCGCTTTGCCAGTAACCATGCTCGCCGCGACAGCTGCGCTGGTTCTGGGTTGCCCCCAGGATCCCCGCCCCCATCAGCAACACCTGATGGAGGATCAGCACGAACACCGCCGGCACCACGTAGTTGACGTAGCCCATGGTTGGGTTGAACACCGGCACCACGTTGAGGGCCACCGCATTCCAGCCCATGGCCGCTTGTGGCAGCGCCTCGCCGTGGCTCAGCAGCCGCGCCACCTTCACCTGCGCGGCGAGAGTGCCGCCGGCCTGCGCCAGCCCCTCGGCAATGGTACCGTAGACCAGAAAGTAGGAGGCATCACCGGCATAACTCAGGGTGACGCTCTTACCCAGCATCAGATCCCGATAGAAGTGGTTGGGGATATGCAGGATCCCGCTCGCCTTCCCGGCCATCATCAGCTGCCGCGCTTCATCCAGCGAATTGGCCCGCGCGACCAGCTTCACCTGTGGCGTAGCATCGGCCATAAATTCCAGCTGGCGCGATAGCTGACTGCCATCTTCGTTGACCACCACCACCGCCTCTTCCCGCGGCAACTGATGCAGATAGGGTTGGGGGTAGAGGAAGGAGTAGAAGAACACCCCGCCAAACAGGGTCAGCATGATGGCGCGATCCGCCAGCAGGGTGCGCAACTCGAGGCGCAACAGATCGACAAATCCCAGCATCACTCAGGCTCCTTTTCGGCGACTGCCACTGCGGCTGATTGACGGGCCAGCTCGGCCTGCTGCTTGTAACGGCGCACCACCAGCAGCAGGGGAAGCAGAAACAGCAGCAGAGCCCCCAGTTGCGGCAGCGCCGATGCGAGGGGCAGACCGTAGTTGCTCTGACCAATCTGCAGCTCGACATAGTGAGAGACCGGCAACAGGCTGCGCCAGAAGCGGGCGAAATCCCCCATGGCACTCACCGGAAAGGTGACCCCCATAAAGGCAAAACCTGGCGCCGTGTAAGCCCCCGCCAGCGACAGAGCGCGGGCTGGATCCCGGATGATGCCGTAGAAAAAGGCACCCATGGTGACGCAGGCGGCCGAGGCAAGCCCCAGCCCCACCAGCAATACCAGCCAGCTACCGTGCATGGGGTAGGAGAAGCCCTTGAACAGCAGCAGCGTCCAGACAATCCCCCAGCCCCAGCCAATCAGCACGTGGGGCAGCAGGGTGCGCCAGAGGCCAAACCAGACACCGCGAGTGGTCCAGTCCAGCCCCAGCCGATCGGTACGGGCCAGCGCATTGAGGCCGAACAGCACCACCAAGATCTGCCATACCGCGGGCAGAATGGCGCTCAGCAGAAACTGGGCGTAGCTGGAGTTGAGGTTGTAGAGCGCAGTGACCTGACTGTTGATGGGCACCGACTGCCCAATCGCACCGGGCAGCGCCTTGCCGTCAGCCATCGCCTCCAGCACGCCCACCTGACCGTTAAGAGTGCCTACCACCTGCGCCAGCGCAGAGTTGACCAGCTTGGCGATGAGGATGAACTGGCCGTTGTTGAACACCGTCACCTGCGGCTGGGTACCCTGACGGGCATCCCGCTCCAGATGGTTGGGGATCACCACTAGCGCATAGATGTCGCCACCGCGCAGGGCGTGGGCCCCGGCATCGATGGAGTCAAACTGTTGCGCGACCTTGAGCCCGGCCGAGCCATCCAGCGAGAAGGCGAGCTGGCGCGAGAGCATGCTGTGGTCGAGATCCACCAGCCCCACCTTGAGGTCGCGGGCCAGCCCTGCCGAGAAGATCCAGCAGAGAATCCCCATCAGCAGCAGCGGCGCCCAACTCATCAGAGCACGGCTGAACGGATCCTGCCACAGCAGCCGAAATTCACGTCCCATCAGAGTTCAACCAGCACACTCATGCCAACCCGCAGCCCCTCAACCGGTTGCAGCGGGCGAGCCTCTACCTGGAAGCTCTTCATGTCGAAGCCCTGACGGGTATCGGTAGCACGCCAGGTGGCGAAATCCCCCATCACGGCCACATGGGTCACCCTGAAGCGCACCATCTGATCGCCAAGGCCGGGGATGCGGGCATCGAACTCGGTACCGACCGGGAAGCGGGGCAGCAGATCTTCGCGCACGTGGAACTGGGCCCAGGCATCGCTCATGTCGAGCAAAGTCACCACCGGGAAGCCTTGCGGCGCCAGCTCGCCGCTGCGCAGCAGCACCTGACTTACCTCGCCTGAGTGGGGGCTGACGATGCGGGTATCGGCCAGATAGGCCTCAACCTCGGCCACCGAACCGGCCGCCATCTTGGCCTTCTCGCGAGCGGCGATCTTGGTCTCTTCCCGCGCCCCTTCCAGCGCCATCTGGTACTGCTGCCATGCCATCCCTTCGCTGTAGCGGGCGGCTTGCCAGGCAGTCCAGGCTTCATCGCGTTTTTGCAGCGGCATCACGCCATCGCGGTGCAGGCTGGCAACCCGCTCATAGGTCTTGCCGCGCAGGGCTGCGGCTGCCTTGGCTTTTTGCCACTGATCCTTGGCTGCGGCGATCTGCTGGGCTCTTGCTCCTTTCTCAGCCTCTTGCGCCAGCGCGCCCGCAGCCGCTTCACCCGCCTTGGCCTGGCTCAGCTTGGCTTCAATCTCGGGGCTCGCCAGAGTAAAGACCAGCTGGTCTTTGGTCAGCTGATCACCCTTTTTCACCAGCACTTCGTCGATGCGCCCCGGCACCTTGGAGGAGACCGAATACTGCTGCGCCTCAATCTGCCCTTGCAGATGCACCGGCTCCGGCTGATAGGCGAGCCAGAAGCGCCAGCCCAGCCAGACCACCAGGATCACCAGCACCAGCGGCAACAACAGCGGTTTACCCTGGCTCATCTTCTTTTTGATGGGGGGATGGCTCATCACTTCACCTCGACAAACGGGCGACCCTTGGCGGTCGAAACAGAGATAGAAAAAGGCACGGACTGAAGTGCGATCATGAGTTCACCTCGATCACCTGACCGTGCTGATATTGATTGAAACTGTTCATCTGGCCGGAGAGTGCCAGCAGACGGGCCAGCGACACCACATATTGATAAGCTGCCGCCGCGCGCTGGGTCTTGACCCCCGCCAGCTGGTTCTGGGCATCCACTACATCGAGTGACGTGGAAAGCCCCTGCCCGAAGGCTTTGTCCCGCAGCAGCACGTTCTCCTCGGCCAGCGCCTGGGTGGAAGAGAGCGATTGATACTCCTCCAGCCCCTGCGCCGCTTCACGCCAGGTCTTCTCCACCAGCAGCTTCAGATCATCGCGGGTCTTGGCCTGCAGCAGATTGACCTGCAGCTCGGCGCTCTTGGCGGCCTGCACCGTCTCGGAGCGGCCATCGCGGCTCACCAGCGGCATGCTGACACCCACCCCCACCAGCCAGTCCGGCGCGGTCTTGGAAGCTATCGAATCATCTTCATAGAGGTTGTAGTTACCGAACAGGAACACCTCGGGGGCATATTTGCCCTGCTCGACCCGGATCATCCCCTTGGCCTGCTCTTTCTTGGCGCTGAGCAACTTGAGGCCGGGGTGTACTTCCAGGGTCTGTTGCACCAGCCCATCGAGGCGCGGCAGCTCCTCATTGACGAACAGGCCGCTGCCCGGCTGGGCATCTGGCAACTTCAGCATGCGGCCAAGGGCCAGTTCGGCGATCTCGAGGCTGCGACGCGCCTTCTGGGTATCGATGCGGGCACGGTCATAGGCCGACTGGGCAGAGAGGCGCTCCACCTTGGCAATCTGCCCCTGCGCTTCGAGCTTCCTGGCGTGATCCAGATGGCGGGCCAGCCCGTCCTCAATATCCTGCTTGGTCTGTACCACCTGACCTGCCAGCACCACACCGAAATAGGCCTGGGATAGGCTCTCGAAAGTGGACTGCTCCTTGAGCACCAGCAGCTGTTGCGCCTCGCTCACCTGCGCCTGGCGAATGTCCTGCGCCGCATCGATGCGACCGCCGGTAAAGAGCGGCCAGAGCATCTTGACCGAGCTGGTCACGACATTCTGCTTGGTGAGAGGTGTAACGAAGTCGTCATGTGAGAGTTGGGGAAGTGGTACCGGAAATTGGCTCAGTATGCCCTGCAGCGCCTTGATCATCTCCGGATGGTTGGCGATGGGGTTGAGATCCATCATGTCGAGTTCCATCGGCTGATCGAGGTGGGTATAGCTGGCGCCCACATCTACCTTGGGCAGATACATGGATTTGGCAGCCTCGCGCAACTGCTTGGCGCGATCCACCCCTGCCTGTTCGGCGGCCAGCCCCTCATCCTGCTGGATGACCCGGGTCCAGGCCTCGCTGAAACTGATGGTCTGTGCCTGCGCCGACCCCAGCACGGCACCTAGCAGACACGGCCAGAGTGATGTAATGAACCTTGACGTCATAGATCCCCAATCCGCATTGTTGCAAAAATGTTTGGAGCTTTTGCTCGCATAAGCCCGCCATCATAACGCAAACGAGGCCGACAAGTGGACAGACAATTATGCAAGGGGCTGGTCCGAATGGTACAGCACTCACTGACGGTCAATCTGGCCGTTTTTCAATAACTCCAGAATTTGCAAGCCTTGGCGCGACGTTTTTTTCAGAAAAAAATGGCTGACGCTCAAATACTAACCTTTTCTCCTGCCTAAAAAATGCGTAATATACGCCGCCCTAAGCCGATGGTAACCGTGGAATGCAGATAGGTCCCCACACGCTTGAAACTCCCTTGATCGTGGCTCCCATGGCCGGTGTAACTGACCGACCATTCCGTGAACTTTGTTTGCGACTGGGGGCCGGCATGGCCGTTTCCGAGATGCTGCTGGCCAACCCGGATGTCTGGGATACCCAGAAAACCCGGATGAGGATGGATCACTCTGCAGAAGGCGGTTTGCGATCGGTCCAGATTGCCGGAGCCGACCCCGAGATGATGGCGTTTGCTGCCCGCTACAACGTGGAGCAGGGCGCACAGATCGTCGACATCAACATGGGATGTCCGGCAAAAAAAGTGAATAAGAAGCTGGCAGGTTCAGCCCTGCTGCGATACCCCGATCAGGTCAAAGCAATTTGCCGGGCCGTGGTGGATGCAGTGGAGGTGCCTGTCACCTTGAAGATCCGCACAGGATGGGATCCGGATAACCGCAATGGCGTGGAGATCGCCCGAATCGCCGAAGATTGCGGTATCGCGGCCCTCGCCGTGCATGGTCGTACCCGTGCCTGCCTCTACAAGGGCGAAGCGGAGTACGACACTATCAGGGCGATTAAGCAGGCCGTATCGATTCCTGTTGTCGCCAATGGCGACATCAACAGCCCGGAAAAGGCCCGGTATGTCCTCGACTATACCGGCGTCGACGCCGTGATGATCGGCCGCGCTGCGCAAGGACGACCCTGGATTTTCCGGGAAATCCGTCATTTTCTTGAGACGGGCACCAAGCTGCCGCCTCCCGAAAGGGAAGAGGTTCGCACCCTGATGAACGAGCATGTAACCAACCTGCACCAGTTTTATGGTGCATATCTGGGAGCGCGCATAGCCCGTAAACACGTGGGCTGGTATCTGGATGAAGAAGAGACGGGCCGAGAATTCCGTAAGCACTTCAATGCCCTGGATTGTGCAGACGCACAACTTGAGGCACTCGAAGCGTATTTCGATGGATTAGGTTAACGCATAACTAAAGAGCCGACCGAATATGTTCGAACAAACCCTGACTTCTGATGCATTGGTAACAACTACTCACAATCACGCTGCCGAGCCGACCCAGCGCCCCCTGCGTGACTCTGTGCAACAGGCCCTGCGTAACTACCTGGCCCAGTTGAACGGTCAGGAAGTGATTGATCTGTACGATATGGTTCTTTCCGAAGTCGAAGCGCCGATGCTGGACGTGATCATGCAGTACACCCGCGGTAACCAGACTCGCGCCGCCGTGATGATGGGCATCAACCGTGGTACCCTGCGCAAGAAGCTCAAGCGTTACGGCATGAACTAAGCCATAACAGCTAAGCAACTGAAAACAAAAGCACTTTCATTTAACTGGAAGTGCTTTTTTAGTTTTGAACCCACACTTGAACCCACATTTGCCGTACTAAGCCGAGCGGCTCAGAAATGAAATACCTCATTGATGACAGAGTCACACTGCGTATTCTGGTGCAGTTGAACGATCATGGCCCCTGTGAATCACGAAGTAACGAATGTCGACGTTGCCTCCCATTGAATGGAGCTAACTGGCCGCGTGGCAATCTGCTCACCACCACTATCTTCAACAATGCCCATCAGCCTGAATAGAAATCCTCTCTAAGTGGAATAAACGACGGAGCATCAGCTCGGGTTTTGTATTCTTGAGCTGTATTCCGGACATCAGGCGAGAGCCTGTCTTTGCACCAACCATGTCGATTTTTTGCACTCATTGGGAACCTTCCGTGATGTGTTTTTCATGTAACCACATGATATATTGCTGTTATCTTCCTTGACGGATACAATTGCATCTCACTCTGTAGCGTCATAATGGAATACCATGTCACTAATTACTCCTATGGGACCACTTGATCGACTTGAACTCGAGTCGGATGACTGCCTGCAAAGTTTGCTGCGCCATGACAAGCACCAAATGTTGGAAGGGCTGATAGTTGAAGGATATTTCAGACAGTTTGTTGAAATGTTACACAACATTGGAATCATCACTCTCCCTATAGCCTTGGTTAAATCGTCGTATAAGGATCCCGTACGTGGCTGGAAAAAACCAGCTTGGTGGTTGTGGATATATGATGAGAAATTTCAAGATACAATATCGCTGAAAGAGAGGCTTTATTCCAAAAGACATGTCCTTATTGAATGCACCTACGATCGGATAGATTTTGATTTCATTCTAGATAGCTGGAATTCTCAAAAAGTCAAAGAACCTGTTCAGCAATACATGATGAAGAAGCGCAACATACCTAAGTTGCAATATCATGCTCCAGCTGAAAGAGTGAGCAATGATAAGAGGTACATGCAAGCTTTCTGGGGAGGGCTTAAGGGGATTTATAACGAAAGGCTATTCAATGATGTCGTTCTACATCGTCTTTTCAAAAACTGTGTGATAAGTCCCTTTTTCACTGCACTATGGGATGTAGATAACATCGTATCCTTTGCAGATGGAAGGTTGATGCAGTTTGAAGTAAAACATAAATATCCGTTTTATAGAAATAATCGTTTATGCTTTGGCTTGAATTTTGGTCAGTTGAATGTGATGAAGGATTTAGCCAATATGGGAATTAATACACTCCATATGGTTATGGTGAAACCAAAGTGGAACGATGAATTGAGCCCTGGTTACTTGTTGCAAGATCCTTCGTTGCGAAATAAGGTACTTCTTATTGCGTACCGTATTGACTCGAAACAATTGGATGAACTTGGAAAACGTAATTGTGAGACTAGCGACTACAAGACATCATTTGATGGAAATAAGAAATTAAAGTATATCGATGTACCTGTTGAAAATTTTCATGTTATTGGAACACTTGATACATCTATTGCTAAGCTAGCTCAGAATATAGTCCTTGCAGCTAATGGCTCGCTTTCTCATCCTGTAACGGCAAAAATGCTCGAAGATTCTAGAATTAATGAGAACATTGAGGGATGAACCTCCCCATGTCATCGAGATTGGAAAATCCTTTATTGCTAAAGCAATAAAGGATTTTTCTAATATGGATGAAAAAAAGCATTACTTTCTGAATTGTGGATATGCCGCCTTGAACTGACAGTGTCATATTATTCTGGTACAGGGCGGTCAGAACAATTAAATAAGCATCAAGCGTCGACAAGATTAAAAATATTAACATCATCATACAACGAATAGACAGCCTTACGGATATCATTAACTCGCCACTGTGAACGCCGCTTGTTCTTTGACACATCATCGGGTACATATTTGGGGGCAGGATCTAGGAAAATGACACCATCATTGATAGCTTTCAGAAGATGCTCTGCTGATGTCCGCTGACACAAGATTACCTTGGGCTCAAAGCGAACCTTGAATTCATATCCCAGTTCTCTCTCAGCTTGATCTTCATTCGCCGTCTTACTTGCCGAGAGATACACCACATCATTGTGTTTTACCCCCCAAGTATTCATCAGACGAGTCAGACTCCAGCCTGCTGCAACCTTTCCGGCATCATCTTCAAGAACTACTTCAACGGCGTTCAGTTTGGATGTCAATGAAGTAGATCTGTCATATGGAAATGCTACTTTATCTCCATTGGCATCACGCACCCAGTCAGACTTTTTATCGTCTGGGTTGGCTGGGCGATATTCACGAATTTTTAGTGTCAGACCGGTCTTTTTATTGCGTTCATTTGCACGATGAACACCTGTCAGACGGTATTCGTTCTTCCCAGCCGACTGATAGCCATACATCATCATGAACTTTGCAAAATCATCTGTGTACGGACCGAAATCCGGTTCTGGTGTGAAGAGCGTTACTTTTTCTTGAGTATGGGTTTTCAGTTCTATCCCGTTAATATCACCATCTTTGTCCGAGTTGGGGACGATGCCCAAGGCATGTTCCAGAGTATATCCACACACTTGGGTACCAGTGAACGGGAGAGTGTTCCCGTATGCATCTAGTCGACATCCCTTCCGTGGCGTTTTTACTACACCGGATAATTGCTTGAGTAGGTTACTTCTGTGGTCCTGCTCGATTGTTATCTGTTTGCATATACGTGACCCTTCCATCCCCGGCAGGGCTGCCACATCAGCAGCAAAACTATCGGTGTAGTTGATGATCACAAGTGCAATACATGCCCCACCTGGCAGGCTGCCAAGAACAAGAATGCGTTTACATTCCGGATTGTCCTTCATGAAACTAACTGACAGCGATTGAGGCATGTCGTTTTCTACACTGATGAATCCTGACAGGCGCGCCTCGGGATATTGCGTGTAGATAATAACCTTGACGTTCTTGGCCTTAACCAAAGTTCCATCACGCTTGCACCATGAGAAGTCGTTGAATACCCCTTCCGGGATCAGACTACCCGGAGTAGACGAGTCCTTGGTGCTGCTGAAACTGGGTCCGCGTTCGGCCAGCGTAATGTCAAAAAGGTTGTACAGCACGCTGAAGTCACTAGCGAAATAAATCTGATTCTTGTCATTTGCGTTTTTCGGCAGTGGTTTAAGGATAGCTTTTTGGATGCCGAGGCTTTTCAACATAAGAGTCAAATCGTTCACTGATGTGAAGAAGTGTTCGAATGCTGATGGAAAGTGAGTTTTGGCAGACATGTCCGAGCTCCTACATTGGAAAAGTAGGAGCATCGTAGATCGAGAATTCGAAAAGCACCAACAAAAAGATTCACACAAAAAACCAAAGCGTTGATTTTATTGATTTTATTTTTTTTGGCTTGGTTTAAGCTAGGTTTAATCCTAGTTTTTTCACTGACCCACCAAGACCCCAAAAAGGTTCATCCAATCAATTTGGTTTTTTCGGGGATTTGACCATACTGGTCAGCTTGCTGACTGTCATCTTCAGCATGCCAACCCATAGCAATGCAGTGCTCATCTATATTGCCCATGGGAACGATTGCGTTGATGGCTTGACGCGACAGTATGTCGGAGAGCAAAGCTTAGTGCTGCTCAACGTCCTGCTTGGCTTCGAACGGTAGTTAAGTTTCAGGCTCAGCGTATGCTTGGGATTTCGGCAGCCCTATGTGGTGTTTGATGAGCCACTCTAGGCTGCCTAATTTTTGAACGGCACGGTATTTCAGAGTTGATCTCGCCTATCATCTTGTTTGTTTTAAACAAGAAGAAAACTCTATAACGTCTCTTAGAGAGCCAGAGCATAAAATGTTCTCTACACGCTGTTCGTCTTCATAATAAAAATCAACAAGCTCGTATGTAGCATTATCTTCGTTTTCAAAAATAACAGTCCCTTTAGTTAGAGAACCTTTTATTAGCCACGTTTGATAAATCCAATCTGCTGACAATCCGATCATACGAAAATCAGTATTTAAAGCATTGAGTGTTTTTGACTTTTCCATAACGTACCCCATCACTATAATTAACAGTAAGTAAATACCAAGTAGGTATTAGTTTTAAATGTTTAATAAAAAACAAATAAAATGCCCATCATCAAATTGACGGGCACCTCGATAGATATAAAACAACTAAATTTATTAGGCCTTGTTTTTAGACTTTAATAAAAGTGGTTTCATCATCTTGGCCACAGCAGCAAACACAGGGACAACTACCGAATTGCCGAATTGCCGATATGCTTGTGTATCGGAGACTGGTATCCTGAAGTTGTATTCTCCCGGTTGTTCAAACCCCATCAATCTGGCACATTCCCTAGGTGTCAGACGACGTGGGCGTTTTTGCTGGTTTTCTTCATTATTGAAGTCTACCTCTGCCAGCTGCATGTCCCAGCCACGATCAATCAGAATTTCTGAACCATCTTTGTGATAGCGGGCAGATAGAGTTCTAGCAACGGTTGCAGGATTTTCAGGATTGACAAGTCCATACCCAAAGCCATTACCTTTTGCTTGGTGTTTCTTGGCATATTGATAAAGATATGACCACAGCTTGGGTGTCAAGATATATTTAGGATCAAGTCGCTCAACGGGTTCGAGCAAGTCGGAAAATGTAATTCTCTTTGCAGGAAATAGCTTGGATATCTCCTTAAGTGAGAAACCTTCGTGCAAATTTAAATCCTTTCTGAACCCCACGAGAACAATTCGTTCTCGGTGTTGTGGAATAAAATGTTTTCCATCGATGATCTTGGGATCATTTGGGCCATTTACATCAAGATCAGCGATCCAATAACCCAGTTCAGTCAGAGCCTCCTTGATTACTCTAAAAGTATTGCCCTTATCATGACTTTTAAGGTTCTTGACGTTTTCTAAGACGAACGCAGTTGGCCGCTTAGCATCGATGATCCGTGCGACATCAAAGAACAGGGTCCCTTGAGCCTCGCACTCAAAACCATGGGCACGGCCAAGCGAGTTCTTTTTGGATACACCGGCCAAGGAGAATGGCTGGCATGGGAAACCAGCCAGCAGCACATCATGATCCGGGATCTCCTTGTCAATATGAGCATAAACAAAGTCACGGTTTTCATTATCCGGCATAGTGATTTCACGTATATCGGAGTTGAACTTGTGATGATCTTTGTCACAATACCAGTTGGCCTTGTAGGTCCTGACTGCCTGCTCGTTCCACTCACTGGTAAATACACACTGGCCGCCAATGTCCTCGAATCCTTTGCGGATACCACCAATGCCGGCAAATAGATCGATAAACTTGAAATCATAGTTTCCGTGATGCTTAGGTGGTGAAGGCAGTAGTCCTTTTAGCATCTCGGTTTCGTTATGCGTCAGTGGCTTTTGTTCAACTTTTCCGTTGAGCCAGCGATTGAGCCCCTCTCGGGTCCATTCGCTGTCACCTATTTCACGCAGCTTCTCAGCGATTTGTTTCTGATCATAGATTTCAAGGACCATTTCCATGAGATGGCGGTCTTCTTTAAGGCTAGGGTTTTGATAGTTCTGGATTTCATCCAGGGAGTTGAGCTGCAATGCAATGTTCATAGTCGAATCCAGTCTTCAGTAATTGTGGGGAGTCTATCACTCATTTGACCCAGAGGCATAGTTTCACTGTAAAGAAAAACAGTATTTTTTCGTCACTCCAGCAGATGCAGTTTGTTCAGCTCGGGGTATAGCGATGTACCTTGAGCCCAGTGATAAGACGGGTCATGTTCGGTGACTCCAATGATGCAAAGGGCCAGCCTGTGAGGGCTGGCCCTTTATGTTGTTTGTTGATGAGCGATGAGATGGTCGCGGTGGCTAGCCGTTGTAAAACAGGATGTAGTTCACACCGACCAGCTGGGCGGCAGTGAGCAAGGGTTGTAGTGCTGGCGGGATGTCATTGAGCTCCATGGCCAGGTTCAGGGTGAACTCATAGGCGAAGTCATCCTTCACACCGACATGTTCATGGGAGGCCCTTTGCTTGACCCATTGCCATTCTGGCACCAGGTCTGCGTCATCGTAATCGCCGATGATGGAACTCATGGCGACATCCAGCATCTGCATCACCGAATGGCCTGCCAGTGGGTCCGGCGTTGCAGGGAGGGTGTTGGTCATTACATCGCTCCTTGTTGTCTGGGCTGTGCGTTACATCTGATTGATAACAGGCTTGCAATTGAGGCGGTCCAGCAGGTGTAGCGAGCCGTACTGGGCTACCAGTCGGTCTATGGCCATCTGGGCGCAGTCTGTTCTGCTGGGCTTATTCTCGGGGATTGCGTAACGAGCGGTGAGCCAGCCGCCGAGCAGCGCGATGCGATAGCCGCTCGGGATATGGGTGAGCGACGTCCCTATCCCCCTCCCGTGAATGAGGAAGGGCACAGCCTGGCCGCCGATGTCGATATCCATGCGCTGGCCCTTGAGCTCAAAGGTGGTGAACTCGCCAGTTTGCGGATGTTTGCCGGGTACCTTGATGGTGATGTTTTTTGCCATCTCACACCTCCGGTTTGGCTTCAAAGTGGCAGGTTACAATGCCCGCTTCCGGGTCGATGCTGATAAACGCCGGGGCTTGCGGGTGGTACTGGTAGAGCCGCGCCAGTTCGGCACGAAACGCCTCGACGTTCGGTGCAATCACATGGCTGGTATCCCCTTCGGCGTAGGTAAAGGTCTCCAGCTTCTCGGTGTGAATCCAGATGCCGAAATACCAGGCGTCTTCCTCGGTATCGTATTGTTGCCAGCCCTGGGCCAGCAGCGTCCGGTCGTAGTAGTAACGGTCTGCCTGATGGCTGCCACGGTCGATGCGGCAACCCGTCACGGTGAGCTCAAGCGGGATACGCCCTACCTTCAGAGCCTTCTTGACCCGGCGCAATGTGTGCCGTGCCTTGGCCTTCTCTTTGCGCGGGTCGTAGGGGTTCAGCTTGCTGCCCACGTAGTTGAGGATCCCCTCGGCATTGGCGGCTGTATTGTGCGTCAGCGTGTGCAGCAGGGCGGTGACTTCACAGCGGGCCAGTGTGCCCACGTGATAGAACTTGTTCATGATACTTATCCTTGAAACAAACACCCCGCTAGTTAGCGGGGTGGTAGATGTCGAGGTAGAGGTAGCCGTAGCTGCGCCTCGGACTGGCTTCACACACCCAGCCCTTGTGTTCAAGGCGAAACACCTCGTCCATGTCGGTGCATATCTGGTATGCCTTGGCCATCTTGGTTAACTCACGCAGGAAGTGCGGCAGCACTGTGTCGCACTCGGCCCGCCACGCCTCGTCTGGCTCGCCGTACATACCGGCACGGTCACCCAAGAAATCAACATAACCACGTTGCAGAATGGCTCGAGCCCCCAGCTTGGGCAGGTTCGGGGTGCCCAGTCCCCATGTCATGTGCTCGACGATGCTCATGTGTGGCTGCTCCAGTTTGGGTTGTCGTTGGTGCCGTGGTTGAAGTAGGCACCCACAATGGTGCGTCGCCACTCTCCAACGGGATAGCCGAGGTCGTTGCACTCACGCTCCCACCACGCAAAGTTAATCTCGCGGGGCAGGTTGTCCACCATGTCCAGTGGACTCACGAACAGCGTGGTCTTGTGCATCGTTGGCACGGGCTTGATCTTGTCGGGGCCAGTGCGCTTGCCGGTCTCGTCATAGTCGTGTGCCCACGTCGGGAAGGTGAGCTGATAGGTAATGAGCCTATGCAAATCGCCATGTGCGCTCATGGCCTGAGCGACAGCGACCTGAGTGAAGCTATCGTTGAATTCGATCATGATGTTTATCCATGAAACAAAAAGAGCCGCCAGAATGGGCAGCCCATGATTGAACCCTCCCTTCAGGGAGGGGATTAGTTCCTCTGCAGCGGGGTGACGCCGTCCCACGGTTCGTTCTCCCACACCTTGAATAGCCTCAGCCAAGTGGCCTGGCTAAAGCTATCGTTGAACGTAATCATTGTTGTTTCTCCATTTCCGCTGGTACACGGTAAGCCGCTGCCAGCAGCGCAAATTGTTCGACTAAGTAACTGATGCTAATGCCCAGTTCATCGCTTACCTCATCTCCCAGAAGGTGATGCAGGTGTGCCATGTCATCGGCGACACGTTGGGCTAGGTGGGCTGTTGAGCTCGGTGGTGAGCTTGTCACTGTCAGGGTGATGGAGAGCTCCATTACATCTCTCCCCAAGGGGCTTGCTCCCACAGTGACAGTCGAGTCAGCACGTCTTGCGCCAGCGCTTGCTGTAACTGCTGGATTACCTTCACCATACGGGGAGCCTGCTCAGGGCTCCCGCTCCATTCACTCGATTGGTACAGGGCGCAGCAGGTGAATTTGTACAGAGCCACCAGCTCGCTATCGGTTAGTGGCGTCTGGTGGTAACGGTGCGCAGGTTTAAGTGGCCCCAGCTTGTTCGAGTGGTGCTGGCGTGGTTCCTTACGCTCCTGCTGACGCCCCAGCTGATAGCGATGCCAGACTGCCCGCCGATTGGCGAGCATCATCAGCCGTACCAGCCGGTCTACCCGCCACGTCCAGGTACTGGTGACATCCATTGGTGAGTTCCACCAGAGGGAGCGCAGCAGCTCCAAGGTGTAGTGCGGTGGCATCGGAGCATTGCAAAAACGGTGTAACTGTACGGCAAAGGCCAGGTAGTCCTTGCGATCGATCATGAAGGCAGACATGGGCATGGTTCCTTAAAATGCAAAAGGCCACCTTCGGTGAGGTGGCCTTGTGGGTTGTGTCGAGATATCCGGATCATGGTGTGGGACCTGATGATCCTAGTTTGGGGATGCTGGCGTTATTCGTGTGCCTGCTCTGCGTCTGGGTAAGCCTCATCGAACAGGATGGCGTAGAGTGCACAATCAATGCCGTTAACGGCATCATGATGCGGGTAGTAGGGCGGTGCGTCTCGGGAGCGCTCGAAGTAGTCGCCAAAGCAGCTGAGACATTCACGGATCTCGATGGTGGATCCTTGCAGCAGGGTCTCTTCAAGCCGCTTGGCATAGGCCTCGTCATCACGCGCCTTGGTGACGGCCTTCTCCAGCAACGTCAATGCATCTTCGTTGCTGGCGACTGCCAGACCATGGCGCAGCTTCTCGAGGGTTTCCTCAAGGGAATAGGGATTGGGTAATCGCATGGTGCTTGTCCCTTCTTTGAGTAGCTAATGGCGTAGCTGATGCAGCAGCGTATCGATAGCCTCGATACAGTCAGCGTGGGTGAGCTGGTAACCATTGGGCAGATGAGCGACGATAGCAGGCTCGGCCTGCATCTCGACGTTGTCTGCAAGCCAGCAGCGCAGCTCGAGGAGGATATCGAGGGTAGTGAGGTGGTCTTTACCTGAGGTCTGGTTCATAGCTGACCTCTTTCGGCCAATGACACCACGCCCTCAGCACCGACCACCAGATGGTCGAGCAATCGCACATCGACCAGGGCCAAGGCCTCTTTGAGGGCTTGGGTAAAGACCCGGTCAGAGTGACTGGGTTCTGGGTCACCACTGGGGTGATTGTGGACCGCAATGATGGCCCCGGAATTGAGTAACAAGGCCCTTTTGACCACCTCCCGTGGGTAGATGCTGGCGCTGTCGAGGGTGCCGCGAAACAGCTCCTCAAAAGCCAGCACGCGATGCTGGGAGTCAAGGAACAGTGCGCCAAACACTTCATGCTCCCGGTCTTGCAGTAGGGTTTGCAGTCGCTCTGCGGCCTCGGTGGTGCTGGTAATGGCGGTGCCTTTGGCCAGGCGTTTACGGGCAATCTGATTGGCGATGCGCAGCAGGTCTTGCTCAGTCACCGGTTCGGTGACGACATAGGTGCCGGGGCATTCCCCGGCCTTGAGTTTGTGGTAACGCATGGTGGTCTCCAGAAAAAGAAAGACCCCGGCAGCGCGAGGCATACCGGGGCTAAATGCAGAGGTGTTGTTGGTTCACTTTGAGGGTAGTTCAGTTGGCCTTGGTGGTGGCTTTTGCTCTTGCTCCGGCTGTGGGTCCCCACATCACCGGTATCAGCGATCCGGGGACCTGCACGGTGAGCGGGATAGCCAGCGCAATACTCAGCCGTTCCGCCAGTTGGTAGGCTGGGCCGATAGCGTCGTAGTCAGCTACCCAGGTAGCCAAGGCTAGGCCACTTGCCTCCACCGCCCGCAGGTAGACGCTGTAGCCCTGAACCGTCAGGCTACTGTCACGTACCACCTGCGTCTCGCCATCTCGATTAATCGCTTCAAGCTCAACGGCTATCGGTTGTTTGGGCATCGAGTGCCTCCTCTTGGGGTAAGGGATCACTCTCCACACGATAACCGTGATGAATGCAGGCACGCTGCAGGTCGCTCAGAAAGCGCCCCAGTACTCGGGGCTGCTCAGTGAGTGGCACCGGTCCAGCCTGACAGCGCCAGAAACAGCGACGCGTGGGGTCCACACAGATTTCATCCACGTGCTGGCTCATGGTGCGCCAATCCTCGGCATTGGTGAGGGAGAGCAGTTGCCACTGCACCCCAGACCAGCGCAGGTGCAGCGTAACGGTGCGGGCATATGGGCGACTAGGAGTCAGGTGCAGCAACCAGCGCTGACCACTGTGGGTGGGGGTTAGCTTAGCCTTGGCCGCGACCAATCCCAGCCACTGACGTGAGTAATGGGAGAGCGGCAGTTCGTTAGTCATCACACACCTCCTACTCCCCACTGACTGTGACGCTGAAATATCCCAACTGGGCGTAGCTAATGAAATTGCGCTGCCACAGGGCAAACAGCTCCCGTGCTTCCACGCCGGGCAGTGGTCCCCAGCCCTGCAGATAGTGCTCGTCGCAGGAGAGGTTGAAGTCGAGCTCCTTGCAGAGCTCGGCATCCTGGCCCAGTCCCTGGTAACTGAAGTCGGTGATGTAATCAAAGACCCAGCCGTGTAATCCCCGAATAAGCCGCAGCTCTACCGGATGGACGCCACCCGTCTCGGCACTGTAGCCGGGGCAGCGAAAGTTGAAGATCAGGGTCGAGAGGTGGGTGAGGTCGAGCTGTTGTTCCCGCACGACGCGGCGCAGCAAGTCAGGTAGCTCAGGTGAAATCGGCAGGGCCATCCCTGCTAGGTGAAATGGCATGGTCATCATGGTGTGTCCTTTCGTATCGAATGTGAGAGGCGTTAATCCCTGAACCAGCGCCAGGCGCGGTAGAGGCCGTAGGAGGCGGCCAAGGGCGCCGCCAGCGAGGTGACCGAGCTCCCCAGCAACGCACCGACTGCAGCGGTCACCACAGTCGTTGCTGACGGGTTCAGTACCGTGCTGGTGGCCCTGCCTGGCAGGGCTGCTAGGGTCGGCTGATGTGCCACGCTGCGAAGTGCCTGATGTGCGATACACCCCGTGGCAATCAGCTGATTAATCTGCTTGCTGTAGTGAAAGCCCTCGATGCACCAGAGCACGAAGTGCTCGCAGTTGTTAAAGAGCGTGCTGTAGTGCGCCTCTCCAAGACGGGAGTAAGCACGGTCGATACTCTCCTCCTGGTTATAGGCACGTGCGCTATGGTGCTGGATGCGATAGCCCCGCCCTTGGCTAAACTCGGCAAGCGTGGTGATAGCTATCTGACCGGAATGTATTCCGGCACTGACCCCTTGGTAATGGATGACCTGATGGTCCCCCAGATAGAGACCGTGGTGCTGGTAACCGGTGCGGGGGGAAACGAGGTGATCCCCTGATTGTGGTAATGGCATGAACCGTTCCTTAAATAAAATGCGACATAAAAAAGAGGGCACCCGAAGGTGCCCTGATGGTGGTGAATGTGTGGTGGCTGGTGGTCAGGACTGCTTACGCAGCGTCAAGCTGTTGGCATCCCATACCCAGCGCTGGCGAGGATTGCCGGGCAGGTCGAGGGTGAAACCGTTGGGGGCGGGGGTCAGCTTGCCTTCATCGCTGCAGGTACCAAAGGGTTGTGAAAGCATGGTCAGCGCCCCCGTCTGAGCGACCGCCAACTGATAGAGCGCCGGGCATGCCACACCGCCACTGTGCAGCTCAAACAAGACCGCCTGCCCGTTGGCCAGCGGCAAACGGTGCGTGAGTTTGATGGCGTCATATTCATCGGTGCGCAGCAGCACTTCACCCCCATGCCAGATCTCGATGTTGTCATCACCATTTTTCACGATGGTAAATGACGTGGTACTTGATGCGGTGGACGCGGGGGCAAAGGAGGGCTCGAAGTAACGACTGCCATCTGAATAGGTGAGCATAAAACCGTTCAGGGCAACCGGCTGGCTGACCCTGGGTATGAGCCTTGGCTCATCTTCATCCAGCGGCATCAGCATGATGCGTTCCCCTTTCGAGGTCTCTATCCAAAACAGCATGCTGGCGAAATTGAGGGTACCCTCAATGTTGGCCGGTACCCGCTGAGTGACCGTTGGCACCGTGAATTCAGGCGCCGCCCAGGCTGGTAAGGCAAACAGCGATAACCATGTGCACCACAGTGCCAGTTTGATTCTTTCTGTCATGTCACTCTCCAGACGACTTATTCAATGGTGTAAGAGGCATTGCCCAGATTGGTAAAGAGGGTGACCTCTCTCAATCGGCACGGTTCGGTCATGACCAGCCGCCAGCTTTCGGTGTAATTGAGCTTGAGTGGGAAATGGGTCCCCCCAAGCTGACCACCGATGTCATTGCGCAGCATCACCCGACATTTACTCTTGCCGCCATTAATCAGCACTTTCTGAATAGTGACTTGATCGTTGAGCGAGGTGACGACGATCTGAGGCCGTCCAATAGCGGTGTACTCCACGTCTAGATCGAATTCTGGGCCATCGGCAGACTCTGCATTGCAGGCACTCAGTGATAGGCCAGAGGCCAGCAGCAAGGGATAAAGCAGTGTGCGATTCATGATCTCTCCTTAATAAAAATGGCAAAGGGATGCCTGACCGACGAGGCGAGCCTGTCGGGCTAACGGGTGTAAACGTAATGGGTTAATGGTGGTGAGGGCTGATAGTCAAATGCCACCAAGGGGATGGGTTGAGGTTAGGTCGTGTCGAACTCCTTTCGATGTTGGGGTGACTACTTCACTGAATTAGATCTAATGAGGTGATCCTCACCCCAAAGGGTCCTTAATGTCAATGAGGGTCCATAGTCAACTATTAGGGTTGACTGGAGGACGTATGACAAACATCAACTCTGAAGAGCTGGCCAAGAGCGTGGGCAAAGCGATTGGACGCCAACGCCAGCAGGCGGGGCTGACTCAGGAGCAAGTGGCAGAGCACTTAAAGATAGGTATGGAAGCCGTCTCCCGAATGGAGCGAGGTCTCGTGGTGCCGACCGTAGTGCGGTTGGCAGAGCTCGCCCAGCTGTTTGAGTGTGAGCTAGCAGACTTCCTGCGTGAGACCAGCAACCGCCCCACCGAACAAGGCATTGTGCTCAGCCAACAGTTGGCCAAGCTCGATACAGCGGACAGAGAGCTGGTGTTGGAGGTGGTTGATAAACTGGTGGCACGACTGGCGCCTTAACAGCTCGCAGTGCGCATCTGTGACTGACTGACACCCGATGCCAGGGTCAATAACTTGGGAGGCCGCAATGGCGCTCCCAAGCAGCTTCACAGCGATATGTGTTTACTCTCCCTTGATAATATCTATCTGAGTTACTTTTCAATCGGACCGGAAAAGCGATAATCTTGATCTACCAAGACGAAGTTCGGGAACATCATCCACTTACCTATTTGGATGGGTAAATACCTGTCCAGTATTTTATTTAGGCCCGAGAGTGGAGAGATAGAGACTGTTGTCTGGCTTTTTCAGTTGTATGACCTCCTATCCTCGGCTGTCACTGATAAGTGAATATCTGTGCCTAAAATAAAGCATGGCATCCAGTCGCGTATCGCCAATCGCTCGTTATTCGCATTACCTTGAGGCATCGCTCGGTGATTGAGGGGTGTTATTGTATCGGCGTTAACACATCAAGGCGTCGCTTATCCAATTCTAGGTTGATACCGTAGGCATCAAGAAACTTACATTGCAGCTGGTGGCAAGAGGCATATAAAATTAACACTCTCACCCTAGTTTTCATATCATGAGCGATACGATCATGATCTCAAATATTACGACCACCTTTGAGGACACATCTTTTCCCAGCTCAAAACATTTTTGCTTCCAATGGAGCTTTATGGGGCTGCACCACATTATGATGCTGAGATACTCGTGCGAGGGGGATGTGATATCATAACCCTTGCGAACACTATAGGCATGAGTATACAGAGGCTCTCAAAACATTAGAAATTAATTCAGTTAGCTTGTTAATTAATGTCATTTCTACATTATTCAGTGAAATCTGAAAATATTTTTTGGTAATGGATTATCAAATTTTTCCAGGGTGTACTTGCCAGTACAGATCATGCCTTTAATAAGGTGGAACATATAAAAATTTCCGATGGAAATGAATTTAATAAATTACTCCTACAGATAGGAGTATAGAGAGGCGGATATTAGATGGTTCATTTTAAATGTCGTAATGAGAATGTCCGATAACCGCAATGCACCATGCATAGAGATTAAAGTTCAAGCAACCTTATATGAGGTTTTGTGGCGGCAGCCACTAGCACACATGAGACTCGTTTGTGCGTGATATGTTTGACATTTTAGATATTTTTGATATTTGTATCAAAGAGTATCCGGAGCTTTCTTTTTTTTAGATTGCTGGCATCTCACGGATAAGGGAAGGAAGTATAACCATACACCAGAGTAGATGCTGCCGGATTGGGTCGCTGTCATGTCATCAGAGCATAAATCCATGGTTTGTAACATCCTCGCCTAGTGAAAATATACCTAATAATAAAAACATGTTAAAATTATTATTCATAGATGTGTTTGGCAGTGACATACATCAAAAGGTGTTCTTGCTCTTAGTTAACTGAAGTTACGTACCCAGTTGTTATCCGTATAATTCCGGTATGAACCAAGAACACCTCGACCTTTACCCTGACTCCTGTACATGAACCTCAGTTAGTTAAAGAATGCTGATACCTGAACAATAGTTCAACAACTTTAGTATTTTTACCCAATGCTATAATGTTCTCAACATCATCCCCAGGAACAGATAAAAACAATATAATCGATAAATGGTCTAGTAGACAGATACCGAGTGAAGAACCACCTATACAGTGGATCAGGTTGTCAGTTAAATCTTCAGGTAAGATAACGTGTGTACTTATTAGGTCACTTACAAATAATTCAGGTGTTGACTCCGTGTTCACTTTATCTAACCCAGCGAGTATTTTTCCTGATATCGAATTAAACCGTTCTAGTAAATCGTGACAGATCATCGAGGAGGCGTAATTTATATCAAGAAGGTTTACTCTCAAAAATTTGTAGTTGTTCGCATCAATTAGATTATTGTCCGTAGAGGTGTGCCGTGCAACAGTGAAGTTATAACTGTATATGGCCTGCAATATGATTGCGTTATAAGTATTATCTCCAGTGATTATAGAATATTTGATATAATCATCTTCGGAAAGCCAAGAAATATTGGTGGATGTAGTTACATGAGACGGTCTAATTACAGGGATGAAAACAATCCCTTGGTGATTTATAATGTCATTTACTTGTTGCATTAACGATTGATGTTTTATTTTTCTTCTCTCTAGCTTATACATGAGTCCAACGTAAAGCACTGCGAGTGAATACTTAATGAAGCCAAATAGTGGGTAACTTTTCTTCACTGCATTCTCAACTATCTTTAAAGCCGCATCTGGATTATTTAGTTTAATACAGTTCAGAGCATCGATTAATGGCGTGTATTGAGCATAATGCATTTCAACTCGATTTTTAGTTTTATGCTTTAGTTCTGCAATAGCGAATATGGATTTTTTATCAAACACTATAATGTTCATATCAATAGCGGCGGTTTTATATTTTGAATAAATGGCATCTTCACTGATTACCATAGGTATATCGAATTGAGGTGGAAGAGACACCATCTTTGACAAATATAATTCCTGTGTTGGGAATGGAGCTAGCATATCCAAATAGTTAGATGGTAACCGTGTTTTACACAATTCAAGGGCGTGATAAATAATGTTGTCTAAGTTGTTTTTCTTCTTGATGCTTAAGAGTCTTTTGGGCTCATAGCTGAGATATTTACATGCCAAAAACTCACTTATATCAATGTCATTGTAATTCTCATTAAGAGCTGCGTGCAGGCTTGATTGTAAAGCATCTTCATCACCCTCTATGGACATTGCATTGTAAATTTGACAGAAATACCCAAACATATTTGTTTTGGTATCGATATCTTGAAGGATGATAATCGCGGTGTAAGCTGCGGCAATTGGTTGAATGCTAAAGTTTTCAATGTTTTTATTGAGGAACAACTTGTTACACACATCAATTTTTTGATTTAATGTCACACATGTTTGATTGCCTTTCTTAGGTAGTTCATCTAAGTATTCTAGTAGTTCCAATATTAACGAAGCAGGTTTTTCATAATTGACTTTAAGCACCTCGCGATTTGCAGTGAAATAGTTATCTATATAGTCAATCATATATTTTCGTGCTGTTCTTTTTCTGAGTTTAACCTGCTCACCATCGAGTGTGACCAGTCCTTCTATTGCTAGGATCTGGTTAAGATGATAGTAGATGGAGTTTTCATCAGCCTTCTCTTTGAAAATCAATATGTCTGCACATATTAGAGGGATTAATATGGTAGCAATATAAAACTGGTTGATATCATCTGCGAATACTTCAACAACATTGGGTTGCCGAGCCAGACCAATGTACACACTCTCCAATATATCAACATGATTGGAAAGAATGTCAGGTGATAAATGACTGCCGACATGTAGCCGTCTACATATTTTTTCTAGTCTTGGTCGGTATTCATCTCTATCAGATTTTGCTGGAACAACACTTTGAAAGTGTTCACGGTGCGCATCGAAAGGGCGTTTACTTGTTTGCTCTGTTTTCCGAGCCTTATACCAAAGACCAAGAGTGTCTTCTACAGAGTAGATAAATTCAGCAAAGGGATGTGTCTTCATGATTTACCTGTTGGGTTCGTTGCTGGGTGGTCGAGCGTATGTGCGGTTTGTGAACACTCAAGATCTGTTTCGATGAAAGCATCGTTGGATATACACGATTGAGTTGATGTTGGTAAGTGTTGATTGCTCGATTTACGCGCACAAAATATGGATTTCGTTCAATAAATGTTCGTGTGTTTGCCCAAGATTGGGTCCGTAATTTGTCCCCCTGACACGTTACCCCCAGGTCCACCATAATGCGAGCTCATCCAATCAGACGTTAGAAGGACATCACATAATGCAAGAAGCAATAGACTGCATCATTAGGATGCCGGAGCTTATAAAGATGATTAGCCTTGCTAGATCAACAATTTATGACAAGTTGAATGTCAAGTCTTCTCGGCACGACCCCAGCTTTCCCAAGGCGATAAAGCTTGGCAAGTCAGCGATAGGCTGGCGTCAGAGCGAGGTTAATCAATGGATCGCAACTAGGTCGCAAAGTAGTCAAGCAATGGAGGTCAATAATGAATCAACACAGAGCCATTGAAGCTGTCATTGAGCGGTTAGATCAATCCCTTTGGGATCCACTGGATGTCGTCGCCTATAAAACAAAAGCCCCGAGATTTATGATCTTGACTCAAATGTTATCTGTAATAGCTATCGCATCGCAGCAGTTGGTAGATATTAGCCCCAAAAGTGAGATAAAAATACCAGCATCACTTTACATTCTAATTCTAGCGGCTTCTGGTGAGAGAAAAAGCACGGTCGATAAGATGCTCATGAAACCAGTCCGTGAATTTGAAAAATGCTTGGCTGAGCAGGTAGAAGCTGCACAACAGAAATACCAGGTCGAACTAGAATTGTGGAATATGAAGAAAAAAGTGTTAAGCAAAGAGTTATATGAAATTTATAAAAAAGGTGATGAGCAACCCGTTCTAATAGAGACATGGCATACTCACCATGCGATTATGCCTATAGCTCCGGTAGTTAAGAGGATTTTAGCTGAGGATATAACTGTCGCAAAGCTGAAGTCGATGTTAGCAGGGAAAAATACATCATTAGCTCTGGTGTCCGATGAAGCGGGGACACTATTATCGAGTGACCTGATGAAAGATAATGCATTGTTTAACTCTTTATGGTCAGGTCAAAGTATACGTGTTGACAGAGCCAATGCCAATGAAGTCCATATTGAAGGCGCTCGTTTGACTTTGAGCATGCAAATCCAGCCTGATATATATAGAACATTCAGAGATAGTAATGGTGATGCGATGAGGAGCTCTGGATTAGATGCTCGAATTTTACTTTGTGAGCCTGAATCAGAGATTGGCTATCGTCAAGAAGATAGAAATGAGAGCACATCACTAGAGGATAAAGTTAAATTAGGTAGATTTAACTCCAGGATTGATTCTTTACTGAAAGAAGGGCTAGAGATGATAGCACAAGGCAAGGAGCGTCATTGCCTGAATTTGACAGAAAGTGCTAAGGAAATTTGGAATGACAAGTTCAATGACATTGAATACGCGATGAGACGTGGGGAATATTTGGAACACTATAAAGATTTTGGTTCAAAGTTTATGGAGCAGGCGTCAAGAATTGCGGCGTCACTTCATGTATTTAAAAACATAAACTACAGAAACACGCTTGTGACTCATGAAACTATGCAGACAGCCATTGCACTGGCTGAAATATATTTGCATCAAGCACTGATAATATTTAGATCACCTGAGGCTAGGGAGTTCGTGGACGAGGCACATGTTAATAAGCTACTGGAGTGGATTATTCATAACTGGAATAATGAGCTGTTTCTGAAAGGTGACATTAGACGAAGTGGACCACATTGCGTTCGTAATTTGAATAAGCTAGAAGATGCAATAGAAGTTCTTATTGCTCGAGGAGATATCATTTGCTTTAAAAAGAAACAGTCAATCTATATTTCTTTATCTTGGAAAAAATACCCTAGGCTTGTTAGGCGCTCTTCAGTACGCACTCACGATAGGATTTATGTTAACGAACTTGTAGAGTATCGTGGAAGACGCCATTTAGGGATACCATCAGTTGAACTTTTTGAAAGACCGTTGATGGACATGAGAAGTCAATTACGATGATAAGAATATGCTCCATACCCATGCAGTAAGATGCAGCATTAACGATTGCGATACCTATCCTTAAATAACTTAAGAGTGTTGTTATATATGGATGAATCATAACTGCATATGAATTAGGAATCATATGTATATATTTCAGTGTATATATAGATATGGGCAGGTTGTGTGTCAGGTTGCTTAAATAACATATAGAGCGGTATATGTATTATATATACACACTCCATTATATACATCCATAGCCATGCACACTACTAACGATGCATATACGCTATGCAATCTAACGATGGGGTAGCGTGAAGACTACATGCCTCTAAGCATGTACCACTATGGATAGCATCCAGAGCATGGTGTATTTACTTAAGCAAAAAGCACATCTATTTATTTAATTCAATAACTATACCTCCGTGTCTATTCACCAAGGTAGGGACTCCTATGTTGAATCACTTAAAAAATTCAGTATTGAAGATGAAAGCACTTACTAGATTATACACAGATAGTTACGGCCCTATGAATAGTAATTATTTAAGGCGTAGCTTAGATGTTGTTTCCGGTACCCTGGCTAGGTATCCTCGTGTTTATGCTCTGCGTGTGGATCTGCGCTTTGCTAGTGAGTCGCCTGAAGATGATACGGATACGCTGACTTGTTTACAGCGTTCAGATTCATCAGTGATCACTCGCTTTATGGAGTCACTAAAAAGCCAATTACGTGCAGACCATTGCCGTCAGAAACGGCGTGGGTCTCCGTCATTACCAACCGTTATCTGGTGTCGGGAACAGGAGTCATCGGCATCACCTCATTACCACCTGATGCTGCTGTTTAACAAAGATGTTTATGCCTTCCTGGGAGATTATCGGGATTATGATGCTAACAACATGGGAACTCGGATCCAGAAGGCGTGGTGCAGCGCGTTGGGCCTCCCATACCCTGATAATGCAACGCTGGTTAACTTCCCTGTAAATCCACAATACAAGTTTGACCGTAATTCAGCGCGAAACTTAGATGAAAATTTCAGTGCATTTTTATTTCGTATGGCTTATCTGAGTAAACAAAGAACGAAGGTTGCTGATGGACAACGCAACTTCGGTTGCAGTCAAGTACGATAAGACGCTTGAGCACGTCAGTGCTCATTAGTATGCTATAGAACAATCCCTGCGTATTTAATTTAAGGATATCTATGAGTGAATTTCTGAAAGTGCTGTTGAACATCCGTAGTCTACGTGCAGCAATGCGTGAGTTGTCTCTGGAACAACTCCAAGAAGCCCACGAGAAGATTGAATCGATTTATCTGGAGCGTCTGGAGCACGCAGAGAAAGAGCAAGCAGCCAATGCAGAACGTCAGCAAAAGCTGGCTGAGTTCCAAGCGATGTTGGCTCAGGCTGGTATTGACCCGACTGAGTTGGTAGGCTGTGCCCCAGCAGCAGCGACTGCGGCTAAAGCGAAACGAGCACCTCGGCCCCCGAAATACCGTTATGTTGAAAATGGCGTAGAGAAAACCTGGACCGGTCAGGGCCGTACACCCAAGTTCCTGGCTGAGCAACTCGAGCAAGGTCGTCAGCTGGACGAGTTCCTCATCTAAATAGACAAGGCCATGCCCTCACGGCATGGTTTAAGGGGGGGGGGCGAGTCCTTTTCGTGAGAGCATGAGCCCCACTTGGCATCATGGGTAAGGTTCAGCATGAGTCCCCAGCTCACCTTCGCGGATAGCGAGTTCAATGCTAAATTCCGCAAACCCCGCAAAGATATATTCTTAGCCCGCATGGAGGCTGTGCTCCCATGGTCAAGGATGCTGACGGTCATCGACCCCGTCTATCCCAAGGCAGGTAACGGGCGTCAACCATCGCCAATCGCCCCCCCGTATTCACTTGCATGTAGCTGTGGTACAACCTCAGCGACGGCGCCATGGAAGCCCCCGGTGTCAGGATAGTTGTCGCCTGATCTGATCTATCTACAAGTGAAGACCGGGGGAGGATAAAGAGTGTCGAATGGCTCGTTATTCAAGTGAACGGAAGGCCGCTTTGCTCAAGAAGCTACTG